>NZ_JBFUHA010000014.1:0-127786 GCF_056402635.1 Sphingomonas sp. P3_C5
GCAAGCGGCAAGCGCGGGCCCAAGCCCAAAGCCGCTTAGGGGTTACCGCACCTTTTTGTCGCACCCGCCGATCTGTACAATGTTCTGTACAGATCCCCCCGATACCCCCGACAGGCATGACAAAATTCTCCAACACGTCAGACGCCATTTCGCGCATTCCCCCTCGTGAAACTCCAACGCGACCGCCCAAACCCCACCTGAATTATGTCACACGTCCAACATCGGCCTCGATCGCCACGTGGAATGCGGATTGACCGGGGTCCCGCCCCCAATTCACTTCCGCCGGCCTATGGGCGGGTGCACTTGCCCTCGAGACAATTCCACGATCCGCACCACCGGTCCCGTCCGCGCGCCGGGTATCGGTCGGATGACGGCGAGCAGTCTGCCCCCGCGCAGCAGGTGTGCGTACCGGTCCAGTTCGGCGGGGAAGTGCACGGCATCGGCCCGGTAGCCGTCATAATGGGTGAGGACCGCAATATCGGCGCGGCAGGTTGAAAGCTGCGCCACGTCCACATGCGCCAGGTCGACCACGGCCCGCCCCGATCGCAACACCTCCACGCGCGAATAGCGGATTCGTTTGGACAGGATGTCGCGCGCATCGACGCATCCGGCCGAGCCGAGCGGGAACAGGAAGCGCCACGGTCCTCCGAGCAGATCGAAGGCGGCATGCTCCACCACGATGCTTTTCCCAGGCGCGACATTGGCGCGCACCCACGCACTCGCGACCTGGCGCGTGTCCTGCGCGCGCTCGATAGCGCTCGTGCGCGTTGCCTGGAGCATCGGGATCATCAGCAGGATCGCCGCCGCCGCTTCGAGAAAATGCAGCGGACGCTTCAGATGCACGCGCAGGCGATCCGCCAACCAGCAGATCGCCGCCCCCGCTGCGAGCGCTGCGAACGGCAGCATCGGCACGATCCAGCGCTCCCACAGCAAGGCCTGTGCTCCGATGACGATCAGGAAAGCGATCACGCCGGGCAGGATCGCCATCGCCGTGCGCGGACGGGTCAGCGTGCCCAAAGTTCCGGCCACGACCAGCGCGAGGCCCAGCGCGCCGAACGACACCAGCAGCGGATGAGCGACGTACCAGCCAAGATTGACGAGGAAGCCTCCGCCCGTTGCGCCCGGATGGACCGAACGGGCTTCCCCGCTCAGGTTGCGGATCACCGTCGGGTAGTCGAGCAACAGATAGGGCGATGCGATCAGGAGCGCAGCGAGCGCAGCGGCGGGGAGCAGTGCCAGGCGGCGCCATTCGCGCCGATCGAGCGAGACCCGGTACAGTCCGGCGCACAAGGGGTTGAGCACGATGATCGCCGCGGGCCATTTGGTCGCGCAGGCGAGGCCGGCCCAGAGGCCCGCGAGCAGATAGTCGCGCGGGCGTCCATCCTGCACGATCGCCACCGCCGATCGCGTGCACAGCAGCATGAAGACGGTGGCCTGCACATCGGTGCGGATGATCTGCGAGTAATGGATGTGGACTGCATTCACCGCCAGGAACGCTGCGGCCATGAGCCCCAGCCTCACGCCGCCGAGTTTCCTGCCAAGCGACCAGGTGAACCAGACGCAGCTGACGCCGCATGCGACAATGAACAGCCGTCCCGGCAGGAATATGATGCCGGGATCGGCATAGGCAGCCACCATCAGCGCATGACCGTCGGCGAAGTGCCCCGTGGCGATGCCGAGACCGCCTACTGCAAGGCTGATCAGTGCGAGACAATAGAGCGTCGTCGTGCCGGGATGGCCGAACCAGCCCGGATTGAGGCTGTGGTTCCGGAGCATCTCGAGCGCGGTCATCACGAACAGCGGCTCGTCGGGATCGTTGAGCGCCGGCAGGCCGAAGCCCACGCCGTAGATACGCAAGCCCGCCGCCACCCCGAGAATCAACAGCAACGTACCGTATTCGGCCCATCGGAGGGGTCGCCCGTTACGGGCCTGGGCGATCGATTTCGTCATGCTATCGAAGACATGACGTGGAGCGACGATGCAAACCGTAATCCTGGCTGGCGGATTGGGCACCCGGCTCGGCGAAGAAACCAATGTGCGGCCGAAACCGATGGTCGAGATCGGCGGCATGCCGATCCTCTGGCACATCATGAAGATCTATTCCGCGGCCGGATTCAACGACTTCGTCATTTGCCTCGGGTACAAGGGCTATCTGATCAAGGAGTATTTCGCGAATTATTTCCTGCACACCTCMGACGTGACGATCGACCTGCGCGGCGGCAACGGCATGGAGGTGCACTTCGCCCGCAGTGAGCCGTGGCGCATCACCCTGGTCGATACCGGCGCCGAGACAATGACCGGCGGCCGGCTGGCGGCGATCCGCCACTATCTCGATCCCGATGAGCCGTTCTGCCTCACCTATGGTGACGGCGTGGCGGACATCGACGTCGGCGAGCTGGTGCGCTTCCACAAGGCGCATGGCCACCGGGCCACGATCACCTCGGTCACGCCGCCCGGCCGCTTCGGCGCGCTCGAATTCGATGGCGACCTTGTCACCGACTTCCGCGAGAAGCCGGCCGGGGACGGCGGGCGGATCAACGGCGGCTTCTTCGTCGCTGATCCTTCGGTGCTCGATCTGGTCGATGGGCCGGAGACGGTGTGGGAGTCCGGGCCGCTCGAGCAGCTGGCGCGGCGCGGGGAGCTGATGAGCTACCGGCATGACGGTTTCTGGCAGCCGATGGATACGCTGCGCGACAAGATCCATCTCGACGAATTGTGGAGGGCCGGAAACGCGCCCTGGAAGCGCTGGTGAGCGGCGCCTGGACTGGCCGCCGGGTCCTCGTCACGGGCCACACCGGCTTCAAGGGCAGCTGGCTCAGCCTGTGGCTGAACGCGATGGGCGCTGAGGTTACCGGCTTTGCGCTGGCGCCGCCGACCGAGCCGAGCCTGTTCGAGGCGGCACGGATCGCGAGGATCATCCGGCACGTAGAAGGCGATGTGTGCGATCTGGCGGCCGTCCGCGCAGTGGTCGACGCCGCTCGGCCCGAGGTGATCTTCCATCTCGCCGCGCAGCCACTGGTGCGACTGTCCTATGCCGAGCCGGTCGAGACCTATGCGACCAATGTGATGGGTACGGTGCACCTGCTCGAGGCGGCGCGGCACACGCCGGGCGTGAAGGCGATCGTCTGCGTCACCAGCGACAAATGCTATGAGAACCGCGAATGGATCTGGCCCTATCGCGAGAGCGACCCAATGGGCGGACATGATCCCTATAGCAGCAGCAAGGGCGCGGCCGAGCTGGTCGTGTCGGCGTGGCGCCGGTCCTTCTTTGCGGATGGCGGCCCACTGCTCGCCTCGGTCCGCGCGGGCAATGTCATTGGCGGCGGCGACTGGGCGACCGACCGGCTGCTCCCCGATCTGGTCCGCGCGTTTGAGGCGGGCGTCGCACCGCTGATCCGCGCGCCCGATGCGGTGCGGCCGTGGCAGCATGTCCTCGAGGCGCTGGGCGGCTATCTGATGATCGCGGAGCGGCTGCTCGCCGGTGAAAGGCAGTTCGCCGATGCCTGGAACTTCGGCCCGTCCGACGACGACGCGCGGCCGGTATCGTGGATCGTCGAGCGGATGCGCGCGGCCTGGGGCGGCGGGGCTGAGGCATTGCGCGACACTGGTCCACGCCCGCACGAGGCGGGGTTGCTGCGGCTCGATTGCTCCAAGGCGCGGGCGGCGCTTGGCTGGCGTCCCAGCCTGACGCTCGACCAAGCGCTCGACTGGATCGTGAGCTGGCACAAGGCGGTTGCAGGCGGCGCGGACGCGCGGGTCGTCACACGCGCCCAAATCGCCGCCTATCAAGCCATCGCAAGCAGGTCCGGCACCCGTTCGGCCGCCTGAGCGGGCGCGCGCGCCAGGGTCAGCATATTGCCAAGGCGCAGGCCGATCGAAACCGCAGGCAGCGGCATGCGGTTCAACCTCACGCCGACCGTCCATGCCGCCTGGCGCGCGAGGAAGTCGATCGGGAAGTGGTTGCGGCTGCGTTCGACCGCGACATTGGCGTAACCGGCCCGGGCGAGCAGCGCACGCATCGTCGCCGGATTGTAGAGCTCGGGATGCTGCAGGCAGAAGGGCGGCCAGCGCACGCCCATCAGGCGGCGGAGCAGCGACTGTTCGTCATGCGTGACGATCATCAACGTGCCGTCCGGGCGCAGCTTCGCCCGGATCTGGGTGAGGATCGCGAGCGGATCGAGCAGATGGTCGAGCACATGGACCATGACCGCCAGGCCGACCGAGCCGTCCGGCACGGCGGACAGATCGTCCATGTCGGGCAGCACGGTGGCGGGTCGGCCGTCCGCCGCGGCGCGAAGTCGGTCATGGATCGCGCGGTTAGGTTCGAACAGCCAGAAATGGTCGAAGCTGCCCCGCCGCGCTGCCTCCGCCACGATATAGCCGATGTCCGGCCCGATCTCGAGATAACCGCCGTCGAGGGGTGTCTCGGCTGCTGCCGCCTCGAAATAACCGCGCTGTGTGGCGGCGATCGCGTCGCTCGCGACGAGATCCATATTGGGCGCCATGCTCGAATAGAGATCGGCAAGCTGCGGACCATCGAAGAAGATCGGTGTGTAGAGCAGCCCGCACGCGGTGCAGCGATGATAGGAGAAGAAGCGTTTCTCCTTGAACAGCCCGGACCAGAAGGGCCGCAGCGCATCGAACCGCATGTCCTCGGCCCGCTGCCGGCTATGGACTTCGGCGCGGGCATCATGGCTGCCGCAAAGCGGGCAGGGACGCTGCAGAAAGGCGGGCGCGGTCATGCGCTTTCTCCCGTCCGACGAAAGGTGACGTGATTGTGCCAGAACCAGCTGCCCACGATCAGGATTGCGGTGAAGCCGAGCTGCGCGAGGACCGGCGGCAGGCCGGCAAGCTCGACCAACAGCGGCAGCGCCGCCCAGTTGGCCGCGAAGTTGAACAGGTAAAAGCTGGAAAAACTGCCGAATTCGCGCGCGAAATTGCCGCGAGTCCTGAAGACGCCCAGCTTGTAGGTGGTGAAGGCGAAGCACAGGCTGATGGCCTGCGCGATGCCCAGCGCAAGCAGGTAATGGCGGTGCAGCGCATCGGAGCTCCACAGCAGCAGCGGGTAGATGCCAAGGCCGAACGCGGTGTTCGCCGCACCCGCCACAAGGAAGCGCAGCGGGCGCCGGGCGCTGCCGACCATGGCCGCCGTCATGAGTCTTCCCATAACGGTATCCGCATATTCTCGCGCAGCACCTCGCGCGGCAGAAAGGGCGACAGATCCTCCAGCGCGGGCGAGGTGATCCGGCCGTCGGGGTGGGCCTTGGCGCCGAGCTTGGGTGCAAACGATACATTCTCGTCGACGAACAGCTCGCACAGCACCGGGCCCTCGGCGGCGAGCGCCGCGGCGATGGCGCCGGGCAGTTCGTTGTGCGTCTCCGCCCGGAAATAACCGAAGCCGAACGCACCAGCGACCTTGGAGAAATCGGGGAAGGTCACATCGCTCTTGGGTCCGCCGCCCACTTCGACGCCGTCGAAGAAGTTGCGGTGAGTCTGGAAGATCGAGACATAGCCGCTGTTGTTGATCAGGAAGATCTTCACCGGCAGCTTGTATCCGGCGATGGTCTGCAGCTCCTGCAGGTTCATCATGATGCTGCCGTCGCCGGCAATGGCGATCACCCGCCGTTTGCCGCCGGTCGCCGCGCAGACGCCGATGGCGGCGGGCAGCTCATAGCCCATCGTCGCACAGCCCGAATTGGTCCACAGGCGCTGGCCGCGCTTGATCTCGGCCGTCTGGAAGCTGACCACACAGGCGCTGCCATTGCCGGTGACGACCAGATCGTCCTCGCCGAGCTGCCGGAACAGCGCATCCATCGCGACATAAGGGTGCAGAAGCGGCCCATGGTCGTGATATTCGGGCAGCACGACCGGAAAGCGGCGGACGCGCTCGCGTGCCCAGTCCATCCATTCCTCGTGCTCGGCACTGGGGCCGGCATAGGGATGGTCGAGCATAGCCGGAATCAGGTCGGCGAGATCCGCCACCACCGGCATATCGGGCACGACATTGGGTTTGCGCAGCTCCACCGGGTCGATGTCGACCCAGATCTTGAATGCCTCGCGCGCGAAGCTCTGCCAGTTGTAGCTGACCTGGCGGATGTTGAGCCGGCTGCCGAGCACCAGCAGCAGATCAGCGCTCTGCGTGACCATATTGCCGGCGCGGTCGCCGACCGTGCCGGGGCGGCCGGCATAGAGCGGATGGTCGTTCCAGAGCACGTCATGCGCGTTCCAGCCGGTCACGACGGGAATGCCGAGCTTGTCGACCAGCTTCAGGAAATCGTCATAAGCGCCGGATAGCCGGACGCCGCCGCCGGCGAACACCACCGGCCGTTCGGCGCCGCGGATCAGGTCGAGGATCGCGCCCGCGGCGGCCGTGAGGTCGGTGTCGGTACAAGGTTCGTCCAGCTCCGCAGGGTCGAAGCCTGGCAGTGTATCGGGATCGATCTTCGTGGCCTGCACATCGAGCGGGATGTCGAGCCAGACCGGGCCGGGCCGACCGCTGGTCGCGAGGTGGAGCGCCTTTTCGAGATGGTAGCGGATCGTCTGTGGATCGTTGACCATCGTCGCATATTTGGTGATCGGGCGGATCAGCTCCTCGATGTCGAGCTCCTGGTCGCCATATTGCCGCAACGGCAGGCCCGTCGCGCGCACGGTGGTCTCGCGCTTCACCTGGCCCGACAGCACCAGCATGCCGATCGAATCCACCCAGGCGCCGTACACGCCGGTGATCGCGTTGGTGCCCCCTGGCCCCGAGGTCACGTTCACCACCGCCAGCCGGTTGGTCAGGCGGTAATAGGCCTCGGCCGCCATCGACAGCGCCTGTTCGTGATGGGTGAAAGTCGTGGCGAGGCCCGGATGGGTGCCGAGCGAGTGGTTGAGGTGCATCGCGCCTCCGCCCGTGAGCATGAAGACATGCTGGATGCCGTGCCGGGCGAGCCGCTCGGCCACCCAGTCGGAGAGTTTCATCAGAGTCATGGTTTCCATCCGTTCCAGAGCGCGGTGCGCCGGATCGCCTCGTCGAGGCCGATCGTGGGGGAGAGGCCGAGCGCACCGCGCATCGCCGCGGTCGAAGGCACATAGCGGCCGGGGTTCCAGCCGGGATCGGGCTTGCCGAGGATCTCGACATCTGGCGCACCGAGCAATGCGGCAGTGCGCTGCGCCAGTTCGGCGATCGAAACGGCCTCTTCCGATCCGACATTGAACACCGCGCCGGGCTGGCCGCTGATCAGCAAGGTCCAGAGCCAGACCGTCAGGTCGGCAGGGTAGAGATAGGAGCGCACGGCAGTGCCCGCGCCGTCCACCCGGATCGCCCGGCCGGCGATCGCGTCGCGGATGAAATTGCCCGCGGCGAAGTGGATATCGAGCGAGAGGAGCGGACCGAGCAAGGCGAAGATGCGGGCGTTGACGACATCCAGCCCGAACTGCTTGCCATAGATGGCGCAGAGCATCTCGGCGGCGCGCTTGCCCTCGCCATAAGCCGAGCGCGGATCGCGTGGGTCCGGGCCGCCCATCCAGTCTTCGGTCACATGGGTGAGCTCCCAGGGCTGAGGGCCATAAACCGCGCCGGAGCTGAGGAAGAAGAAGCGTTCGACGCCGCGCTCGACGGCGAAGTCGAGCGCGTGGCGGGTGCCGGTGACGATCGTGTCGAACATGCGCCGCGGATCATTATTGTTGAGTGCAGCGCTGGCCTCAGTGGCGGCGTGGATCACATGGGTGAAGCTGCCGCCCGGCGGCGCGAAGCCGGTGATGTCGCCCTTGATCAGCTGAAAGCGCCGGGCGAGATGCGGCGCCCTGGCGGTGAACGCGGCCGGATCGCGGCTCAGGATCGTCACCTCGATCTCGCTATCCGCGCGGGCTAGTGCCTCGAGCATCCAGCGGCCGATGAATCCGGTGCCGCCGGTCATGAACACGCGCGCTCCGGACAGCCGCCACCAGAGCGGCGCGAGTGCGGCTTGCACTGCGTCGAGGTCACGTTCGAGGATCATGCCGGCATCAGCCCGAGCGAGGGGCGGTACTGCTTATGCGCGCTGACCACGCGGGCGATGCTGTCGAGCGCGAGCGACCAGAGGATCAGCGCGACCAGTCCGGGCCGGACGAAATGCCCGATGGCGAGGCCGAAGCTCGGGCTCACCGGCCGGCCGCCGAGCCAGCTTTCGAGCGAGAGGTCGAGCACCGTCGATAGCGGCCAGTCGACAACCAGGCAGAGCAGATAGGCGCAGACGATCGCGGTGATCGGGCCAACGCCGCGCCATGGCTCGAGCAGTACGAGGAACAGCAGGAAGGTCTGGGTATAGCCGCCTGGCGATTGGGTAACGAGAAAGACGCCGAGCAGGATCGTCGCGATGCGATGCGGCGGCAGGGCACGCGGTTGCAGCCACGCGGCCGCCAGCGCCAGTGCGGCCACACCCTGGCTTGCGCGGATCAGGAGCGGCACGAGCCACTCGATCCTTTCGACGGTGCGCGAGGGCACGAAGTCGAGCAGCGGGATCTGTGCGGTGCGCACCTGGAGCAAAGGCGCGTAGCTGGTCGAGTAATGGATCTCGTTCCACACCTGTCCGCCCTGGAAGGTCACCCAATTGGCGGTATTCGCTGCGATCTCCCCCGGCGTGCCGCTGCCGACGAGCGCCAGCGTGACGAGATAGAGCGCGATGGTGGCGAGCCCGGCCAGTTCGAGCGCTCGCCAGTCGCGCTTTATCGCTTGGGCCAGCACCGGGAGCAGCAGATAGGGTTTGAAGTTGATCGTCGCCGCGGCAGCGAGCGCTCGCCACACGCCCGAGCGGACGAGAGGGCCATGCGCGACGATGAAGCAGGGCAGGGTGACCAGGATCAGGTTGCCGCGCTCCAGCGTGAACAGCAGCGGCAGGCCTAGTCCAAACGCAACCGCGCGCATCGGCGCGGTGCGGGGATCGGCACGGTGGAAACTCCACCAGACTAATACGACGTCGAGCAGGTAGAAACCGACGATTGTCGCGCGGCTAAGCCAGTCGCAATCGCGGGCATAAAAGGGCGACTGGAGATAGCAGCCCGGCAGGCTGAACAGGTCGAGGAAGATGAAGGAGAGGGGCGGATAGACCGTCCGCCAGACCGAAAAGGCGCCGGGATGGTTTGCCCAATAGGCCGTGTTGAACCAGTCCATGAAGGTGTCGTTGGTATCGAACACGAAGGGCTGGGGAAGGAACCCGGTCGCGCGAAACTGCACGGCCGTCCAGGTGACGCTTGCCACGACGGCGAGTGCCAGCGCGATCTCGGGCACGAGGGAAAGGCGTGTGCGCGTGCTCACGGGCGGCGGACCAAAGTCCGGCCCGCCGGCCGGCTACGGCCTGTGGGGAAGTTCAGCCGCTCGCGTTCGATAACCAACGGAACGTTGCGGCTGCGTTCCGCCAGCATGCGAATCTGCTCCCCGATCAGGCCGAGGAACAGCAGGAGGATCGCGAACATCGCAGTGCCAACAGTCAGGCCGAGCAGCGGCCAGGCGCTGCCGCCCAGGATTGCCGCGACCACCGTTCCCGCCCCAAGCGGCACGACTGCGGCTGCCGCCAGAAAGGCAAGCGGGATCGGCAGGCGCAGCAGCGATTTGGCCGATCCGGCGAGGCCGGACAGGGCGAAGGAATAGAGCGCGGCGACATTATTCTTGGTCTCGCCGGCTGCCCGCTCAGGCCGGTCGAACGGCACGATCGCCATGCGAAAGCCGCTCTCGACCAGCATGCCGCGAAAAAAGGGTTCGGGCTCATTCCACGCCGCAAGCGTGTCGACGACCTGCCGATCGTACAGGCCGAACCCGGTCGCGCCGGGGATCACCGGATAGTCGCCATAGCGGCCGAGCAGGCCATACCCCAGCCGCCGTGCGACCGTCAGTAGCGGTGCTGTCCGTTCGGATCGCCGCTGCGCCATCACGATCTGCGCGCCGGCGCGCCATTGCTTGACGAACGCGCCGATCATCTCCGGCGGGTCCTGGAAATCGGCGCACATGCCGATCACCGCCGCGCCCTCGGCCTGATAGATGCCGTAGGTGGGCGATCGCATCTGGCCGTAATTGCGGTTGTTGAAGATCGCCCGGATGCGGGGATCCTCGGTACAAAGATGTCGCATCAGCAGGCGGGTGCGGTCCGTCGAATGATTGTCGATCAGTATGATCTCGTGGGACTGCACATGGCGCTCCGCCTCCGCCGTCACTGCAGCGCAGATCGCCTGGACATTCTCTTCCTCATTGTAGCAGGGGATGACGATCGAGAGCTCGATCGCCCCTTCGGCCGAGGTCATTGCGTACCATCCTCGCGGCGCTTCAGGCCCAGGTCGATACCGGTCGCGGGCGCGTAGATCTCGGTGAACAACGTCGCCAGGACCGTCAGGATGAGCAGCGCGACTGCGGGGATATTATATTTGCGATCCGCATCGAGACGCGGCGCCTCGATCACCTGCACGTCCGACGCGGTCTCGGATGCGAGCGTCTCGACCGCCACCTCCTCGGATGACCGGGCATAGACCTCGTACAGCGCCTGGGCGAACCGATAGTCGCGGTAGAGGTTGAGGTATTCGCCCGAGACCTGCGACAGGCCCGCAACATTGGGTCCGGTGACACCAAGCTTCGCCTCGGCGGTGCGCGCGATCTGCGCACGGATCGAGGCGACTTCCGACTGGACCGACTGGAGCTGCGGATTGTCGGGCCCCTGGAAACGCTGCAGCGTCTCCAGCTCGACCAGCTTGGCCTGAAGCTGGGCTTCGAGCCCGGCGCGGAGCGAAAGGGCCGATCCGAGCTGCGCTTCCGGCTCGGCCAGATTGTTGCGCCGGCGGAAGCTGTTGAGCGCTGCTTCCGCTGTGGTCACGCGGGTGGCTGCTTCCTTGAAGCGGTCCTGCACCACCGCGCGCTTGCGGCGCACCCGATCGCGCCCCAGCGCGATGATCCGGTCGCTGATCGCCTTCGCATAGGCGGCGGTGAGCGCCTGCGCCTTGCCGGCATCGTGCGTGCGGACCTCGACCTCGACGATGCCGCCGGTCAGCGAATGCACATCGACCTTGCGGGCAAGGGCCAACCGCGCCGCGTCGATGCTGGCATAACCCTGCGGTCCGACCAGCCCGAGCCGCCGGATCACATCGTCCGTCACCTCGGTGCCGCGTGAAATGGCCAGATACATGTCGATCGGCTGCTTGGCGCCGCCGAGCAGCGCGGCAAAGCCCTGGAGCTGCCCGCCGAGCGCGTTCATCATAGAACCCAAACCGACGCTGTTGCTGTCCTGCGGGACCATCTTCGCCCTGGCGACATAAGGGCGCGGGAAGACGCACAGCACGGCGAGCAACAGGGCAAGCGCGGCATAGGCCAGACGCCGCGTGCGGGGTTCGCGAACGGCGTCAGTCAGGCGGGTGACGATCGTCATTCCACGAGCGCCTTGATCGATGCCGCGCCGACAAGGCCGCCGAACAGGCTGCCGGTGATGTCGCGCAGCCGCGCCCAGAATTCGCCGCGGTTGGAATCCACGGGGACATAGACCAGATCGCCCGGAAGGGCCGGCGCCCGCAGCACCTTCTTGCCGTTCGACAACACCGTGCCGTTCGCGCGCACCACGAAGATCTCACTCTTGTCGCCGAACTTCTGCACGCCGCCCGCCGAGCGGATGAAGTCGCCGATCGAGCTGCCGTCGCGATACGCGAAGGAGGCGGGGCTCGGCACGGCGCCGAACACGCCCACCGTCACCGGGCGGGGCGGCACATAGATGGTGTCGTTATTCTCGACGATCACGTCGGTGGGCAGATTGGCCGCAGTGACCGGCAGGTCAAACACCAGCCGGCCGCTCGGCTCGCGCGATCGCAACTGGTCTACGATCGAGCGGACCAAGGCGAGGTTGCCCGGCTGCGCGAGCTGCGCGCGATTGGCTGAGACAACCGGCTGCGTGGTGAGCTGCAACTCCATATCCCTAATCGCGCGGTCGAAGCTCAGCTTTTGCTGCGCCTTGACGCTCTCGCGCGTGATCACGCTGGCATAAGGGAAGGCCTGGGTGGTGAGGCCGCCCGCCTGGGTCACCACGTCCGCCAGCCTGGTGCCGGGGCTGAAATAATAGCGTCCGGGCCGCGCCACTTCGCCGCTGATCGTCACCAGCACTGATTGCTGATCGAGCGGCCGGGCGATGCCGATATCGGACAGCACGCGAATCACGTCTCCGCGCCGCGCCTTGCGGGTCCGCGCCTCGACAGCGGTGACCTCACGCCAGCCCGACTCCGACTTGCCGAGGGAATCGAGCACCATCAGGCGGCTGTCATCGGCGACGGTATTGACCCCGCCGGCATAGACGACCGCGTCATTGAGCATTTCGCCGGGCGCGATCTCGAAAATCGCCTCGCGATTGACGCTGCCGATCACCGCCACCTGTTCGCCGGCCGGGGCGACATAGATCACGTCGCCATTCTGCAGCGCTGCGTCGCCAGTCTTGTCGCCCTTGAGCAGCAGGTCATAAAGATCGAAGTCGGAGACCAGCTTGCCGTCCCGCCGAAGCTGGATCGAGCGGAAGCTGCCGCCGGAGGATGGCCCGCCTGCCGCTAGGACCGCGTTGACTAGGGTCGAGAGACTGCTGACGGTGTAGGAACCGGGCGTCGCGGCGAAGCCGGTCACATAGATGGTAATGCCATGCAGCCGCCCTACTGAAACCTGAAGGTCAAACCCACGATACTGACGCGAAACCTGGCGGGCGATCACATCGCGCACATCGCCATAGCGCAAGCCGCCCACCATGACCGCGCCCACTCGCGGCACGAAGATCCGGCCTTCCTGGTCGATCGTCAGCCTCAGATCGGCGGTCTGTACCGATCCGGTCAGGCCGAGGAGCAGTTCGTCCCCGGGGTTCAGGCGATAGTCCGGCGGGACCGTCGTGGTGGGCGCCACAGTGAAATCGCGTGCACCGGGCACCAGCAGTTCGGCACCGAACCGGCGCAGTGGCTTGCCTGCGGCTTCGGAGACGAACGTCTCGAACTCATTCGCGACAGGCGACGCCGACTGTTTCGGGGTCACGGGATCAGCGCGGCTTTCCGCTAGCAGCGGGGCAGGGCGGCTCTCGATTACCGTAGGCTGGAATGAGCGGACTTCCGCCTGCGGCACGGCGACCTGCCCGGCGGCGGCGCCGCGCGAGATCGCGTCGGCACCGCTGCCTTGCTGGCCGGTCGCCGACACTGGCGGAGAAAGTTGCGCGCCCGCCTCTGCCGGGACCAGCGGCAGTGCGAAGACACAGCCGAGGAGCAGTCGCTTCCAGGATATCAGCATGACGGGCAATCTTCTCTTTCGGTCAGTCCGGCTGCCGGCCCGAGCAATATTTCGGCGCCCAGGGCCCAAAGCCGCTGGTCGGCGGCGGCAAGGATTCCGTGACCGCTGCCGACGCGATATGGCTGGCCGTTCCAGTCGGTGACGACACCGCCCGCCTCCGCCAGGAACAGGGCGCCTGCGGCATGGTCCCAGGGCAAGGTGCGCTGGAACAGCACCAGATCGTCCTGGCCGAGCACAAGGCGGGGATAGCTTTCCGCCGCGCAACGCGGGACTGGAACCAGCTCGAACTGATCCGCAGCGAGGTCGTGAATGCGTGACCGCCGCTCAGGCATCATGAAATGCGTGCCCAGCGCCGCGACMGGCATCGCGCTACCCGAAGGGCGGCTGCGTATGGGAGCGCCGTCAAGGCTCGCGCCAGCGCCGCGCTCGGCATGGCACAGCCGCCCGCTGACCGGATCCAGGATCCAGCCCGCAAGCGGTACGCCATCCTCGACGAGCGCGACCATCATGCCGAATGGCCGCCGGCCCGCGGCAAAATTGGCGGTGCCGTCGAGCGGGTCGATCAGCCAGACCAGGCCTGTGCCGATATCGTCGAGGAGCTCGGGCTGGTGTTCGGCCGCTTCCTCGCCGACGATGCGGGCGGGGATACCGATCAGCTCCAGCCCTTCCTGCAGCAGGCGTTCGGCCTCCCGATCGACGCTGGTGACGATCTCACCCGCGCTCTTCTCGGCGATCTCGCTGGCGGCAAGCGTGCGGAAGCGCGGCATCACCGCTTTCGCGGCGACACCTCGCATCAATGCCGTGACCTCGTCCTTCAGAGACATTCCGGATCAGGCAGCCACACTGGCCAGTCGTCCGCGCGCGGCAACCGCCATGCGGTCCTGGATCATCCGGATACGCGACAGATCCTCGTCAGCAATGGTGCGGTAATAATCGCGCTTGTTCTCGAGCCAGGCCAGCTCGAAGGCCACGGCATTGCCGATCGCGGCCTCGAAGCCGGGCATATCGGCTGCGCTTCCATCGAAGATCACCTTGCGGGTCTCGAACCGGTCGAGCCGGATTCGGCGCATCTCGCGCAATGCCGGCCCCGATTCCACCGCGACCGAGCCGCCGACTACGAGTTCCAGGCCATGTTCGGCGCAGGATCGTGCGACGCTGAGCACCGCGTCAGTGATCTCACGCTGGTTGATCGCCCCGCGCGGCAATCCACGCGACAGGGTGAAATCGACCCGGCCGAATACGATGCCGTCCAGCGCAGCCTTGGCGAGCGGCAGCATGGCATCGAGGTTGCGCAGCGTCGATTCCGTCTCGAGATTGAACAGGAACTGCGTGTCGGTGTCGTCCCCATAGACCTTGGCCCTGGCGTCCACGAACTTCGACAGGGCGTAGGGGGTCTCGACCATCGGCGCGATGATGTAGTTGGCGCCGTAGAGTTTGGAGGCGTACAGATCCGACACCGCTTCGCAGCCGCCAATCTTGAGCGCCACTTTCAGGTCGGCGCGCCAGGCCAGCTCGAGCAGGCGCAGCAGCTCGTCGGGGCGCGTACCTTCAGCTTCGAATTCCGCTTTCACCGCGACGACGCCGAAGCGGTCACGGCCTTTCTTGAGCATGTCGAGCATGCGGCGTTCCGTCGAATTCACTCTTCGCCTCCTGAGTTGCCAGCCTTGTCGATGAACTGGAGGACGGAGCGCGGCAGCCATTCCCGCAGCCGAACAGCCGCACAAAAAATATTTGAATCGAGGTTACGGGAACGGCGGGAGGTCTCCGTCCTTCACATAATGCCACTGCTTTCCGCCCTTCCGTTGACCGGTGCCTTGTGGCTTCTGGCGAGCAGCGGCGCGGCCGCTGACGGCGGCGAAAGGCTGCCGGGCGGGCATGATGCGGCCTTTCGACCACAAAAGATCGAAGGGCCTGCGCCTGCTCCATCGCGCGACAATTCAGCCTCGGTGCTGCAGGGGCTACCGCGCCTCTCCTCCGGCTTCGGCTGGCGCCTTGACCCGCTCCGAGGCAGGCGCGCGCTCCACACTGGGATCGACATACCGGGGCCGCTTGGATCTCCAATCCTGGCGGCTGCGGGCGGCGTGGTGCATTTTGCCGGCGGGGCTCGCGGTTATGGCAACATGATCGAGGTCGATCATGGCGGCGGCCTGGTGACTCGCTATGCCCATCTCTCCCGATTCCTGGTGGGGTCCGGCGCGCATGTCGAGCGCGGCCAGACGATCGCCATGATGGGGTCCACCGGGCGCTCGACCGGCAGCCATCTTCATTTCGAGGTGCGGCTGAACGGCCAGGCCACCGGGCCGCTCGGCTGGCTAACGCGGCAGCCTGTGCCCATGCGGGTTTCGCCGCAGCCGATCGAACCCCATATCTCTGCTTTTGCCCGCGCTCGCGCGGAGACGGAGTCGGTGGTTGGAGCAGCTCTCTGATGCTTGGCGGGGAGTCAGTGCGGACGTCGCGGCAGGCCGATCCAGCCGCGCGGCGACCGGGCTTGGCAAGCCGGCCGCCAAATGCTTTGCGTCGCGCCATGGAGGTTGAATCCATTGACGGCCTGCAGCGCGTCATCCTGAACGAGCGCGCGCGGCTGCTTCGGTTCCTTGCCGCGCGCGGTGCAGGCGACGAAGCGGAGGACGTACTGCACGATCTCTGGCAGCGCGCTGCCGTCGCGCCCGGCCAACCGGTGGCCGATCCGGTCGCCTATCTGTTTCGCGCCGCCGAAAACCTGATGCGCGATCGCCGCCGGTCTTCTGTCAGCCGCGAGCGGCGCCAGATGGACTGGCACGAGGCCGGCGCCACTCCCGAGGAGGCGCCGCTGGGGGAGCGCGTACTCATTGCGCGTGAACGCGTGCGCCAGGCTGAGGCGGTGCTGGCCGGACTCGGACCGCGCGTCGACAGCGTGTTCCGTCGCTATCGTCTCGATGGCATGGGGCAGACGGCGATCGCCCGTGATCTGGGCGTTAGTCTCAGCTCCGTCGAGAAGGATCTCCAAAAGGCATATCGCGCCCTCGCCGACCTCAAGGCGCAGTTCGATGCGGAATAGCCGTAGCGAATCCGTCACGTCAGGGAGGTGGCATGATGGAATATGAGTCCGACACTATTGGAGAAGCAGCGCGGCTTTGGGCGATCCGTGCCCATGACGCGAGCTTTGCCGATTGGGATGGGCTCACGGAATGGCTGGAAAGCGATCCCAGGCACCTGACCGCTTACGAAGCCGCCCTGGAAGATGATTCCTGGGCAGGCCAGCTCTTCGCCGCGCGCCCCTCGGTCGCGGCGACAGCGACAGCGCCCGCGTACCCCCCCCAGCGCGGGCGCTGGTTTGCTACTGGCGGCGCGATGGCGGCGGCGCTGGTCGCGGTGGTCGGTGGGACGGTGCTGTTGCGCCACGCCCCTGTGCGCGAAGTCGCAACCGCATCGGGCGAGCATCGGACGATCGATCTTGCCGACGGATCGCGGGTGATGCTGAACGGCGATACGCGGGTATCGTTCGATCCGGACACACCACGGCACATCACGCTTGCCCAAGGCGAAGCGCTGTTCGACGTGAAGCACGATGCGGGCGATCCATTCGTCGTGGTCGCCGACGGCACCCGGCTCGTCGATATAGGCACGGTCTTCAACGTGGTGCGCAACGGCGGTGCGATCGATGTCGCGGTTGCCGAAGGGGCCGTCGATTATGAAGCGGGCCCGGAGCGGATCCGGCTGAAGCAGGGCGATGCGCTGTCCCGCGCCGGGCCCGATGCGGCGCCGTCGCTGCGCAAGGCGAGTCCGGAAGGCGTCGGGAGCTGGCGATCTGGCCAGTTGCAATATGACGACGCGACGCTCGATCAGGTCGCGCAGGATCTGTCGCGCAACACCGGCCGCGCGATCCGGGTCGGGGAGGGTGCGGCACGCATGCGTTTCACCGGCACGCTGATCCTGCAGGGGCCGCCGCGCGAGGTCTTGGCGCGGGCTGGCCCGTTGCTCGGGGTGACCTTTGCCGAGCAGGGCGATAGCTGGACGATGAACCCAGCCAATGTCCGGCGGCGCTAACACCGCTCTTTCCCTACCTTTGATCGCCGCAGTCCTGCTGATCGGCGCGCCGGCCCATGCCCAGGAGCGGGCGGCGGATGTCAACGTCCCTGCTGCCCGGCTTGACCAGTCGATCAGGCTGCTCAGCGTGCAAAGCGGCACCAGCATCGGCTTTCACGATTCCCGCCTCGCTTCTCAGCGGGTGAAAGCCGTCCGTGGAAGATTTACGGCAGCCCAGGCGCTGGAGCGGATCCTCATGGGTACGCGGCTCGCGGCGCGCCGGGTCGCGACCAATACCTATCTCATCGAATATGTAGCACCTCCGCCCGTACGCAGCGTGGCGCGTCCCGCGCCGCGCCAGGCGGTGCCCGTGCCGCCGGACGAGACCGTCACCCCGGACATCGTCGTGACGGGCACCAAGCGGGGCGTGCCGCTGAATGTCTATCCGGGCGGAGTCCAGATCATCGACGGCGAGACGGTGTCGATGGCCGACGCCCTGCGCGGCACGGACGCAATCGGCGCGCGCGTCGCAAGCGTCGTTTCGACGCATCTCGGCCCCGGTCGCAACAAGCTGTTCATTCGCGGCATCGCTGATTCGAGCTTTGTCGGCCCCACCCAGGCGACCGTCGGGCAATATTGGGGCAATAGCCGGATCACCTACAGCGCGCCCGATCCCAGCCTGCGGCTCTACGATATCCGCAGCATCGAAGTACTCGAAGGGCCGCAAGGGACGCTCTACGGCGCCGGATCGCTCGGCGGCGTTGTCCGCGTGGTGCCCCGCGCGCCCGATCTGACGGCGCTCGGCGGGACGATTTGGAGCGGCGCGCAGGCTGTCCAGCACGGCCAGCCCGGCGTCGACGGCGGCGTTATCCTCAATCTCCCGATCGTCGAGGACCGGCTCGCCTTTCGCGCGCTCGCTTTCGGGTCGATCGATGGCGGCTATATCGACGACACCAGGCGCGGCTTGAAGGACGTGAACGATGTTCACACCATTGGTGGGCGCGCCGCGCTTCGGTTCGCGCCTGGGGATGACTGGACTTTCGATCTCAGCGGCGTCGGCCAGCGTATCGAGGGTGCCGACAGTCAATATGCCCAACGCGACGGCGATGGTCTCAGCCGCGCCAGCAGCATCGCGCAGCCCTATCGCAACGAATATTGGCTCGGCGACCTTGTGGTGCGCAAGCAATGGGGACCGCTCGAGCTGACCTCCTCGCTCGGCTATGCCCATCAATATGTCTCCGAGCAGTTCGAAGGCCCCGCATTGTCCGACCCCGCAGATCCCGAGTTGGAGCCGTTGGCCGATGCGTCTTCTGCAGCCTATGGGCAGACCGATCGGATATCGATGATCACCGCCGAAACAAGGCTCGCGCGGCGCGGGCCCGACGGTACGGGCTGGGTGATTGGCCTCAGCGTCCTTCACAACGAGGCACGGGCCAATCGTCGGATGAATGTCGGGCCGTTCGATATAGCCCTCACCGGCGTGCGCAACCAGGTGGACGAGCAGACGCTTTATGGCGAGACGTCGGTTCAGGCGGCCGACCGGCTGACGCTGACACTCGGCGGGCGGTTGACCCATTCCCGGCTGTCGGGCGATTCGGAGGATGTGCTTGAGGTTGTAGCCCTCCGCGTCGATCCCGGCGCCAACAGTGCGCGATCGGAAACGCGCCTGTTGCCTTCCGCCGCGCTCGCCTATCGGCCTACCGACAAGTTGACGCTGTTCGCGCGCTACCAGCAGGGCTTCCGTCCGGGTGGAATCGCGGTGCGGCGTGACTTCGTCCAGCGGTTCAAGGGCGACCGGATCGCGACGACGGAGGCGGGCGCCCGCTACAGCAGCAGCGATTTCAGCCTGTCGCTGAACGCCTCCTGGTCGCGCTGGAGCGATATCCAGGCCGATCTGATCGACGGGTTCGGTTTCCCGACCACCGCCAATGTCGGCGACGGGCGGGTCCTGTCGGTGGGACTGTCGTCCCGCTGGCAACCGTTTCGCGGCTTGTCGTTCGACGCGTCGCTCTATCTCAACGATAGCAGGGTGACCTCGCGAAACCTGGCCAATTTCCCCACCGAGCTCGTGGCAGGAGATTCCGACCGCCTGCCCAACGTAGCCAACGCGACGGGCCGGTTCGGATTCACTTATGCCACGCCGCTGTCGGGAAAGATGGATCTCGAGGTCAACGGCTCTGCACGATATGTCGGCAAGTCGACCTTGGGGATCGGCCCGATCCTGGGGCAGCTACAGGGCGATTATCTCGACACCAGCCTCGAGTTCAGGATCGGTACCGCACGCCGCGCCGTGACCCTGTCGCTGAACAATTTGCTCGACGCGCGCGGCAACCGCTTCGCGCTTGGATCGCCGTTCCTGGTACGGGACCGCAATCAGATCACGCCGCTTCAGCCGCGAAGCGTGAGGCTCGGCTTCGACGTCGCGTTCTAGGCGCAGGGCCATCGGGAAGAATTTAGCCGAGGGGTGGAGGAAGCCCGCGAGCCGGCGTCGTCGAACCCTCTCTGCCATCGTCCAGCCGGCGCGGAACGCGGAGTAATCAGCCGGGTCGACACGCCGGCAAGGGCCGCATAGCAGTGCAGCCGATGAACGCTCCGCCGCGACCCTCAGACAGGCACTTCCATTACGTGCTGTTCGGCCTGACCGTGCGATCGGAGATCGAACTTCCCGAGTTGCGACCGGTCGAGGCAGGCGATGCGGACGTCGATATCCGCTTGGGCGATCTTGGCGCGGCGGCACCTGCGAGAGAGGTAGCGGGGCTGACATTGACGCCCGAGGGCGTGGTGCTGTGCGTGCCGGGGATCAGCCGATATCTGATTGAGCAGGGCCGCCGGATTTTCGTCGATCCGGATAAGGGCGTGTCGCCGCGCAACGTGCGGCTATTCCTGCTCGGCTCGGCCTTTGGCGCCTTGCTGCATCAGCGCGGGCTGCTTCCGCTGCACGCGAATGCGATCGTGATTGGGGGCAGGGCGGTGGCGTTCACCGGCCGGTCCGGGGCCGGCAAATCGACGCTGGCATCGCTTTTCCACGATCGGGGGCACCGGTTGCTTTCGGACGATGTCTGCGTGATCGACTTTGACGGAGCGGGTCAGCCGATCGTCCATGCCGGCATCCCGCATATGCGGCTCTGGCGCGATTCGCTTGAGCGCAGCGGGCGAACCGCTGAGGATTTCGAAGCTGTGCTCGATGGCCGCGACAAATATACCGTGCCGGCGCGGTGGGGCGGGACGCCGGACGCAGTGCCGCTCGGTGCTGTCTTTACGCTGGCGAATGGCGGTGAGGATGCGGCGCGTGTCGCGATCCGGCAGCTGCGCGGTGCCGAGGCGTTGAATGCGCTGATCGCTAACACCTATCGCGGCCGCTATCTCGCAACACTCGGCGATTCACGGCGGCATTGGGCGACGAGCCTCGATATCGTCTCGAAAGTGCCGGTGTTCGAGCTTGACCGGCCCTGGAGCCCGGATTGGTTTGCGGCCACTGTCGATGCGGTGGAGGCGCATCTGCGTGGCGAGGCGGGATAGCCAGGCGGTTCGTCAGATCGTCGTGCGGATGAAATGCCCCGCTGCAATCGCCGGCAACAGCCGCGCGCGGTAGAGGCTTTCGGTGGCGGGGTCTTCCCAGCTTGCGGGCCATTCAGCGATCAGAGCCTGGACGCGTGGTATGTCCAGGATCGCGGTCGCTTCCGGACAATTGGCAATCGCCGCTACTTCGTCCAGCAGTTGAGGCTGGCGCTCGGTCAGCCCCTCATGCCAACCGGCGCCCTGATAGCCCCGGCGATGCTCTTCGAGCACGGTCTGGGGAAGGCGGTCGACAAGTCCTTGCCGGGCGAGGCCGCGCGCTGTGCCGCCGGCGAGGAAATGTTCGACCGGCAACGTCAGCGCGAATTCGACGAGACGGCGGTCCGCAGTCGGGTCCCTGATATCCAGCCCCCAGCCGGCCAATACCCCCTTGCCGAAATTGCCGATGTCAACGCGCTGCAGCGCCCGAAGGCGTATGGCAAAAGCATCAGCGCTCGGGCGAAGCGCTTTCGCTGCCTCGGCGCGGGCGAGTTTTGCGACGGCAGGCAGGGCGAGCCCGGGCTGGGCGTGGCGATTCCACGCGGGCAGGAAGGGCTCGACCGTCTGCTTCACCAGCCCGGGCCAGCCTCTCTTGCCGCGCCGCAACTCGGCCACGACCCGCGCCAGACGTCCCCATTGACCCCGGACGAACAGGTGCGAAAGCGCTTCCTGGCCTGAATAGCTGAAGCTCAGATTGCCCATCGAACCGGTCAGCAGGACTGACAGCCCGCGCTCGCGCGCAGCATCGTTGATCGCGCCGACCCAKGCATTGTTGCAGATGTTGGTGACGATCTGCTCGTTGAGACAAAGGTCGCGATCGAGGAAATCTAGCGGCGAAGCCCTTGGGATAGCGATCGGGATATGTTTGATGTTGGGGTAGCCCGCTGCGGTTGCCGCAGCGAGCGGACCTTCGTCGTCGATCCGGCCCGGGCCAGAAGGCGCGGGGTTGCGTGGCACTGCGGTGAAGGCGAGCCCTTCTCCACTCGTTGCGAGCAGACGCGCGGCGCTGGTGGTGACAGCCGCACTATCGAGACCACCGCTGAGATGCGCGCCGATCCGGTCGCCGGCGCCGCGCAGCCTTGTCGCGACCGCCTGGTCGAGGCGTGCGCGAAACGCCTCCTGTGCCTCGGCCGCAGTGCGGAAGGCTGGGCCAGTGCGGGACGGGCTCCAGTAGCGGCGCGAGGCGATCCCGCCCGCGGTGACGGTGAGGATGTGCCCCGGCTCGACGCGCTCCACAGCCTCGAAGAAACTGCCGATCGGCGGTGCGCGCTCGAGGAACCGGGTCACCGACGAGAGGTCGGGCCGGCGCGGGATCTCCGGCAGCGCGTGCAGGCCCGAGGGCATCGACGCGAAAGCAAAGAAGCCATTGCCGCGATGAAAATGCAGGGGCCGCTGCCCCATGAAATCGCGTGCGAGCAGAAGCCGCCTGCTGTCTCCATTCCACAAGGCGAGGGCGAAATCGCCGATCAGCCGGTCGACCGTCTCGTCCCGCCACTTGAGGAACCCGCGTATCAGGATGGCGGCGTCGCTAAGGGATTTCGCTTGTTCGGGGGCAATCGCGAGATCCGCGATCAACTCGGCCCGGTTATCGAGGCGCAGGTCGGCAACGAGTATGAGCGGGCCTTCGCGGATCGGTCCCGTATCGTACACATCTTCGGGAAGAGTCGGGAACAGGCGCCGGCCCAATGCGATGCCGTCCCCCTGCCATTGGACAGGTTCCGCCGGCGCATAGCGGGCCTGAGCAGCGAGCATGTCGGCGGATCGATCCGCGCTATCCGGTCTCCCCGAATACCCGAGGAAGCCGGCCAATGCTGTCATACCGGGGCTGGTTCCGGAGCGGCCAGGGCGACGAGCCCGTCCTTTTCGAGGTCGCGAAGGAGGAGGAGAATCTCGCTGGCGCACGCCTGCGCATCCACGTCGAACTCGGCGGCAAGCGTTGCGCACAGTTCCGATACGCGTCTCGGGCGATCGAGCAGCGCCCAGATCCGCGCCGCGGTTTCATTGAAGCTGTAATAAGTGCCGTTCTCGATATGGAGCGCGACCAGCTCGCCATCCACTTCGGCCTCCATGAGGCCGGGCAGGCGGTGCGCGACGAGATCGGTCATCGGCGCGTCAGATCAGGAACCGAAGCTGAGCGCGCCGTCGGGAACGATCGGATCAATGCTGTTCTCGGCATCGCCCGCCTTCAGGCGATCGACACGCGGAGCGACCCATTTGCGCTGCGGCGATGCAGCCGCCGGGGTCTTTGGCAATTGGTCGACTTGCTTCATTCTGCGCTCCTTCCCGGGGGCCTATAACGGCTCCCCTACAGGATGAAATCATTCGTGGCGAAATTATATCCGCCGGTCGTCGTTACGGCGATCGATATGTCGGCGATTCCGTCTCCGTCCACATCGCCTTCGACGATCCAGTCGCTCCCCGCGCCGACGACGCGCAATTCGCCGGCGACATGATTGAACGCTGCCTCGCCGATAAAGGCGAAGGCGTCATTGCCGGCGTTGGTTGTGCTGGCATCGATTGCCGACAGATCAATATGATCGCCGGTATTGAAGTCCATGATATGGTCCATCGCGCCCGCGGTGGATTCGCCGATCGCGCGGAAGTAGAAATTGTCATTGCCGCCGCCGCCGGTCATCACATCCTGACCGAGCCGGCCATAGAAGAGATCATTCCCCGCACCGCCGGTCAGCGTGTCGTTGCCCGCCCCCATCATGAAGCGGAACGCGCCATCGAGTTCGGCCGAGCCGTTGAAGGTCACGTCCTCGCCAGCGTGCAGGCCATTGGCATTGACGTTGAGCATCTTGCCGGCACCGACATTGGCGTCGTCGAGCGTGACATTGTAATCGAAGGCGGTGCCCGGCAGCGCGAACCGCGCGTCCGATGCCGAGAGCAGAACCAGGGTTTCGATGTTCGTCATCGTGCCTGCGCCGAACACCACGCCTGCTGAATAATCGCCGCGCAGACCAAGCTGATCGTCGGTGCCGCCCTGCCCATCGACATGATCCGCCGCGGTGAAACGTCCCCCATCGCCGAAGAAGAAGGCATCGCTGCCCTGGCCGCCCGTCAGGCTGTCATTGCCGAGACCGGCAAAGACGAGGAAGCTGCCATTGGTTTCGGCCGAGCCGTTGAAGGTCAGGTTTTCGCCGGCATGGAGGAGATTGGCGTTGACGGTGAGCGTCTTGCCCGCGTCGACATTGGCGTCGATCGTGGTCAGGTCGTAGCTGTAGCTGTTGCCGGCATTGTCGCCGAACCCGGTGGTGCTGCCGGAATAAATCACCAGCGTCTCGATATTGACGAGATTGCCCGCGCCGAAGGTCAGCGCGTTGGCGCCGGTATAATCGCCCTGCAGCGCGACCTGATCATCATCGCCGGCACCGCCATCGACATTGTCGAGCGGATCGAGCGCAGCGCCGAAATAGAAGCCGTCGCCGCTGCCGCCACCAGTCGCTGTGTCGTGTCCGCCGCCCTGGAGCATATAGATGTCAGTGCCGGGGCGGGCGGTGATGACATTGTCGCCCCCATCGCCGCCGAGCCGATCATCCACCGAGGTGACGCCGTTCACGGTTACGCTGACGGTACCGGTGCCGCCGCCGACCAGCGTGTAGGAAAAGCTGTCAACGGCACTGGTATTGACCGCGCCGGTGGCGGCGGCGGTGGCGGCGGTAATCAGCGAGTTGAACGCGCTGTGCGGATCATAGGTCAGCGTGCCGTCGGCGTTGAGCGACACCCTTGCACCGGAGAGCAGGGTGGTGAAATCGCCCGGATTGACCAGCACGGCTCCATTGACCGTGGCCAACGCCGGGGGCGGTCCATCAACATCGCTGTCATTGGCCAGCGTGTCGATCGAGACGATCGCATTTTCGGCGACGGTCGCGCCGGTGTCGTTCACTGCCACCGGGGCGTCGTCGACTGAGTCGACCGTGATCCCCACCACGCCGACCGTGTCTTCCGGCGTGTCGATATGATCATTATTATAGGCGGTGATCGATGCGTCGCCGGTATTGCCGACGATCAGGTCGAGATCGCCATCGCCGTCGGGGTCGCCAAGGGCGAGGAGCTCGGGGAACACGTCGCTGTCGAGAATGATCGGCGTCTGGAAGGTGCCGTCGCCATTGCCGCCCAGGATGGAGACAGTGCCCGGAAAATCTCCGTTGGAGACGACGAGATCGACAAAGCCATCGCCATTCAGGTCGCCGGCAACGACATGGGTCGGTATGCCACTTTCGGTTGTCTGATAGCCAATGGCAGCGCCAAAGGTTCCGTCGCCATTGCCCATGACGATCTCGACGCCGTTGGTGATGCTCGGGTCACTGGGATCGCCGAAGGAGGTGAAGGCGAAATCGAGAAAGCCGTCGCCGTTGAAATCGGCAACGGCCACGCTGGTGACGTTGGACGGGACGGTCACGACCTGGGTCGCGGCGGCAAAGGTGCCGTCGCCAATGCCTAGCATCAGATCGACTGAGCCGGGAGGTGCGAGTGTCGCCGAGTCGCCGATATTCCCGGCGAGCAGATCGAGGAAGCCATCGCCGTTGAAATCGCCAACCGCGAGCGCGCTGGTGAACTGGCTGGTGGTCGCTGAAAAGACCGCCGGCGCGAACACGCCGGGCGCGGTTTGCAAGATGATGGCGACCCGGCCGTTATCGGCATCGGCGGCTGCGAGATCGATCAGGCCATCGCCGTTGAAGTCGGCGGCGACCAGATCGGTGGCAAAGGGCACGTCATCGATCGCAACCGTGCTGCCGTCGATCGACGAGATATAACCGACATAACCGAAGCCGTCGGAATCATAGCTGGAGAAGCCGATATCGAGGACGCCGTCGCCGTCCAGATCGCCAAAGGCGAACGCGCTGGGCGCGCCGTCAATCTCGAAGCCGCCGACGATCGTGCCGCCCAGGACTACAATGCCGCCATTGAGCCCCAGCACGATCTCGGATAGGCCGTCAGCATCAAGATCGGCAAAAGCGAGCGCGGTCGCGGGTGTGCCGAGATCCAATGGACCCAGATCGGTAAACGCGATCTCAGTCGGTGGTGTGATCACCGCATGCGCCGAGATCGCCAGTTCGTCCGCGCCGAAATAATTCGCATCGCCCTGATAGGTCAGGCCGTTCGCCGCCGCGAGCGTTGCGTCGATCTGGTCCTGGGTGGCGGTGATGGTGATGTCGTTGCTGTTGTCGGCGCCGGCGGTGATGGCGCTGGCATCGATGCCGCCGACGACGTCGGTACGAATGTCGAGCGTGCCATGATCCACCTGGAGATGGACAGTCACCAGATCGGTCGCCGGATCGGCAGCGACACCGGTGACGAAGATGCCGGTGATCGCGACTGCCGCGTCCTCGTTAACGGTCACATCGGGCCCAACGACGATCTCGTTGGCTGGGATCAGGTCAAGGGCGACGGTCGATACCGCGGTATCGTCACCGCCGGCACCATCGACAAAGGTGAAGCTGACGGTGCGCGATTCCACCGCCAGCAAGTCGTCCGTGTTCTCGAACAAGATGCTGCCGGCTAGGAGTTCCACCGCACAGGCGCAGGCGTCTGCGTTGAAGGTGACCACCAAAGGTGCGCCGTTCACGCCGCCGCTCCAGGTGCCGACGACTTCACCCTCATAGGTGATGTCCGAGCCACTGACGCCGAGCTCGCCCGGGCCGGTGCCTTCATCGTCGATGGTCAGCTGATCGCCGGCGGTTGCGCCGGCGATCGACACGGTGAGCGTCGCGCCGTCCCAATTCGCGTTATCGTCATCGAACGCCGCATCATAGGCCAGGAAGACTGGCGGCGAACCTTCATAGAAGGTCGCGACGGCGTCGTTGCCCGGCGAGAAGAAATCGAGGTCGAGCAACGGCGCGTCGTTCACCGATGTGATGTCGATCGTCACCGTTGCTGAGCCGGTCAGGACGCCGCCGTTGCCACTGCTGCCGCCATCGTCGATGCTGAGTGTGAGCGTGGCGCTCGACGGCGGGAAATCGTCGTCGGCGGTATAGGTGACTACGCTGGTCGCATCGCCGTTGAGTAGCGCGTTGATGTCGGCGATCGTGCCACTCAGCGTGACAAGGCCGGTGTCGTTGTCGGTAATGACGACAGCGGTGCCGCCCGCCTCTAGATGGAGCACGCCATAATCGACGCCGAGGGTCACAGTGACCTGGTGTTCGCTCGCATCGGCGTCCGAAAACGAGATACCACTATTCTTGATGTCGAGAGCGACCTGCTCGGCCGCCGCGTAACCGATGACGAGCGTGGTCACGACTGGCGCATCGTTGATCGCGGTGACATCAATCACGACGTCCGCGCTTCCCGTGTCCGATCCGCCAAGCGCGATACCGCCGCCATCGACCAATGTGAACGACACGGTGCGCTGGTCGGTCGAGGGCGTGTCCGAGCTGTTGGAGAAGGCGATATTATCCATCGCCAGCTGAACCGCACAATGACAGGCATCGGCGTTGAAGGTGATGACAAGCGGATTGCCATTGTCGCCGCCGCTGAAGCTGCCAACGATCGTGCCTTCATAGGTTACGTCGGTGCCGGACACCCCAAGCTCGCCCGGGCCAGTGCCGATATTGTTGATCGTCAGCTGATCGTCGCTGCTGCCATTGGCGGCAAAGGTGATGGTCAGGGTGGCGCCATCGAAACTGCTATTGTCGTCGGTAAGCGCTGCGTTCGGCGCCAGCGTCAGGGACGAATCGCCCTCGGTGAAACTCGTGGCGGCGTCGTTGCCTGGCGAGAAGACATCGAGGTCGAGCACAGGCGCATCATTGACTGACGCCACCGTGACGGTGACGGTTCCCGAGTCAGTCCCTCCGCTAGTATCGCTCATGACATAGTCGAAACTGGCGTCGCCGTTGAAATCGGCGTCGGGCGTGAAGGTGACGGTGCCGTCGGGATTGAGCACCACCGATCCGCCGGATACGGCAGTGACGCTATCGATCACCAGCGTTTCCCCGGGCGCCACATCGTCATTGCCGAGGATATCGGCGGCAGCATAGGTCACGGGCGTGTCTTCGATCGCTGCGAGATTGTCATCCACTGCCTCGACAGCGGCGGCGATCACCGGGGAGACGGAAGCGATTCTCGGATCAGCGGTCGAGGCGAGCGCGCTGAGTTCGACGCTCTGTCCGTGGATATGCAGATCGGCTGAGCCGAGAAAGTCAGCGGCGGCGGTGATCTTCAGCTGGTCGGTGCCGGAGGCGAGCCCATCCAGAAAGGTTGCATCGGCCGGATCGGTGCGGTCGATCACCCGCGCACCGGTGGGGTCGCCGCCCGCGCGGCGGTCCGCCGACAGCATAAAGCCTTCGGGAAGCCGGTCGATGGTGACTGAGTTGAGTGCCTCCGAGCCGTCGAGGTCGGTTAGATTGACGGTGATGGTCGCGGTCGCGTTGCTCGACTCAGTCTCATTGCTGTCGATGGAGATATAGCTGAAGTCTGTAGCGCCGCTCCAATTGGCGTCGGGGACGAAATATAGGGGCAGCGTCCAGCGACCGAGATCAATGTCGAAATCCGAGGCGCCATAATCGTCACCAATCGTGGCCGGATTGGCGAATTGATCGAAGAGCGTACCGTGCAAGGGGAGGCTATTGAGGCGAAAAATCGCCGCGATGCCGTCGGCATCTTCCATGTCAAAGGCAGTGAGGGTTATGGTAATCAGCCCGGCGTCTTCGTCGCCCATGGTCGCGACATCGTCTGCCACTGGCACAGTGTTTGCCATTTTATATCCCCCCGATGCCGAATTCCGCCCCCAGCGGATCGTACAGACCTGAATAACTAAGTTAATTAATAAAGCGCTCCGAGTCCATGCCAGGCGCAGCGCGAACACCAGCCAGACCGGCGCAGCCTGTTTCCCCTTGCCGACGGCAAGATTTCAACTGCCATTTCCTATCGCGCGAAAAGCTTCTAAGGGGCGCCGATGGCATCGTATAAAGAACCCTCCTTCAAGGACCGCGCCGCGCTTTCCGCGCAGGCCAAGCAATCCGCACTTGAGAAACTCAAGGCAAAGGCGCCGATCGATCCGGCCGTCGCCGCCGAACGCGCAGCCGCACGTGCGGCGAAGGAAGCCGCCGAGGCCGAGAAGCGCGCTGCCAAAAAGGCGGCGATGGAGCAGGCGAAGCTCGACAAGATCGCCAAGGCCGAAGCAGCGAAGCTCGAAGTCGCACAGCAGGCCGTCCGCGCCGAGTTGACCGAAGCCGAGAAAAAGGCGGCGCGCGACGCGCGCTACGCGGCCCGCAAGAAGCGCAAATAACACGAGGCGCGGGCCGCCTGGCCCGCACTCAGCTTCAGTCGAGCGCGCGCCGCAATATATTGGCGGCGTATTGGAAGGCCGTTTCCGAAGGGATGCGGTCTTCTTCCTGCAGCATTTCGTCCACCGCAAAGCCGATCTCAATTGAGAGACGGAGGCGCTGCCAAAGCTCGTCGTGGTCGATATCGGGCATATGCCGCGCATAGGCCTCGACCAGCCGATCAGTAACATAGCGGTGCGATTCGACCCGGATATGAACGAGGCGGGGTGAGGCGTGGAGTGCGCGCAGGATCCAGACCGCGCCGGGCTCGCTCGCGGTCACGGCAGCGGTGTCGCGCATCAGATCGACGATATGCGCGCTGAAAGCATCGGGTCCGCCGTCCTCGTTACGCTCGATCCATTGCTCCAGCACGACATTCTGCCGGTTCATCAATCGGCGGGCGAGGGCCTCGAGCACGGCATATTTGTCATCGAAATAGCGATAGAGCGCGGGCGGGGTCAGCCCGGCGCGTGCGCAGATCATATTGGTCGAGATCGCGTCCATGCCGACCTCGGCCAGCAATTCGCCGGCGACGCGCAGCAACAAATCATAGGTCTGCTGGGATCGCTCCTGCCGCGGCAGGGGCCGCGACGGCGTCGCAAGATCGGGTTGGGCCGCCTTCATGGGGGCCACTTACGCCGCGCGCCTTCGGAATTGAAGGCCAACAACAATTAAAGTGCTGGCCAGGATGCACGCGGCGCCCATCCACAGCACATTGCCGACCTGCTTCTCGCCGACCAGCAGCGACGCCAGCAACGGGCCAAGGCTCGATCCGATGAGCTGCGCACCGCCGATCAGGGTCGCAGCGCGGCGGGTTGGGTCGGCGATGATCACCAGCTCGAGCTGGAACGGCATGATGAACATCCACAGGAAGCCGAACATTCCGGTGGCAGCGAGGAACAGCGCCGCCGCCGGCCCAGCGCCGAATATGGCGAGCAGAACGAGGTTCAAGGCGGCCGTGGCCAGCACCACCCATAATGCCTTTACCCGCCCGACGATCAGTGTTGCGAGGAGCGCACCCGCAACCTGCGCGCCCAGCCCGATCGGCACCGCAAGCGCGACAGCACCGGAATCGACGCCGCCCCGGATCGCGAGCGGTTCGAGATAGACCCATAGGCCGACGACAAAGGCGAGGTAGATCAGGACGCTGATCAGCGCCGCCATACCCGCGCGTGGTGGCAAGGCTGTTGCTTCCTCACCACGATCGAGCGGCGGATAGCTGCGCGGCAGGAAAGGCAGGCAGAGCAGGGCGATCAGGCTGATCGCACCCAAAGCGAGGAATCCGCCATGCGCGCCGGACACGGGGATGACATTCGCCAGGATCGCCGCGACGCCGAACTGCGCCAGCGTCTGCGTCATCAGAAAGATGCCGGCCCAGCGTTCAGGTATCGCCGTGCGGGCGATCAAACCGATCGTGATCCAGATCAGAACGCCGCTCGCCAGCCCGGCGACAACCCGCGCCAGCATGACCTCTCCACCCGACAGCGAGGGCGTCACGTAATCGGCCAGAACGACAATGATCGTTGCCGCGGCCGTGATCGTGCGCAGGCGGACAGGCTTAATCAGCAGCCCGATCCCGCCCGCCGCCAGCCCCATCGCGAGCAGTTCGATCGTTGCAGTCAGGCCTAACTGCGTATCGCTAAGCCTGCCTTCCCGTGCCAGCGCGCCGAGCAATTGCGGCTGGAGGCCGGCGATCAGCACACCGACGATCCCGACGATCATCACCGCCGAGATCGAGGATGCCGACCAGCGGCCCGGGCTCATCGCGCGCGACCGCGCGCGGAAACCGGCCAGATCTCGATCAGCGTGTTGTCGCGGACGACATGGTAGAAATCATAGAGGTTCACCGTCGGGTCGCAGTGCGGCACGACCAGGGTGACTCGCCGGCCGATCGGCAGATGCGCCTCCGCCCCGATCAGCGCTGAATGCTCGTCGCCCATGAACAGGAAATGCGCGTTGGCCGGCGCTCCGTCCGCGACCGATGGCGAGCCGCCATCGGTCGATAGAGACTTGAAACCGGCGTCGATCGTGGAAAGCCCCGGCGTGTTCGCGCTGACCACGCTCGCATCGACGAACAGCGACGTCTCGAATGGCGCCGCGCCGTCGCCGGTCAGGTCGCAGTCATTATATTGCCGGTCCATGAAGACATAGGAACCGACCTGCAATTCGGTGAACACGCCGAGGTCGAGATCGATCGCGTGCGTGCCCGTGCCGCCGCCCGTCACGATATCGGGCGCGAACCCGGCCTCGGTGAGCGCACCGATCACCACACTGAGATAGGCGGTGCGCTCCTCGATCGCGGCGCGGCGCGCGGCATAGTCTTCGATATGCTGCTGGAGCCCGCAATAATATTGGAGTCCGCGATAGCGCAGCCCCGGCTCGGCGGCGATTGTCTGTGCCAGCGCAACGGCGGCATCGGGCGAGGCGACGCCGGTGCGGTGAATGCCCGGATCGAGATCGATGAAGACGCCGATCACCTGCCCCGCCTCGGAAGCGGCATGGCCAATCGCGGCAACATTGTCGGGATTATCGACCGCCACGCTCAGCCCATCCGACACGGCGTCGAGCGCGATCAACCTGGCGATCGCCTGTGGAGTGACCACCGGCGAGGTGATGTGCAGCCCGGCGATCCCGCCCTCGGCCAGCGCTTCCGCCTCGCCGAGCTTGGCGCAGCACAGCCCGACTGCGCCGGCGGCGATCTGGCGGCGGCCGATCGCGACGCTCTTGTGCGTCTTGGCGTGCGGCCGCAGCGTCACGCCGCGTGCTTTCGCCAGCGCAGCCATCGTCGCGATGTTGCGATCGAGCACCTCGCGGTCGAGCACCAGCACCGGCGTGTTGAGTGCCGCGCGGGAGCCCTGTTGGCCGATCAGTGAGGCGTGAAGCGCATAATCGTCCATCAGGCAAACAACTCCGAAAGATGAGGATTGAGGAACTTGCCTGAAGGATCGTGCAGCCGCCTGACCGCGCGATATCGCTCCGCCTGGGGATAGAGCAGGTCGACATCGGCGCGGCTGAGCGTGTGGCGCTTCGCCCAATGCGGCCGGCCGCCATGCGCGCGGAAGATCGCCTCGGCATCGGCAAAGGCCTCCTGCCAGGGCATCTTGTGATATTGGTGCATCGAGATCGAGTTGCAGGCCCCGGCATTCATCGGGCTCATCCAGATATCATCGCCCGCGACCAGCCGATATTCGAACGGGAAGGCGACCGGCTGGCGCTTGCGGCGGATCCACGCGATCACCTCCTGCAGCGCCGCCATGCCGGCTGCCTCGGGCACTTCATATTCCATCTCTTCGAAGCGTACCGTACGGTCCGACGGGAAGATCAGATGAGCCGGCCCCCGCCGGCTGTTGTTCAGCGATTGCCGCATGATCAGCCGCTGCAGGCTCGGCGTAAGGATGGGGAGCGCCTTGCAGAGATTGCAGATCCGGCGAAATGCGGTCTCCTCGATGTCGGTGGTCGAGGCCGGCGGGTCGCAGGGGTCAGTCACGTCCAGCGTCTTGAAGATCGCCAGGTCGGCATAGGGGAAGACCCAGAATTCGACATGGCGATGCTGGTCGCACAGCTCCGAGAAATGCGTCGCGAGCTCGGCCAGCGGGCGCTTCTCGACCCGCTCGACCAGGTGATAGGCGGGAATCACATCGATCTCGATGTCGAGCGAGATACCGAACAGGCCGAGCGACAGTCGCTGCGCCTCGAACAGCTCCGGCTCTTCGGTCGGACTGACCCGGATCACGCTGCCATCGGCGCGCATCAGCCGGACGCTCCGCACCAGGGTGGCAAGCGAGCCGAGGCCTCGCCCGGTGCCATGAGTCCCGGTCGAGGTCGAGCCGGCCAGCGACTGCGGATTGACGTCTCCCTGATTGGGAAGCGACAGGCCCTCTTCCCAGAGCGCCGCGGTCAGCCGCTTCAGGCTCCAGCCCGCCGGCGCGGTGATCGTCTTGCGATCGGGCGCGATCCTGAGAGCGCCCGGCATATCCTCGAGATTCACCAGCAGGCCGTCGGTCGCGCATAGCGGCATGAAGGAGTGGCTGGCGCCTGTTGCGCGCACCTTGCCCGCAGCCGCGACGGCGGCAGCCAGTTCCGCCTCGTCGCGCGGACGCAGGATCCGCTGCGGCGTGGTCTTTACGCTGCCCGACCAGTTGGACCAGGCGTTCACCAGGCGGTTCCGGTAGCGGCATCCGGCTTTGTCTCAACGGTGCAGGCGCCTTTCAGCGTGATAATCCAGTCAGCGATCATTGCGACTCCTTCCTGATGTTCCAGAGAGCGGCCCAGTTCGGGCATCATTTCGCCCGGATCGGTGCTCGCGAGCCGATAGGAGATGATCGAGCGCTCGGGATGGCCGGGCACGATATCGAACGGCCGGTTGCCGGTGCCACGCCCAGCCGCGACCGGCGGCTTGCACGCACCGATCAGCCTTGGATCGAGCGTCTTCGCGTCAAGCCACAGCCCGGATGTCCGCGCCGGACCAGCGGCATTGTGGCAATGCGCGCAATTGACATCGAGATAGGCGCGCGCGCGTTCCCCGATCGGTGCCGCCGCGTCCTGCCAATTGGCCTCGCGCGGCACGTCGGCACCGGGAAGTCCCGTCAGATAGCCGATCGCCGCCAGCCGCTGAAGCTGGTTGATCTCCCCCCCCGGCCCGCCGAACGGGCGGTTGAGGTGCCGCGCCTTGAGCCCGATCGGGAAAAGCTTGCGGTCGTGAAAATCGGCGGTGTGGCACCCCGCGCATTGATTGGCGTTGGGCACTGAATAGACGAACGGCGTGTGCTTCGATCCGTCGACCAGATCGAGCGGAATATCCTCGCCGGTCCGGTCGAGCTTCGCCTCGGTCTGATCGGCGTTCCACACATAAGGCAGCGCCTCCCAGCCATTCGCGCGCCGCACCAGCAGCCGGGTCTCGATCAGGCGGACATGGCGCAAATCGAGGCCATCGATACCGCGCTGATAGGTCGCCGGCGTCATCTTGACGACGGTTGTGCTCTCGCCCGGCTTCGCCGCTGAATTCGGCACGGTATAATAAAAAGTCTTGGTGACGATCGTGCCGACCGGAAAGTCGAAGGCCTTTTCCGCATCATATTTTGCCGCCGCGCCTTTGGGCATCCAGACAGTCCGCCATTTCTGCGCATAGTCGCTGAACAAAGGCGTTTGCAGTTCATAGGTGACCATGCCCTGATGCGGCGAGATCCGGCCGTCCTTCACCGTGAACAGCCCCCAATCAGCGAGCGATTCCGGGTTGTCGGTGGCGTGGAAAGTCACCTGGTCGGGTCGATTGGCGCAGCCCGCGAGCAAAAGGGCGCCCAGCATGAAGGCCAGGAGGCGAGTCATGCGGGCGGTCACTTTTCCTTTGTCATCGCGTCCGGCAGTTTGATCTCCGGGAGGCGCGCCTTGGGCGCGCAATCCGCGACCTGCATATGCGGGTTGGCGAGCTTGCCCGGCAGATCGATGTTCAGCATTTTCGCAGCGCCATTCTGCACGCAGATCCCTGCGTCGGCGACCTTGGGATTGGTGAAACCGTCCCAAAGCACATCCGGCAGCCGGCCGCCGCCAAGCGCCATCAGCGGCGCGTATTTCGCCGGCGGCTTGTCGCCGCCGCCGGTGAAGCGGTTGCCGGTAACATAGATGTTCTCGGGGAAAGGATCATAGGCCGCAGCGATTCCGCCCTTGGTGCCGAACCCGGTCGAATAATAGCTCGAGATGATCACATTCGCGGTCTGGTTACCGGTGATGTCGTTATCGAAAATCTCGACCTCGTCGTTCGAATTGACGATCACGCCCGATCCCGGCGGAACCGAGCTCACCGCGCTGCCCGCTGCGCCGAAATTGACGTGGTTGTTGACCTTGACCGAGTTCTTGAACACCCGCGTCTTGCTGCCGGGCACCGGCAAATTGGGCATGTTGAACACCAGGATGCCGCCGGTATTGCCCGCCGCTGTGTTGCCATAGACATCCGCGCCGGTTGAGTTCTCGATCTCGATGCCCGCGACGTTGCCCCTGGCGCGGTTGTTGCGGACGATGATGTTGTTCGATTGGCCGACATAGATGCCGGCATCCGAGGCACCCTTCACCACGCTGCCCTCGATCAGCACATTGGTGACCTGCACCGGATACAGGCCGTACGCGCCATTCGAGGTCTTGCCGCCGCCGGTCCATTCGGCCCGAACGCGGCGGATCACTGCGTTCTTCGTGCCGTTGATCTTGAGCGCGTCGCCCTTCGAATCCTCGATCGCAAGGTCCTGGATCGTGAAGTCGTCACCCGTGACGAGAATGCCTTCAGCACCCGAGCTCTGCTTCGCGAAGGACAGGATCGACTGCTTCATCCCGGCGCCTTTAATCGTCACGCCATTGGCGGTGAGGCTGAGGCTGCGCGACAGGGCGAATTTCCCCGCCGGAATCTCGATCACGTCACCGGGCTTCGCGTCGAGCAGCTTCTCCTGGAGCTTCTTCTCGAAATCGGGGTCGATGGTGAATCCATTGGCGTCGGTCTTCGCGCCGCCACAAGCGGACAGCAAGGCGAGCGCGGCGCCGGAGGCGAGAAGCAGCGAGTGCCTGATCATGCGGGACATCCTCGGTTATTTTCTAGAACTTCAAACCGAGTTCGACGCCGAAAGTGGCCGGCTCGTCAAGCCGGACATAAGGCGTATGGAAGATATCGGCGCTGATATCGTTCAACGTCCGCGGTATCTGGTCGCCCAGGATATTGTCCCCGAACACAGAGACAGTCACATGATCGCCCGCAAAGCCGTAGCCGATCCGGGCATTGGCGATGTTGCGATCGGCATAGACTTTTTTCAGCTTCGAATAATCGACATAGGGCGCGATCCCGGCGAGCAGCACCAGGTCTGAATCGTTCATCCGGACCTTCGATGTGTAGCTGTAGCTCGCATCGGCGAAGATCCTGCCGCCGCCGCCGAGACGGTGGTTGTAATGCGCGCTCAGGACGCCGCGGAACGAAGGTTCGCCGGTCGGCTGGCCCGAAATGTCGACGCCGCGCTCAGTCCGCGTCACCCATGTCGAATCGATATAGCCGCCAGTCAGCCCGAGCGTCAGGTCGCGGGTCAGCACGAACTGGGTCTCGAAATCGATTCCCCAAGCCTGCGAATCTCCTGAAACCGTTACATATTGCGGCAGCGCGCTGCTGCTGCTGGTTTCGAGACTGATCGACTGCCGGTTCTTGTATTTGAAATAATAGCCCGACGCGTTCAGCCGCACTCGGCGATCGAACAGTTCGGATTTCACGCCGCCTTCGAAATTCCAGACATTTTCGGGCCGGAAGAAGGAGTTGATCTGCTGGCTGTTGAAGCCGCCTGCCTTGTAACCGCGCGAGGCCGAGGCATAGAGCAGCACGTCCTTGTTCGGCTTGTAATTGAGCACGAAGCGCGGGCTGACATCGTTGAAACTCTCGGTGCGCCGGAACGGCACGCCCTCGAGCGCACCTTCGTCGAAGATCACCCCGTTAGGGCCGACCGTCGCGTCGAAGAAATCGGCGACGCTGAAATTGACCGCATCGGGAAAGGCCGGAACGCCGAGGATCGCGTTGTACAGCGCGCCCGGCGCCATGATCGTCGAGAGGGCAGGGGCGATATAGGGGCCGTTCTCCCAGCCGAAGCTCTTGCGGTCATGGGTGTAGCGAATGCCCGCGGTCACTGAGAACTGCGAGTTGATATCGTAGGTGGCATCGCCATAGACCGCGAAGGATTTGTTGCGCGCGTCATTGTTCATGTCCTCGCGGAACGTGTGGCCGAACACCGGCAGGCCGGTGCTGTCGAGGATCGAGAAGATCGGGAAGCCGGCCACTTCGCCCAGCAGGCGGTCGAGCGAATCCGTCAGCAGGGTCGCCGCGCTGGTCTGGGTGCCATGTTCCCAATAATAGCTCGCACCGAGCAGCGCCTTGAGACTGTCGCCGTCATAGGAAAGGCGGAGCTCCTGATAGAAGCTCTTGTTGTGCTCGATATTCTCGGTGTCGAAATAGCGGGTCGGGTCGTTGGTGCCGTCCTCGTCCTCGCGATTATGCGTCTGGAACGCCTTGTAGGCGCTGATGCTGGTCAGCGAGACTGGCCCGAAATCATGCCGGCCGGTCAGGGTCACGGCATTCAGGATCCGCGTCTCGCGGTTGCCGATCACGTCATTGGTGAAGGGGCCGTACGGATCCTGGCTCAGCGCAAAGCTGCTGACGCCGATCGAGGCCGGCCCGTCCTTCTTCGTGTCGTCATGATCATAGGCCAGCACGAAGTCGGTCGAGGTCGACGGCGCCCAGCGCAACGCAGCCCGGCCCGACATATTGTGCTGGCGCTCGCGGTCTTCGCCGGTGACGGCGTCGTGGAGATAGCCGTTGCGCCGGTTGAACACGCCGTTGACGCGGAGATAGAGCGTGTCGCTGATCGGCACATTGCCGGTCGCGTCGATCCGCACCTTGCCATAGCTGCCGCCCTGGATCGTCCCGAATGCAGTGAGCTGATCGCTCGGCTTGTTGGTGACGATCGAGATCGCCCCGGCCGAGGTGTTGCGCCCGAACAGCGTGCCCTGCGGCCCCTTGAGCACTTCGACACGCGCGATATCGTTGAAGAAGATCAGCGCGGATCCCGATCGCGCCGCATAGACGCCGTCAACGAAGATGCCGACCGAAGGCTCGGTGCCGATGCCGAAATCATCGGTCTTCACGCCGCGGATCGTGTAGGAGGGCTGCGTCACCGACGTATCGTTGATCTCGAGCCCCGGCGTGAAATTATCGAGATCGCCGACGCTTTGCGCATCGAGCGCCTTGATCGATTCAGCGGTGAAGGCGGTTACGCTGATCGGCACGTCCTGAAGCGACTGCTCGCGCCGCTGCGAGGTGACGACGATGTCGGGCAGTTCCGGCCCGGCCTGGGTCTGATCCGTAGCGGTGGGTGTCGCCTGCTGTGCAAAGGCGGGCAGGGCCCAGACAAGTGCGCTGATCGATATGAGCGATCCCGGAATCCGCTTCCTCATCCTCTGTCTCCCCTTGCGGCGAAAAGGAAAGCTATCGCTATCGTAATGCCTTTGCCAAGCGTTATTTTGCTCCGGCCCAGCCACAAGCTTAAGGCATTCACACAATTCGGCGGAGCGCTGCTTCTCCCTCTCCCAGCGGGAGAGGGAAGGGGCCCAAGCGAAGCTTGGGAAGGGTGAGGGTGACCAGTGCAAGCGTCTCGCACTCAACCTCACCCCGCGCTGCTGCGCAGCTTGCCCCTCTCCTGAAAAGGAGAGGGGAAGAAGGCGCGCGCGCGATTATAAACGAAGTGTGGATCGCAACGGGAGCCGGAGTCAGGGCAGGTTACGCGCCAGCTCGTCCAGCCACGCCGTCGCCACTCCGTCCGAAGGCGCGCGCCAGTCGCCGCGCGGGGACAGCGCGCCGCCAGTCGAGACCTTCGGCCCGTTCGGGATCGCCGAGCGCTTGAACTGGCTCAGCACGAAGAACCGCACGAGAAATTTCTCGAGCCAGCTGCGGATCGTCGCCAGATCATATTCATTGCGCGCGGCCGCCGGGAAGTCGCGCGGCCAGCGCCCGGCCGCGGCATCGCGCCAGGCGTGGAGCGCGAGAAACGCGATCTTGGAGGGCGCCATGCCGTGGCGGATGACATAGTGCAGGAAGAAATCGTTGAGCTCGTAAGGCCCGACCCGGCTCTCGGTGCTCTGCATCGCGCCGTCAGCCCCAGCCGGCACCAGCTCGGGCGAGATTTCGGTGGCGAGGATCGCTTCCAGGATCTGGTCGGTCTCGCGGTCATATTGGTTGGTGCGGATGCACCAGCGGATCAGGAACTGGATCAGCGTCTTGGGCACGCCGGCATTGACCGCATAATGGCTCATCTGGTCGCCGACGCCGTAAGTGCACCAGCCCAGCGCCAGCTCCGACAGATCGCCGGTGCCGACCACCAGCCCGCCACGCTGGTTGGCGAGGCGGAACAGATAATCGGTGCGCAGGCCCGCCTGAACATTCTCGAAGGTCACATCATAGACCGGCTCGCCGCGCCCGAACGGGTGATCCATATCGGCAAGCATCTGCCGCGCGGCGGGGCGGATATCGATCTCGTCGCCATCGATACCGAGCGCGCGCATCAGCGCCCAGGCATTGGTCTTGGTGCCTTCGCTGGTCGCGAAGCCGGGCATGGTGAAGCCGAGGATGCGGTCGCGCGGCAGGCCGAGCCGGTCCATCGCCTTCGCCGCGACGATCAGCGCATGAGTCGAATCGAGCCCGCCCGAAACGCCGATCACCAGCCGTTCCGCCTTCGCCGCCTCGAAGCGCTTCAACACACCCTGGACCTGGATGTTGAACGCTTCGTAGCAATCCTGGTCGAGCTTTTCGGGCGTATTGGGCACGAACGGGAATCGGCGGATGTCGCGTACCAGCCCGATATCCGCGAAGTCCGGCTTGTGGGTGAAACCTATGCGACGGAAGCGGTTCTCGGGATGCCCGGCGAGCACGGCTGAATCGTTGAACGTGCCGTTGCGCATCCGCTCCTGCCGCACACGGCCACAGTCGATATCCGCAACCACCATATCCGGTTCGCTCTGGAAGCGAGTCGATTCAGCGATCAATTCGCCGAGTTCATGGATCATGCCCTGGCCGTCCCAGGACAGATCGGTCGTGCTTTCGCCCGGCCCGGCGGCGGAGAAGACATAGCCGCAGGCAGCACGCGCGCTTTGCGATGCGCATAGCAACGCCCGCTCGCGCGCCTTGCCGACGACGATGTTCGAGGCGGAAAGGTTGCAGCAGACCAAAGCCCCGGCCAGCGCGCCCATGGTCGAAGGCGGGGTAGGGGCCCAGTAATCCTCGCAGATTTCGACATGGAAGATGAAATGCGGCAGGTCGCTCGCGGCAAAGAGCAGGTCGATGCCGAAGGGTGCGGTCTGACCCGCAACTTCAATTTCAAGCCCGGTGAGCCCGCCGCCGCTCGCGAACCAGCGCTTCTCATAATATTCGCGGTAATTGGGCAGAAAGATCTTGGGCACGACGCCAAGCACTCGCCCGCGCGCAATGGCGAGGGCGCAATTATAGAGCCGCCCGTTGCGCGGCAGCGCGGCGCCGACCAGCAGCACCGGCCGCAGCTTCTCGCTCGCCTTCACGACTTTCGCGAGCGCCTCCTGCGTGGCGCGCTGCAGCGCGTCCTGGAGGTGCAGGTCGTCGATCGCATAGGAGCTGATATTGAGCTCCGGGAACACCAGCAGGTCAGCGCCGATCTTGTGGCCGTCCCTGGCCAGCGCGATCACAGCCTCGGCATTGGCGGCTGGATCGCCGACGGTCGCATGCGGCGTGCAGGCGCCGGCGCGGATCAGCTCATGGGTGTGGATCGAGTGGAAAGGGTGCGTCTTTGCCATGGCACGAGCGCTTAGCCATATTTCCTTACCAACGCCACGTACATCACGGCACCAGGGGCACGATCAGCACGCTGAGGCTGGCATCACGATTGCCCGAAATCTGCAGGACATAGTCGCCGGGCGTCAGCGCGAAATCGACCGTCTTGCGCACCGGCGTACAGGGAACGCCGTGGCTGTGGGCGCTTGAGGCGACCAGCTTGCCGTCCCGCACGACATCGATCCAGGCGCCCGCACCGAGCGCAACGCGATAGGTTCGCGCCACGGGCACAGTGAAGTGCACTATGCCGCTACTCGTGCCGGCTGCGGGAGCCTTTTCGGGAACTGCGAACTGCACCTGCGCCGCCGGCAAAAGCGCAATGTCAGCACGGCTGCCCACGGGAATCTGCGCCTTGCCGATATCGGCGGCCGTCGCGGCCGCAGCCACCGGCGTCGCGCCTGCCCAGCCGGCGAGTTCGGCCGGCAAGGGCGCCGGCGTGGCAGGGCAGGGGGCGGGTGTCACCTCCTGGGCGAACGCGGGGGCGGCAAAGGCGGTCAGCGCGAGAACATACCAATATTTCATGCGCTTCCACCTCGATGACGAGTCCGAACATGGGCGATATAAGGCACGCCAGGCCGCCCGCCAACGATTATGCCACCGCTCGCCTTGACGCGGCATCTCGCCCCGTTAGCTTGGCCGAAACGACATAAAGGGTCCGTGATGTATAAGCGTTTGACGATGACGGCGCTCGCGCTGGCGGGAATGGGACTGCCAATGGCCGCCACGGCCAAGGGAGCGGCCGGCCATCCCCAGGCCGAGGCGCAGGCGCTCGATCTCGCCAAGCGCATGATCGCGTTTCGCAGCGTACAGGGACCCGGCAACCAGACCCCGCAGCTCGCCGCCTATCTCAAATCGGTGCTGGTCGAGGGCGGCTTCGCTGACGCCGATGTCAGCATCACGCCGGTCGAGGACACCGCTTATCTGATCGCGCGCTATCGCGGCACTGACAGCAATGCCAAGCCGCTCGTCATCTCGGGCCATATCGACGTGGTCGAGGCCAAGCCTGCCGACTGGCAGCGCGACCCCTTCACCCCGGTTGTCGAGAATGGCTATCTGTTCGGGCGCGGCGCGACTGACATGAAGTTCGACGGTGCGCTGGCCATCGCGACCCTGCTCGAGCTCAAGCGCCAGGGCTACAAACCGCGCCGCGACATCATCCTCGAATTTTCGGGCGATGAAGAGACAGCGATGAAGACGAGCGCGATGATCGCCGAGAAGCTCGCCAACGCCGAGCTCGTGCTCAATATCGATGGCGGCGGCGGGCATCTCTCCGAGGATGGCAAGCCCGAATTCTTCACCTGGCAGGGCGCCGAGAAGACCTATGCCGATTTCGAACTCTCCGTCACCAATCCCGGCGGGCACAGCTCGGCGCCGCGCAAGAACAACGCGATCTACCAGCTTGCCGGCGCGCTCCAGCGGATCGGCGCCTATCAGTTCACGCCGCAGCTGAACGACCTGACTCGAAGCTTCTTCATCGAGGCGTCGAAGCAGAAGACCGGCCCTGTGGCGGATGCAATGCGCGCCTTCGCCGCTGATCCGACCGACAAGCAGGCGATCGCCACGCTTGCCGCCGACCCGGCCTATATCGGCCAGATCGGCACGACCTGCGTCGCGACGATGCTGAGCGGCGGCCATGCCCTGAACGCGCTGCCGCAGCGCGCCACCTCGAACATCAACTGCCGCATCTTCCCTGGCGTGCAGCCCGCCGACGTGATGGCGAAGCTCAAGGAAGTCGCGGCCGAACCGGCAATGACGATCAAGGATGTGACCGAAGGAGCGGTGCCCAATGATGCCTCGCCGCTCCGGCCCGATTTCGTCGCGGCGCTGACCAAGGCGATGAACAAGGTCTATCCCGGCGTGCCGATCCTGCCGAGCATGGCGGCCGGCGCCAGCGACAGCATGTGGTTCCGCTATCACCATGTGCCGAGCTATGGCGCGAGCCCGATGTTCATCAAGGAATCGGACGATTTCAGCCACGGCCTGAACGAGCGTACGCCGATCTCGAATATCCCGCCTGCGATCACTTATTATCTGTCGCTTTTCTCGGATCTGTCGAAATAAGCAGAGGCTGGCGGACGGAAATGCGTCCGCCAGCTGCTTTGTCAGACCTCAGCGCGTGAGCAGCTTCCGTCGTCCTGCTGCGATGAAACCCGCCGCAAACAACAGGATGACGGACAGCGTCAGCCAGTCGAGCGGCGCGGGCCCGGCTACGAAGCCGAGATGGGCAAGCGCCGCCCAACCACCGCCGAACAGCAGGACCAGATAAAAGGCGATATGGCCGCTCTCGCGTGAGAGGGCGTGCCCCAACTCGTCCTTCAGCGGCCGGGCAGCAACCCCCAGCACGATAAGGGCGCCGATCAGCAGCGAAGCGCCCGCCAGGCCGACCGTCTGGGACACCACCCGTCCGGGTCCGGCAAGCCCAAGCAGGATCAGCAGCAGGCCGCAGGCAGCCGTCCAGATGAAGCTGTAGAGAAACAGCCGGCTGCGTTCGCGCATATCGTCGGCAGCCACCTCGTCGTCGATGAGATTGGCGCTCGTGTGGGCACTCGCCATGACGAAGGTGCCGAGGATGGCGAGGAGGAAAAGGACTGAGCCCGTCACGACGGCGGCCCATTCCGAGGCGCCCATTGTGCGCAGGTCGCCCGCGCGGGCCAGTGCGCCGAAAGCCGCCATGAAGAGCAGCATCATGCCGATGACCACCACGTCGCGGATCACGAAGTTACGAAAAGTCAGCGCGCTGACCGGCCGCTTGCGACTGGTGAAACCGGCCACCGCCACCGCGAATATCAAGCCCAGTCCCAGCATCGCGGCGGTATGCCTCGACTGGACCATGATGCGGAGCAGCTCGCCCATGCCCTTGCCGTTCAGGAGCGCGGTGCCGACCGTAACCGCCACGATATACCCGACCGCGCCCACGGCGCCCCAGACCGCGACATTGCGCCAGTTGGGCGCGGACTTGTTATTTGCCATGGCCATCACTCTTCCTCCGGTTCCCAATGGTCGATGAACAGCCCAGGCACGGCGACGCCGAACAGCTTCGCCATGCGCAGGGCCAGCGGCAGGCTGGGATCATATTTGTCGGTCTCGACCGCGTTGATCGTTTGCCGCGAGACGCCGAGCCGCCGGGCCAACTCGCCCTGGCTCCAGCCACGTCCCTCGCGAAACGCCTTCAGGCGATTTTCCAAACCGACACTCCTTGCTGTCAAGAGCTCTTTACAAGGAGTATGGCGAGCCTGTCAAGAGCTCTTGACAAGGCTTCTGCCAATTGCCGCCAGTCAGCGGCTCGCCATCAAACGTTCCAGATAAGCGCAAACCATGTCCGCGAGCGCATCCGCATAGGCGTGGATCTCGGCGGGTGACCGCGGAGTCTCCGAAAAGCTGCTGCCCACTGCGCTCACCGTCGTCTTGAGGAGGTCGCCGACCAGCGCCAGCGTGTCTCCGCTAGCATCCTGCAGCACCTCGCGCAGGAACGACAGAAAGATCTCCGCGCTCGCTGCGCGGATATCGACCGCCTCGGGCGCATCGCGATAGAGCGGCGCTGCGTCGTTCAGCGCGCCGCGGATAGCCGCCTCCTCGCATTCCGAGCGGATGAAGAAATGCACCAGGCTGCGCACGCGTTCGAGGGGCGGCCTTTTGCGGTCCTCCAGGATCAGGCGCAGCTGATCGTGGGTGGTCCGCCACTCGTCGCTCTGAAGCCGGAACAGGATCGCGGCCTTGTTGGGGAAATATTGGTAGAGCGAGCCGACGCTCACCCCGGCGCGCTCGGCGACGCGCGCGGTGGTGAATCGCTGCGCGCCCTCCGTCGTCAAAACCTGAACAGCAGCATCGAGAATGGCCGCGACCAAGTCGTTGGAGCGGGCCTGTTTGGGCTGTTTGCGCGAGGAGACGCAGGCGCTTTGTCGGGTCGGCATGCGGGGTTCTGCCAATGCGAATAGGAAAGCTGACGAATTAGTCGTATTTCTGATGGCGAGCAAACACCTGCTCGAAACCGGAGAAAATCGATGACCATATTGACCAGCGCGCCTGTGGCGCCGCTGCTCGACCGGCTGTTCGCTGAGGCCGAAGCCCTGACGCCCCTGGCGAACCCCGCCTTCGCGTCCGTTTCAGCCGAAGAGCGCTACCGGCTCATGTCGAGCAAGACCGAGTATCGCGAACTTTATAGCCAGCTGAAAGACTATGCGCTTCCCGTCTCGCGCGAGACCGGCAAGCTGCTCTACATGCTGGCACGCGCCGGCAACGCACGATCCATCATCGAGTTCGGCACGTCGTTCGGGCTCTCGACGCTCCATCTCGCAGCCGCCTTGCGGGAAAATGGCGGCGGCCGGCTGATCACCTGCGAATTCGAACCGTCGAAGCTGGCGAAAGCCAGGGAGAATCTCGCCGCCGCCGGCCTGTCGGATCTGGTCGAGTTTCGCGAAGGCGATGCGCTGGAAACGCTGGCGTCCGATCTGCCCGATACGATCGACCTGCTTCTGCTCGACGGCGCCAAATCGCTGTACATGGACGTGCTGACCCTGGTCGAGAGCGGCTTGCGGCCGGGCGCGGTGATCGTCGCTGACAACACCGATTACTGCCCCGAATATCTCGAGCGCGTCGGCTCCGCCGCGAATGGCTATTGGTCGATGTCGTTCACCGACGATGTCGAACTTTCGATCCGCCTTTGAGAACCAGAATTGGCCGGATCGAGAAGCAAAGCTTGCGTGGCGGCTGACATTTGTCAGCCGCCACGGCAAATGTGCGAAATACTAACCAACTGATAATACTAGAAATATATTGAAGGCGGGTTGTTGGAAAAACGCCAAAATGTCAGCGCCTTGCATGACATTTCCAACAGCTGCGATCTGCATGGGCCTCGATTCAAATGCTGCGCGGCGGGCGCTAGTGACAGGATCGCGATGGGGAAATTCTTCCTCACGGTCGGGGAGGAAATAACGCATCGATATGGCGCTCGGCGATGGTGCTGGCTTCGGCGGGGGTGAATGCCTGGGGCGACAGGCAGAGCTCGAGCCACAGCCCGTCGACCAGCGCAGTGATCGCGATGGCGGCGAGCCGCTGGTCGGCGCCCGGCACGCCGCACGCGGCGAGCAACGTTTCGAGATCGCGGCGGTACGCGCCGTAGAGATCGTCGTGCAGCGCGGCGATGTCGGGGCGTGCCTTGACCAGGCTCCAGAACGCAACCCAGGTGGCGAGCAGGGCAGGGTCGGCGATCGGCGGGGCGAAGCTGGCGGTGGCATAAGCGAGCAGGCGCGCGCGAGGATCGTCGCCGGCCGCCGCGATGGCGGCGTCGAGCGCGGTGGAAACGCGCACGCCGACATGCGCATAGGTCGCCGCGACCAGGGCATCCACGCCGTCGAAATAGTGGCCGACCAGCCCCGGCGAAACGCCAGCCTCGGCGGCAATGCTGCGCACCGAGGCACCGCTCGCGCCATCCCGGGCAAGCACCCGCGCGCACGCCTCGATCAGGCTGGCGCGGCGCGCATCGGGCTCGGCTCGGGTGAAGGCGGGTTTGTGCACGGCGTCCCTTTTAGCGTTCGCGTCCAGCGGCATTAGCACAGGTTGTGAAATGGGATTAGCTGTTATACGATCGTCCAACAAGGAGGCTCGCATGGCGCATCGTCTGGCGGAAATGATCGACGCGCCGGACCCGGACGCCGACTGGAGCCTGCCCGGCTGGCTTTATACCGATCCCGAATTCTTCGACGTCGAGATGGCGCGCGTCATCCGGCCATCCTGGCAGATTGTCTGTCATCTCAGCGACGTACCGAATCCCGGCGATTACCATACGCTCGATTATATCGGCGAAAGCGTGATTGTGATGCGCGGCGAGGATGGCGCGGTGCGCGCCTTCGCCAATGTCTGCCGCCACCGTGCGATGCGCTTGGTCGAGGGGCCGGCAGGGTGCGCGAAGAAGCTCGTCTGCCCCTATCATGCCTGGGCTTATGAGCTCGACGGCCGGCTCACCGGCGTTCCGATGAAGGCCGATTATCCGGCGCTCGACATGGCGCAGAACGGACTGGCGCCGGTCGAGCTCGAGATCTGGAACGGCTTCATTTTCGTCCGCCTCGAAGATGATGGCGGTCCATCCGTCGCCGCGATGATGGCACCCTATGATCGCGAGATCGCCCCCTATCGCTTCGAGGACATGAAGACGCTCAGCCCGGTCCGCCTGCGCGAGCGCGCGGTGAACTGGAAGAATGTCGGCGACAATTATTCGGACAATCTCCACATCCCGGTCGCCCATGCCGGGCTGACCCGGTTGTTCGGCAAGAGCTATGCGATCGAGGCGCAGCCCTGGGTCGACAAGATGTCCGGCTATCTGGCCGACAAGCCCTCGAACGATCGCTGGGAGCGTCTCTACCAGGCGCATCTGCCCCGCGCGGACCATCTGCCCGAGAAGCAGCAGAAGCTCTGGCTCTATTACAAGCTCTGGCCGAACATGGCCTTCGACATCTACCCCGATCAGGTCGATTTCATGCAGTGGCTGCCACTGTCGCCGACCACCTGCGTGTTGCGCGAGATGGCGTTCGCGCTCCCTGATGACCGCCGCGAGATGAAGCTGGTGCGCTACGCCAACTGGCGGATCAACCGCACGGTCAACGCCGAGGACACCTGGCTGATCACGCGCGTGCAGCAGGGCATGGCGTCGCAGAGCTACACCGCCGGGCCGATCGGACGAAGCGAGGTGTGCCTGCGCAGTTTTGCGAAGAAGATCAGGGGACTGATCCCCGAGGCGCGCATGCACAAAGCGCCGCCGCCGGGATGGAGCGCAACACAGTCCCCCTCCCGTTTACGGGAGGGGCTAGGGGAGGGCCTGTCGGTGGTAAGGCGGCAACAAGCCCACCCCCAGCCCCTCCCACAAGTGGGAGGGGAGAAGAAGTGACCAAAAAGTACGATGCGCTCATCATCGGCGGCGGGCATAACGGCCTGGCCTGCGCTTTCTACCTCGCCCGCGCGGGTCTCAAGGTCCGCATCCTCGAACGCCGCCATATCGTCGGCGGCGCGGCCGTCACCGAGGAGTTCCACCCCGGCTTCCGCAATTCCACCGCGAGCTACACCGTCAGCCTGCTCCGTCCCAAGGTCATCAAGGACATGCGCCTCCACGAGCGCGGCTGGCGGATCATCGAGCGCACCATCTCGAACTTCTTCCCGAACGAGAATGGCTATCTCAAACTCGGCGGCGGCGAAGCACGAACCCGCGCCGAATTCGCGCGCTATTCGCCGAAAGATGCAGAGACCTTCCCGAAATATGAGGCTGCGCTGGAGCGCGTCGCCGAGGTGCTGCGCGACATGGCGCTCAAGACCCCGCCCAATGTCGGCGGCGGCGTCCGCGCGCTGATCGCGGCGGCTGCGCAGGGCAAACGGCTCGCCGGCATGGACATCGAGGCGCAGCGCGACGTGATGGACCTGTTCATGAAGTCGGCGCGCGACTTCCTCGATAGCTGGTACGAGAATGAATATGTGAAGGCCGCCTTCGGCTTCGATGCGGTGGTCGGCAATTATGCCAGCGTCGATACGCCCGGCTCGGCCTACGTGCTGCTCCACCACGTGTTCGGCGAGGTGAATGGCAAGAAGGGCGCCTGGGGTCACTCGGTCGGCGGCATGGGCGCGATCACCCAGTACATGGCAGAAGCCTGTACGGACATGGGCGTCGAGATCAGCCTCGAATCCCCGGTCGCGAAGGTGCTGGTGGATGGCAATCGCGTGACGGGCGTGAAGCTCGAAAGCGGCGAGGAGATCGCAGCCGACATCGTCGCCGCCAATGTCGGCCCGGCATTGCTCTACCGCCAGCTGGTCGACCGCGCCGATATGAGCCCTGAATTCGCGAAACGAATGGACAATTTCAAGGCCGGCTCCGGCACCTTCCGGATGAACGTCGCCCTGTCTGAACTTCCCGATTTCTCGGTGCTGCCGGGCAAGCAGGTCGCCGAGCATCACACCTGCGGCATCATCATCTCGCCGACGCTCGATTATATGGACAAGGCCTTTACCGACGCGAAGGCCAAGGGCTGGTCCGACGAGCCGATCGTCGAGATGAAGCTGCCGACCTCGATCGACGACAGCCTCGCGCCGCCCGGAATGCACATCGCCAGCCTGTTCTGCCAGCAATTCGCGCCGGTTCTCCCGGATGGCCGATCATGGGATGACGAGCGCGAGGCGGCGGCTGACCTGATCATCGATACGGTCACCAAGCACGCCCCCAACTTCAAGGGCGCGGTCATCGCCCGGCAGATCCATTCGCCGCTCGATCTCGAGCGTAAGTTCGGGCTGATCGGCGGCGACATCATGCACGGCGCCATGTCGCTCGATCAGCTCTGGGCGGCGCGGCCGGTGCTCGGGCATGGCGATTACCGCGCACCGATCAGCGGGCTCTATATGTGCGGCGCGGGGACGCATCCGGGCGGCGGTGTGACCGGGGCGCCGGGGCACAATGCGGCGCATGAGATACTCGCGGATCGCAGTCTGTTTGGCCGCATGTTCCGCAAACGCCCCTGATCGGAGGTCATCCGCCCCTGGCGCGCGAGGATCCGTTCGCCATCCGGTGGCTCGCATGTGCCTCGCGAGCGCCGGCCGGCCCCGCGTCATGATCGATCGCGAATTGCGCGATGATCTGCAGCAGCGCCTGGTTGGTGATGCCGTCATAGGTCGTGTTGAAGTCGTGGCCCGAATAGGGGAACAGGATGTGGCGCACCGGGTAGCCGGCTGCATTCGCCTTGCGCGCGAAGTCCGCGGCGCCTTCCGGCGGCACCAGCGGATCGTCGGCGCCGCCCAGAATCAGCGTCGGCGGATCGCCCGGCCCAAAGGAGCGGCGGAGATCGGCGGCGGCGTAGCGCTCCGGATATTGCTCCGGCGATCCACCCAGATAGGCGGTGAGATAGGAGCGTTGCAGCCCGCCCAATTCCCCGCCGTCATGCCAGGAGCCGGCCATGTCGATCAGCGGCACCTTCACCACAACCGCCGCGACATGAGGCACCTGCGAGCCGCATTGCGGATCGGACGGTTTGATATCGGTTGCATAAGCCGCGGCCATGGCCAGGCTGCCCCCGGCGGAGCCGCCGCTCAGCGTCAGCCGGTTGATGTCGACGCCCAGGGAATTCGCATGCGCGCCGATCCACGCCAGCGCGCACCGCACATCCGCTGTGGCGAGGTTCCAGGTCGGCCGATCCTGCCGTGCCAGGCGGTAATCGATGCTGATAACGGTCCATCCGTGATCGGCATACCAGCGCTGATTGGCGGTGCCGAAGGCGCGGCTTCCCTCGACGAAGCCGCCGCCATGGATGACGACCATGACCGGGCTGAGCGTGCCGCGCGCCTTGTGCGGATGATAGATGTCGAGCGAGAGCGCTTCGCCCTGCGGATGCGCAAAGACCTTGCTCTCGTCGGGAGCGGCACCGTCATTGAGCTCGCGCAGAGAGAGTGCCCGGACCAGATCGATCTGTGCGCCATTGCTCTCGGCGACATAAAGGATGTGCAGCATCACGCCCGAGGTCACCAGCACGGTGATCGCCGCCGTCGTGGCGAGCGCAATGGCAACCCGCGTCTGCTCGAGCGAATTGGCCAGCAGCCCGACGATCAACGCTGCGATCGACCACAGGAAGAACCAGGAGGTGCGGTTGGGGACCACGCTGATCGCGTAGAGGCGCACCCAGGGGATGACGGGCACGATCGCCGACAGCAGGACGAACAGGCACGGCAACACCATCAACCACGCAATGGTCAGCGCCGCCGTGCGGAGGAATTGGGGGCTCACACCCATCTACCCGGCCTGCTCTGGCAGCGGCGCATAGGCCGCCTGGAGCAGCTCGGTCGCGACCGGCGGATCGGCCGCCCGCACGCCCAATATGTCGCGCAGGTGCGGCACCCGGGCAATCACTGCCCCGGCGACGAGCATCGACATCAGCGACAATGCCAGCAGGGGAAGGCCGTGTACGCCCTGGCTTGCCCACAGGCCGAACACGAGCGGATGCCAGAGATACACGAACAGGCTGTCGCGGCCGACACCGGCGATCAGCGGCAGGTTGAGGGCCATCTGTCGAACCCGCGGGAGCAGGAGGATCAGCGGCACGCACAGGATCAGTTCGGCTGCCACTTCGTCGGCGCGCGCGGGATGTTCGTAAAGCCGGCACCACCAGAGCAGTCCGATCATCGCGAGCAGCAGCGGCACTTCGCGGATCGACGCGTTGAACGGCCGGCGCGCCACCCACATGCCGAAGGTGAAATAAATCGGGTAGGTGAAATAACGGTGATCAGGCACCCACGCCTGATGTTCCTCGATATTATACCCGACGCCAAAAAAATACATCGCAGCGATGCTCACCGGCACGGCGATCGCCAGCATTCTCGTTGGATCGAGCCGGCATGCCCGCGCGGCGAAGATGAAGGCCATCATCACCGGCACGAACCACAGATGGAATGGCGGCCTGAAGATGACATTCAGCGGGGCGAACGGGTTGAGCGCGCCAACGATGGTGAGGTGGACCGCGCAGGCCACGATCCAGGGAAGGATCAGCCTGCCATAATATTTCTGGAACAGCGCCGGCAGCGTCAACGACCGAGCCTGTTCGAGATTGAACATATAGCCGGTCAAGCCGATGAAAACCGGCATCCGGAACCCGAAGCCGAGCCAGGTCAGGAAGTTCTCGCGTTGCGATAGCTCGGAAAAATGGCCGAGCATGACGAAAAGGACCAGCAGTCCACGAAAGACGTCGACGCTGGCATTCCGCCCGTCGCTCGCGCGGTGCGGGATTGATTCCATTGCAACATCCCGCCCCGTCATACCCGGTTCTAACCGGATGATCGTCAGGGAAGGGTTAACGAGCGCGCACTGCGATTTTTGCCTGCACGGTCGCCACGCCATAGCGCGCCGAAAACACTCTGGACCCTTCGTGTTGAATTGTGTGTGTCAGAGTTCCGCGTAAAGTCTGTACTGCGTTCGCGGGGCTATGAACTGGAGGGATCGGTGTCGATTGTTGATGTCCTTATCGTCGCGGCCATATCGGTGCAGGCGTCATCAATGGCTCGGACCATTGAATGGGAACGGATCTGGGATCAGCCTGACACGGCTACCATCTATGTCGACCGCGCCAGCATTGCCGGATCGGGAGACTTGCGCTCGATTTCGACGCGCACTGTCTACAGGGGTGATCTGCCCGAAGGCTATATCGCCGAGCGTATCCGCACCGAAGAGTTCGATTGCAAGCGCCATGTATCGCGGATTCGGCACGTGGAGATCCTTGCGGCCGACGGTCGCGCGCCGGAGGTGATCAACTGGTTGCCCGGCGAGACAGAATGGATGCCGGACGAGCCTGATTCGCTGGGTGGGAGTAAGATCGAAATTGCCTGCGGCCTCTCGGCTGACGAACTGAAGTAACGTTGCGCTGGTGGCAGCTCCCGGCGCTTCCGAAGATAGCCAGCGCCGGGCCTGGCGCTGGCTATGATCGTATGTCGGCGCTTATTCGGCCGCAATCGGCTCCACTGGCCTGTCGTCATTGGCCGCGGGCGCTGCCGCCTGCAGCGCCAGCCCTTTTTCGGACAACAACATGCCGATCAGCGACTGCAGCATACCGCCGCCGCCCTCACTACCGCTGTTGATCTGCACGCGCGGTACGATTTCCACGCCTGAGGTCTCGAGCGCCTCGGCGACGCGTTCGACGATCTGGCGGGTGAGCTGGAACTGCGCACCGCCCGATGCCGTCACCTGGCGCTCGATCGCATCTGCGGTCGCGAGACCGGTCTTGGTGATGCGCTCGGCATCGGCGCCCGCTATCGCCACGATCTTGGCCGCTTCGCCTTCGCCGGTGAGCCGGATACGGTCGGATTCAGCCTGGGCCATCGTCCGGGTGCGGTCGGCATCCTGCTGGGCGCGCTTCGCCGCGGCCTTGCCCTCATTCTCCTGGATCGTGATCGAGAGCTCGGACTGGGTGATGCCGGTCTGCTGCTGCGCCCGCGCTTCGGCCTCGCGCAACGTACGCTCGCTGTCGGCAGCGGTCTGCTGCTTCTTGTAGGTATCGACCTTCTCGGCCGCGACCTGCCGCTGGCGCAGCTGATTCAGGACCTGCTCGATCTGGTCGTTCCCTTCGTGCGCGCGGGGCGTGCCGATCAGCACCTCCTGCATTTCGAGGTTATAATGCGAGAATTTGCCGCGCATCTCCTCGCCGGCCTGTTCCTGTATCTCACTGCGCTCCTGGAGCAGCTCGATCAGGGTCTTCTTCTGGGCGACGTTCTTGAAATAGGCCGAGACCATCGGATCGAGCGTCTGCTCGACCAGCTTCTTGATGTCGCCGAAGCGCTGGATGACCAAAGGTGCCTTGCGATAATCGATATGGACCACGACCGAGAGCGGCAGGGTCGGCTCGAATGCATCCTTGGTGATGAGGTTCACCTCGGACAAATTCTCGTCGAGCTTGTGCTGCCCGGTGGTCGCCTGATCCCATTTCAGGATGAAGTTGGTGGTCGGGACGATCACGACTTTGCCGGCATAGGTGTTGAAGGCATATTTGCCTGGCAGCAGCGGTTCGCTCCACACGCCGCGACTGCCGCGCGCGACGAGCTCGCCGTGGCGATATTCGTCGCCCGATGTATCGGTGCCGCTGTCGCCGGTATAGGAGATGACGACGCCGACATGGCCGACCTCGACGATCGTCTTGGCGACCATCTCGACCGTCGCGAACAGCCGGTTGATGAAATAGCTGCCCTCGACAAGCACCTGCAGCTGCCGACCACGGCGCCCGCCCGCCGCCAGGAACTTTTCGGGGTCCTGGAAGGAGTTGTGGAAAGTCGCTGAGTCTGCCTGATCGACACCGACCTGTGGCGCGATGATATGGTCCGAGGTCAGCGCAGCGCCGTCATGGACGGTGACGATGCCGATCATGTCATCGGCGCCCTTGATCACGACTGCACAGAAGCCGCCGCGCTCCTCGATGACATTCTTCATGTCCTCGAACAGCCCCGCATCATGATTTTCGAGCAGCAGCCCATAGATCCGCTCGGCGGTGATTACGACGAACTGCGCCAGGTTGATGGCATAGGTGCCCTCGCGCAGGATGGCGCGTTGCGGGCCCTTCTGGCCGCCGCCCGTCAGAAAGGCGCGGACGTCGAGATAGTCGGCGGTGCCGACATTGCTGGCGAGCGTCTGGGTCGCGTTCAGCGGCGCGCCGTCGCGCGCGAACACATAGCCGATCTGACCCTGCGGAATGGTGACCAGCGACTGGACATGGACGCGGTACTGGAACGGGAAGAAGAAGTGATAACCGCCGCGCAGTACATCGGGCTGGAATCCTGCTTCGCCATTGAGCGCGATAAGACCGCTCGTAATGGAGCCGCTACGACTCCACAGTTTTTCGACGATTGCGACTCGGTTGTTGTCGACATAGCGTACACAGCGGGACGCCAGGATTAAGACGAGCAAAGTGAGCACCGCGACACCGACGGCGCCGAGCATATAGAGATTAGTCATGGTGAGGTTGATCCCCGAGGTTGAAGCGAGATCGCTTCACGACATGAACATGTCGTGCTCTCTATTTACGCCTCCGAAATGGCCCGGTCTAGCGAATCCGGACGGCCGATACGTGCAATTTCAGCAAGTGCGTGTTTACAAAATGGCGTTCGGATCATCGCCATATTTGCTGGCGATATACCCAGCCATGGTCTGGGCTTTTTGGGTGGCGGCTGTGCCGGTGTCCCGGGCAAGATCGTCGAGTCGCTGTGCGAAGTGGCTGAGCGTCTCGGCGGCGAGGCGGCTGACTTCCCGTTGCTGTTCGCCCTGCGCTGAAGCAAAGGCACCCGCGTAGGTGCTGGCTGCCTTGTCCAGATCGAGCGCAACCTGCTGGTAGCGTTCGTCGCCATGATGCCATGCCGCGTCCGTGATCATGTGCAGCGCTGAGCGGATCGCGGGGTCGGCCGCCATCGCACCGAGCATGCCAACCGAATGGGCGAGTGCCTGTTGGGATCTGATCGCGGGATTCTTGCCGAGGCGCGTCAGACGTCGGTTGCGCCGCGCGCGTCCGACCAGACCCGCCACGGCGGCGATGCCGGTGCCAGCGACGGTGATGCTCGCGTAGAGCAGGATGAAATACAGGCTGACGCGCGGCAATAGCGAGAAGGCGCCATCGGCTGTGCCATGGTCGAGGACATAGACGATAAGGGCGACGATCAGGAGCAAGAGATAGGCCGGGACGCCGAGATGGATCATCAGGCCGGCCACGAACTTCCAGAGCGCGATTCCGGGTGGCGCGGCCCGATCGGGGCTGGAGCGGACTTCAACGCGCTTCATGGTCGTGCCGTCCTTCCGACTCGATGGCGGCTGACTAGCCGATTTGAACCCGGCAGTAACCTCAGGCGAATTCAGGGAACCATGCGACCTGCGTTCATGGCGTAGCGAGACGATCGCGGACATTTCCGGTGATCATATCCAGTCCTCAGCGCTGAGTTCGTCGCACTGCCCGTCGGGAGCCGCAACCTTCCCGGCCAAGCTGGACGACAGGCGAAAAAAAGCTTTCGTGACGTCTTCGCGACGCGGCAAGGCGCTTTCCACCGAGTACCGAACGGCGCCGTGACGATCGAGAACGGAAATCTGCCAGTGCGACGATTGCCACAATGCGTGCAGGGCCGTGTCGTCCTGGATATAAATCAACGCCTTGCCGTGGTCGATTCCGCTCAAGATCCTGATCGAGGGCAGGCTGATGCTGCCGTCGTCATGTTCCAGCCGGATCGTGCCTTTCCAGTCGGCTTTCTTCAGATCGATTTCCAGCGAGAGCGATTCCGGATCACCCAGAGCCTCGTCGGGCTTCCGCACAGTCCACTTAAGCGACTGGCCGTATTCCGTGAACTGAAGGGAACGTTGTTCGACATGCACGATGCGCGGAAAGGTATTGAGGCCGGGGGTTTCGACGGTTTGCGAAATGTCCATATGAGCCCCGGAGGCCAGATTCTCCTTGACCTCACAGCCCCAGCCATAGGGCGCGACCGCTTGCTGCGGCGAGACGAGGATCAGTGAAATCCATGCGAAGCCAAGCATTACCGTAACTCCCGTTTGCGCGAACGAGCAGCGTCCGAAATGAGTGCGCCGAACCCGGCCATGTCAATGGGTTGTCGCGCACGGACCGATATTTACACCGGCTGCTCGGCCATCACCCGTGTCCGCAACAGATACAGCGGCACCGCGCTGATAATCAGCACGAAGCACAGCTCGTTCGCCTCTCGTCCGGTGCCGACAAGGACCCAGCCGCAGAAGAGCAGCCCGAGCACCGCTGCGATCCGGGCGACGCCGAGCCGGAGCGCGGCCGCGCACGCGCCGACATAAAGCCACATCGTGGCTGCCGCCGTCATTCTGAGCATGAAGTCCAGCACATTGCCCGCCCCGATTACACCGCTCAGGATCAGGACGCTCGCGCACAGGCTGGTGAAGAGCAGCACGCCGGCCGGTACATCGCGGCTGTTGGTGCGGCCGATCCAGCGCGGCAACAGGTCGGCGCGCGCCATGCCGAGCGGGACCTCGCCCTGGACCAGGATCCAGCCATTGAGCGCGCCGACCGCGGCGATCACAGTGAAGCCGGCGACGGCAAGCTCGGCACCGCGGCCGAGAAAGGTGCCGACGAACATCGAGATTGGCGCCGGCGCATCGCGCACAACCGCTTCGGGGAGGGTGAAGATGACCCCCGAGCAGACAATGATATAGAGCAGGCCGGTCAGAATGCCGCCGGCAAGCGTCGCGCGCACGACGTTGATCTCGGGGCGGTCGACTCGCTCGGCTGCGACGCTGGCGCTTTCGAACCCGACGAGCGCGTAAAAGGCCAGGGCGAGGGCGGGGGTGATGCCGTTGCCGCTGAACCCCGCATGGGAGCCTGGATCGCCTGGCCACGTCACCATGCCGGTCCAAAGCGCGAAGAGGATCAGGACTACCAGCACGAGCGGCAGGACCTTCAATATCGTCGTCGCAACCTGGAACCGGCCAGCCGCGCGCGCGCCACCCAGATTGAGCAAGGTGAGCGCCCAGATCACCGCCACCGCCCCAAGTGCCTGCGGCAACGCCGGCGCGAGGAAGGGCAGGAATACGGCGAGGTACCGCACGGCGGTCAGCGCGATGATCGCATTGGCTGACCAGATGCCGACCCAATAGCTCCAGCCGATCAATACGCCCGGCAAGGGGCCGAGCACGCGTCCAGTGATCGCGATCCCGCCCGGCGCATCGGGCATGGCGATCGCGAGCCGCGAGAGCACCCAGGCGAGCAGCACGGTGCCTGCGATCCCGGCACCCCAGGCGGCAACGCCAGTCCAACCATAGGGCGCGAGTTGCGAGGGCAGGACGAAGATGCCCGATCCGATCATCCCGCCCACCACAAGGGCGGTCGCGGTCCAGAAGCCGAACGGTCGGATTGGCGATGTCGTCATCATGCCCCCTTGCGAAGGGGCAACTAAGCACGGTTAGGGCGCGGTGACCATCGCGTCTGAAAGCCTGTCACCAAACCAGCTTGGGCCGCCGAAAACCCATTGCCGCCCACGCAGCCAGCAATTTGATCATGAAACGCGCCGGGTGCCGCGGATAGGTTGGCAGATCGTCCCGGAAAACATGGCCGGTCGGCAGATCCTTCGCCATGACCCCCATTTCGAGCGGCGGCGCGTCCTCGGGCAAACGATCGCGATACAGGGTCAGCCAGTGCCCGCTGGTGAAATCGAGGAACATCGGCGTGTTGCAGCACGCCGCCACCACACGGCGGGTAGTGGAGGCCTCGGTGACCCGATACGCGTGCAGATTCTCTCCGCCGCGCACGATCTTCACCCGGTCCTTTCGAAACAGGCAATAGTCGATGCCGCCATCGCCGTTGAGAACGGCAGGCGCGCCCGGCATCTGCTCGAACTGGCGAGCGGCCGACCGGCAGCTTGCGCAATAACAGACCGCGCTCAGGATCGGCGCGCGGACCGCCTCGAGCGCTACCCGACCACAAGTGCAGGGCGCGGAGAATGGGATTGCCGCTGTCATCGGTTGCCGATCATCATGTGATTGCCCTCGCTGTCGCGAAAGGCGGCCACGGTCCGTCCTGGCTGCCAGGCGGGGCTATGCGGCTCCACAAGGATTTCGACACCCTGCGATCTCAGCCGTTCGACCGTGGCAGGGACATCGTCATCGACCAGCACCAGCACGGGTTCATCAGAGGGATCTTCCCTGGCGCGCACGAGATGCAGCGTTGTGTCGCTCTCAGGGAAACCAAGTTCGATCCACCGCCACCCATCGTTCCCCATCGGTGCGTCTGCCGCCACCGTGCAGCCGAGATTGTGGACATAAAATCGTTTTGCCCGCGCTTGGTCTCGCACCGGAAGCTCAGCGAACTGAATATGCATGGCGCACTCCGCAACAAACTGGACGGTCCAGTCTAGTTATCGAAACTAGACTCGTGAGTATGGTAATGTCAATCAGGAGCCTTGAGGGACCCGATATCCATGACGAGCGGCACCACGGGGAACGATCAGCCCGCCAACGAAGGCGGCGGACGCACCGCGCGAAAACGCAAGGCGATCCTGGAGGCGGCGGCCACGATCTTCCTCAGGGACGGCTATCTAAGCGCCGGCATGGACGAGATTGCGCTGCTCGCCGATGTTTCGAAGCAGACGGTCTACAAGCAGTTCACCAGCAAGGAGGCGCTTTTCATCGAGATCGTCACGGGCCTGACCAACGAGGCCAGCGACGTGGTGCATGGCGTCTTTCCGGAGTTGGATCCGGGCGATGACCTGCGCGCCCATCTCGAGGATTATGCCTGCCGGCAGCTCGGCATCGTCCTCACTCCCAGGCTCATGCAGTTGCGCCGCGTCGTGATCGGCGAGGTCAGCCGGTTCCCGGAACTCGGCAAGGCCCTGTACGAAAGCGGTCCAAAACGCGCGATGGCGGCTATGGCGACGACGTTCCGGCGCCTGGCCGATCGCGGACTGCTGCGGATCGAAGACGCGGCGGTCGCTGCGTCGCACTTCAACTGGCTGGTGATGTCGCAGCCCTTGAACCAGGCCATGCTGCTTGGCGACTCCGGAATCCCGGAGCCGGCGGCGCTGCGCAATCATGCCGCCGACGCGGTACGCGTATTTCTGGCGGCCTACGGGACGCGCTGAGCCGCGGTCACGGGAAATGCCTCAGCGCTGTGCCTCGAGAGCCGCCGCGATAGCCGATCGCCACTCCTCCGCGCTCGCGGCGTCCTTCTGTCCAAGCGCCATCACCTCGGCGCTTGCCTGTGCGGTCAGTGCGGTGCGTGTATAGCTGACCCGGGCCCGTGTGCCGGCTCCTTCCTGAAACAGGCGCACGTCGATCACCGTGGCCACCATTCCGGGGATGACGGCGACATATTGCATGCGGCCATGATCGAGATCGAACAGGGTGTTGACCCAAACGCTGTCATGGGCGCCGTGCCGGACGGTGAAGACCGCGCCTTCCCGATCTTCGGCCGGGCGCGGATACAGGAAAACCGGATTCCATGACGGTCCAGCCCAGCTGCGCTCGCCCTCGGGCCCGAACAGCGGCGCGGCGCGCGCCAACGGCGCATCGATGGTGAATTCGAAGCTGTTGCTGACATGGGCGGGCATCTCGGCCGGGGCGATGATTACCGGGGGCGTTGCGGGGATCATGGAGCTTCCTTGAGGCTATGGCTGTCCACTGCACGCAGCTGCAGGCCGTATAGGTCGGTAAATTGGGCAATCACGGCGACGCTTTCGGCCGAGAAGGCGCATTTGCCTTCGAATGCGTGGAGCACGATGCCTTCGAGCAAGTCGCCAAGGGACATGTCGTTCAACTCGGCCACGGCTTTGAGCACCTTGAGCAGCCGCTTCTCCAGCCGGACGCCGGTCTGCACGCGCTCCACCAATATGGGGGAATGGGGTTTGTTCTCGCTCATCACGCTATCTTGGTACATTGGTACCAAAGGCATGTCCAGCGAGCTTTGGGCCTGGGCGCAGTTCAGCAAGATCGATCGAGCGCCGTCCTGTGGTAGCGGTCTAACTGGCCGCGCCACGGAGGATGGAATGACGAAAACGGCGCTCGAACACTATCACGCGCGGATGCAGCGTGTGCTCGATCATATCGAGCGCAATCTGGACGATGATCTTCGCCTGGACGTGCTGAGCGGTGTCGCCGCTTTCTCGAAGCATCATTTCCATCGCCAGTTCGCGGCGCTGTTCGGCGTTTCCGTCCATCGATATGTCCAGCTCGCCCGCATGAAGCGGGCATCCTATCGGCTGGCGTTCAGGGACGGCGATGCCATCACCGATATCGCGATGGACGCCGGCTATGAAGCGCCGGAATCCTTCGCCCGTGCCTTCAGGCAGCGGATCGGACAGCTGCCCTCGGACTTCCGGAAATCTCCCGATTGGGAGCCGTGGCTTGCGGCCTTCGGGCCACTCACGCAAGCAAGGAGCACCCGGATGAAGACCAGTTACACCAATGCCGATGTGGCGATTATCGACACGCCGTCGATCAATATCGCGCTGATGGAACATCGCGGCGACCCGGCGCGGATCGGCGATACCATCCAGCGCTTCATTGCCTGGCGCAAGGCGGAGGGATTGTCGCCGCGGACAAGCGCGACCTTCAACGTCTTCCATACCGATCCAAGAACCACGCCTGCGGAAGAGACTCATATCGATCTCTGCGCGGCGACCGATCGGCCGATCACCGGCACCGCGCACGGCGTGGGACAGGGGCTGATTCCGGGCGGGCGTTGCGCCAGGCTCCGTGTGACCGGCTCGAGCGACGATCTCGAGCCGGCCGCATCCTGGCTCTACCGCGATTGGCTGCCCGCGAGCGGGGAGGAGCCACGCGATTTCCCCTTTTACTGCCAGCGCGTCAGCTTCTTTCCCGATGTGCCGGAACATGAGGCGATCACAGATCTGTTTTTGCCGCTCTCCTGATCTGCCACATTTTATGTCAGACGCGATTTGCGCATAGATTGTAAGTAAGATACTGTAAATTAAAGGAATATGTATAATATCTATGCCGTCCGGCGTCGTTGGAACTGTCAAGACCCTACTGACATTTCCAACGCACGCGTCGATTCAATGTATCGCCGCCGCCGCTCTATAAGGCTCGCATGGCAAGCATGGACGCGATCGACTTCATACGAACCAATCTGCCGCTCGCGCCCGTGCCGGGCGTGCCGGAAATTGAACTGCACAAGGCTTCGCCCTCAAGCGGCCTAGGGCGGCTCGCGGCGCAGGATGCTGGATTCGGCTCGCCCTATTGGGCCTATTATTGGGCGGGTGGACTGGCGCTGGCCCGCCATATTCTCGATCACCCGGAGATCGTTGCTGGTCGCCGGGTGCTCGATCTTGGCGCCGGCTCGGGGCTGGTCGCGATTGCGGCAGCGAAGGCGGGCGCAAGGGCGGTAGTCGCGGCCGAGGTCGATCCTTATGCCGTTGCCGCGCTCGGCCTGAATGTCGCGCATAATGAGGTAGCTGTCTCGATTGACCATTCGGACCTGACCGCCGGCCCGTCGCCCGCCGCCGAGGTCGTGCTGGTCGGCGATCTCTTTTACGAGCCCAATCTTGCGGAGCGGGTCACTATGTTCCTCGATAGATGCGTTGCAGACGGCGCGAACGTCCTTGTCGGCGATCCGTGGCGCGCCTGGCTTCCCCAGTCACGCCTGCGGCTGCTCGCCGAGTATGAAGTCGCTGAGACGGACAGCCGCACCAAGGCGAGTGCGGTCTTTGCCTTCGAGCCCAAGCCTGCCTAGGAAGCCGGCATGGCATTCCTCGATCCCAATGAGCCGAACTGGCAGCAGGAAGGCAATCGCTGGCCGCCGCATCTGATCGAAGCGGCGCTTGCGTTGCACGACAACAAGCTTTCGGTCGCCGAGCCGTTGCTCCGCTCCTATCTCAAGGCCGATCCGTTCGACGTCCACGCCATCCGGATGCTGGCCGAGCTGGCCGGCCGGCTGGGGCGCTACAAGGACGCCGAGACGTTGCTGCGCCGCGCGCTCGAACTGAAGCCGGGCTTCACTGCGGCGCGGGCGAACCTAGCCGTTGCGCTGTACCGGCAGAACAAGTCGGCCGAAGCGGTCACCGAGCTCGACCGGGTGCAGAAGGACGAGCCCGACAATATCGGCCATGCTAATCTGAAGGCTGCGGCACTCAGTCGCATCGGTCGCTTCGACGAGGCCGCTTCGCTCTACCGGCAAGTCCTCGAACAGGCGCCGATGCAGCCCAAGGTGTGGACCAGCCTCGGCCATATCCTGAAGACAGTCGGCCGGCAGGCGGAGGGGATCGCGGCTTATCGCCGCGCGATCGAGATCATGCCCGAGCTGGGCGATGCGTGGTGGAGCCTCGCCAACCTCAAGACCGTGCGGTTCGACGATGCCGATGTCGCCGCAATGCAGGCGCAGCTCGCCCGTGACGATATTTCAGACGAGGACCGCTTCCATCTCGATTTCGCGCTCGGCAAGGCGTTCGAGGATCGCAAGGACGCAGCGCGGGCGTTCGATCATTATGCTGTTGGCAACGCTCTGCGGCGGACCAAGATCGTCTATGATGCCGAGGAGACCGGCAGGTTCGTCGCCGATAGTGTCGTCCTGTGTACGCCCGCATTCTTCTCCGCGCGAAAAGGCGCCGGGTGTCCGGCGCAGGACCCGATCTTCGTCATCGGCATGCCGCGGTCTGGATCAACGCTTGTCGAGCAAATCCTGTCCAGCCATCCGCTCGTCGAGGGAACATCGGAACTGCCCGATATCCCGGCAATTGCCCGCCGGATCGCGGACTATCCGAACGGCATCGCGGCGCTCACGCCCGCTCAACTCCGTGAAATGGGAGAGGAATATCTTCAACGTGCTGCGGTGCAGCGCCAGACGGACAAGCCCTTCTTCATCGACAAGCTGCCCAACAACTGGGTGCACCTGCCGTTCATCCACCTGATCCTGCCAGGCGCGAAGATCGTCGATGCGCGGCGTCATCCGCTCGGCTGCTGCTTCTCGAACTTCAAGCAGCATTTCGCGCGCGGCCAGGCGTTCAGCTATTCGCTTGAGGATATGGGGCGCTATTACCGCGACTATGTGCGGCTGATGGCGCATGTCGATGCGGTGCGGCCGGGCCTCGTCCACCGCGTGATTTACGAACGCATGGTCGACGATACCGAGGCTGAAGTGCGCGCATTGCTCGCGGCATGTGGCCTCGAGTTCGATCCCGCCTGCCTCGATTTCCACAAGACCGAGCGTGCCGTCCGCACTGCCAGTTCGGAGCAGGTGCGCCAGCCGATCTTTCGTGAAGGCACTGAAAGCTGGCAGCCTTTCGAGACCTGGCTCGGTCCGCTCAAACTGGCGCTTGGCGATGTTGTCCAGGCCTATCCGGAGGCGCCGCGCTTCGCTTAGGAACGTTGCAAAACTGTCACGATTGCGGACGGAAATGATTTCGCTGCCGTGTTGAGATTGACGAATGTTGCGCCTGCGAACACGTTCTTGTTCGCTCATGCCATGTCGTATCGGGGGCTCACGATGCACGCTACCAATCGCCGTTTCGCAATCGCCGCTTTGCTCGCATCCGCAAGCTTCGCCACGCCCGCCTTGGCGCAGTCAACGCCGTCGGCTGATACACAGGAAGCGACCGCGGGCAGCGAGCGCGACGACATCGTCGTCACCGCGCAGAAGCGCGAAGAGAGCATGCAGGATGTGCCGATCAGCATCCAGGCGATCGGCACCAAGAAGCTCGATCAGCTCAACATCACCAACTTCGCTGAATATGCGCAGTTGCTGCCGTCAGTGTCGTTCCAGGCGCTGGGCGGAACGCCCGGCACCAATGTCGTCTATATGCGCGGCGTCGCGTCGGGCGGTGACGGCAACCATTCGGGCTCGCTACCCTCGGTCGGCGTCTATCTCGATGAGCAGCCGGTCACGACGATCGGCGGTAACCTCGACGTCCATGTCTATGACATTGCCCGCATCGAGAGCCTCGCCGGGCCGCAGGGCACACTCTACGGCGCTTCGTCCGAAGCCGGCACGATCCGCATCATCACCAACAAGCCCGATACGACCGGTCTTTATGGCCGCGTCGACGGCGAGGTGAACACAGTCAACAAGGGCGGCGTCGGCGGCAAGCTGGAGGGCATGATCAACATGCCCTTCTCGCAGGATATCGCGCTGCGCGTGGTCGGCTTCTACCAGAAGGACGCCGGCTTCATCGATAACGTCGCGGGCACTCGGAGTTTCCTGCCCATTCCGGGAGGCATCACCGTCAACAACAATGCCTTCGTAAAGAAGGACTATAACGACACCGAACTCTGGGGCGGTCGCGCTGCACTGAAGATCGATCTGGACGACAATTGGACCGTCACGCCTGCGGTAATCTACCAGGACGAGCGCTCGCACGGCAGCTATGGCTTCGATCCCAGTCTCGGCGACCTCAAGGTCCAGCATTTCTTTCCGGAATTTCGCCGTGATCGCTTCATCCAGGCGGCGCTGACGATCGAAGGCAAGCTGGGCAATTGGGACCTGACCTATGCGGGCGCCTATCTCGACCGCAAGGATTTCTCCTCGAGCGATTACACCGACTATTCAGAGGCTTATGACTCGCTTTACTCGTCGGTTGGCGGACTTGCCGGTTATTTCTACTTCACCAACGCTGCCGGCCAGACGATCGACCCGCGCCAGAAGGTGATCGGCAGCGATCACTTCAAGAAGATGAGCCAGGAATTCCGCGTCGCTTCGCCGCAGGACGAGCGTTTCCGGATTGTCGCGGGTGCCTTTTATCAGCGTCAGAGTAACGACATCCATCAGGATTATCAGGTCGCGGGGCTTGCGCCGGCAATGTCGGTCAACGGTGTTCCGGGCACCTTGTGGCTGACCCAGCAGCACCGCGTGGACAAAGACTACGCCATGTTCGGGGAGGCGAGCTTCGACATCCTGCCGAACCTGACCCTGACGGGCGGCGGTCGTGCCTTCATCTATGACAACTCGCTGGTCGGCTTTTTCGGCTTCGGCCGTGATCCGAACGGCCCGCCCTACAATGCGGCCGGCAGCTCGCGCACCGGCGTCGCGGGCTGCTTCACCACAACGGGCGTGCAGCTGCGCGACAATCCAGGCGGCACGCTGCTTCCGGCCGCGGTGGCGGGTTCGCCCTGCACCAACCTCGGCACCATCTTCAACGGTCAGATTGTTCCCAAGGAGACTCAGGGCCAGGGCTTCACCCATAAGCTCAATCTGACCTGGAAGCCGGTCAAGGACGTGCTGTTCTACGGTACCTGGTCGCGCGGTTTCCGGCCGGGCGGCATCAACCGGCGCGGCACGCTGCCGCCTTATGCCGCTGATTATCTGACCAATTTTGAGATCGGTTGGAAGACGACCCTGTTCGATGGCAAGCTGCGATTCAATGGCGCGGTCTATCAGCAGGAATGGGATAAGTTCCAATTCTCCTTCCTCGGCCAGAACAGCTTCACCGAAATCCATAACGGCCCGGATGCGCGCATCCGCGGTGTGGAAATGGACGCGAACCTCAATCTCGGCCACCTCGTCCTGACAGCGGCGGGCTCCTATACCGACGCGAAGACGAAGAAGAATCTGTGCGCGACCGATGATCCGACCTACGTCTGTGCCGGGGGCATCGCCGCACCGGCTGGAACCCGGCTGCCGATCACGCCGCGATTCAAGGGGAACGCCACCGCGCGTTACACCTTCAATCTCGGCGACCTGAAGCCCTATCTCCAGGCCGTGGTCGCTCATCAGAGTTCCGCGTCATCCGATGTCCGGGTCGTCCAGGCCGCCCTCCTGGGCAGGATTGGGGGATATACGACAGCCGATTTCTCGGGCGGTATCGAGTTCGGTAAATACACCTTCGAACTGTATGTCGCGAATGCCTTTGACGAGCGCGCGCAGCTCTCGCGCTTCGAGGAATGCGGGGCCTGCTCGCAGCGGCCCTATATCGTGCCCAATACGCCGCGCACGATCGGCGCCCGGGTTGGCGCGAAGTTCTGATTTTGGACGGCGGGCTTCGGCCCGCCGCCTTTTTTCACGTCATTGATTCAAGCGAACGGGCATAGCGCGTATATCGCGTTGATACCGGTGTCATTCACTGCCATAGTCGTGCCGGGAAGAGCGAGGATAATCGCTTGCCGTCAGGAGAGCAGCGCGTGAATCAGGCCTTTCGCACATCCTTGAAGGTCGCCTTGAGCGTGTCGGTCGCGCTCGGCGCGATCGCGCCCGCCTGTGCGGCACCGGATCCGACGGGATTGCTGTTCCGAGCCTCCGCCGACAAGAGCCTCGCCGCTGAGACCGCCGGCGGCGACGCGGTGCCCAATTTCCAGAGCGACGTCGCCATCGTGCCGACCGGCAAATCCGGCGGCGCGATCCAGTGGCAGGATGGCGGCTATGTCGCCTGGCGCGCGCCCGGCAACATCTATGCGCAACGCGGCACGCTCTCCTTCTTCTGGCGGCCACGCACCCCGGTTGGCGAAGCGCCGTTCGTCCTGTTCCGCGCCGGCTTTGCCGATCACACAAGCTGGGACATGGCGTTCCTCCGGATCGACTGGAACGGGCACGGCTTCGACGCCTTCGTCACCGACGCGAACCTGGCGCGAAGCCGGGTGTCCTTTCGCATCGACCAGTTCCCCGCCGCCGACCAGTGGAAGCATATTGCCTTCGCTTGGGACGAGGCGGTCGGCGTGCGCCTGTTCGTCGATGGCAAGGAGGTCGCGCGCAAGGACGGCAAGGCTGATCTCGATGCCGGGCTCGACCAGTTCGGCCTCGCCGGCCGCATCATCTCGCCGCATCAGGTTCAGAGCCGCTATAACTTCATGCGCGGCAGCGATGTCGACGAGATCCGCGTCTATGATCATATGCTCGAAGGAGCGGACGTCGCCGCGCTGGCGGAGAACCGCGAGCCAACGCCCGCGCAGGCACCCGCTGAGTCGGCCCGCCGTGTCGAATGGTTGCACCGCTTCGGCTGGGATGCCGCGTCGCCGCCGGTGTTGGCAAGCGACCCAACCCGCATCCGCAAGGTCGAGTTCTCCGATGCGAAGGATTTGAAGGAATGGATGTGGAAAGGCGTCGATGGCATCGCCGAGACGACCTGGCCCGGCGTCTACAACCGTTCGCGCCTGCCCGGCCGCGATGACTATTTCGAGCTGCCGGACTGGAACACCTATGTCGAAGGCGGCAAGAATTACGACCTGACGGTGCCCGCCGGCGAGCGCTTCAACCGGATCGAGATTCGCGGCGCAGCCTACGGTACGCTGAGCTATTCGGCAGACGGCGCGGCCTACAACCCACTCGCGAAGCGCCCGTCCGGCGAAGTCCGCAGTGTCGACAGCTTCACCGAGAAGACCGGCGGCAGGCTGCGCTTTGCCAATGTGGCGCAGGAGACGCCGATCCAGGAAATCTGGGCCTACGACGTGGACAAGGGCGCTGAACCCGAGGGCTCGTTCAAGCTCAGCTACACGGTGCAGTCGAACGCGGCGCCAGCCTATGCAGCGCTCGCTTCGCTCAACACCTATATCGCCGGCCGCTATCCGGCCGATGAGCGCACCACCGTGGTCGCGCTGCCGGCAGGCGCGTCCGCCGGTCGTGCTGCGGCCGGGGCGGGAAATGCTGCAGCTGCGACCGCAGCAATCCGCGGCGAAGATGCCGCGCCGGTCGTCCATATCCTGATCCCCTCAGGCTTTGGCGACGCTCTGCCCGGCAAGCCGCTCGCCCGCGCCTGGAACTATGGCTGGGAGAATGTCCATGACGGGCTCGACGGCATCGCGCTGGATGTCCCGGCGCTGAAGGCGACACCGGGTAAGGACGGGCTCATCCCGCTCAATATCCGTATCAAGGACCCAATCTGGCCCGGCCGCGACATGATCGACGTATCGGTCTCGGTGCGCCCTGGCGAGAAGCGAACGCTGTGGCTCGATCTGCGCGACCGCATCCTGACGGCTGACAGTCTGTTCCTGACTATCGCCTCCGCCGCGTCCGATTTCGGCGCCAATTCGCTCGACGGGATGAACATCCGCCTGGTCTTCAAGGACCGCGCCGCCGCACTCCCCGAGCATATTGCCGACCGCTTCAACCAGGTGAAAGACAATTGGGGCTTCCTCGTCGAGGAACATACCGCCTCCAAGCGCGAAGGCCTGTTCCGCCGCCTCTATGGCGACATCACTGATCTGTTCCGCGTCGATCCCGACAATCTCGAGGCGCGGCGCTACTGGGCCGATATCAGCTATGGCGCGACCGGCTTTCCGCCCTTCACTCAGCCGACCCCGCCCGCCGGCGTGCCGCTCTGGGCCTTCCGCCAGCTTGAGGACCTGAAGCTGGTCAAACAGTTCGCCGACTGGTGGATCGACAAGCGCCAGGTGCCCTATGGCGATTTCGGCGGCGGCATCTCCGACGATGTCGACCTGACCCAGCAATGGCCTGGCCTCGCGCTAATGGGAGTTGAGCCCGACAAGGTGAATGCCTCGCTCCGCGCGCTCTCCGACGCGGTCTACACCAACGGCATGCGCACCAACGGGCTGGGCACGATCACCACTGACGAGCTCCATGCCTATGAGGAGGGGCTCAACAGCGACGCCGCACGGCTCTACCTGAACTGGGGCGAGCCCAAATCGGTCGAGCGGCTGATGGCGACGACCAGGGCGCTGACCGGCGTGATCCAGCCCAATCCAGCCGGGCACATGCACTTCGTCTCAAACTGGTATGGCGGCCGCAAGATCTACCGCGAGGGCGCGTGGGAGTGGCAGAAGCCTTACAGCTTCACTGTGATGCACGGGCCGATCCTGATGGGCCTCTACAACGCCAACCCGACCGCGCGGGGGCTTGTGACGGGGGTGATCGATGGCTGGATGGCGCACGGCAAGCAGGATGCGCAAGGCAACTGGAGCTACCCCAACGAGATCAACTGGCGCACCGATGCCGAGCGTGTCGGCGATGGCGGCGGCGTCTCGACACCGCTGCAATCGGCCTGGGCAGCGTGGCGCTTCACCGGGGACGAGAAATATCTGCGGCCCGTGCTAGGGCGCACAGCGAAGAGCGGCCCGGGCTCGCTGTCGGATCTCAACGAGAATGTCGTCGATGTGCTCGGCCATGCCAAAGACTGGGGCAAGAAGCTGGTCGACAAGGCCGATGATGGTGGCGCGTTCGAGCGCTACTCCGCCTGGAACCAGACTGGCGACGCCAAATGGCTCGAGGCGCTCCACGCCGACGCGATCGCCGACAAGAGCCAGCACATGTACATGTACACCGAGGGCCATTGGTGGTCCGACCGCGTCGACCAGCCCAATGAGATCCTCCAGCGCGAACGCCTCGGCGGCATCGCGCTGCGGCGGAACCAGACCTGGCCCGGCAACACGGTGAGCTGGCGGTTCGCTGAGGCCGGCGGCGCCGAGCAGGTCGCGATTCTCGTGCCTGGCGCGACGCCCGATCACTTCAAGGTTATCGCTCATAATGTCGGCGATCGGCCGCAGCATGCCGATATGTCGGCCTGGAATGTCGCGGCCGGGCGCTGGAAGATGAAAGGCCCAGGCGGCGAGCGCGAGCTCGATCTCGAGCGCAGCGCATCGGTGCCGGTCGATTTCGCGCCGGGTGCAACGACTCTCGAATTCACATTGGTCAAGGCCGGTGCGCCGACAGACCAGCGCGCCGATCTCGGCATCGGGGCCGACGATGTGGTGGTGAAGGGACGGGCGGTTACCGTCACAGTCCACAGCCTCGGCGCGCTCGATGTCGCCGGTGGCACGGCGAGGCTTGAAGACAGCGCGGGGAAGGTGCTTGCCACTGCCGCGGTGCCCGCCCTTGCCGCGCCGCGCGACCTGTTGCCGAAGACAGCGCAGGTGCGGTTGACGATTCCGGCCGGTGGCACTGCGGGCCTGCGCGTCCGCGTTACGCTGGCGGAAAATGCGCCTGAGACGACGATGCTGAACAATGTCGTCTCCTTGCCTCGATAAGCCGCGCGATGTGCGCGCGATAGCCCAGTGAACCGCCGCGAGCTCCTCGCGGCCGGCGCATCCGCGGCGCTGATGGCGCGGGTGCCCGCCTTTGCGGCGGCATCGGACGACCGCGCGCTTCGTGCCGCACTCGATGGGCTCGGCAACGCGACCCCGGAGGCGAAGCTCGATCGCCTCAAATCCTTCTCGTCCGCCTCGCTAACGCTGCCATCGGCGCTCGATCTCCTGACGGTGCGATCGGGGCTGGCGATCGACACGCAGCTTGCCCGGGCCTTCGCATTCGGCAGGCTTGGCCGCAGCCCTTATTCCGTCAGCCTGACGAGCGGCGCCTGGCGCGATTCAGGCGTGACGCCCGCGAAGATCGATGCCGATAGTGCAGCGATCTCGGCGGATGCGGCGAGCGGCGTTGTGCTGCCAACCTTCCTTCTTGGCCGCACGATTGCCGCTGTCCGCAATGCCGCCACGTCGCGCGACGTCGAGGTCAAAGCGGCGATGATGCGTCAGGCGTCGGTGATCGAGGGGCTGGGGTCCAAAAGCAGTGCCACGCCCGGCGTTGGGCGGCTGCGTGACGGCGAGACCTATTTCGCCCTCATGCTCGAACGCCAGTCTGGTGAGCAGATCGACCCGGCCGCCGCGCATCAGCGCTTTATCGACACCGCGCGCGCGCTCCATGCTCGCGCTGACACAATCCTGCGGCGCCTCGGGCTGACGCGCGGCGCGGTCGGCGAGCGGATCGTGGCACTCTATCGCCAAGAGAAATGGCTCTATCCCGACAATGATGCGGGGCGAGATCGCGCGGTGGCAGATATGAACCGCTGGCTGGACCGGGCCCGTGCCCGCTTGCCGGCGTCGTTCGGCACCGTTCCCCGCGAATGCCTGGATGTCAGCGCCCGGCGGATGTCGCCCAAGGATGAGGCTGAGCGCCGTCAGGGTTACCGCGTCGTCGCCGCACCGGGCAAGTCAGGCGTCTATTTCGTAGACCTCGCCGATATCCGCCGCCGCCCAAACTGGAGCCTGGCGAGTGTCGTCCATCACGAGCTGCTGCCCGGTCACATGATCCAGATGCCGATCGAGCAACGCGCTGATCCGCATCCTCTGAGGATCGAATATGCGTCCGGTTTTGCCGAGGGCTGGGCGGTCTATGCCGAGCAGCTTGCCGCCGAACAGGACGCCTTTGATGGCGACGACCTCGCCTTGCTCGGCCATCTGCACTGGCTGTTGTTCCGGATCGCGAGGGCGGCGATCGATACCGGTATCCACATCAGAGGCTGGTCGGTCGACAAGGCCTTGCACACGCTGCGAGAGATCCAGGGAGAGCCGGCCTATTTCGCGTCGTTCGACAGCGAGATCGACCGGGTCTGCGTCGAGCCCGGCGTGCGCGCTGCCGAGGCGCTCAACTGGCTGGCGATCGCGGACGGAGCAGCCCGGGCGCCGCACCGCATCGCCTTTCACCGCGCGGTGCTCGATCCGGGACGACGGCGCATCGAGCATTTCGATTTCCTCCATCGCAACAAGGTGCCCTCATGACTGAACAGGAATCCAGCGGGATCAGCCGGCGCGATGCGTTCGGCGCCGCTTTCGTCGGCACCGCCGCGGCGCTGATCGGCACTGGACCTGCCGCAGCCGAAGCGCCGGCTGCGGCACGCCGCCAGACCGACTGGCGGCGCGGCTATGACAACCAGCGCGTCGCCGATCTCGGCGACGGCCGATTCCTCAACCCCGTGCTCTCCGGCGATCACCCCGACCCCGCGATCCTGAAGGACGGGGACGATTATTATATGAGCTTCTCCAGCTTCGATTCCTATCCGGGCGTACCGATCTGGCATTCGCGCGATCTGGTGAATTGGCAGCCTCGCACCGCTGCTTTGACCCGGAAAATCGGCTCGGTCTGGGCAGTGTCGCTCGCCAAGCACGGTAATCGCTATTTCATCTATATCCCGGCCAAGGCGACCCCGAATTCGATCTGGGTGATCTGGGCCGACCATATCGACGGCCCCTGGAGCGATCCAATCGATCTCGGCCTGCACAACCATATCGATCCCTGCCATGTCGCTGACGAGGACGGCACGCGCTGGCTTTTCCTGTCGGGCGGTGACCGGATTCGCCTCAGCGACGACGGCCTCTCCACAGTCGGTGCGGTCGAACACGTCTATGATCCGTGGCATTATCCTGAAGACTGGGATGTCGAGGGCTTTTCACCCGAGGGGCCGAAACTGGTTCGGCATGGCGGCTGGTTCTACATGATCACAGCGGTGGGGGGCACCGCCGGCCCGCCCACCGGCCATATGGTCATCGCGGCGCGATCCCGAACGCTTCGCGGCCCGTGGGAGAACTGCCCGCACAACCCGCTCGTCCGCACCGTCGATACGGCAGAGAAATGGTGGTCGCGTGGCCACGCCTCGCTGGTCGAGGCGCCGGACGGCAGTTGGTGGTCGCTCTATCATGGCTATGAGAATGGCTTCTGGACACTTGGCCGCCAGGCATTGCTCGATCCGATCAGCTGGACTGACGATGGCTGGTTCAGGATGACCGGCGGCGATCTGTCGATGCCGATCGCCAAACCCAAAGGCGGCCAGTCGCTGCCGCACGGCCAGCCACTATCGGATGATTTTCGCAGCCTCGCGCTCGGCCGGAAATGGAATTTCTTTAAACCCCGCGCTGATGAAAGCGAGCGCGCAAGCGTCGCCGGCGGTGCGCTACTCCTGAAGGCAAGCGGGACCGCGCCTTCCGACTCCTCGCCGCTGCTGGTGATCGCGGGCGACCTCGCCTATGAATTCGAGTGCGATATCGAGATCGCGCCGGGAGGCACCGCCGGCCTCGTCCTCTTCTATGACGAGAAGCTCTATTGCGGCCTGGGTTTCGACGAGCACCGGTTCGTCACCCACCAATACGGCATCGAGCGCGGCCGGCCAGCTAATCCGCATGGCCGGAGGATGCGGATGAGGATCGCCAACAAGCGCCACATCGTCGCCATCCACACCAGCGGTGACGGCGGAAAGACCTGGCACCGGTTCGATCGCGGCATGGAAGTTTCCGGCTATCATCACAATGTCCGCAACGGCTTCCTGATGCTCCGGCCCGGCCTCTATTCGGCAGGTGTGGGCACGGCGCGCTTCAGCGATTTCGTCTATCGCGCGCTGTAATTTCAGCTCGGCGCCGCCTGAGCAGGGGCCCAAAAGAAACGGACGCCGCCCGCTTGGGCGACGTCCGGTTAAGTTTGCCGTCAAGGGAGGCGGGGTTAGATTTTCACGCGGGCGCCGAACAGGATCGTGCGGCCGAAATGGTTGTTCTCGTAGTTCCGTTCCGCCGTCACATCGTTGAAGCGATAGCGATAGGTGTCGGTCAGGTTGTTGCCGTCGAGTGACAGCTCGATGTGCTGGTTCACCTTGTAGCGCACCGAGGCGTCGAAGCTGGTGTAGGAACCATAGCCCTCGAAAATGTTGCTGGTGGCGCTGGTCGAGTCGACGAACGGTCCGCGATAGCTGATCGAGCCACGCACGCTGAAGATGTTGTCGTCATAATAGAGCGTGGCGTTGGCGGCCCGCTTCGACACCCCCAGCAACGTGCTGGTATAGTCCGCCGGAACCCCATTCAGTGTGCAGGCCGCGGCGGCGGTCGCGCGGGTGCACGCGTTGATCGCCGGGCCGGTAATCCGGTAGCTGGCGGTAGACTTGATGAAGGTCGCGTTGGCCTGGAACCCGGTATGCTTCAGGATGCCCGGCAGGAAGGTGAAGGGCAGTTGCAGCGCAACCTCGACACCCTGCAGTTTCGCGCCGGTGCCGTTGACGTTGGCACTGACGGTATAGATCTGCGACGGGTCATTGGCGATATACGCGGGCGAGCTTGGCGGCAGCGCGTCGCGCGTCAGGCCGGCACCGGCGAGCGTCGAGGTATAGGTCGCCGCTACCGGGAAGCTGTTGACGTTCTTCTGGAACAAGGCGACCGAAACCACTGACTGCGGCGCGAAATACCATTCGATGCCGAGATCGAAGTTCGTCGCCCGATAGGGCTCGAGAAGCGGGTTGCCGTAGCTGATCTTGTAGTTGAACCCGTCGATCGAGCCGCCCGGTGTCAGATTACCCAATGTCGGCCGCGTCATCACCTTGGCGATTGCGCCGCGGATGATGATGTCGTGGGTCGGATAAAAGGCGATGTTGAACGACGGCAGCCAGTCGTCATAGCTGCGTGCGACCGTGACGGTCAGGCCGCTGAGGATGCCGGTGGATCGCTGGTCGGTATGGGCATAGCGCATGCCTGCATTGCCGGCATATTTAAGGCCGAAGAGCTCGCCCTTGACGTCGAACTCGAGATACCCGCCCGAGGTCGTCTCCTGCACCGAGCGGATGTTGCCCACGTCCGGCGCGGCGGTACGGCTGTAAAGCTTGGTGAAGGCTGTGGTTGCAGGAAGATTGGCGACGACGAACTGGCTGGTCGTGCCGGATGGCTGCCCGGCATCACCCAGGCTGACGCTATCGGCGAGCGCCGCCGTCACCGGGAAACCATAGACGGTGGATGAGCAAGCCAGCGTGCCGAGCACGAGATCGGGGCCGCTGGTGCCGCACACGGCGGTGTCGCGCAGATACGCCTTGGCGTCGAAGTTGAACCGCCGCCAAACGCCGCCGGCCTTGATCTGGAAGCCGTCGGCCACGTCCCATTCGGTGCGCAGCTGCGCTGTCTTGAACCGGTTGACGACACTCGACGGGCGGTCGCGGATCTCGGCGAGCTGGAAGTTCGCCGGATTGTTGACGTCGATGCCATAGCTCAGCACCGGTGTGGCCATGTTCGAATAATCATATTTGAAGCCGGATGCCGTCCGATTGTCGAACAATATCGTCGTCTCGATCGGGATCTCTGCCGTTGATCTCGAAAGCCCGCCCAGCAGCGTGAAGCGCAGCGTATCGGTTACCTTCTGGTCCCAGTTGCCGCCAAGCTGATAGAATTCGGTGGTCGACTGGCGCAGATAATGCTCGGTGCGGACATAGGCGTTGTTGAACGTCGCGGAGATCATGTTGCCGTTGGAATCATAGGCGGGATTGACGACGTCGATCCCCTTTTCGTTGGAGCGCGCGAGCACCTCGAGCCACTTCTCCTCGCGGGTTTCCTTGAAGCGCGAATAGAGCCCGTCGATCGAGATCTTGGTGCTATCGCTCGGTGCGAACTGAATCGAGCCCGTCAGGCCCAGCCGCTCGCGATCATGCCGCACGATGCCGTACCGCGGGATGCGCGGGTGGAACGACAGCGCAGCCGCGTCGCACGCGGCGCTCGGGCGATAATTCTTGCCGCTAAAGTCGACCGGCACGCCGCCGGTCGCGGCGGGCACCGAATAGAAGCATTTGGTGCCGTTGACCGAGTTGAAATAGGCCTGCGCCCAGCGAACCGAGTTGTTGCCGAGTTCCAGCGTATTGGTCTTTGAATAGGCGCCGGAGAAATTGACGCCGAACGTTCCCGCATCGTTGCGCCAGCTGAGCAGCCCGGCGGCGCGCGGTCCGACATTCTTCGAAAGATCGTTATACGATCCCTGCAGGCTGACGACACCAGTGAACCCGGCCTTGCCGGCAAGCGGGTTGCCGGTGTTGAGATCGACGACTGCGCCAAGCGAACCTTCATCAAGCGAGGGTTCGGCGGTCTTGTGGACGACCAGGCTGCTGAATAGCTCCGACGCGAACACGTTGAAGTCGAAAGCGCGGTCGCGGTTTGCGCTCGCGCCGTCCGATGAGGTGGCGACCGTCTCGAGCCCATTGACCCGGACGCGCGTGAACTGCGCGCCGAGACCGCGCACGGTGATCGCGCGCCCTTCGCCGCCATCGCGCTGGATCGAAATGCCAGGAATACGCTGCAGCGATTCCGCCAGATTCTGGTCAGGGAATTTGGCGATGTCCTCGGCGACGATGGCATCGACAGCGGAAACAGATTCGCGCTTCAGGTTGAGCGCCTTTTCGAGTGACCGCCGATAGCCGGTCACGACGATATCCTGCGCGCCGTCCGGGGTTGCCTGGGCAGCGGGGTCCGCGGCAGCCGGCGCAGGCGAGGCATCCTGTGCATGCGCGACCCCGCCGCTCAGGGCGAGGAGCGACGCGGCACCCATCAATCTGGCGGTCAACAGGGCCCGGTGGCGCCGAGCGCGTGATACGTTACGAACAGTCATGACATCCCCTTGGTCTTTGCGCCGCCATCGCGGTCCTCGATTGTTATGATACCGGTGTCCTCCGCAGACGCCCGCACATGGCAGGCCCGTCTCGATCGGGATCCCGGTTGGAAATGTGGCACCTTCAGCTTTCGTCCCCAAATTGCCCGACCAAGTCGGTGCTATTCTGATCCGATTCTCGTTGAATGGTAACCGGTGTCATGGAATGTGTCGTGAACCATCCCGGCTGTCAAGATGCTGCGGAATCAGCCTTGAGAAATCAGGCGAATTCGTCCCAATCGCGTAGCGATCAAGCAAAGCTCCCTATCGCGTAGCGATCAAGCGAACTCTTGCGTCGCCGCCCAGTTGAGGAAGAGCTCAGGCCAGATCTCGGCCGGCTTGCCGAATGCCCGGCGCAGGCCGAAGCCGTGGCCGCCATTGGTGAAGAGATGCGTCTCGACCGGCACCTTCGCCGCTTTCAGCGCGGCCCGCATCAGCAGCGTGTTCTCGACCGGCACCGTCTCATCATCCTCGGCCGCTGCCAGGAAGCAGGGCGGGCTGTTCGGCTGAACATGGAGATGGGGCGAATGCGCATCCTCGAGCTCCGGCGACGGCGCCTTGCCGACCAGCAGAGTGCGAGACCCGGCATGAGCGAGCGGCGCCCGCATCGACACAACCGGATAGACCAGAGCCGACACGATCGGCCGCGCGGACAGCGTGTCCGCGTCGTCGATCGGGGCATAGGTCTTCGCATCGAAGCGCGCGACGAGGTCAGCGTTCAGATGCCCACCCGCTGAAAAACCGATCGAGGCGATCGCCTCGGGCTTGATCGCATAGTCGCGCGACCGCGACCGGATCAGCCGCATCGCCCTCTGCGCATCGGATAGCGCAACATCGGGGCCGGCCGCCCAGCCATCGCCGGGCAGGCGATAGAAGAGCACGAATGCCGTGAAACCGCGCACGGTGAACCAGCGCGCCAGCTCATAGCCTTCCTTGTCGATCACCACCCGCTGATAGCCCCCGCCCGGAATGAGCAGGATAGCTGCGCCATTGGCAACGCGCGGCCGGAACACGACGAGGCGCGGCCGGCTGATGCCCGTCACGGCGCGATCATTGGCTGCCGTGTCGGTGCTGCGTTCGGTGACCGTCTCGACCGGCGGGTTGGCCGGCATGCCCGGCGCGCCTTTCGGCCAGAGATCGATCGTCTCGTGCGGCTGCGGCAGGCCGAGCGGCAGAGGCTTGCCTGGCACCGTCGGCGGTGCGGTTTGCGCTTCCGCGCCTGCCGCGAGGATCGCGCCCAGGGTTCCAGCAATGGCGGTGCGGCGATCAATCATGGCTCAGGTCCCGGGCTGGATATAGGGGATGCGCGCGAACAGCTCGCGCTGCCATTTGCGTGGATCATTCTCGATATGGCTGCGCGTGTCGAAGATCATCGTCGAGCGCCTGGCAAGATCGTAGACCGGCCATGTCGGCAGGCCGGCATGGTTCGGGTTCCCCGTCTTTGCAAAGGCGATGAAGCTGTCCTGCATCGCGGCGGAGGCGGCGCGGGCATCAGCTGCGGTGCCGGTCTGCGAGCCCTTCGCGTCGAGCGTGCCGAACACAAGCGGGATATCCATGGTGTGGAAGGCGCCACGCCGAGGGTCGGTGCGCGAGGTGAAATCGACCTGATAGACCCAGGACCGGGTGCCCGCTCGCGCCCGAGCCTCGGCTTCGATCACCTGGCCGCGCCAGCTCCGCCCGGCGGTGGTGGCGGCGTAAAAGACGTCGGTCGGCAACCAGTCCGGGAAATGCGCGCGATATTCGCGCACCACCCATTCAGGCAGCACATCGATGCGCAGTTCCGGCGCCATGCGCTCGGCCAGATTGTCCCAGTTGAGCGTCTTCACCTTTGGCAGATCAGGCGAAATGAACGCGCGGGTCTCGTCGTGAACATTGCCGAGCAGCATCGGGATCGCGTTCGATTGCGGATTGGCATCGGGCCAGAAGGGGTGGCGGACCAGCCACTTCATATCCAGCACCGGGCCGAAATAGACGCCGCCGCCGAGGATGGGATCAGTCGCGTCGAGCGCGTCTACCAGCTTCGCCACCGGCATCGCGAGCAGCGGCGCCAGATCATGTTCGGAAACCCCCAGTTTCGCGAGATAAGCCCGGGTTCTTGCCGTAGCGTTGAGCGGTCCCGAGGCGGTGACCTGCTGTCCGCTCATCGTCGCCGCGCGGTGGAACAGACCTTTTGCGGCCGGCATTCCCATCATCGTCGCGATCTTGGCCCCGCCACCCGATTGGCCGAACACCATCACCCGCGACGGATCGCCACCAAAGGCAGCGATATTGTCGCGCACCCATTGCAACGCGAGGATCAGGTCGAGCTGGCCCGCATTGCCGCTGTCGCCGAAGCGCGGATCGAGACGTGCCAGATACAAATAGCCAAAGGCGTTGAGCCGGTGATTGACCGTCACCACCACGACATCGCCGCGCGCTGCCAGGGCCTGGCCATCGTTGAGCGGATCGGTGCTGCTGCCATTCGAATAGGCGCCACCGTGAATGTAGACCATCACTGGCTTCCTGGCGGCGGGATGGGTGCCGGCGGCCCAGATATTGAGGAACAGACAGTCCTCGCTGCCGACGCCGTAGCGATCGTCCTTTTGCGGGGCGACCGGGCCAAAGCTCACTGCCCGGACGATCTCGCGCGTCGGCTTTTCGCGTGTCGGCGCCTTGAAGCGCTCGGCACGACCATAGCGGATGCCGCGAAAGGCACGGACTCCATTCTCGATCGCCCCGGCAAAACGACCCGCGGGCCCCTCGACCAGCACCCCTGAGCTCCTGGCGTATCCAATCTGGGCGGGCAGGGTGGCCATCAGGGCGCCGGCGCCCGCCAGAAGGGTACGCCGATCTATCTCACCCGTACTCGCCATCGCCTCTACTCCGTAACGCGCTGCAGAAATTGCCCCATGGTGGCTTCCATCCGCACCAGCGACTGCCCGGCTTCCTCGGCCATCTGGCCGGCACTGCGCGCTTCCGAGGCGACCTCGCCGATCCGTGCGCTGATACCGCCGATCAGCCGCGCGATGTCGCGCGCGGCGAGCGATGTCTCGTCGATCGAGGCAAGGATTCCGGTGACGGTGGCGAGCTGCGCATCGATCGCGGCTGAGACGCGCTCGGTCCGGCCGAGCATCTCGGTAACGATGCCGAGCGTTGCCTGATTGGTCGCGGTGGTGATTTCAGTCGCCTTCTGGATTTCCCGAACCGTCGAGGTGACTGCCCCTGTCGACGTCGCAGCCTGATCGGCGAGCGTGCGGACTTCGTTCGCCACGACTGCGAAACCCCGGCCGCTTTCGCCGGCGCGAGCCGCCTCGATCGTCGCGTTCAGCGCAAGCAGGCGGGTCTGGGCGGTGATCCCGTCGATGAGCGAGATAATCGATTCGATGGTCGCGACATGGTTCGCCAGCGCAGAAGCGCTTTCCATACCCTCGATCGCAAGGGCATCGGCCTTTCCGGCAACCTCGGCGGCCGCCGCCGCATCCTGCCGGGCACCTTCGATCGCGCCGAGTAGGCGTGCGGTGTCGCGGGCGGAGGTCTCCATCGCGGTCGCCGATTGCTCGGCGGCGGATGCCACCTCGGCCACCGGCGCCGTCATCGCCGAGACGCCCCGCGCCGTCTGCTCGGCGAAGCGAACGATGTCCCGGCTGGCCCGGGCGGTGTCGGCGATCACCGCACCCATCTCGCTCTTTGCCCCGGCGGCGGCGAGCTGCACCGCCTCACGCGTATTGCGGCGCGCGATTGCGACGAGGCGGCTCACGATGATCTCCACTTCAATCACTGCGAGCTGCTGCGACGCACGGGTCAGGCGCTCGAGCTTGGCGCTATCCTTCACCAGTTCGAATATAAGCCCATGAATCCGCGTTTGCGCAGTCAGCATCGAAGCTGCGATCACGTTGAAGTCCATATCACGCGCCGCGATCCGGTCGCCCTCAGCAACGATCCGGTCGACCCAGGCCTGATCGATCGGCTCGGCCAGCTTGCCGCGTGCATAAGCAATTCGGCTTTGGAGCAGCGCTTCGTCGATCGCCTCGCCAGCGCTCAGGCGACGGGCGAGCAGGCCGCGCACAACTTCCTCAATGTGCGGATTGATAACTGCCCAGAGCTCGCCGAGCCCGTTCTGCAGATCGTCGCCAATCGAATAGGCCTGCCGCAAATCCCCGACGCGAGGGCCAGCTGCCTCCGGTTCGACGAAGGTTCCCGTCATCATTTCCATACCATCCCCCCAATTTTCGGGGCGGATTCTCGAAGCTCGTGACGCCGTTGCTTTACGCTTATCGGCGCACGTCGAACCCACCCTTCAGAAATGCTTCCACGTCGCGCGCACCGAACAGGCTCGCGTCCCCCGGGAGCGAATGCTTGAGGCAAGTTAGCGCAAGGCCGGACATCGCGGCCGCTTCGATATCCTGCTCGGAGCGGAGCGCATGAAGGACGCCGGCGGCGAAAGCGTCGCCGGCTCCGATGCGATCGACGATGCCGGAAAGCGCGACTTCCTCGGTCTGGGCGTGGCCGTGCCGGGCATCGATGCGCGCCGAGAGACGGTGGCGATCGACGTCTTCGAGATGGCGCGCGGTCGACGCGATCAACTGAAGTTTCGGAAAGGCGGCAAAGGCCGCATCAGCCGAGGTACGGCGACGATCCTCGCCATCGCCGCCGAAATCCTTGTCGAGCAGCAACGAGATGTCGCGGTGGTTGCCGAACAGGATGTCGGCATGGGCGACGAGTTGCGAGAGGATGCCGCGTGGGTCGCTGTCCCAGCGCTCCCACAGCCGAGCGCGGTAATTGCCGTCGAACGACACTGCCACGCCCCGTGCGGTCGCTGCCTCAGCGGCGGCGATCGCGGCCCTGGCGGGGCCGGGTCCGAGGGCAGGGGTGATGCCCGAGAGATGCAGGCGATCCGCGCCCGCAAGCACGCTGTCCCAATCCCAGGCGTCGGCGGGGGCCTCGGCAAAGGAGGAGCCGGCGCGATCGTAAATCACTTCAGTGGCGCGCATGCCGGCGCCGTTGGTGGCGAAATAGAGCCCCACCCGGTCGCCGCCGAACTGGACGCGCGAACAATCGACGCCATTGGCGCGCAGGCCAGAGATTGCGGCGCGGCCGAGATCATTGTCCGGCACCATGCTCGCCATTGCCGTGTCATGGCCAAGTCGGGCGAGGCCGCTCGCGACATTGGCCTCGGCACCGGCCACCCAGACATCGAACTTCGGCGTCTGCAGCAACAGCTCGCGGCCAGGAGGCGACAGACGAAGCATAACCTCGCCGAATGCAACGAACTTGCCCATCAGCGCGCCAGCCATCCGCCGTCGACGGCGAGGATATGGCCCTGGACATAGTCAGCGGCGGAAGAGGCAAGAAATACCGCCGCCCCGCCGAGATCGCTCGGATCGCCCCAGCGCGCGGCGGGGATGCGGTCGAGGATCGATTTGTTGCGGGTTTCGTCGGCCTGGAGCGCCGCAGTGTTGTTCGTCGCGATGTAGCCGGGGGCGATTGCGTTCACGTTGACGCCCTTCGCCGCCCATTCGTTGGCGAGCAGCTTGGTCAGCCCCCCGATACCGGATTTGGACGCAGTGTAGCTCGGCACGCGGATCCCCCCCTGAAATGTGAGCATGGAGGCGATGTTGATGATCTTGCCACCGCCCCGGCCGATCATGTGACGGCCTGCCGCCTGGCACAAGAAGAACACCGATTTGAGATTGGTATCGATCACTGCATCCCAATCCGCTTCGCTGAAATCGACTGCGTCGGCGCGGCGGATAATGCCGGCATTGTTCACGAGGATGTCGAGCCCGCCGAGTTTTGCCAGCGTCTCGTCGATGACGCGTTGAACCGGCTCGATGGTGGAGAGGTCGGCCGAGATGATTTCCGCTCGTCGTCCGAGGGCGCGAACCTTGGCGACGGTCTCCTCAGCCGGCGTGCGGCCGACGGCGGCAATGTCAGCGCCGGCAGCGGCGAGCGCGAGTGCTATCGCCTGGCCGATGCCGGTATTGGCACCGGTGACGATGGCGACTTTGCCGTTAAGGTCGAAAGGGTTGGTCATCTCTTATTCCTTGTTCCCCTCCCGCTTGCGGGAGGGGTTAGGGGAGGGCCTGTAAAGGCGCTGTCCATGACAGGCCCTCCCCCGACCCCTCCCGCAAGCGGGAGGGGAGATCAAAACGGGAGGGGAGCAATCAAGCCAGCTGGCAAATATCCAGCACTTTCATATCGGTATAATCCTGGTTCTCGCCGGCCATCGCCCAGATGAACGCATAGGCCTTGGTGCCCGAGCCCATATGGATCGACCAAGGCGGGCTGATCACTGCTTCTTCGTTACCGACGACGATATGCCGCATCGCTTCGCCCTCGCCCATGAAGTGCATTACGCGGTCGTTCGGCCCGTCGAGCTCGAAGTAGAAATAGATCTCGCTGCGGCGCTCATGGATATGCGGGGGCATCGTATTCCAGACGCTGCCGGGCTTGAGCACCGTCAGGCCCATCACCAGCTGCGCCGAATCGCATACGCCCGGAATGACCAGCTGGAAGATCGTCCGCTCGTTCGATTCCTCGAGGCTGCCGCGCTCGAGCGCATTAGCGTCGGCGATCGAGAGCTTGCGCGTGGTGAAGCCCTTATGCGCCGGACAGGAAGCGAGATAGAAACGCGCACCGGCGCCTGAGAACACCACGTCCTTCGCCCCCATGGTGACGTAGAGGCAGTCCTTGTTGCCAAGCGTGAAGCTCTCGCCGTCCACCAGCACGGTGCCGTCGACCTTGCCGACATTGACGATCGCCAGTTCACGGCGTTCGAGGAATGGATGGCCGACAGCCGATGCCGGCTCGGTCTGGTCGGGCAGCCGAACGGGTGCGTCCACAACCTCGACGCCGCCGATCACGAACCGGTCGGCATGCGTATAGTTCAGCACGCACTCGCCCGCGCGGAACAGGTCCTGGATCAGATAGCGATCGCGCAACTCGTCGTTCGAGACGCACTCCATCATGTCGGGATGGGTCGCGTAATAGGTCCGGTCGAACATCTGAAACTCTCCTGTCGCGCCGTCTTCGCGCGCTGTCATCGGTTAACCGGTGTCAAAGCTGGTTGCAACTGCTAGTCTCGCGGCGGTGCTACTGAACCGCGCCGGATCAGCGTCGAACGGAACATCGAAGGCTCCGCGACAGGCTCGTCGCCGTCAGCTGTCAGCTTGAGGGCCGCCGAGCGTGCCATCGAGATGATCGGCCAGCGCACCGTGGTCAGCGGCGGCCAGATATGCGCGGCGATCGGCGTATCGTCGAAGCCGATGATCGAGAGATCGCGCGGAACATCGATGCCACGCTGCCGCGCGGCATGGAGAACGCCCGCCGCCATCTCGTCGTTACAGGCGAAGATCGCGGTCGGTCGCGGCATCAGGTCGAGCAGGCGGTCGGCCGCCATCACCCCGGATTCAAAGGTGTAATTCCCTTCGGCGATCATTGAGCGGGGCAGAGTGATCTTTGCCGCCTTCAGCGCCTGTTCGAAGCCTTCACGCCGTTCGCGTGCCGAACGGAAACCATGCGGGCCGAGCACCAGCCCGATCCGCTTGTGCCCCTGCTCGATCAGATAATCGACCGCTGCGGTCACCGCCTCGCAGTCGTTGGAGGCGACCATATGCTCGGCATCGTCGAGCTCGGCCGAGCCCATCCGAACATAGCGGCAGCCGATATCGGCGCAGAGTTCGGCGAGCTGATTATTCTCGCTGACCGGCGGCAGCAGCACCACGCCGTACAGCCGCTGGCGCTCGAGGAAATTGCGGACATCCTGAAGCATCGTCGCCGAGCCGCGGTCGATCGGGCGCACGACCAGCTCGAATTCAGTGCCGTGGAGCGATTCGAGAATGCCCTGCTGGACGTTCATCACCATCTGGGCGTTCGGATTGTCGTGAATCAGCCCGATCAGGAAGTTGCGCCTGAGCGCAAGCGCGCGTGCCTGGGGATTGGGGACATAACCCAGCCCGCTGATCACGCCTTCAACATGCTTGCGCGTGTCTTCGCTCAGCAGGGGCGAGCGGTTGATCACCCGGCTCACCGTCTTCTTGGAGACGCCCGCGATCCTCGCGACATCGTTGATCGTTGGCAGGCCGGTCTTCCGCATTCTGCGGGGCATAGCGCTTATAATGTCCGATCGCCAAGCGGCATCGTTTCGGAAGAGATTCACTGGTCGTGATGAAACCTGCATAGCCGGTCCTTGTCATTGACACCGGTTTACCTTAGGGGGCAGACATCAAGCGCCGATAGCGCGTGCGGGAGGGTTACCAGGGTGGATTCCACCGATTTCGCCCATGAAGTGGGCCATATTGCACAGTCCTTCGTCGAGGCGCGTCGCGCCGGGCGGTCCCTGCCGGGCTATCCCGGCACCGCGCCGACTGCGCTTGCAGATGCCTATGCGGTGCAGGATGCGGCGATCGCGCTCAACGAGGCTGAGATCGGCGGCTGGAAAGTCGGGCGGATCAACCCGCCGATCGACGGTGTCGACCGGCTGGCCGGGCCGATCTTCACGCGCCAGATCTTCGAGGCAGGTCCAGATCTTGTCGCGATGCCGGTGTTCGTCGGTGGTTTCGCTGCGGCCGAGGCCGAATTCCTGTTGCGGATCGCCGCTACGCCGCCGGCCGGCAAGACTCACTTCACCCATGAGGAGGCGGCGGCCCTGATCGATGCGGTCCATATCGGCATCGAGATCGCCAGCTCGCCGCTCGCCGCGATCAACGATCTTGGCGCCGCCGTGACCGTCTCCGATTTCGGCAACAATAATGGTCTCGTCGTCGGCGCTGCGATCCCCGACTGGCGGAATGCCGATATCGAGAGCTGGCTGCTTTCGGTTACGATCGATGGCAAGCCCATCGGCAGCGGCAAGGCGGCCGACATGCTTGACGGGCCGATCGGCGCGGCGCGCTTCCTCTTCGAGCTGATGGCCGAGCGTGGAATTGCGCTCAAGCCGGGACAATGGATTTCCAGCGGCGCGGTAACCGGCGTACATGCGGTGGGAATCGGTGATCGGATCGAGGCGCGCTTCGGTGCCGACCTCGCCGTGGGCTGCATGATTAAAGCCTCCTAGAAACGGGGCGGGTCGGGAGTGAATGATGGCTGAAACCATGGTGCCGGGGGTTGCCGCCGCAGCCCAGCGGGCGGGCAATTATCGCTGGGTGATCTGCGGGCTGCTCTTCGCGGCGACCGCGATCAACTATGTCGATCGTCAGATGCTCGGCGTGCTCAAGGGTACCCTGCACGACGAGATCGGCTGGACCGAGATCGGCTATTCCAACGTCGTCTTCTGGTTCCAGACCGCCTATGCCATCGGCTATCTCGGTTTCGGCAAGCTGATCGACCGGATCGGCGCGCGCTTCGGCTATGCGATTGCCTTCGTGATCTGGACGATCGCCCATATCGCGCATGGCGGGGTGCACAGCGTTACGCAATTCGCCATGGTTCGTTTCGGCCTCGGCATCGGCGAATCCGGCAATTTCCCGGCCGGCGTCAAGGCGGTGACCGAGTGGTTTCCGGCCAGGGAGCGAGCGCTCGCAATCGGCATCTTCAACGCGGGGGCGAATGTCGGCGCGATCGTAACGCCGCTGCTCGTGCCACTCCTGGTCGCCCTCTACGGCTGGCGGATGGCGTTCGTCATCACAGGCGCGGCGAGCCTGGTCTGGGTGGTCGCCTGGGTGGCGATCTATCGCCACCCGACTCAATCGACGCGCGTTTCGGCCAGCGAGCTTGCTTATATCGAAAGCGACCCGGCGGATCCGGTCGAGCCGGTTGGCTGGTTCAGCCTGCTCCGCCTGCGGGAAACCTGGGCCTTTGCGCTCGGCAAATTCTTCATCGACCCGATCTGGTGGATGTACATCTTCTGGCTCCCCGACTTTCTCGGCAAACGCTATGGGCTCGACCTCAAGACCTTTGGACCGCCTCTCGTTGCTGTCTATCTCCTGTCCGATGTCGGGAGCGTGCTTGGCGGCTGGGCGTCGTCCCGGATGATCAAGAACGGGCGCACCGTGAATTTCGCCCGCAAAACAACGATGCTGGTCTGCGCGATCTTCGTCACGCCGATCTTCTTCGCGCAATATGTCGACAATCTGTGGCTGGCCGTGCTCATCATCGGTACCGCGGCGGCAGCGCACCAGGCCTTCTCGGCCAATGTCTATACGCTTCCCTCGGACCTGTTCCCGCGCAGCGCGGTGGGCTCAGTGATCGGCATCGGCGGCACCGTCGGCGCCGTCGGTGGCATGTTCTTCTCGCTCTATATCGGGCAGATCCTGGATAAGGTCGGCACCTACACGCCGATCTTCATCGTCGCTGGCTGTGCTTATTTCGTCGCGCTCGCCGCAGTCCACTTCCTGTCGCCGAGATTGACGCGGGCTGATGAACGCCAGGCTGCCGAAGGTCATTGACGAGAAGCGAGCGGAAACGTCGCGAGGTGATTCAACAGGACGGAAGTTTGCTGCACTGTCGCGTCAGGCAGGGACCTGATCGGACTCGGCTGGGCTCTTTTTCATGAGGATGCGAATGGTCGACGACACGCTTGCGCTCGGGACGGAAATTCCCTGTTCCGACGCGAAATTTCCCTGTTAATCCGGCCGAATTCCCTGTTATTCGCGCGGAACAGGGAAAATTGACCCGGCTCTGTCGCGCAAATCGCAATAATCCGCGCGCTGTCGGCTGCTGATTTTGGCGTCCCGTCGCTGCACTGGCAGCGGAGGCAAAAGCGGTTGGCAAGCGTCCTGCGAACGCGCAATGTCTCGCGGGACGAATCAGACGGTTACGCGGGGATGTACGGGTTGAACGGGAAGAGATTACGCGGGGCCGCTGTGCTGGCTGCGCTTTGGGCATCTGTCCAGGCAACTGCGGCGATGGCGCAGGATTCGCTCGCTGATCCGCAAGGGTCCGGCGCGATCGTATCCGCCGTGCGCTGGCTCGAGGGCACTTTGCTCGGCACGGTCGCGACCGTGGTCGCGGTGATCGCGGTCGCGTCGGTCGGCTTCCTGATGCTCACCGGGCGGATCAACTGGCGCTACGGCGCAACCGTGATCCTCGGCTGCTTCATCCTGTTCGGGGCGGCGAGTATCGTAGCAGGCATCCAGTCCACAGCCAGCGCCGGCTACTGATCCGTGAACGGGCTCGAGCGCGATCCCCTGTTCGTCGCGCTCACGCGGCCGCAGATGTTCGCCGGCGTCACCTACAGCTATTTCGTGGTCAACGGCGTCATCGCGACTGAGTTGTTCCTGATTTTCCACGCTTTCTGGGTGCTGGCGGTCGCACTGATCGTCCATCTTGTCGGCGTGGTGCTGTGCGTGCGGGAGCCGCGCATCATTGACCTGTGGCTGATCAAGCTGAGCCGTTGCCCACGCGTGCGCAACTACGCGATCTGGCGATGCAACTCCTACCGCCCCTGACCCAGAACCCGCGGGCCATCGCCCGCGAGAAGTTCGCCGGGGCTCATCTTCCCTATGCGCGGCACGTCAACGATCACACGATCGAGACGCGCGACGGACTGCTGATGCAGTTCATCCATCTGCGCGGCATGCTGTTCGAGACCGCCGACACCGACGAGATCAACTATCGCAAGGTGCTCCGCGACGCGATGTTGCAGGCGATCGGCTCGTCGCGCTTCGCGCTCTATCATCACGTCGTGCGCAGACGGGCGGATGTCGAGCTGCCGGCTGAGTTCCCCGATGCTTTCTCAGGCCAGCTTGATGCCGCATGGCGCGGCCGGCTCGCTGGCAAGCAGCTCTACGTCAACGACCTGTTCCTCACCCTGATCCGCCGTCCGCTGCAAGGCCGTGTCGGTATCGCAGACCGGGTGCGCGGATTTCTCGGCCGCGCAACGACGCCGGCCGAGGCGACCTCGGCCAATGAGCTCCGTCAGTTGGACGGTGCACGCGATGCGCTGCTGGCCCAGCTCGGCAGCTATGAGCCGCGGCTGCTCGGCGTGTACGAGACGCGGCAGGGCGTATGCTCGGAGCCGCTCGAATTCCTCTCCACCCTCTATAATGGCGAGATGCGGCCAGTCCTGATGCCGCTCCAGGATGCCGGCCAATATCTGCCCTATCGCCGGGTGAGTTTCGGCCAGGAAACCGTAGAGCTCGGCGCGGCCGGCGCGTCGCCGCGCGGCTTTGTCGGGCTGGTCTCGATCAAGGATTATCCGGCGCAGACTGCGCCTGGCATGCTCGACGAATTGCTGCGGTTGCCGTTCGAGCTGACTGTGTCGCAGTCTTTCGGCTTCGTCGATCGCCAGGCTGCGCTCGGCAAGATGAACCTTGCACTCAGGCGGATGCGCTCGGCCGAGGATGAGGCGGTGAGCCTGCGCGGCGAGTTATCGAACGCCAAGGACGAGGTCGCAGCCGGACGCGCCGGGTTCGGCGAGCATCACATGACGGTCGCGGTGCGCGGCGATACGCCGGCCGCGGTCGATGCGGGCGTTGCCGAGGTCCAGGCGTCGCTCTCCGATCTCGGCATCATCGCGGTGCGCGAGGATATCGCGCTCGAACCGGCCTTCTGGGCGCAGTTCCCGGGCAACTTCAAATATATCGCGCGGCGCGGCCTGATCTCGACCGGCAATTTCGCCGGCCTTGCGAGCGGCCACAATTTCCCGCTCGGCCAGGCCGATGGCAATCATTGGGGCGAAGCAGTCACCCTGCTCGAGACGACGGCGGCCGGGCCCTATTATTTCAACTTCCACCAGGGCGATCTCGGCAATTTCACCGTCATCGGCCCATCGGGCTCGGGCAAGACGGTGGTGCTCAACTTCCTGCTCGCCCAGGCGCGCAAGTTCCGGCCGCGGATCATCTTCTTCGACAAGGATCGCGGCGCTGAGCTGTTCATCCGCGCGATCGGCGGGCGTTATGATCTGCTCAGGCCCGGTACGCCGTCCGGCCTCAACCCGCTGCAGATCGAGGACAATCCCGCCAACCGCCAGTTCCTGATCGACTGGGTCGCTCAGCTCGCGGGCGGCGCCGACATCGACGATGTCGCCAAGATCAAGGACGCGGTCGACGCCAACTTCGCACAGCCGCACGAGCATCGCAGGCTGCGCCACCTCGCCGAACTGTTCCGTGGTGGCCACCGTCCACACGCGGCCGATCTCTGGGCGCGGCTCAGGCCGTGGTGGGGCGAGGGCGAGCGCGCCTGGCTGTTCGACAATGAGGAGGATCTGACGGATTTGAGCGCCGAGGCGGTCGGGTTCGACATGACCGCGATCCTCGATGATCCGGCGGTACGCACGCCGGCGATGATGTACCTGTTCCACCGCGTCGAGGAACGGCTCGACGGCTCGGCTGCGATCATCGTCGTCGACGAGGGCTGGAAGGCGCTCGATGATGAGGTGTTCGTCCGCCGCATCAAGGATTGGGAAAAGACCATCCGCAAGCGTAACGGCATTGTCGGCTTCGCAACCCAGAGCGCGCAGGATGCGCTCGAGAGCAAGATCGCCAGCGCCATCATCGAGCAGGCCGCGACCCAGATCTTCATGATCAACCCCAAGGCGCGCGCCTCCGATTATATCGAAGGCTTCGGTCTGACCCCGCACGAATATGAGCTGATCCGCACGCTCCCTGACGATTCCCACTGCTTCCTGATCAAACATGGTGCCGACAGCGTGGTGGCGCGGCTCAACCTTACCGGCGAGCGCGATCTGCTGACGATCCTGTCCGGCCGCGAGCGCACCGTGCGCCTGCTTGATGAGATCCGCATCGAGACCGGCGATGATCCCGTCGCCTGGATCCCGCGCTTGCTGGAGCGTGCCTGATGGCATGCCCGACGCTCTCGCCCGATGGCGCTTTTCTCAGCGTCGTGCTGAGCTATGTCGATTGCCAGGCGCAGGCGATCGGGCAGGGTGGCTATCAGGCGCTCGCGGCACCCGGCTCGATCGTTGCTATCGCGATGACCGGGATGCTGACGATCTTCATCGCCCTGTTCGGCTATCGCATGCTGTTCGGCCAGGTCCCCGATGTGCGCGACGGCGTTGTGGCGGTGGTGAAGCTCGGCGTGGTGCTCGCACTGGCGACCAGCTGGCCGGCCTTTCGCACGCTCGCTTATGACGTGACGATGCACGGCCCGGCCGAGCTTGCCACCAGCATCGGCGGTGCGGCGGGCCTACCGGGCTCAGGCGGTGGGCTGGTCGCGCGTCTCGAGGGCGTGGATAATGGCCTTGGGGAACTGATGATCCTCGGCACCGGCAAGCCGCCCAATGTCGACGAGATCGTCGGCCCGACCCAGACGTTGACGCCGCAGCAGCAACAGGCGCAGATGCAGCATCTCCAGCAAGTGGCGCAGCGTCCGAAATGGGATCCGGCCCGGGATGCAGCCCTGCTCGGCAATGCCCGTACGCTCTACCTGACCGGCGCGATCGGCGCCTTCGCGTCTGTGCGCGTGGTCAGCGGATTGCTGTTAGCGCTCGGCCCGTTGTTCGCGATGTTCCTGCTGTTCGACGGTACGCGCGGCCTGTTCGAGGGCTGGGTGCGCGGTGTCGGCGGCGCAGCACTCGGCGCGCTGGCGACCTCGATCGTGCTCGGCGTAGAGCTCGCGATCATGGAGCCGTGGCTCGCCGCCATTCTCGCCGAGCGCCGCGCCGATATCCCGACCCCGCAGGTCCCGATCGAATTGCTGGTGCTGACCCTGGCCTTCGTCCTCACCCTCACGGCCGCGCTGTTCGCGACCGCGCGCGTGGCGCGGGGGTTCAAGCTGCCGCCGGGGTGGCGTGCCGCGCCGTCGCGGGTGATCGATGCGCTACGTGGTCGCGAGACGCCGGCCATGCTCGCCCAAGCCGAGCAGCCTCAAGCGCCAGACCAGCGCTCGCGCGCCTTCGCCGTCGCCGATGCGGTTGCCGCGAGCCAGCGGCGCGAGGCGGCAACGCCGCCGCCGCCGCCCGCGCAGATCGGCCAGCGTGCCGCCATCCAGGCGATCTCGCGTGACATTCCAACGGCGGCGGTGGTGCCGCTCGGACAGACTTATCGGCGCAGGACGCGCGGCCGTGTATCGGCAAGCGCCGGCCGGCGGGACAGGAACGCATGAACAAGACCTCACGAGAATCGCTCGACGCCTATTACAGCCAGGCGGAAAGCTGGGCGCATGACCAGCAGGATGCGCTCCGCGCCTCGCGCAAGGTGGCGTGGATCGTCGCGTCCGCCGCAGCCGCGATCGCGGTGTGCGAGGCCTTCGCGCTGATTGCGCTCGCTCCGTTGAAGACAGTGGTGCCCTATACGCTGCTGGTCGATCGCCACACCGGCTTTGTCGAGGCGCTGAAGCCGCTCGACGCCAACACCATCGCGCCCGACAAGGCGCTCACTCAATCCTTCCTCGTCCAATATGTCATTGCGCGGGAGAGCTTCGACTATGACGCGCTGCAATCCAATTACCGCAAGACAGTGCTGTGGTCAGCCGATCCGGCGCGGGCGGATTATGTGTCGAGCGTCCAATATTCCAACCCCGGCAGCCCGCTCGCACGCTTCCCTCGGACCACCGTCGTCGAGACGCGGGTGAAGAGTGTCTCGCCGCTCAGCACCGGCGCCGCTCTGGTGCGCTTTGAGACTCAGCGCCGCGATGCCGGCGCGCAGGTCCAGCCGCCGCGCGCCTGGGTCGCGGTGATCCGCTATCGCTTCTCAGGCGAGCCGATGACGCGCGAGGATCGCTTCGTGAACCCGCTCGGCTTCCAGGTGCAACGCTACCGCCGCGATGCCGAAGCGCTGCCCGATCCCGAAGCGACTGCCGTGCCGACACCAGGCACCACGGTCGTGCCGGGAACGACGTCGGGAACGACGCCCGGTACTATATCGGGCGGCGCGACCGTCGCGCCGGCGCCCAATTTTCCGGCACCGAAACGCGCACCCGCCCGTCCGGGCGCGCCGGAGGTTGAGCTTTGAGGATCACGCTGTTCCTGATGGCATTGTTGCTGCCGGGCACGGCAATGGCGCAGGTGCGCCCGGCTCCCGGCCCCGGCGACCCGCGCATCCAGACGATCGTCTATGACGCCAATCAGGTTGTTCAGCTCCAGGTCGCATCCGGCTATCAGCTCGCGATCGAGTTCGCGCCCGACGAGCGGATCGAGAATGTCGCGGTTGGGGAGAGCGGTGCGTGGCAGGTGACGCCGAACAAGCGCGGCGACCATCTGTTCATCAAGGCGCTCCAGGCGGGGGTCACGACCAACCTTACCGTCGTCACTGACGCACGCAGCTACGCTTTCGAACTGCAACCCTTGTTCGGGCCGCTGCCCAATATGGCTTTTACGGTGCGCTTCACCTATCCCGCGCCGGCCAGCGTAGTGGTGGCCGGGGTGGAGCCGACCGTCGAGCCGGGCCGCTACAAGCTGAGCGGAACCAAGGCGCTTCGCCCGAGCCAGATCGATGATGACGGCGTCCACACCTATATCGTCTTCCCCGCCGACAAACCGCTCCCGGCGATCTTTGCGATCGACGAAAAGGGCCGGGAGATGCTGGTCGACGGCGCGATGCGTGATGGCCAATATGTGATCGACGATGTGAAGCCGAAACTCGTGTTCCGCCTCGACAAGGATTCTGCGACCGCTGTCCGCGTGAAGCTGAAGCCGAAGAAGCACTGATGGCGACAGCTCCACCCACTGACCCCCGGATCGGGCGCGGTGCCGAGGAAGATGTGCGCCCTGTCGTCGCGGTGCCGTCCGCGGGCATGCCTTGGTGGATGATCGCGATCGGCATCGGCGTGGCTGCGATCCTCCTCTTCAGCGTGCTCGATCTGCGCCGCCGCTCGCTCTCCGCGCCGACCACAAGGCCGCAGGCGGCCGACAATCTCGGAGGCGCGGCGCCGCAGCCTGCGCCGCTCTATGTCCCGCCAGCGCCCGCGCCGACGCCCATTGCGACGCCGACACCCGCGCCACCACCGCCCCCGCCGCGCTTCGTGCCGCCGCCGCCGCAACCGCGCATCATCTATGTGCCGCAGCCGGCACCGCCGATGCCGCAGCCGATTCAACCACCGCCACGTCTGGCCGGTACAGGTGGCCCCGTTCTGGTGGTCGATACCACGGCCGGTGACGCCGTTGCCGAAGCCGATGGCGCGGCCGGCGCCCCAGCCGCTGGCGGCGGTGCCGGTGCCGGGGCAGTCGCGGCGACCGGCGGGAGCGCGCGTGCGTCGGTGATGCGGCATCGCCCGACGACGGTACCGCAGGGCACGCTGATCCCTGCCGTACTCGAAACAGCGCTGGATTCGACCCGGCCCGGCCTCGCCCGCGCGCTCGTGCAGAGCGACGTGCGGGGCTTTGACGGCAACCGGGTGCTGATCCAGCGCGGCAGCCGGCTGATCGGCGAATATCGCGCCGATCTCCAGCCCGGCCAGAACCGGGCGATGGTAATGTGGACCCGCCTGGTACGCCCAGACGGCGTGACGATCGCGCTCGGCTCGCCCGCAGCCGATCCGCTCGGACGGGTCGGCATCAAGGGCAAGGTCAACAGCCATTTCTTCGAGAAGTTCGGAGCAGCGATCCTGCAGACCGCGCTCGATGTTGGCAGCAACTATGCCTCGCGGCTGGGCGGATCGTCAGTGATCGTCTCGCTGCCGGGATCGGTGGTGAATTCTGCCGCGGCCCCGCTCACCAGCGGCACCCAGATCCAGCCGACCCTGCGCGTGAAGCAGGGCACCGCGATCACCGTGTTCGTCGCGCGCGACCTCGATTTCACCGCCGTCGAGAGCCGGAAATGAGCATACCGGTGCGGGACGAGCGGCCGGTCTATCTGCGCAGCTATCTCGCGCCGCTCGCAGCCATGCTCGCCCGCGACGATGTGACCGACATCTATGTCAATCGCCCGGGCGAGGTCTGGGTGGAGACGACCGCAGGCGGGATCGAGCGCCATGATGCGCCCGGCCTCGACGAGGCGACCCTGTCGCGGCTCGCCCGCCAGATCGCGGCGTTGTCGCACCAGGGGATCAGCCGCGAGCATCCCTTGCTCTCGGCGACTTTGCCCGATGGCGCTCGCGTCCAGGTGGTCGGGCCACCGGCGACGCGCGGGCCGCTTGCGCTGGCGATCCGCAAGCATGTCTCGCCCGATCTGGCGCTCGGCGATTATGTCGCAAGCGGTGCCTTTGCCGGTACGAAACGCGGTGATGTTGAAGGGCCATCGGATATTGACCTCGCCCTGCGCGCGATGCTGGACGAGGGCGATATCGCCGGAATGCTCGCCGGCGCAGTCAAGGCGCGCAAGAACATTCTGGTGTCCGGCGGTACCTCGACCGGCAAGACCACTTTCCTCAATGCGCTGATCCGCGAGATTCCGTCCGAGGAGCGGCTGATCCTGATCGAGGACACGCCCGAGCTTCACCTCCGCCACGACAATGCCGTTGGCCTGCTCGCGGCGCGCAGCGCGCTCGGCGAGGCGCAGGTGAGCGCTGACGATCTGCTTCGCGCCTCGCTGCGCATGCGACCCGATCGGATCATCCTTGGCGAGTTGCGCGGCGAGGAGGCCTATGCCTTTCTGCGCGCGGTCAATACCGGCCATCCCGGATCGATGACGACAGTCCATGCCGACAGCGCCGAACGCGCGATCGAGCAGATTGCTTTGCTCGTGTTGCAGACCGGCACGCGCCTCAACCGCGACGATGTGCTCCATTATGTCCGCAGCACGGTCGATGTCTTCGTTCAGCTCGCCCGGGTCGGCGGGCGCCGGCATGTTACTGAGGTGGTGCTACGGCGCTAAGCCGATCGTCGAGCTCGAGCGCATTGGCGAGCGCAGCGCCTGAGGCGGTGTTGTCGTAAATCGTCCAGACCTCCACGCCGCGGCTGACCAGCGCCTCCACGCGCCGCGCCTGAGCCTTGATGGCGTCGGCCGCATAACTCGACCAATAGACGCGCGGCGCCCCGTGCAACCGGAAATAGGCGATCCCTGGCCAGCCACCCGGCTCGCCTCCTCCCCGATGCAGCGCGGGATCGGCAGCGACACGCGCGACCCGGTGATGCACGAGCAACGCTTCGGCCTCCGGCTCGAACCAGCTCGCATGACGAGGCTCGAGAACCATCGGCCCGCCGACGATCGTCTCAAAGACCGTGAGAAAGCCCGACGCGACGTCGCCCGAAAAGGCGAAGCTCGGCGGCAGCTGGGCGAGAATCGGCCCTCGCTTTTCGCCGAGCCCGCCACTCTCCTCGGCGAAGCGCGCGAGCAGATCGCCACAATCGACCAGACGCTGCTCATGCGTGATTGTCTTGGGCAGCTTCACCGCAAAACGAAAATCGGGCCGGGCGCTCGCCGCCCATTTTTCATAGGTCGCGCGGCGATGAGGCCGATGGAAGCTGCTGTTGATCTCGGCCGCGTTCAGACGCGCTGCGTAGCGGCTGAGATGGCTTCCGCTACCGGGGAATTGCGCGGCAAGCGCCGAACCGATCGACCATCCGGCAATTCCGGTTCTGATGATCCTCATCGTCATCGCCGTGCCCCTTCGGCGAACAAATCGATCGCGCACCGTCCGGGTTCCCGACGCAATGACCCGACTGCTGATTGATTCAACCGCAAGCAGAACCGCTGCAATGAGCAATCCGGACGGAGCGCAAAAACTCCGCCCAGCTCTTTCACATGACGGCCGAAGCTTCGACAGTTCGCCCGTCCCTGTTCTTTCCCTGTTAATCGCCAGGAGCAGGGAGAATGGCGTTGGGCTCGGGCACCGCCCCCGCCGCCTCGAGGGCTTTGATGCGAGCCATCTCGGTGCGGAGGATCACAAGCCGTTCCGAGCCTGATGGATGAGTCGCGGAGCGAAACACGTCCCAGGAACCATGCCACAGATCTTCGCGAAACCGGACGGCTTCATCGAGCGAGAAGCCGGCACGATCGACCAGATACAGGCTCAGGCGATCGGCCTCTATCTCGGTCGCGCGGGTCAGGCGGGCGCTGCGGCCAAAGTCCTGCAGCAGGCCGCGATGGACGCCCGCCGCGTTCAGCCGGTCGCGGTGATGGAGAATATTGTGGGCCAGCTCATGCGCGAGCACGAGTGCCAGCCCGTCATCGCTGTCAGCGCGTTCGACATAGGCACTGGTGATCTCGACATAATGGCCGTCGGCGCCGGCATCGATCGCATCCGAGGGCCGCACCTGGAAGCGCGAAGCGCAGCCGCGTTCGAGCGCTATGTGGAGGCGATAAGGCGTGCCGTCCCGCCTGATATCGAGATCGAGCGCCCCATCGGCGGTGTGACGATCGAGACTGTCCTCGACCGCCGCGATGCGCTGATAGTTACCCGAAACTCGCGGCGTTGCGGGGATGCTCTCTCCATCGATCGCGAGGAGTGCATCCCCGATGCGGAGTCCCGATCGCTCCGCCGGGCTGCCCCGCGCGATGGCCAATATCGTCGGGTCAGAGCCAAGGCCGAAGGCGCGCCGCGCATCGACGCGGCTTGCACCGCCATAGGCGCTCAGATCCTGGACAGCGATACCGGTCAGCGGCACCTGTTCGGGGCAGAGCGTGCCGGCCGAGAGCGCAAGGCGATAGCCGATCGTCTCGACGCGCTGATCGAGCCGCTGAAGCCTGAGAAGATCATGGACGCCGGCGTCATCCGCCGGCGCCGCACCGATCGTGATCAGTGCGAGCAGGATAAGCACGGGCCACGGCTCACCCATAGGGCCGCTCGGCGAGGGCCGAGGCATAGATCGCCTCCAGCTGCACCGCATTTGCCGATGGCCCATAGAGCGCCAGGGCGTGCTCCCGGCCAGCCTGACCCATGCGTGTCATCGCTGCGGGATCGGACAGCAGTTGCGCAATGGCTGCTGCGAGTGATGATGGATCGCCCGGCGTGAAGAGCATGCCAGCCTCTTCGGCGACGATCTCTGGCAGCGACCCGATGCGTGCACCGATCACAGGAGTGCCGGCGGCGAAGGCTTCCAGCACCGTCATTGGAAAGCCCTCGTACCAGATCGAGGGCATGACCAATGCCGACGCCCGTGCCATCGCCAGACGCGCCGCTTGGTTCGGAAGAACGCCCGTGAAGGTGACATTCCCAGGTGCGACGGCGCGCAGCCGCTCCTCGTCCGGCCCGCTGCCGATGACGGTAAAGGCGACACGCGGCATCAGGCGAGCCGCGTCGATAAGCGTGTCCACACCCTTTTCCCGGCTCAGGCGTCCGACGAACAGGATGCCGGCGCGCTTGTCCGAGCTTGCAGCCGGCTCCGCCACATCAATGAAGTTCGGCTTCACGACGATCCGCCCCGCCGGCAAACCGCCACCCACAAATTTGTCCCGGGCGAATTCCGTCAAAGCGATCAGGCGTCGACCCGGCCGATCCCAGATTTTTCCCCAGCGGGCGGCCTGCTGCATCGCCACCACGGCCGCCGAGCCGGCAACAGAACCGCGATAGCAACCATGCCTGATCGCCGGCCAGCCGATACGCCCCACGCACGCCTCGCAGATGGAGCCATCACGGAGCAGCAGTCCGTTGGCGCAGATCGTCCGGTAATTATGCAGTGTCTGGACGACACCAGCACCCGCGTCCGCCGCCCCGTCCAGCACCGAGGGCGAGAAGCGGGGGAAGGCATTATGGACATGGACGATCTGCGCCCCGGTCCGGCGCACCTCCCCGGCAATCCAGCGACGCCGCGCCGGGTTATAGGGTGTCACGATCGCGGTGCGGACCTTTTCCAGTGGCCCGAGGATCGCATCATTATCGGCTTCGATCAGCGAAACCTCATGCCCCCGGTCGAGCAGCAATTGATGTTCCGCCGCAACCGCCACATCCTCCCCGCCTGAAATCTGATAGCGGTTGTGCAGGATCAGGATCCTCACGGCGCGGCTGCGCGGGCGTCGACCATGCGGGTCGAGCACAGAGCGAAGATCGCCAGGCAGTTGAACGAGATCAGGAAGAAATTCTCGGCCGTCATCGCGAGCGTCATGAACAGCAGCACGGCAATCGCCGGAATGCCGCTCCGGCCGATGCGGGCGAAGAAGATCAGCAATATGATCAGCCCGACAATGCCGAAATCATAGAGCCAGCTGAGATACTCGTCATGCGGCAGCAACAGGCCTGCATTCAGCGAACGTTCGGTCGCCACGATATATTCGACCATGCCGGCGCCGTGCCCGAGCACCTGCTCGCGGATCGTGCTTCGCTCATATTCGCCGATGATGAAATCGTAGATCGGCGCCCGGCCGACGCTGATATATTCGGCATTGTAACCGCGCACGAGATTGGTCGCGATATAGCCGAAGATCCGGCTCAGATAGAGCGCGAGCAGAGTCGAGACCGGCACTGCCACATAGAGGATTCGCCTGAACAGCTGGACATTGTCGCGCTGCCTGAAGATCTGAATGGCGACGATCGCGATGCTCACCACGAACGCCATGACGATGGCATTGCGTTTGAAAAACAGCACGCAGGCGAGATAGGCGAGGGTCGCGAGTGTGTAACGTGATGAAGCGACCAACCAGACGGTGATGCCGCCAAAGGTCGCGCCCAGGATCGATTCATAGGGCGAGTCGGTCGAGAGGAATCCGCCGCCGACCAGATCGCTTGTCTGGGTCGTGTAGATCAGCGCGGCGAAGAACAGCGCAACGAGGAAGATCGCGAACTGGCGCGGCGTCGTGTAGAAGCGGAAGGCGGCCGGGGCCATGCCGACAAGCGGAAGGGCGATCTTGCGTAGCGCGAAGCTGTCGATGTTCTGGCTCAGCCCCACGCTGATTGCGCCGAGGACGAAATAGACGAGCATGAACAGGATCACGTCATGGTTCAGCGCGGGCAGGCGACGGTCAATCAGCGTGAAGGCGGTTGCTGCGATCAGCACGATCGAGATCGGGAAGATCGGCGCGTAGATCCGGCTGTCGTCCTTGATCATGACGAAGAAATAGATGGTCGTCGCGATATAGGGCGCACCGAACAGCCAGAAGTTCAGCACCGGCCGCGACACCGCGGCGGCCGGCGCTGCTTCTGCAGGAGCGGACATCGTCGCGGCGGTCATGCCGGCCGATCCCAAAGCACGCGCCAGACGAACTGAGGCGCCAGCACCAGATAGCGCCGCCACAGCCGCCTGGGTTCCGAGAGGAGCCGGTGCAACCATTCGAGCGTGGCTCGCTGCATCCAGAGCGGCGCGCGCTTCACCGCACCGGCATGGAAGTCGAAGGCGGCACCAACGCCGATCAGCGTCACGCCAGCCAGTTCGCCGCGATGGCGGCGCATCCAGCGTTCCTGCTTCGGCGTGCTGAGCCCCACCCAGACGATGTCCGGCGCCGCCGCCATGATCGTCGCCATTTCGGCGCGCCGCACCTCTTCGCTCACCTCGCCAAAAGGCGGTGCGGAGGCGCCAGCAACCGACAGGCCCGGATAGCGGCCGGCGAGCATGGTTGCCATTTTGCCGGCAATCCCCGTTTGGCCGCCATAGAAATAATGGCGGACTCCGGCGATGCGGCCGAGATCGGCGAGCGTCTCCACGAAATCGGACCCTGTCACCCGGCGGATCGATGTGTGGCCACGCCAGCGCGCGACATGAACAAGCGGCATGCCGTCGGGCAGGATCATATCGGCTGCCTGGTGGATCTCCATCAGCCCCGGGTCGCGTTGCGCGAGCATGATGCCATGGACGTCCCGCACGCAGACATAGCGGCTCTGCCGCTCGCGGATCCAGCCAAGGACTCGCGCGGCGGCGCGATCATGGTCGGTGATCGTGACCGGCGTGCCGAGGATATTGGTGGTTTCGGCGTTGGTCGCTGCTGTCCCGAGCGTCCGGCGCGCCGATCTCGAGACCGCGAGCACGATCAGCAGTGAGGCAATTGCCGCAAAGACGGAAAAGCCGGCAAGCGGATCGAGGAAATGCGCCGATATGATCCAGCCGAGGCCCGCGACAAGGCATGCGATGATCACCCGGTGCGCCAGCCAGGCGCCGTCGAGCACGAGATAGGCGATCGAGGCGAAGCAGCGATAAAAAGCGATCGTCCCGAAATAGATGAAGCAGGGCGCAAGGATCAGCCAGCCGGCCGGCGCTTCGAGGCCAAGCCAGTAGCGCGCGTAAAGCGGCCCGACCACGCCGAGCCCCGCCGCCATTGCGAAGAAGGCGAGGATGCCGGCGGCAATGGCCGCCTTGATCGCATCGCGCTGGCGCTTCGCGCTCGCACCGGCCCATTTGACGCGTATGAAGCCGCCGAGCGGGACCATGATCATGAGGATCGGCGTGAAGCACATCGAGAAGAGCCGGTTCTGCGTCGCCACCCAAGAGGTGACCGAAGGAGAGGCCGAGATCTGCAGCCAGATGACCACCAGGCCCAGCGCTCCCATGAGCAGCCCGTCAGCGGTACCGAAGGAGAAACCGGCGCGCAGCATATCGCGGAAGTGGGTGATGCGGCCGCGCAGGAGATAGGGTCGCGATCGGAGTAGCAGCGCGCCATTGGTCAGGCTCGCCAGGATGGTCGGCGCATGGAACACCGTCGCGGCGAGCAGGATATGAGTGTGGAATGCCGGGCTGGTGAGGACCAGGACATACCAGAGAATCTGGAAGCTGAGCGCCAGGCTCGCGGTCCAGTAATGCTCGTTATAGGATAGGCGGGCATTGTCGAAGGTGACGTTGAACGCGGCCTGGACAAGCGGAAGCAGCGCGACACAGGCAATGGTCAGGCTATGGCCCCGCGCAAGCTCGATCGCGAACACCATCGTCATCAGGATCGCCGACAGCGAGAAATTCGCGGCACCCAGGCTGAGGAACGCCGATGCGGCACCTTGCCTGTCATCCTGCGATGCGGCCGATCCGATCAGCCTTATGCCGAGGACTCCAGTGCCGCTCATCGGGAAACTCGCCAGTGTACCGAGCGCGAGCGCGGCGAACAGGGCGGCGTAGCGCTCGGGACCAAGCCCGGTGAACAGTCGCGGCAGGATCAGGAAAACCAGCGCGAGGCCGGGAAAGCGCGTCATCATATTCGCAAGCAGCGACAAGACCAGCTTGCGGCGTTCGGGGTCGAGAAAGAAATGCTTCATGCGAGCGGATCCTCGAGAGCGCTCATATCGTCGCCGATATGCTGCGCCAGGACCCAGGGATCGACCGGACTTTCCTTGGGCATTTGCTGCACCCGCCAGATCACTGGCATGTTGCCGAGAAAGGCTGCCCAGCGCGAGAAAGTCGAATGCGATCCGACCAGGACCGACGCGCTCGCCATCGCGACGAGATCGTTGACATCGTCAGATGATCGCGCGCGGCTGACGCCGTCGATCGCGAGAAGATTAGCCATTTCCTCGTCGGCACCATCGGAATGAATGCGGATCGGCAGGTCCGGCCGCAGCGCGCGCAGCCGTTCGATCACGCTGCCATACCAGGCGATCGGCAGCCGCAAATTGCCGGCCGCTCCCGATTCCAGCAGCGCCGGCTCCGCTGGATCGAAATCGCCCAGCCGGACATGGACAGCGATGTGGCGCTCTTCGCCCCAGCGCCGTGCTAACGACGGCGGACGTCGCATGATCTCGATGAGCCGGTGACGCAGTCGCTCTCGGTGCGGATGCAAGCCTTCAAAGGTGAAGCTCGCGCTGCGCACCACGATCAGCGGTCGTTTTGATCCATGGGGCAGGGCGCCGGGCGCAATCGTCTGGATATCGGCGAAGGGAAGCAGTGCGGCGAGTGCCGCAGCTTTCGCTGCGCCACCGACTTCATCTGGATGGGCGCGGACCATCTCGTGATAGCGGCGGATCGAGCCGTCTCCGCGCAGTTTGCGGTTGATCGGAAGCGAGCGCCAGGCAGGCGCGATCAGCCGGCGGCCCTCTTTCTCTGCGAGGATGACGGCGTGGAAATAGGCGAACAGGCAATTGCCGAAACCGGCCCCGTTCAGCCGGAGCAGGCCGAGGTCGAGCGGTGCCGGCAGCGCGGGATAGATCATCGCGTGCACCCCGCGCGGATTGCCTTGCCTAAGCCCGGCTTCCCTGCGACGCATTGGCCATGCGCGCGTTGATCGATCAGGCCCGCCGCCGCCTGGCGCGCGAGAAATTCCATCCGACCTGGCTCGGCAGGATCGCCCATCCCTTTTACATCATCCGCAGACGCCTCGCGCGGGCGATCGCCGGCAGGGCGAGCGAGATCCATGGCCGGGTGCTGGATTTCGGCTGCGGCTCGCAACCCTATCGCAGCGACTTCGCCCATATCTTCGACTATGTCGGTCTCGACATCGCCGTCAGCGGTCATCCCCATGCGAACAGCAAGGTCGATGTCTATTATGACGGCCGGACTTTGCCCTTTTCGGACCACGCCTTCGACGCCGTCATCTCCTTCGAGGTGTTCGAGCACGTCTTCAATCTCGACGAGATCCTCGACGAGATACGGCGTGTTCTGAAGCCGGGCGGAAAGCTGCTCTTCTCGATCCCCTTCGCCTGGGACGAGCATGAGCAGCCCTTCGACTATGCGCGCTACACCAGCTTCGGCGTCAGGGCGCTGCTTGAGCGGCATGGCTTTGACGAGATCGAGATCGAGAAGACCTCGACTGACGTAGAGGCGATCGGCCAGCTGTGGATCGCCTATCTCCACCAGCATATCGGTGCGCGTCATCGGACGACACGCGCGCTGGTGCAGCTCGGTCTCCTTGCGCCGCTCACGATCATGACCCTGATCCTGAGCCGCATCCTGCCGGACCGCCGCCATATCTATTGCAATCTGCTGGTATCGGCGCGGAGCACATAGGCCACCATCTCCCGATAGATTTTCGCCGAGGAGCCGATACCGCGCGGCGCCATCGACGCCCGCGCGCGCTCCGACATTGCCGACCAGGCGCGGGCATCCCGGAGCAGCGCCGCCGCCGCTTCCGCCCAGCGATCGACCTCGAGCGGGAGGACACGGCCATTTACTCCATCGAGCACGAGATCGTCCGCTGCGCCGACATGCGGCGAGACCAGGCACGGCGTGCCGCATTGCAGGGCCTCGTTGCAGACCAGCCCCCATGGTTCGCGCCTCGAAGGGAGCAGGAGCAACTTCGCGCCCGAAAGCGCTTCTACCATCTTTTCCCAAGCGACCGCCTCGTCGTGCCGCACATCAATGCTGGCAGCGACGAGTCCGTCCAGCATCGCGCGCTGATCCGGACCACGCCCGATCACGCGCACGCTCAGATCGGGGAGCAGCTGCTTGAGCGCGGTGGCGACCTGCACGAAAAACCCCGCATTCTTGATTGCGTCGCTGATCTCCGCGACCCAGATCAGGTCGACGTCGCGTGCCTGGAAATCAGGGATGGATGCCGGCGGATCCCAGGCCGGCACCAGCGGCATGCGGAAGATCCGGGCATCCTCGAAACCCGCCTTGCGAAAAAACGCCGCGCCCTTCTCACCGGACGTCAGCGCAGCACGGCACTGCTTCAGCATCATCGGCCGGAAGAGCCGGTGATAGGGGGTTTGCGGCATATCCTCCTCGCCCCCGTCGACGCGAAGCGCGACCGGCGTTCCGGTCCACCGGCTCCAGGCCAGGCCGAGCAGCATTGAGGGATAGAAGCCGGTCAGGACGATCATCTTCGGCCGCAAGCGCGACAGCGTCCGGAAGATGCCGCGGTTGAGATGGGCGAAACGGCGCGGCCCCACCTCCAGCTCGACCCCGGGCAGGATTTCGTGGGCGTAGGGTTTCGCGGCTGGAAGGTTCCAGGATCGGTTCCGTTCGGCGCGCGTGCAGGACACGACCGCGAGCTGCAGGCCGTCCTTCTTCAGCCGGCTGAACAGCCGGTCGGTATATGGGGTCACCATATTGTTGAACTCGACGGCGTCGAACCCGGCAGGCGAGGGGTGGGGATCAGTCATCGGCCGCCTCAGGCCGCCCGGCGCAGGGCGAGATCGGTGATCGAGACGCTCGCTCCCACCGGCGTCCCACCCCGGGCCCTGATGTCCAGCGTCTGGCGCGTGCAGTCCGTCGGGATCTGCAAGGTCGCAGAATAACGCAATTGATCGAGCCGGAGCTGCTGAAGACGCTGGTCCGCGAACGGGACCTCGCTCTTGTCAGCGACGCAGTGCAACGTGAATTCGAAGCCGGCCATGTCCCGCTCGCTGCGCGCAAAGATTCTGGCGCCGATCCGATATGTCCCGGGTTCCAGCAGGAGTTGTTCGGTGGCCAGCACCACTGAATCTCCAGGATCGGTGCTGGCGCGCAGCGCGACCCCCTGGCCGTTCGGTGCCGCCTCGACGCTCGCGAGTCCTGAACCGCCGGGATCGACGGTCCATTCGAAGCGCGGGATCGAGCTCACGCCCTGGCGTTTGCCCGCGACCACGAACGTGCCGTCATAGAGCTGACTGTCGTCGGCCCATCCCGCCCGAGGCGCCTTGCTGCGCCAGAAGCGATAGGCCTGGTCGGCGCCGCCCAGCTCGGTCATCCGCTCCAGAATAGGAAAAAGCTCGAGGTCGGTAACGGGGCGGCGTGTCCGATCGATGTCAGTGATAAGCTGGACGGCGGCCGGAATTTCGGGAGCGCTGGCGCGTCGCAGATCGAGGAACATCAGGCCGCGCCAATCGGGCTGGTCCTCGAGGCGCGCGATGAGGCTCCGCCTGAAGCTCGGCTCCGCGTTCATCGCACGAAAGGCGGCGAACACCTGGTCGGCGATAGTGTCACGACGGATCAGGGCATCGGCCCGTTCCAGCGCTGTGCCATAGTCGCCGCTGATCAGCGCCATCTGCAGTGCCCAGATCTGGGTGGAGTTATCCCGCCAGCCGCCGCGCGCAGCCGCGTTCATCGCATCCACGCCGGCATCGTCATGGCCGCGCGCGAGCTCGGCCTCGCCGATCACCCGGATCGCGCGGGTGTTGAGCGGCGCGATCTGTAGCGCGGCACGTGCCGTCGCGATCGCGGCGTCATTCCGTCCGGCGAAGAACAGGTCCTGCGCCCGGCGCGACAAATGGTTGGCGTCAGGTGCGAGCGCTGTGGCCATCGCGTAATCGCCACTCGCGGCGAGGCCCGCGGCGATCCCGTTGGCAGTGACCACCCCAAACATGGCCGCCCCACCAAGGATTGCTACTCCCCATCTGAGCCAACCCGGCATTTCAGAAGCGGTCCGAAACGAAGCTCGGGATCAGGCGGCGCGAGCGCGGCTTGTCGCCATATTCATAGCTATAGCCATAGTCGCCAAAGCCGACCGTCTTGGGATCGAACATCGTCAACACGACGCCCAGTACGCGGCCCTGCGCCCGTTGCAGCCGCCGGATGGCGGTGCGCACCCGACCCCGATGCGACTGGCTGGTATCGACCAGGAAGATAACCCCCTCGACTGCGGCCGCCAGCAGCGGCGCATCGGCAAGGCCAAGCACCGGCGGACCGTCAATCACCACCATGTCGAAATTGTCGGAGAGATGCTCGATGACAGCCCGGGACTGGCTGCGCCCGTACAGGTCTGCCGGGTTGGGCGGCAAAGGGCCGCTCGGCATGAAACTCAGATTGGGTGTGGCAAGCGCGATCGTCTGGTCGGCGGCCTTGGCCGTGCCGGTCAGCACGTTCGAGAAGCCGGTCGGGTGCTGGACGCCGAGCAGGTTCGCGAGCGACGGGTTGCGCAAGTCGCCGTCCACCAGCAGCACGCGCTTGCCGACCAGCGCGAGACTGCGGGCGATCGCATAGGAGGTCGTGCTTTTGCCCTCCGACGACTGGCTGGAGGTAACGAGCATCCGGCGTGGCACTCCGGCCTTGCCGGCGAACTCCAGTGCCGTACGCAGGGAGGAATAGGATTCCGACAGGATCGAGCGCTGCGTGGCGAGCGCTTCGACCGGTGTCATCCCCGCACCGACCCGCGGAATCGTCCCGAGCAGGGAGAGGCCGAGCTTGTCCTCGACATCATCCGGTGTGCGCACGGCGTCGTCGAGCATCTCGCGCAGGAAGACGAGTCCTGCCGCGACCATTGCGCCGAGGAGAAGCGCAAGCGCGACGTTGAGCGATGGTTTGGGCCAGGACGGGGTCAGCGCCGGCTCGGCCGTATCGACGATGCTGATATTATTCGCCGTCACGCCAGCCGCGGCCCCGACTTCCTTGAAGCGCTGTAACAGCCCGTCATACATTTGCCGGTTGGTATCCACCTCACGGCGGAGGATGCTGTACTGGATGCCCCGATCCTGCTCGCTCAGCGTGTTCGAGCGCAGCTTCAACATATCCTGCTGGACGGCACGTTCCTGCCGCGCCGCCACCTCATAGCCTTCGCGGATCGAATCCCGGATCGAGAGCGCCAGCTGGCTGATCTGCGCATTGGTCGTGTCGAGTTCAGCCTTGGCCTGACGGACGGTCGGATAGTCCGGCAGCCTCGTTTCCAGCTCCTTCTGATAGGTCGATGCGAGGTCGGCGCGGCTGCGCGTCAGCTCCTGGATAGCCGGATTGCCGAGCACATCCGGCAGGCTCATCAGCGGGGTGTTGCGTGCGCGCTCCCACCGCTCCTGGGCGCGGAGCCGTTCGGCGGTCAGGGCGGTCAGCGTGTCGTTCATGCCGACGAGGCTCGAGGTCACCAGCGAGCGGGCTCTTTCGCCAGGCGCGCCGGTCGCCGGGCCGGTGTCGATCAGGCCGGCATTGCGCGCATACAGAATGGCTGCGCGTTCGGAGCTTTCGAGCTTGCCCTTGGCCTGTTCGAGCTGGCCTTCGAGAAAATCGCGCGCATAGGATGATGCCTTGAACCGGCGCTCCAGATTGTCAGCGATCAACGCCTCGGCATAAGCATTCGCCACCCGCGCGGCGATGTCCTTGTTTCGGCTATTAAACGAGATCGAAGCGACGCGCGAGTTGCGTGGAAGGGAGATCTGAAGATTGCCCTGTAGTGCGCGGATCGTCCGTTCCCGCAGCTTGCGGACCTGCTCCGCCGGTGTGCCGACGGGCTTCACGACGATCCCCATCGCCGTCAGGAATTCGGACCCGTGGAAGAGCTGCAGCCGCTCGGCGACGCGGATCGCGAGTGAGCGGCTGTTCAGGATATCGACCTGGGTCTGGAGGAAACGCTCGGCATCGAAGATGTTGGAATCGCCGGGCTGGGGCTCGTCGCCCTTCAACACCCGGGTCGATTGCTGCTCGAGCTGGATCGAGGCGGTGGCGCGATATTCCGGCGTGGCGATGGCGGTCAGGAAAATCGCTGCCAGCGGGAAGAAGATCATACAGGCAAGGATGATCCAGCGATTCCGGCGCAGGATGAGCCGCATCCGCTGAAGGTCTACGTCTCGCCCGATGCCGCGCCGCGGTTCGGGTCCCGTGTCGCGCCCGGTATCGCGCGCCGTCTCCGGCCCGGCCTCGAAAGTCCGGCCATCGGTTGCCAAAATCAATTCTCGTCTAAACATGGTAACCCTGTTCGGTTGGGCGACGCGCCGGGATCAGAGATTGTTGAAGGCGGCGAAGACGCCGAATGCGGGCAGCGCCGTGATGAGGTCGCGAAACGCACCCTTGCCGTTCGAGAAGGGCACGACGACCACATCATCACCCAGGATCTGCGGATCGGGCATCTCACCGCGGCGGATTGCGTTCACGTCGAAGACCGCCAGTTTGCGCTCCCGCTCGATCGTCCGGAAGATCACCACGCGGCCAAGTCGCGCGGTGCGGTTGGGGCCCTTGGCCAGCGCCAGCGCCTGCAACAGCGTCATCTGGCCCTTCACCTCGAACACGCCCGCCTGGGTAACCGAGCCCTCGACCGTGACCTTCTGGGATACAGCCGAGGTGACGATGACCGAAACCTGCGGATCGCGCAGATAGCGTTTGGCCAGCCGGTTCTGGATCTCGGTGGAGAGCGCCGCCGAAGACAGGCCGGCCGCGTGAACGCTGCCGATCAGCGGGAGCAGGATATTGCCGCTCGCATCGACCTCGACATGATCGAGCGTCAGGTCCTTCTCCTGGAACGTGTTGACGCTCAGAGTGTCACCCGGGCCGATCTCGTAATCCTGGACATGATCCACCGCGCTCGGTGGCGGAAAACTCGCATAGGATTGTTCGCTTGGCACGCCTGCCGAGGTCGAGGCGCATCCGCCCAGCACGAGGAGTGCTGCGGCGCAAAGGCTGGGCATCAAAGGTCTCATCGCGAATATCCTGCGGTGGTGAGCACGGGTTCGAGGACCCTTTTCTGGGTGGCGGGGCGGCGCGGTGAGCTCTGGTGCGCGGCCATGTTCAAGATGACGCACAAGGCTGCCATGGCGGTCGAGAGCGCCTCTGTGCGCAAGGGATAGTCGGTCGCGGAATGGGCGAGCAGGATCATGATGCCGGTGGCAGCGAACCAGCCGGTCATGCCGCCACGCCCGCGGGCCAGGCGCACAAGCTGCAGCACGAACCAGCCGAAGAAGGCGAGCAGGATGAGCAACGCCGGCGCACCACCCTCGATCGCAAGCTGCAGATAATCCTCATGGGCCGCGTTGATGAAGAGGGGGGTCACCCCGGCGAGGCTCTCGATCGGCGGATAAACCTGATCGAACGTGCCGAAGCCGGTGCCGACCGGCCAAACGCTTTTCGCCAGATACCAGGCATCGGGCCAGATCGTTTGGCGAAGGTCGACCGAGGCCTGGAAACGCGACAGGAGCTGATCGAACCCAGCCCAGCCGAGAACGATGAAGATCAGTACGACGACCGCGACCATGGCGAGATTGCGCGGGGTGATCTTGCGCGTGCGGGCATCGATCAACGTGATAATGATCGTGACCGCGGCCGAAGGCACGAACAAAGCCGCGCCCATCCGGGAGGCGGTGCAAAGGACGCCAAGGCCAAACAGCGCCACGGCGAGGCTCGCGATCAGCACGCCGCGCTGTCGAAGGACTTCGACGCGTGGGCTAAGCGCATATAGCAGAGCCCCGGCCATCAGCGCACCGAGACACAGCGCATCCGCCTGATGATTGCGGTTGGAGAACAGGCCGATCGACAGGCGTTCGTGCTGGTCGCCATAGACATAGAGAGCGCTCTGGGTGCCCCCGAGGATCTGCAGCCAGCCAAGCAGAAGGGACGCGCCGGCGCAGGCGAGGATGGCGACGATGACCTTCCTCAACCCTTGCCTGTCCAGCATCAGACCGGTGACCAGCATCGCCAGTGCGGGTAGCAATGTGAGTGCCGACTGGAGCGTCGCGCCGGGGTCTTCGCTCAGGGCATGCCAGGGCGTGCCGATCCGTGCCGCCTGCAGGGTGGCCACGGCGACCTCGCGGCCCGGCAAGGCGGACCAGATGGGGTTGGGAAGGGGGAGGAGCTGGATCAGGATCAGTGCCAGCGCAGCGCCGGCAATGGCAAGCATCGGCATTGCGCCAGGCGCGAGCGATGCGCGCGGCGCCGACACGCATAGAAAGGCAATCGCCAGCACGGCGACCGCTTGCGGGATCGACTGCACGAACATCGGCTCGACGCTCTGGCCGCCGAACAGGAAACTCGAACCGACAAGAGCGAGGGCTGCGACAGTGGCGCGCTGAGCGAAGCGCGCACTTTCCCCACGCTCGTGCGGGATCGCATGAGCGAATGTCATAAACGCTTACACCGATATGGCCGAAATCGCTTCCGGCGGCGAACGATGCGGGACCGAGGACCGTAAGGCGATGGCGCCGCGCCGACCTCGAATCCCGCCCCTAACCTAACGGCTTGCCTTGTTGTCGCCCTTGGTGGCGAGATAGAGCGCGCCACCGCCAGCGGCCGCACCCACCAGCACGATCGGCAGGGTCTTGCTGTCCCTGTTCGCGCCGCGAAGCCTTGCCGATGCACGGCTCACCTTCAGGCTAGATTTTGCGATCGGCCGTGCCTTGGCCGGCCGAACCGCACCCGCATAGGCAATTGCTGATGAGCACAGAGCGATCGCCCCGAGGCCCAGAATGGCTGTTCGTAACTTCATTCCACTTCTCCCTTCTTCCCGATTAAAAGCTCATGATTCAAAAGGCATTGTCGTGAACAAGGACGCGGAAGGTGCGCCCGATGATCGCGAGATCTCTCCAGATCGTCCAAGCCTGCAGATAAGCGAGGTCGGAATTGATGCGGCTCGCGAGCTGGCCTTCGTTGCTGATCGAGCCGCGAAAGCCGCGCACCTGCGCCAGTCCTGTCAGCCCTGGCTTGGCCGCGTGGCGATCCCAGTAGCGCCGCTCCAGCTCCCAGAAATGCGTGTTCGCAGCGCGCGATTCGATGGCATGCGGCCGTGGCCCGACCACGCTCATTTCACCGCGCAGGATGTTGATGATCTGCGGCAGTTCGTCGATGCTCGTCCGGCGGATGAACGCGCCGACCCGGGTGACGCGGCGGTCGTTCCGCACGGTTGACGTGGTCCCGTCATGATCGCCGGTCTCGGCGCGCATGCTGCGGAACTTGTACATCCGGAACAGGCGATTCCCCTGGCCAATCCGCCGCTGAACGAAGAAGACAGGGCCGCGGCTCTCCAGCTTGATCGCCAACGCCGCGACCAGCATCAGCGGCAGCGTCACCGGTAGGCTCGACAGGACGATCCCGAGATCGAGCGAGCGTTTCAGCACCCGGTCGCCATGGCCGAGGGGGCCGGTCGCCACCACGGTCGTGGTGTGGCCGTCGAACATATTGATGCTGATCGCCTGCATTGCGTCGAGCTCGGGGGTCAGGACCTCCACGATCACTCCGGCGCCACGCAGCGCGCGCGACCACAGATCGCGCCGCTCGGGCCGGCAGGCGACGATTACCCGGTCGGCGCCCTCGATGCGCCGGCCGAGCATGTCGAGCATTGCCGGGTCATCGAGCCGCGGCGAGAGGTTCAGCTGGACGGCGTTGAGGATGGTCGCGCCGGGCGCGAAGGGAACGTCGACGCCGTCGACGATGATCGTCTCTTGCTGGATTGATCCCGGAAGCCAGCGAGTCGAGAGCCAGGCGAACAAGCCCCGCGCGAAAGCGAGCGCGAACAATCCGGACACCAGTGACAGCGCGAGCGCGCCACGCGAGAAATTCTGACCCACTTTCAGATAGAAGACGATACCGAGGATCAGTCCGGTCGAGATCAGGAATGCCATCAGCGCACGTCCGCGTCCGATCGGCGCGCTGCCATGGATCGCCTCACCCAGGCGGAAGGCATGGCCATTGGCCGCGACGAGGAGATAGATCGGCAGGATGATCACCATCAGCTGTCCGAGCTCCGACGCAAAGTCCGCACCGAAACGCACCAGGGTCGCGCCGAGGATCGCCGCAGCGATCGCCGAGACGTCGAAACAGACGAGCAGCAGCCCGAAGCGAAGCCGGAGACGACGCTTGTCGTTCACAGGCCGCGCTTCGAGCGGTACCGCCGCAGGCCGAGCTTCATATCCGAGAGAATCGCAATCCGTCGGTTCGGAGGACTCAGGCGACGAGAAGCTGCCCTCCTCCTCGCGGAGTGGGAAATCATGGTGCGTGGCCGAATGCCTAAACATTCGCACCTCCGCGAGTCTGCGGGAGGATACCGGCGCCTGCACTGCACGCCGGGATCACCGTGTGGCGTCGGGCGGCAAGTTCTGTGTACAATCGCCGGAATTTGCGGGAGGTGGCGTCCGCATCCTTGCCGATGGCGCGCCGCTGGGCGGCATGAGCGATGCGCAGGCGTTCTTCCTCGTCGGTCGCGAGGCGGAGAATGGCGTCGGCCATCGCGTCGCTATCGCCGACAGGGACTGCGATCGCTGCCTCGGGCGCGAAATCCGCGATATGACCGACTGACGTACCGATCGTCGGTACGCCAGCGATCGCAGCTTCGAGCACCACCAGCGGCCCGCCCTCATGGATCGAGCTGACCAGCAATATGTCCGCGCGCTCTGTCCAGAGTCGCAGCCCGGCATGCGGCATGAACCCATGAAACCGGACGTGATCGGCGAGGCCGAGTTCGGCGGCATGTCGCTGGATGGTTCCGCTGAGTGTGTCCCCACCGATCACATCGAGCACAAAAGGCTGGTCGAGATCCCGCAGTCTCGCCGCCGCTCGCAGCATGGTCGCCTGATCCTTCACCAGGTTCAGGCTGCCGATATGGAGGAGCTTCAGCGGCGCGCGCTGGTCGCGACGCGTAGGTGCACGCTGCGGCCACTTGTCGAGCGCCACGCCGTGAGGAATTCGGACGGCTTGAATCCCGACTGCGCTCGCCTGCTCGCACATCGCCGGGCTGGGAGCAGTCACCGCCGCTGCCGACGCGGCGGCGAACCGGATCTTTAGCCGGCTGCGCAGCCGGATCGCACCGCCATAACCGATACTCGGATGGTTCGCGAGGTCACCCCCCGGCAAGGTCAGGACTAGCGGAACGTGCAGCAGATGCGTGGCTATCGCCCCGGCGAAGCCGGACGGCAGCGCCCAGAAGGCGTGGAGTATGTCGAACCTGCCGCGGCGATGCTCTGCGAACAGCATCTTCAGCAGTGTCAGCAATTGCGGCTTGCGCCCTGCGTTGTGGATGGTTGCGCCGAGCAACGGCCAGTGGCCGGGCAGGGGCTCCTGATTGAAGGCGAAGACGTGTACCTCGTCACCGGCACACGTCAGCCGCTCGATCTGCCAGAGCAAATGGGGGATGACACGCTCAGTACCGCTGCGATCGACACCGCCGGGCGTGAGGATCGCGATCTTCATGCCCGCACCGCCGTGCGCGCGAGCGCCGCATAGGCCTCTACCAGGCGGGCACCGACCACATCCAAGGCGAGGTTGCGCTCGAAATGCCGCAGTATCCGGGCGCGAGACCCCTGGTGCATTTGCCGGGTCGCCAGGACGATGGCCGCAGCGAAGGCATTGGCATCGCCCGCCGGGACAAGGGCCCCGACCCTGTCCTCGGTCAGCGCGCGAAAGGGCGGAATATCCGTGATGACCGGGGTGACACCACAGGCCAGCGCTTCGAGCAACGCATAGCCCGAGCTCTCCCGGCGGCTGGCACTGACGAAGATATCGCACGCACGGCACAGTGCCTGGACGCGGCCGTGCGGAACCCGCCCGAGCAGATGGACATGCGCCGCCAGCACCTCATCCTCGCGCAACATTGCCTCTACCTCAGGCAGCAGACCGGTGTCGATGAACGCGCACCAGAGCTGCAGGCCAGGCAATGCTTCCAGCGCCTTTCTCACCGCCTTGAGGACCGTGAGTGGATCCTTGCGGAGATCAAGATGGCCCACCCAGAGCAGGGCCGGCGCGCCGAACACGCCTGTCTCGCGGCGGGCTTCGTCGCGATCGCCTGGCGTGAAATCGCTTGAAGATTCCGGGACTGCCACGACCGGTATGTCTCGTGGGAGGTGACCGCTGCGAACAAAAGGTTCGGCCTGCGCGGGGGAGGTAAAAGCGGCGGCCCTGACCTTGCCATGCCCCCAGCGCCGGAAGCGGCCGATTCGCCCCTCCACCCGGCTGGAATGGTCCTGAATCAGCACCGGCACGCCGAGGTCGCAGACGGCTCGGGCGTGAAAGGGGAAGTCGAGGCCGTTGAAGTGAACGACGTCCGGCGCTTCCCGCCGAACCGCCGCCGCGAGCCGCCACGGCAGGATTCCGGCGCCACCGCCGCGACGCAGACGGGGCTCGGGGACGAAGCGATAGGTCACGTCATCGCGCCGGTATTCGGCTGGGGCGTGGCTTGCCTGCAGCACGGTCACGGTCGCACCGGCCCGCTCTGTGGCGGTCGCGATAGCTGCCACGGTCGGCCAGGCTTTCAGCAAGGCCTCAGGATCGCGCCGCTCCGGGTCGATGACGCAGTTCACCTGGACGACGCGCAACGTCATGCCCGTGCCTCCCGGTCGGGAGCGGGGAGGGTGTGGGCGAGCAAGGCGATCGCCTCGCTAGGGCGCGGCGATAGAGTCAGGCGCCATGCACCGTCGCGAGTGAGCATTTCAAGTGCGGCCTCGATCGGAGTCCGCAGCAGGTCGAACCCGGCTTCGAGCGGGCCACAGCGGCGGAGCGCCTCGGCCTGGTCGATCCGCTCGAGTGCCGCGCTTGGGCCGAAATCCAGGACGCACAATGCCGCCCGGTGCGCGACGGGCGTGCTCTGGGTCGGGCGAACGCGCACCGCAAGTTTGAGCTTGCCGTTGCGGAGGCGCGCAGGACCAACGCCAGAGATGGGCGCGTCGGCCGGGAAGACATGGATCGGGCTCGGGATTCCCCAGACACGCAGACTCGGTGCGGTGCTCACATAGACGGTGTCGTCGGACAGCAGCCTGAAGCCCGCCTGATGCGCCGCCAGTGCAAGGCAGCTCTTGCCGGCGCCAGCGGGGCCGGCGAGCAGGATGGCGAGATCGCCCGCAAGGAAACCGGCGGCGTGGATCGGTGTCCGCCCGCGCCGGGTCACGAGAAACAGGATCACCGGGTCGAGTAGCTTTTGGCGCAACGCGTCACGATCGAGGAGGTAGGTTGCGGAGACCCTGCAACGGGCATGGCCGGTCCGGGCATCGGCCGAGGCAGCGATTCCGCCGCCCTCGATCCAGAGGTGCTGGCCCTCAACCTGAATATCGGGCTCGCCCATCCMGCAGAGCTGCTGATCGAGCACCAGTTCGAGATGGAGACTCCGCACCGCAGGATCGACATCGTCCTCCCAGCCGCGGCACGCCTCGGCGACAGCGTCGAGCAGTTCGGGATCGTTGGTCTCGACCTCAATCGGAATCCCGAGCGGTCGGAAAAATCCCAGCTTCGGCGATCGAACAGCGACGGGCGCGGCCCAGGCGAGGGGCAACGCACCGCCGGATGCGCCCCCCTGCATTGCCTGCCGATGCCCGAAGCTGGTTATGCCGTCCTCCCACCCGCGGTGACCGTTCTCGGTTGGTGGCTCGCGCATCCGAAAAGGTTCAACGCGCTTCGGCTTGATGCGCACTTTTCTGCGTGCGGCTGCGTGCTCGGGAAATTTCCTCGCGATTGATTTGAACCCCGTGCCGCCGTGCCGCCACTAACCGTGGTCAGGCGGGCTGAACCTCCTTCGATAATTCGGGGTCTCTCGCGCTGAAATCGACGGGTCGCTCAGAGGGGTGCATTTGTGATTCTGGTCGCTCATTCCTTCTTTCTGCAGCGCGACCCGAAGCAGTCCGAACGCCTCAAACCCTATCCACCGCTCGCCACGCTGCTCGCCGCCGCGATCCTGCGCGAAGCAGGCCATAGCGTCGCGCTGTTCGATGCGACCTTCGAGCCTTCCGTTGAGAGTTTCGAGGCAGCGCTCGATACGGCTCAGCCAAGCATCGTCCTGTTGATCGAGGACAATTTCAACTTCCTCACCAAGATGTGCACCGAGAGCCGGCGCGGCGATGCGCTCGCCATGATCGCGGGCGCTCGCAAACGCGGTTGCCATGTCGCGGTGAACGGCCCGGACGCATCGGACCATCCTGAACTCTATCTCGGCGCCGGAGCCCATGCCGTGCTGACCGGCGAGGGCGAGTTTGGCGTGGTCGATCTGGTCGCCGCCTTTGCTGGTCACGGCGACATCGTTCAAACCACCGGCCTGATCCTTCCTGCGGTGGCCGGTCGGCCCCGCCGCACCATCCCGCGCCGGCAAGAGCAGGATCTCGACGCGGTGCCGTTACCCGCCTGGGATCTGGTCGACGCTCAGGCCTATCGGCGCGCCTGGATCGGTGCCCACGGCTATTTCTCGTGGAACGTCGCGACCTCGCGCGGCTGTCCTTATAGCTGCAACTGGTGCGCGAAGCCGACTTTCGGCCGCCGCTACAGCCAGCGCTCTCCTGCCAATGTCGCCGAGGAGATGCGTCGGCTCAAGGCCGAGATCGTGCCGGACCATATCTGGTTTGCCGACGATATCTTCGGGATGACCGAGCAATGGATCGTCGATTTCGCGCATGAGTTGCTCCAGCGCGACGCGCACATCCCGTTCATGCTGCAGTCGCGCGCCAATCTGATCGATCCCCGCGTCGCCGAGGCGTTGCGCGCAGCCGGTGCCGAAGAGGTTTGGCTGGGGGTCGAATCGGGCTCGCAGAAGATCCTCGATGCGATGGACAAGGGCACGCGCGTCGACGCTGCCCGACATGCGACCCGGATGCTCAAAAGCAACGGCATCCGCGTCGGCTGGTTCCTGCAGCTCGGATATCCGTCGGAGCAGTGGGAGGACATCGTCGCCACCCGCGACCTCATCCATGATGAGGCGCCAGACGAGATCGGCGTGTCGGTCGCCTATCCGCTGCCTGGCACGATCTTCCACGAACGGGTCGTCGCCGAGCTGGGCGAGCGCCGCAACTGGCGCGACACCGACGAGCTGGCGATGCTGTTCCAGGGAACCTTCGTCACAGCCTTTTACCGGATGGTCCGCGACGCCTTGCACGCTGATGTCTCGGCGCGGTCGGTAGATCACAAGACCTGGACTGATCTGGCTCACCGGGCCGCAGCTTACCGATCGCCCCAACCGGTGCGCGTCGCGCTGTCGGGCTGATCGGGATGGGCTGCGAACTCCTTCCCGCCGGCGCTGCGTTCGATGCGATCGCCGATGCGTTCGATAGCCAGTTCGATCCGTGGCTGAGCGTCGCGGCGCAGCGCCGCGCGGTGCGCCAGGAACTGCTGACTACTTTTCCGGTCGGATCGCGCCTGCTCGAAATAGGCGGCGGCACCGGCACTGACGCCGCGTGGATGGTCGCGCATCGTCGGCAGGTCCTGCTGACCGACGCGTCGCCTGCGATGGTAAAGGCCGCGGCGCTGAAGCTCGGCGAGAGCGCGGCGGAAGTGTTGGCGGCCGAGCATCTTGATCGCTTGGCCGAGCGGGGCGAAAGCTTCGACGGGGCCTTCTCCAACTTTGCGGCGCTGAACTGCGTTGCCGATCTTGCGCCGGTCGGTGCGAGCCTGGCTCGGCTGGTGCGGCCCGGCGGTCACGCGCTGCTCGTCGTGTTCGGCTGCTTCTGCCCGGGTGAGATGGTCGCGGAGGCTGCGCACGGGCGCTTCCGCAACATGTTCCGTCGCTCGAAGCGCGGGGATGTGGCCGCGTCGCTCGGCGGGCGGACATTCACAGTGCGGTATCACCGTCGCCGGGATCTGAACCGGGCGCTGGCACCCTGGTTCAGGCCGGTGGGGGCGAAGGCGATTGGCCTGTTCGTGCCGCCGAGCGCGGCCGAGCCCTGGATATCGCGCCACCCCAGCCTGCTAAACCTGCTCGAAGCCGTAGACCGACGCGCGGCGCGGCCGCTGGCGGGGCTTGGCGATCACATCCTCTATGCCTTTGAGCGGGTCGAGGACGCGCGATGACGGCCGCTTTCTCCGAGGCGCTGGAGCGGTTCCGCCGTGACTATGGTGCACACCGTGCCACAGAAGGGCGCGGTCACGGTGGCGCCGAGCTGCTCAGCCTCCCGTATCTGGCAACCGGCCAGCTGGCGCGCCAATGGGCAGTTCGAGCACGGACCTTCGACGCTTTCCTGCGCAATATCGTCAGGCCGGCGGAGCGGACCCTCGACATTCTCGACCTTGGCGCCGGCAATGGTTGGCTCAGCTATCGCCTCTCGCTTGAAGGGCATCGCTGCACGGCGATCGACATCCGGGACGATGAGGTCGATGGACTGGGCGCGGCTGCCCCGTTCCTTCAGCGAACCGGTTTCTCGTGCCTCGTCGCTTCATTCGATGCCGTGCCGTTGCCGGACGCCTGCGCCGATATCGCCGTCTTCAACGCAAGTCTCCATTACGCGACTGATCTGGAGGCGACGTTTACCGAGGCGACCCGGCTCATCCGCCCGGGTGGCATGATCGTCATTCTCGATTCACCCTTTTACGAGCGGGAAATGGACGGCGCGGCGATGGTGGCCGAAAAACACGCTGCCGCCGCGCTGCGCTTCGGCGACCGGGCGGACAGTCTGCTCGCATTGCCGTTCATCGAATTCCTGACGGTGGAACGCCTTGCCCGCGCTTCCGCATCAACGGGACTCGCGTGGCAGAGAACAGGCGTCCGCTATCCCTTCTGGTATGAGCGGCGGGCGGTCGCCGCCCGGGTCAGCCGCAAACGCGCGCCCTCCCGCTTCGACCTCTGGACGGCGCGGCGGCCATGATCCTGTTCGTCAACCCGCGCGCCACAAGGCCGAAGAACCGACGCTTCCCGCTCAGCCTGATGGCAGTGGGGGCCGCGCTTCCCCAGACGATCAGCTGGGAGATCGTCGACGGGAACATCCCCGGCATCGATGTGCTGGAGACGATCCGCGCCATGGTGGAGGTGCATGCCGCCGGGCCTGATCCGGTCAGGCTAATCGCGCTCACCGTAATGCCCGGTCCGCAGCTCGTCAGCGCTGTGCCGCTGTCCAGGTCGCTCAAGGCGCTCTTCCCCGATATCGCAATCGTGTGGGGCGGCAATTTCGGCAGTCTTTATCCCGCCCCGGTACTCAACGCACCCTATGTCGACTGGCTGATCCGGGGGCAGGGCGAGCAGACCTTCGTCGATCTGCTGAGGGTGCTGGACGGTGAGCTCGACCCGAAGACAGTGGCGGGCCTTGCCTTTCGCGAGGCGGATGGATCGCACTGGATCGGCCCCGAGCGGCTCTGGCTCGGCCCGGCCGAACTGCCCGATCCGCCCTATGATAAGATCGATATCGCCGAATACCTCCACCCGACCTTCCTCGGCCGGCGCTCGGGCGTCTATCAGGCCTCGATCGGCTGCCCCTATGCCTGCAGCTTTTGCGGCGTGATCTCTGTGTTTGGCCGGCGGGAGAAGGTTCAGCCGCCCGAAAGGACCGCGGCGCATCTCGAATATCTGGTGCGCAATCACGGGATGGATTCTGTCCATTTCTACGACAACAACTTCTTCCTGAACGAGGCGCATGCTCGCGAGATTGCCACCGCCTTCATGTCGCTTGGGCTGAGCTGGTGGTGCGAGGCGCGGGTCGATGCGCTGGGGCGCTTCTCCGACGATACCTGGCGGATGCTGAAGGCGGCCGGCCTGAAGATGGTGTTCTGTGGCGCCGAATCCGGATCGGACGAGGTGCTCGCAAAGATGAGCAAGGGGATCACAACTGATCAGATCATGGCCGCCGCCGCCAAGACGCGCGAGCATGGCATCATCCCCGAATTCTCCTTCGTCTTCGGCGATCCTGATGAGCCCGAGCGCGAGATCGAGAACACGCTCGGGTTCATCCGGAAGCTCAAGAACATCAATCCGGCGATGGAGCTGATCACCTATTTCTACACCCCAACGCCGCAGCGCGCCGGCACCTATGGCAATATCGATCCACTGACCGGCACCCCCGACACGCTCGAAGCGTGGATCGAGCCGCAATGGGTCAACTGGATGACTCATGAGGAGCCGATCGTGCCCTGGATGAACCAGGCGCTGCGCGCGCGGATCACCGATTTCGAGACGGTGCTCTCAAGCCGCTTTCCCTCGATCCATGATCGGCGGACGCGGCCATGGGGTAAGGCGGTGGGCAAGATTCTCGCCAAGAGCCGCTGGGAGCGCGGCGACTTCGCGAACCCCGGCCTGCTCCGCCGTGTCCGACAGCTGGCGCAGCGGACGCCTGAGGATCGCCAGGCTTATGGCCATCTCCGTCCCGTCGGCGCCGAGCCGGAGCAGGCTGCATGAGCGTGCTGAGTGCCCGCGAAGGCTATCGCCTCTGGGCGCCGACCTATGCTGGCGAGACAGCGATCAGCCATCTCGAGCAGCAACTCGTCAAGGAAATGACGCCGCCTTTGGCTGGGCTGCGCCTGCTCGATGCTGGCTGCGGCACCAGCCGACGGATGCGAGGCACAGGCGCGGCGCGTGCAGTGGGGGTCGACCTCAGCCCGGAGATGCTCGACGCCGGACTGCGCGAGATGGGGCGCGATCCCACCATCGAGACGATGGTCGGTGACGTCCGCGCGCTTCCGCTGCCGGACAGCAGCTTCGATATGGTCTGGTGCCGGCTGGTGATCGGCCATGTGCCGGATTGCGCGGCCGTCTATGCAGAACTCGGCCGCGTCGCGGACGCCGGCGCGCTGGTGATCGTCACTGACTTCCACCCTGCGGCCTGGGCGGCCGGGCATCGCCGGACATTTCGCTACTATGGGGAGATCGAGGAAGTTGAGCATCATGTCCATGAACTCAGCGACCATGTGGCTGCGGCGGAGGCCGCCGGGCTGACATCGATTGACGTCCGCGAAGCGGCGATCGGTCCCGAGGTTTATGATTTCTACGATAAGGCCGGGCGGTTCAAGCTTTATGCCGCCGATTACGGCCTTCCTGTGGTCCTCGCTCTGGCCTTTCGGCGGGAGCGCTGAGATGCGCTTGCTGATCTCAGCCGGCAATCACGCCGTGGCGGTCGAGCATGGCCGGATCGTCGAGGCGGTCGGGCCGTTCGATCTCACGCTGTCGTTCCCCGACGGCGAGGTTCGGCCGGGCCTGATCAACGCCCATGATCATCTGCATCGCAATCATTATGGACGCCTTGGCCGGCCTCCCTATCGCAGCGCCCGGGACTGGGCGCGCGACATCCAGTTCCGCCACCGCCAGCGCATCGAGATCGGACGGCGGACACCGCGGCGCGAGGCGTTGCTGACGGGTGCATGGAAGAACCTCTTTGCCGGGGTCACCACCGTCGTCCACCATGATCGCTGGGAGCCCGATTTCGACGAGGATTTCCCACTGTCGGTGGTGCGCGTTCGCCAGGCGGATTCACTTGGCATGACCCCGTCCCTCGACCGCATCGACGGTACGGGGCCGTTCTGCATCCACCTCGCCGAAGGGACTGACAGCAAATCGGCTGACGAGGTGCGCCTTCTCGACGCTCGCGGCATGCTCGATGGCGATCTGATCGCGGTCCATTGTGTCGGCGTGGATGCGGATGGCATCGATCGCCTGGTCGAGGCCGGTGCCGCGCTGGTCTGGTGCCCGACCTCCAACCTCTTTCTGTTCGGCGCAACCGCCCCGGCCACCTTGCTGGGCGCCGGGCTGGATGTGCTGCTGGGCAGCGATTCCCGGCTGACGGGGGCAGGCGATCTCCTCGACGAGCTCCGCAGTGCCCGTGCCCTCGGTCTGTTGAGCGACCAGCAGCTGGAGGCTGCGGTGAGCACCACCGCCGCGCGACGTCTCGGCATTGCCGCATCCTCGCTCGATCCGGGCAAGCCGGCTGATCTGATGGTCGTCGCAAAGCCGCTGCTCAAGGCCCGCGCCGAGGATGTGCTGCTGGTGATGGCCGGTGGCGCGCTCCGCGTCGTCAGGCCTGACGTCGCCTCCAGCCTGGGTCGTCTCGCCGATAGCGGGCGGGAAATGCGGAACGGATCGCTGGTGCGCTGGACCAGCACGAGAACCCTGCAACATGCCTGAACGGGAGAATATCATGATGTCGTCACCGACTGCGCACAGGCGGCGGATCGCCCGCACCGCTCGCGGTGCCGGAAGCGCTCTTGCACTGGGCTTTGCATCCCTGTGCTGGCTTGGCATCGCGACCCCCGCAGCGGCTCAGGACACTCCTGCCGTCGTGACCGAAACGCCGCCAGCCGATCAGAAGGACGCGGGCGCGGATCAGGCTCTCCCACCCCAGAGCGACCAGGCGCCGGACAGTGGCTCGGAGACCGACATCTTCTCGCGGCGCACGATTTCGGTGCTGCTCGATGCCCGGCTCGCTTTCGCCAACGGCCACACATCATGGGTCGATGGCGGTCTCGGCAAGACTCGGTTCGGTGGTGCGGCCGATGGCGGCTACAAGTTCCGCGCGGTGCCGGTCGAGGCCGACCTGATCTGGACGCCGCGTTTCACCAATGCGCTCAGCGCCAATGTCTCGGGCGCCTGGCAGCGCGATCAGGAGAATGGTTTCGACCTGATCGAGGCGTTCGTCACCTGGCTCCCGCAATCGAGCGGCAAGGTGAACTTCTCGGCCCGGGCCGGCCTGATGTGGCCGGAGATCTCGCTCGAGCACAGCACCGGCGGGGCGTGGAGCGTCGTCAACACCATCACCCCATCCGCGATCAATTCCTGGGTCGGTGAGGAGGTGAAGGTACTCGGCGCCGAAGCGACGCTGCGGACCAGCATCGGCCAGCATGATTTCGGCCTGACCGGAGCGGTGTTCGGCTTCAACGATACCTCCGGTACCCTGCTCTCGTTCCGGGGCTGGGCGCTGCATGACGAGAAGGCGACCGGCTTCGGCCATTTCCCGCTGCCGCCGCTCAACAGCTTCATCATCCATTTGCAGCAATCCGTGACCCGCTCGACCATCGAGATCGACAAGCGGGTCGGCTTTTACGCCCGGCTCGACTGGCGGCCGCCCTGGCCGTTCGGCGTCGCGCTCTTCTACTATGACAATCGCGGCGATCCCAAGGCCTTCGAGACCACGAACCAATGGGGCTGGCGCACGCGCTTCTGGAATCTCGGCATCAACGCCGATCTCGGCCCGCGGACCAAGCTGCTTGCTCAGGGCATGGCCGGATCGACCATCATGGGCTTCGAGACCCATGGTGTGCCCTGGGTCCATACCTATTTCCGTTCGGCCTATGCACTGGTGACCCAGACGATCGGCAAGGGTGCGATCACCGGTCGCGTTGAGGCGTTCGGCACGCGCGAGCATGGCAGCGAGATGTCGCCCAGCGAAAGCGAGGACGGCGTGGCGTTCACCGCCGCGGGGCGCTATTCGATCACCGATAAGCTGACTGGCCTGATCGAGTTCCTGCACGTCCGCAGCGATCGCGGTACCAGGGTCAATCTCGGCATCCCGGCTTTCGAACGCCAGACCGTGTATCAATTCTCGCTGCGATACCGGCTGTGATCGGGGGAGGGGAGTAAGGGCCATCGGCATCCCGCGCGGGCTCCGCGATGGTGCCGGATCGGCTGCGATTGCTGGCTGTTATGGCATCAATTTTTTGCTGGCTGTTATGTTGGAAAAAACTGCCATATTATCTATTATATATCAATAGCTTATACGACGGCTGGCTGTTATTGAATAACAGCCAGCTAACAGCCAGCATAACAGCCAGCCGACTGGACAGAACAGCCAGCCGAGCGGGCGGAACAGCCAGCCCGGCAAGGGTCGCTTCATCAACATTGTCAAAGAACGGGATCGCACGACGCGGTCGTGCGATCCCTGCGCCACTATCGGGCCGGGTTGAATCAACGATACGTGTCAGCAGGCTTTGTCGCGCTACGTCCTAGGGCTCGCCAGGCTATTGCGCCGCGACCTTCAGCGTGCCGCGCATCGTCGAGTGGAAGATGCAATAAAAGGGGATCGCACCCGCCTTCTGCACCGTCATCCGCGCGCTATGGCCCTGGCTGACGCGCAGGTCGAAGCTCTTGTCACGCGCCGTCGCGGTGTGGAGCACGGTATCGCGGTTGACCCAGACGATCGTGTCGCCGACCTTCACATCAGTCGGCATCGCGCCGAAGCTCATATTGGCCATGGTGATGATGTGCTCGGTCGGCGCACCGGCCGACCCCGCGCTGCCGGTAAGCGCCAGCCCCAACACGCCGAATGTCAGCAAGGCGGCGCGCGCCGTGGCCGGCTTCTTCAGAATTTCAATCAGCATGGTCCAGCTCCTGTGTTGGGGGTGAGAGCTCGCGGTTCATCGCGAGAGTGTCTGCCGGGCGATCTTCCACGCCCGTTTCCGGTACGCGCCGATAAGGTCGGACGCCGATCCCATCCCGGGTGGCACCACATCCGAAAGCAGCTGGCGGAGGATGCTCAGCCGCGTGCCGGACCACATGAATTTCTCGGCGATAGAATAGCGGACTACGCGCTGCGCGTTGGCCGGTGTCAGGCGATCGACCACGTGGCGGACGGCGCCCGGCGTCACCCGAGTGCACCGTGCCATGACTTCAGCCGGGATCGTCCCGGGCACCAGCATCTCGCATAGCCTGAGCGCGGGATAGATCAGCCCGAGCGCTTCCAGTTGCTCGGCCAGCGCGAGGAATGCATCCCAGGACAGCAGGCCGTCAGCGACATCGCGCCGAATGATCAGGGCAAGCTCGACCAGCCGCAGCATATTGAGGCTCTGGAAGCCGCAGCTAGCATGGACCGCGAGCTGCAACAGTAGCAATGGCTGGGCCAGAACATCCGCTTCGGGCACCGGCGACCAGGGGCTCCGCGCGCCACTGGCCAGCGCCTGGTCGAGCTGAATCATCGGCGCGCCAGGCGAATATCGCCGGTTGAGCGAGGTCTGGACATCTACTGACCAGGGGTCATCGGCATGGACGAAACACAAGGAGCGCGGTTCGACCGGAACGTCCGGCAAGCGCCATTCCTGTTGCGGCGGCGGGCCGCGGCTGATCAGGCCGGCTTCGTACCCCAGTGCCCGCATGATGCTGGCCAGCGCCTGCTCGTCGCCCTCGGCAACGAGCAGGTCGATATCCGAAACTGGCCTTGTCCCGGGCTCTGGGAAATACCGTGTGGTGTGCAGGCCCTTCAGCAATGTCACGCCCACGCCAGCTGAGGTGAGTGTGGTCGCGAGCGCAACCGCCTCGGCCGACAGGCGATTCATCCGCAACCTGTTATGCCGGAGGTGAAGGTCGAGTACCGCCGCGACAGGCGGCTTTGCGGCAATCACACCCTGCTCCAGCCAGAAGCCGAGAAGCGGCCCGACCCCTGAGGTGTAGCAGGCGATGCCGATCGCCTCAGGATCACCATCGAGCGCTGTCGTCGCCTGCTGGCCAGCGAGTGTCTCGCGCAGGATTTGCTCGATCGACCGGAGCGCACTCTGCCAGTCGTCAACGGCCACGTCGGGCCATAACCACATTGGCTGGCCCTGTCGGGTCGCCCAGTCGAAACGCGCCCGAACTCTCTCAGGCGGGAGGTCGAAGGCGTCGAGCGGCAGGCTCACCGCCTGGAGCAGATCGACGTCGCCGGCGCTCGCGCCAGGCGCAGACTCGACCGGTTCAGATGCCACGGCCAAGCTGCGGCTATCCGATGATGGAGGGGAGAGGTGCCAGCGACACGAGAACACAAGGCCGGAGGACCGCAGGGGACGTATGACGGATCATCGGGCCTTTCTCCGCTGGCCCCGGTAAGTGCCGGTGACGGCGGATCCGGTTCAATCGCCTCGAAAAGATCGCGCGTTCAGAAGGAGCGGGTCGCGCCTACCACAAGTGCTGTCCTGTCGCGCGGCTCGCCGCCATAATAATCGGATCCGGGCCCGCCGCCCGACAGGTTGAGGTGCACCTCGAAAGCGCCGAGCTGTCGCGACAGGCCGAGGCGCCAGTCATGCTGGTCGCGCCGGTTTCCATAAGGGGCCGGCCGGCTCAGATAGACCAGCGCGCCGATATGCGCGGTGAGATGCCAGTCCTTGGCGGGCTCGATCACACCCTCGATCTCGCCATACAGGGTCGAGATACCGCTGTGGAAATAGTCGGGCGAGAAATAGACGCGGGACGACACGCGCCTCCGCGTGAGGCCCAGATAGAGCTCGGTGTAATGCGCCGCGCGGTCTCCGGCATAGCTGGGCATATATTGCGACCGCAGCACGCCGACATCGATCGAAAGTTTCGAGCTCAACCGGGTCGCGTAGCCGATATTGCCCTGCACCCCGAGCACGCCGGGCCGTTCCCCGCCGAGCACGGCGGTGACGGAACCGTCGACGAAGAAGCCGGTCTTGTCGTCATAATCGAGATTGGCGGTCACGACCGGATGGCCGGAACTCAGCGAGCGGCTGCGGTACCGATAGTCGCTTTCCACAGATATGCTTCCAGCGACCTGCGCCTCGGCAGGGCTCGCGAGAGTGATGCCTGTCGCGATGAGCAGCGCCCATGACCTCGGGTGGCGGAGCAACCTGCCGATGACAGGTCGCCGCAATCCACCAGGCGACCGCGCTGCAATGATCACAAGCTTTGATGATCCGCGGCAAGAATGGCGCAGGCGGCCGATATCCGCGAGCGAGCGATCCGCTGCCGGGAGCGACTGCACAGGAGCTGCCATTCACCAAATACCATCTGCCCCTCCGCTCTGTCGTCGGCACATCGCGGCCGGGGGCATCGTACACCAGCCATGGCGAGGACGGCAAAGATTCATCGGCGAGCACACGGAACGCGCAGTTGCTGTCCCCGAACGAGATATCCGCTCCGGCTTCTACGTAGGTTTACGGATGGGCTCCCGCGACCATAAACGCGATGGCCAGAGCATTGTGGCTGCGCTCTTTTCACTCCAGGTTGCGTCGTGAACGCGGCTGCGGCGCTTGCCGACGACATGGCGTTGTTCATCGACAGTGCGGCGGATCGCGCGCTGTTCCTCACTGACTGTGGGGGACGAATCCGCAGCTGGAATCACGGGGCGACTTTGCTGACCGGCTGGACCGCGACCGAGATCGTCGGACGCGACGTCGCGCTGTTATATCCGATCGCTGATGCCGAGCGCCGAACCGCGGAGCTCGAACAGGCCGCGGCGCTTACCGGCACCACCGTTCGACACGAGGGCTGGCGCCTGCGCAAGGACGGCACTGAGTTCCTTGCGGATGTGACGCTGGTGGCACTTCGCGGACCTGACGGCGATCATCGCGGTTTCGGTCAGAGCATCCACGATATTACCGGCCGCAAGGCGGCCGAGCAGGCGCTGGAACGAAGCGAGATGCTGTACCGCTCGATCCTCGAAACAGTGCCGGACGCGATGGTGGTGATCGACGAGGTCGGCAAGATCCAGTCCTTCAGCAAGGCTGCCCAGCGGCTGTTCGGCTATACCGAGGATGAAGTGCTTGGCCGCAATGTCGATGTGCTGATGCCGAGCCCCTATCGCGAGCGGCACGACGATTATATCGCGCGCTACCGGAACACAGGCGAGCGCCGCATCATCGGCATCGGCCGTATTGTCGTCGGCCGTCGCCGGGATGGCAGCGAGTTCCCGATGGAGCTTTCCGTCGGGGAGGCAAGCAGTGAAGGCCATCGCATCTTTACCGGCTTCATTCGCGATCTGACGGAGCAGCAGCAATCGGCGTTGCGGGTGAAGGAACTGCAGGCCGAACTCATCCACGTCTCGCGGGTCAGCGCGATGGGAACCATGGCCTCGACCCTGGCGCACGAACTCAACCAGCCGCTTGCGGCGATCGCCAATTATCTCGAGGCGAGCCTCGATCTGCTCGACGATCCCTCGGATGAGGCTGCGGCGCAGGTTCGCGAAGCTGTCGATGAAGCGGCGCAGCAGGCGTTGCGGGCGGGCCAGATCGTGCGTCGGCTCCGCGATTTCGTTGCGCGAGGCGAGACCGAGAAGAAGGTCGAGGATCTGCCGGCGATGATCGAGGAGGCGAGCCGCCTCGGTCTCGCCGGTATCCACGAGCGCGGGATTCGCGTGTTCTATCGTCTGGATCCGACGATCGGGCCGGTGGTGGTCGATCGAGTCCAGATCCAGCAGGTGCTCGTCAATCTGTTCCGTAACGCAGTCGAGGCACTGGTCGATCGGAACGAGCGTGACATCGTCGTGACCGCTATCCCTGACCGGGACGGGCTGGTCCGCATCTCCATCGCCGATACGGGGGGTGGGATCGATCCCGCGCTCGCGCCGAAGCTGTTCGAAGCGTTCGCCAGCACCAAGGAACAGGGCATGGGGCTCGGGCTTTCGATCTGCCGGACCATCGTCGAGGCGCATGGCGGCCGGATCTGGGCCGAATCGCGCGAAGGCGGCGGCACCGTGTTTCATTTCACGATCCTCAATGCGGCGAGCGGGGGCACATATGGATAAGCGATTGATTCACCTCGTCGATGACGAGGATGCGATCCGGCGGTCGACCGGTTTCCTGCTCAAGACGTGCGGCTTCGAGGTCAAAGCGCACGAGTCTGGTGTCGCCTTTCTCAAGGAGGTGAAGACGGCTGCGCCGGGCTGCATCCTGCTCGACGTGCGCATGCCGGAGATGGATGGGCTGGCCGTGCAGCAGGAGCTCAACGCGCGCGGCGTGACGATGCCGGTGATCGTGTTGACCGGGCATGGTGACATCGCGATCGCGGTGCGGGCAATGAAGGCGGGTGCGGTCGATTTTCTGGAGAAGCCGTTTGAAAAGGCATTGCTGCTCGATGCAATCGGCCGGGCGTTCGACCGGCTCGACCGACATGAGGATGTGGCTGCATCGGAACAGGAGGCGCGGGTCAGGATCGCAGCGCTGACGGCACGCGAGCAGGATGTGCTGCGCGGTCTCGTCCGCGGGCATCCCAACAAGACGATCGCTTATGATCTGGGCATTTCGCCGCGTACCGTCGAAGTGCACCGGGCGAATTGCATGACCAAGCTCGGCGTCCACAGCCTGTCCGACGCGCTGCGCATCGCGTTCGCGGCGGGGCTCGATGATTAGGTCCGATCGACATTCAGGCCTCGAAAATCCTCTCCAGTGGGAGAGGATAGTGTAGCTTGTCAGCTTGCTGACTAGCGAAACTTGGTGAGGGGCTCCGGGAGCTCTCGATAGCTCCCGGAGCCCCTCACCAACTCCGACTAAGTCGCTGCGCTTCTAAGTCTTCGTATCCTCTCCCAAAGGAGAGGAATTATGTGGCCTTCTGAATGTCGATTGGCCCTAGTCACCTGGAACTGAAGTAAGTTACATTGTAGACTGATCCTGTCTGAACGACGGGAGCGAACGGGATGGCGCGTGGTCGGGCTGTTGAACCACTGATTTTGACGGCAGATGAGCGTAGCTATTTGGAGCGGCAGGTTCGGCGCCATCGGGTAGCGCGCTCACTGTCGGAGCGCTGCCGTATCGTCTTGCGTTGCGCCGATGGCCTGCAAAGCAAGGAGG
>NZ_JBFUHA010000015.1:0-127039 GCF_056402635.1 Sphingomonas sp. P3_C5
GACCATAGACATGCTCGGGGCAGTCGCCCCAGCGCCCACCACTTTGCAGCGCATGAACGATGCCAGAAAGCACCCGGCGGTCATCTACCCGCGGCATCCCGCGCGTGCCGGTTGGCAACAAGGGCGCAATCCGCGCCCACTGCGCATCCGAAAACCAGAAGAAATCCGCCATCGCCAACGCCTCCTCACAGAACGCATTGAATCACAATCACACCCAATCGGGAATCCCATTAATGGGTCCGGACCCTAATTACCCTGTCGCCCATCACTGAGCACACACATTCGCATCGGTCGATGACAATCGCGTGCCGCCGAAACCGACCGAGGTCTGGATCACGATACCTGTCGTCGAGCAGCGCCTTAGCTGGAATCGGACTTTGCGGGCCTGGAAGTCGAGCGAGACCTTGCGGAATGATTGCAGAACGTCGGTTCCGAGAAACAACGCCGGCTCGTCGGCGATCCCGAACAGGTGGAACGGGGGCAGGTCGGCAAAGGCGACCGGCAGGTTCCGGATGAGAATCCCACCGATCTGAAGCTCCGGTATCACCGCGACCTGCAGGTCGATCTCCTTGCCGGTCACGCCGAGCGCCTTCACCACCTCGAACTTCTGATGACGCCGGACAAGCTTGTCGCGGAGGATCGGGTTCCCGACCGTCATCTCCGCGCCGGTGTCGATCACAGCGTCGAGCGATAATCCGCGTGCCCTGACATGGGTCAGAATGAGCTGGCCCCGGCTCCGACGCGCGGTGATCACGATTTCATCGGGCAGGGCTTTCGCCGGCTTGCTCGCGTCCTCGATCTTGATCTGCCGCTTGTCGAAATCCATCATGATGCGCTGCCGGACAAGCGCATCGATGCCGATCATGCCCTGGCCGCCGACATCGTCTTCGTTCAGCGCGGGCAGCTGCAGGTCTTCGATGGTCGTCGGGCCCAGAGTCAGGCTGTCGACCTTCACACGATCGACAAGGCTGCGCTCGGTCATGCCGTTCAGAATGGCGGGCGTGCCGAGCGGCAGTTGAAGCTCGCGGACGATGCGCAACCCAACGACCGAGGTGTCGGCACCGCTGTCGACGATGAACTGGTATGGACCGTGGCCGTTGACATGCACTTCGACGGAGAGGCGCGTTTCCACCTCCCGCGCCTTCACGTCATGTCCGCCGATCGCGAGCGTGTCATCGATGACGGCGGGGGGCAACGCAGGCAGGGTGGATACCGACGGAGGTGCAGGCCTCGGTTTGCTTGGTCGCGGCGTTTGCGCGGCCGCGCCGGTGCTGCTCGCGGTGAGCGCGGCGAGCAACAGGACCAGGCCGTGACGAGGAACGAACATGCTGCGTCCCGACCTCCGGGGCGGGTTCACCCTGTTACGCCCGAATGCCGCCTCGGGCACGTCCTATCTTGGGGGAGGATGGCGCGAGAGGCGAAGCGGGTTGTCATTGCCGGCTGCACCCGCGATTGCCGGTTTGGTGCGCCCGCTGATCAAACCCGGCAGACGGCTATCCAGCCATTGCGCCACGTCACCGTAATTTTAGAGTATCGCGCGCTGGACCCCAGAAAATTGCTCGAATCCTACAAACGCCCCGCTAATGCGGCAGTTGAAGTGCCAGTCAGGAAGCGGCCGAGAAACAGGGCGTCACGTAGGGAATAGTCAACTATGATCGAGCCAGACAACCTCACTATCATTGTTACGGCGCCCAACGAAGCTCTTTCCGAGCTGGAGCTATCTTGGGAGACAGCTGTGTTCAACGCTGAGGATGGCATCGAACCATTGGACTCATTGCATGAGGCAGGAGATGCACTCGTGGCAGTGGCACGGATGGAAAAGGACGGGCCGACTATCTTGGGCAGCGGTGTAATGGTCGGGCCGGGACTGCTTTTGACTGCAACCCATGTACTTGAGGAGTTCGTGCGGGATGGAAACACCCCTGTCTTTATCACGTTTCTCCCGGGCGCAGCGCGCGCTTGGCTCCCGCGACAAACGTCAACAATTTCAGGGTGGAGCAAATTCGATGAAAATCGGAAAATCTACTCCGATCTATCGTTAGTCAGCTGTACATTGAATTCCGCCGCTTATGCTGATTTTCCCCTGATGCTCGCACCTATGCAGGTAGCCCTCCCATTAATTGGCGAGCGGCTCTGGGCTGTTGGATTTAGGCACCAAGGAATTGGTAATCGCKGCGCACGGGTCACACCTTTCGTCTCATCTGGTATTGTAACTGCGGCTTTTCCAAATGGCCGGGGCGATCGCCTAGCTTCGCCTTGTTTTGAAGTTGACATGGATACAGTTGGTGGAATGAGCGGTGGCGCTGTCGTCAACTCCGATGGGTATCTGGTCGGGGTTGTGTCAACCTCATTCGAGGGGGGACCCTCATACATCACCCTGATTTGGGAGGCTATTCGTTTCGGAATCAAAGGCACAATACCGAAACTAAATACTGGCCAGGAAGTAAGCCTCTTGGGCGCCAGCGCCTTGGGCCTCGCGAAGGTCAAGGGAAACGTCCGCCGCGATCTGTGGGGGGACGTCACCATCGTACTTTCCGATGAGGAGGCGAAACTCTTCGCGGATACAGTCCCTCCGTCGCAAAAAGGAGCTATCGGAAAGCTGGGGTTGAGCACTGCCCACTGCGAGGAATTTGTTAACAAATGGCGGGGCGATATGGAGATAATATCGCGAAAGGCCGCGATCGACGCGCTTGAGAATCTTCCCCTTGCGGAAGTGAGGACATTCTTGAAAGTGTCCGAGATGCCGGCGGAGTACCTAGCGGCCATTCACAGTTTCTCGGTTGAGATATTCGAAGGAATTGAAGATTTACGAATATTAACTGCAACGCCAATAGATGAATCCCGCCTTAGTATAGAATATTTTTTCGATATACAGATGCTGATTTGGACGGTGAAAATTCAAAAGGATCTATTTAACTTTAACATGAGCGAGCGGCTAGCACTTTCTGTTAATATAGAAACTGATGGTGATATCGTAAGGGTAGATGTATTTCAGAGCTGGTATTTCAGAGCAACGTTAATTTTTGACCAAGACCAAGGCCTATTTTCTAATTTATTGATTGTCTCAAGTAAAATAAAACGCCGTAGTTAGATGAAATGTAGTAGATATTTAAATTTAACGCCCACAATCCGAGTTAATTTGCGTAATTCTTAAGAATGCAACTTCGTCGTTGCGGTAAACTTGGATACATATATGATATATTATTATTGTCGTTAATTTGGGAATTACGGTGCCACGCGCATATCCCAGACGGGCGAGGCGAAGATCACCGAGGTGCTGAAGGAAGGCGGCCTCTCGCGCGCGCGGCGCGCGGTGGAGGCGCCGTTCAATATGATTCTTGAGACGGGGTTTGATTTGGGTTGGCGATTTCAACGACGCACCTCACCGCAGTCCCAGATGGCCAAGACCAAAACCTCTTGACAAAAACCGCTTGAGAACATAGAGAGAACTTTATGAAGTGTGTCCGAATCGGGGATGATTCCCCCTTCCATGGCGGTTCGTCGTACAATAGAGACGTTTGATCTCGGGGGGGGATGGCGAACTTGTCGCTCAAGCGTTTACCTGGATAGAGACCCCGAGTCGGGATGATGACCAAGGGGAATGTAATGTCTTCAATTTCTATGCCGCCGTCAATTCCGAGCCGGGCCGACCTCCTAGAGAGGCTGGTCCAAGACTCCGGCGGGCAAGCGACTCTGGAGCAACTCGACGAGCAGAAGATATCATTTATCTACGGAAATTTGCCGGCCAGTAGCAAAATTACTCGCGAGCAGGTAGCCGCCCGAGTTACTAGATCGCGAGCGGTAGCTTAACCAAGTGTATGTATTCGACCTGGTCGGGGGCGATGAAGAAGATCCTATCTACCAATCTCTCGCTATAGATAGCTTGGGCAGACAGTACGATTTTCTCAAGTCCATCGTTAAAACCTCCTTGTCCCTAAAGAGGGACATGTTATCGTTAGAGGTGATTCTATCCTTGAATCACCATGTCATCTCTTGCCTGCACGCCACGGCAGGGCAATTGCGACCATGCGGCGTCTCGGTAGGCAAGCATACCCCTCCTCCGTACTATCAAGTACCTCCTCTGATGAACATGTTCATCGATGAGGTGAACCGTAAATGGCAATCGGCGGATCCGATATTTTTAGCCACGTATGTGTTATGGCGATTGAACCATATTCATCCTTTTGTGAATGGAAATGGACGAACAGCTAGAGCAGCGTGCTACTTTATTTTGTGTTTAAAATTTGATCGATGGTTGGAAGGAAAACCTAACCTGCCTGAACTCATAAGGCGTGATCGCCCAGAATACGTAGCGGCGTTAGAGCATGCGACAGATACCTATGAGCAGGGGAAAATTGATCTCAGCATTCTTCATTCCTTGCTGGAACGACTGCTGGATGAGCAGGACTATTCGCGTAGGATGACTACCTAGATATTTGTAGTTATTAGTCCGCCGTGATATATTTAGGTTGAGCCTGTCGGGATTACGGCGACAAGTGTAGCTTTATTTCATAATCGCCCGAGAGAAACGAGGTTTGCGGGTGTCATTAAAACCCGATCATTCGTCATCGAATCCAGGAAGGTCCAGCTGCTCGCCGAACGCCAGGAACATCAAAGGAGCTTCGTCGTCCAGGAGCGTTTTGCGCAGCTTGCTGGCGTTCGCAAAGTTTCCAAGGACACTGTTGGGATAGAGCGATTGCTCCGTCTCGACGATGCGGGCAAACGAGTGTTCGTTAAGCTCCCGGGTAATAAAGCTCTGGAGGCCTGGGCCGGGTCGGAAGCCCCACAGCAGAATGCGCCGCGCCGCGCGGAGAAGATTTCCATCGATTGAGGGGTTGGGAAGCAGGTTCACATCAATGGAGCGTTCGGCGATCCGCTCCAGATACCCCGGAAGCGCATGGAGCCGCCGCGTCCCAATCTCGTAGCAGATCGCGTCACAGTCGAAGAAGGTCGTATGGACAAGATCAGCTAACGACTCCACCTGCACCAGCCCCACGGCTGCAGCCCAAGTGTTCGGTAGCGACCAGAAGTCCACCTTCCAGTGGGGGTGAGTGGACGAGAAGCCGCCGAAGCGGTTGGGAGTTGCGCCCAGCGTCGAAGCCAGCGCGGCCACCATCTCTGGCGCCGCATCGACGACAAGGTCGATATCGGACCGGAAGCCGACCTTACCGCGACGGGCGATGTCGCGAACCAGCCCGCCGATGATCGCAACGGGGCCCAACGGCTGGAACTGCTTCGCGAGAATCTCGCGCAGGCGCCGGATCGGCAGCGCGTCGTCGCGGAGGTAGTCGTCGATGCGTCGTTTAAGCTTCGGTAGGGTTTCCGCAGGCTGCACCTAGTTAATACCCTTCAGCTCTTCCCAGAGCTTGATCGTGAAGGTGTCAGTCATGCCCGATATCATGTCGGTGAGCAGGCGGAGTTCACGGTAGCGCACCGACGCCGCGATGCCGCCCACGTTGTCCGAGCGTGACGCGTCCTCTAGGTAGTTTTGGCTGATGAGCGCAAACACGTACTTGTTCTTAGCGCCCGAACGCCGGGCGAGGATGTCATCAAATTTGTCGCGCGGCCGGTCATGGATCGCGTCCCAGAATGCGGTCATTAGGCCATCGATTGCCTCAGCTCCGCGCGCCTCCATTCGCAGCACGCTCGGATTTCCGAAGGCGTGTTGCCTAGCGAGCGCCTTTAGCTTTTCACACAGGCCGCTGTCATCCATTAGTGGCGCGCGGTGCGTAAAATCATTCACAGCTGTACCCGCCGCCACGAAACCGTCGCTGGCGTGTTCGATGAGCGCGTCGATGAAATAGGCGCGTAGATAGCCGATCTTGATATCTCTCGCGATCTCTGGCCGCCGGCTGGCGGCATCGACTTCGTCGAACTTCGAGCGCGCTTTGGCTACAACATGGTGATCGGAGGTGCCGGCATCAGCCAACAGGCTGGCCAAAACATCATCTGGAGAGATCACGCCCTTCTTCATCGCGTCGTCGACGTCCAACACGGAGTAGGCGATGTCGTCGCAGGCCTCCATGATCCAGGTCAGCGGGTGACGCTGTCCCTCGTCGAGACCGGTCTCCGCGCGCAGTCCCTCGACAAGCGTCCGCTCCGATTCGAAGTATCCATACTTCTTCGTAATTGGGTTGCCCTTGGCGCGATTGGGAGCCCCGACCGGATACTTTATCGCGGCTGCCAGTGTGGCCGAGGTTAGATCCAGGCCGAGATGGGCGATGTTTGTCTGGAGTTTGGAGACGAGTCGGAGCGTCTGGGGATTGCCGTCGAACTCGAGGAACTCTTTGTGAAGCTCTTCCGGGATGGCAACCGGCAGCCCCTGAACCTTGGCGTCGTGGTTCGTGAAGATCCATTCGCTTCGGCGCTCGAACCATCGGCTGATCGCCGCCTCGCCCTGATGTCCGAATGGCGGGTTGCCAAGGTCATGCGCCAAGCCGATGGCTGACAACATGGGCTGGACCACTTGATGCAAATCGGCTCCGGTGAAAAGCTCAGCATTGGCCGCGTGGATGCGCGTCCCGATGGAGCGGGCGAGATTAGCGACCTCATGGGAGTGGGTGAGCCTGGTCCGAACCCCGTCATTGGCATCCATCGGCCAGACCTGTGTCTTGTCCGAGAGGCGACGCACAGGCGTCGAGAACAGCAAACGGTCATAGTCCTGCTGGAACCGTGACCGCACCTCGTCGCGCTTCGCCTTGTCATCGGCGGTTTCGCCTGCCCGCCGATCCGACCATATCGTTGCCATTCGAATCCACCGCCATGCCTCACTGCGGCGAGGCAATAGGCGCCTAGCGCCCGGCGTCCAAGCACCGCCTTGCTCACCGATACCAATCTCAAGGGGATCGGGACGCCGTACGAATTCGCCGTGAAAATGGAACATAAGTCGAACATACGATGCGATGACTTCGAATGGAAGGCACTATCCGCGACGAGCCCATTACTGAGTCGCGTCGACAAAGCCGCACTCAACTTTACGCTGCCGTCACGTGGCGTCCTCCCTCTCAGCCACCCCACCCCTGACCATCGACATGTCCCAAGTCCGAGCGACCACGACCTCGTCCTCATAAGTCGGCTCGTCCTGGTGCGGATACGGTAATCGCTCCATCAGTGTAGAGCGCGACCCTGGAATCGTTTCTGTTCGAGTTCCGCCTCCCGCACCATCGCCGTCCAGCGACGCTTCGCGGCGCGGCTGCCCTTCAGCGCCTGTTCCGTCGGTGCCCGGAGCATCGCGCGGTTCGCTGTCATCATGGTCTCGACGTCACCTTCGCGCACCGCCACCAGCCGATAGGCTTCCTCCAGGATCAGCGCCCGGGTCGGCTCGTCGGATCCGAGCAGGCAGTTTCGGTGCCACGTGCAAAAACCCCTCAACTAGGGTGCCAACGATCGCGTGAGAGAAAGGAGGTTGTTGCAACTATCGCCGAAACCGCAGTCATCTTTGCCGCCGGCCCGCCCGGCTCCAGTGTGCATGCTGGCCGCCCGAGTCCCCGCTATTCCTCCCCCTCAGCCACCCCACCCCTAACCATCGACGTGCCCGTGGACCGATCCACCAAAATCTCGTCCTCATAAGACGCGCCGCCCTCGCGGGGATACATCGGCCGCTCCATCAGATTATAGAGCGCGATCTGGTCCCTTTTCTGTTCGAGTTCAGCCTCCCGCACCATCGCCGTCCAGCGCCGCTTCGCATTGGTGTCGCCCTTCAGCGCAGCCTCGGTCAAGGAGCGGAGCATCGCGCGGCTCGCCGTCATCATGGTCTCGACGTCGCCATCGCGCACCGTCACCAGCCGATAGGCTTCCTCGAGGATCAGCGCCCGGGTCGGCTGGTCGGACCCAGGCAGCCGATCGCCCGGTGCCCCCGTCGCCATCCGTTTGCGCGGCCGCCCCGCCGGGTTGCCCGATACACCCCTGGCAAAGGGCTGGCCCGTCCCCCGGCGCTGCGTCCCCGGGGGCGCGGCGCCCTCGTCAGCCAGCTCGGCATCGTCCGCCTGCTCGTCATGTTCGTCCCAGCCAGTTGATTCTAAAACTCGATCGGTCATGCCATCACTCCCGGCTATGATTCGTCCTGACGCCTCTCAAACCGATTCCGCGCTCATGTTGAATCAACTGCTGGCTGTTTCCGGGAAAATGCTGGCTGTTCCGGCGAAAAAGCTGGCTGTTTTCTGGCTGTTATTGAATAACAGCCAGCACCCACTCAAGCATTTGAATTCACGTCGAAAATTCGCGCAGAGAATCCAACATAACAGCCAGCAAAAAAATTTTCTCGAAAACAGCCAGGAACAGCCAGCTTTTTCGCGCGCCCCTGCGCCAGGCTATCGCCTGCCGGAAAGAAGTGCTGGTTCTCGCAAAGGCGCGAAGGCGCAAAGAGAAAAAGACCGCCCGGGGGCGCAGGTCATCGCCCCCCGCGAGTCTTGCCGCGAAGCTCACCTCCCGCGAGTCACCTTTGCGCCTTCGCGCCTTTGCGTGAACATCTTGAAAGCCCCGCGGGGCCACGCCCCTGAAGGGCACTTCAGCCAGCTACCGCTTCGCCACCAGCCGCTTGAACTCGTCGATCCCGCAAGACCCGCCGGAACGCGTCCGGAACGAGTCCCGGTCGGCGCACACCATCCCGTCAGCCGTCGGCTTCAGATAGAAGCCGGAATAGAAATCGAGCGACGGGCAGTTCTTGTCCAGCTTCGCGCGCACCCGGTCGCCATCTTCGATGATCAGGTCGACGCTGTCGGGCGCCGCAATCAAGGCACCTTCGAGCTTCACCATCGGCACGCATTTCGGGCCCTTCTTCTCGACCCAGCGGACTCCCTCGGGCGGATCGTCGGCGCGGGGGCGGGTGAAGGGCAGGCGGGGGATGCGGATGATGATGCGCTGGTGCAGCGTCAGCTGCGCGACCTCGAACTCCTCGAAGCGCGATTCCTGAGCCGAGGCCCCGGGGACGAGGGCAAGCAGAATCAGCGCGGGAACCATCAATCGAGACATGTCTTCCCGCCGTTACCCGAAATGCTTGAACACCCGATGAATTGGCTGAGCGCTGCCCGCATGATAGGGGCGCGGTCATGACGCCCGCAATAGCAAGCCTGCTCGATTCCGTCCGTGCCGCGCTCGGCCCGAAGGCGGTCATCACGGATCCAGCCGAGATCGCCCCCTGGCTCGAGGATTGGCGCGGCCGCTATCACGGCGCCGCCCCCGCTATCCTCGCGCCGGACAGCCGGGACGGCGTCGCGACCATCATCGCGCTCGCTCATGCCGCGCGCGTCCCGCTGGTGCCGCAGGGCGGCAACACCGGCATGGTCGGCGGTGCCACGCCTCCGGCCGATGGCTCCGCGCTCATTCTCTCGCTGCGACGGATGAACCGCATCCGCTCGGTCAGCGCCGCTGATGGCCTAGCCGTTGCCGAGGCGGGGGTCATCCTCGCCACCCTCCACGAAGCGGCGKGGGCTGAGGGCATGCGCTTCCCCCTCACGCTCGGCGCCTATGGCAGCGCCACGATCGGCGGTCTCTGCTCCACCAATGCCGGCGGCACCCAGGTGCTGCGCTTTGGCACCATGCGCAGCCTCGTCGCCGGCGTCGAGGCAGTGCTGCCCGATGGCAGCGTGCATGATGGCCTCGCCGCGCTGAAGAAAGACAATCGCGGTTACGATCTCAACCAGCTTCTGGTCGGCGCCGAGGGTACGCTCGGCATCATCACCGCCGCCACGCTGCGCCTCGTGCCCGCGGTGGCGGCGCGCGCCGTAGCCTGGGTCGGGCTCGCTGATCCCGAAACCGCGCTCGCCCTGCTGCGCCGACTCGAATCGGGGACTGACAGCATCGAAAGCTTCGAGATCATCCCCGATGAAACCCTCGCGCTGGTGCTGAAGCACGTCCCCGGCAACCGAGCGCCACTCGATTCAGCCCAGAAATGGCACGTGCTGATCGAGTCCGTAACGGACGATCCCGCCGCCGCCGAGTCGCCCGCCGCCCTGCTCGAGCGCCTGCTCCTCCCCGCCATTGCTGACGGTCAGGTCACCGACGCGGTCATCGCCGCGAGCGAGGCCCAGGCCGAAAGCTTCTGGCGCCTCCGCCACTCGATCTCGGAGGCTGAGCGGACTGACGGGCCCGCCATGCAGCACGACATCTCGGTGCCCGTAGCCGCCATGCCACGCTTCATGGTTGAGGCCGCCGCGACCTGCGACGCGCGTTTCCCCGGCACCCGCGCCTCGGGGTTCGGCCATCTGGGCGACGGCAATGTCCATTTCCATGTGCGCGCGCCGCGCGGTGTCGATGCGGCGCGCTGGTATGCCGAGGAGGGGCCGGTCATCACCCGCTTCGTCAATGATCTCGTCGTTGCCGCGGGCGGCTCGATCTCGGCCGAGCACGGCATCGGCCAGATGAAGCTCGCTGAGCTCGAGCGCCTGTCCTCGCCCGCGCGCATGGCGGCGCTCCGCGCGATCAAGGCTGCGTTCGATCCTTATGCCCTTATGAACCCCGGTAAGCTCGTTGCGCTTGCGCCCGAGCCTGTGGCACCATAGAGCCGGGCGCCGTCCGGCACGCTCAAGCCGTCACTTTGTTCCAATGGAGAGTTTTCGATGGCCAGTGCGCCGCAACAGCAGCTTCCCCTTTTCTACCAGGCGCTCGAACCGCTTTCGAGCGAGACGCATGCCGCCTTCAAGATGCAGCAGCTCACCCATGCCAAGTTCCTGGTCGGTCAGCATGCCATCCCGATCACCGTCGACGAGTTCGCGCTGGTGCAGCGCCGCCTGCCGATCGTCTTCACTGAGGGTGACGATCCCGTTCCGCTCGCGCTGATGGGCCTGAACGAAGGCGTCAACGTCTTCGTCGCCGCAGACGGCACTCTGACGGAAGCCGAGATGTACATCCCGGCCTATATCCGCCGCTATCCCTTCATGCTCGCCCGCCTCGCGCCCGGCGCGCAGGAGCTGTCGCTCTGCTTCGATCCCACCGCAGAGGGCATTGGCGCGTCGGACGAAGGCCAGCCGCTCTTCACTGACGGCCAGCCAAGCGACGTCACCAAGAGCATCCTCGAGTTCAACGAATCGTTCGAACAGGCCGGTGCCCGCACCCAGCAGTTCATGCGCGATCTGAAAGAGCTCGAGCTGCTGATGCCCGGCGAGACGACGATCACGACCGATGGCGTCGAGCAGCCCTTCGTGTATCGCGGCTTCCAGATCATCAACGAAGAGAAGCTGAGCGAACTGCGTGGCGATCAGCTGCGCAAGATCCACAAGAACGGCATGCTGCCGATGCTCTACGCGCATCTCTTCTCCATCTCGCTGATGCGCGAGATCTTCAGCCGCCAGATGCAGCTCGGCCTCGTGCCACTGCCGCAGCTCCAGCCGGCCGTCTGATCCTGATAGCGAGCCCGCGCTCACCCGGTGGTGGGCGCAAATCTCGTTGATCGAAACCTAAGCCCCTCCCCTTCAGGGGAGGGGTTGGGGTGGGGCAGTGCCGCATGCTCGGCGCTCGCGGATGGCCCCCACCCCCAACCCCTCCCCTGAAGGGGAGGGGAGATAAGTCGCGCTTCCTGCAACATCGCTGCGTTGATTCACATCGCTACGGCATCGCGGCATAGCTTCATGCCACGCGAATCGGTCCTTGCCCTTACGGCATCGGGGTTTTTCACCCGCTGTTAAAAGGCATAGTCAAACCGGTGTCATTTGCCACTTGAAGCCCGAAAACCAGCGACCTATATCTGTGGTGCGCGGCTCCCGTGTCCCCCCTTTCGCGGGGCCGTGTGATGCACCTTCGGGTGCATCTCCTCCCTGAACCTTGGCCACCGCGTGCTGCATTGCACGCGGTGGTTTTTTTATTCGGGGTTACTCGGCGGCCAGCGCCGAAGGCACAGCAAGCGCCTCATCGGCCACCGCATCGATCATCCGCCGCAGCACCACCGCCAGCGCCGCCAGCCCATCGGCGGGCCTGTCCAGCGCCGGGTCGAGGTACAGCGCCCGGTCGAACTCGATCTGGATGGCATGCACCCCCGCCTTTGGCCGCGCCTGCGCATCCAGGATATGGCCGCCCGCATAGGGCGCGTTGAGCGCGCAGGTGATCCCGGCCGCGCTCGCCTCGCCCTGCAGCCGGTGAACGAACCGCGAGGCCGCCGATCGCCCGAACCGGTCGCCCAGCACGATCCGGGCCGCACCCTCTCCCGGCTCAATCGAGGGCATTGAGTGGAGATCGAGCAGCACCGCCGTCCCGAACCGCGCCCGCGCCCGCGTCAACGCATCAGCCAGCGCCGCGTGATAGGGGCGGTGGTCCCGCGCGATCCGCCCCGCCACCTCATCGGCATCGAACCGCCGCCGCCAGATCTCGCCCGCGCCCGACACACGCCGCGGCACCAGGCCGAGCCCGCCGCGCGTCTTGGCGGACATCATCGGCATCGACTGCCGGCTCGCGCCGTCATCGATCCCGGGGTCGCGCTCCTGCTCGCTTCGATTCAAATCGATCCAGGCACGTGGCAGACGCTGCACAAGCATGGTCTCGCGGCCACGCGCCAAAACTGCTACGGCATCAATATACCGGTCTTCCAGCGCGGTCAGAGCCGCCAGCGGCACGCGCAGTGCGGCGCGCAGGGCGAGGGGGTAATCGCGGCCGGCATGGGGCACCGAGAGAATGACCGGACTCGCCGGCTCGGCGTCGCCGTAAAGATCGAAGGAGAGCGGGGCATCGGCCATTGAACGTCAACCTAGGGCGAGGCCGGTTTCATCGCAATCGGTGTAAGCTTCGCTGGAAAATCTTAAGTCATTTGAGCATAAACCTGCTCGGGTAATTGGTGGGACCACGGATGATCAGGATATTGCTAGCCGAAGACGACCGGGTGATGCGCGAGTATCTGACGCGTGCGCTTGAGCGTTCGGGCTATGCCGTCAGCGCGGTCGATCGCGGCACCGCTGCGATTCCGCTGCTCCAGACCGAACCGTTCGATCTGCTCCTTACCGATATCGTCATGCCCGAGATGGACGGCATCGAGCTTGCGCAAAAGGCCGGCGAGATGTGCCCGGAGCTGCGCGTCATGTTCATTACCGGCTTTGCGGCGGTCACGCTGAAGGCCGGCAAGACGGTCCCCCAGGCCCGCGTGCTCTCCAAGCCCTTCCACCTGCGCGACCTCGTGATGGAGGTCGATCGCATGTTCGAAATGGAGAACGTCACGCGGGGCCCCCTGAATTAGCGCGTGAGGGTGCTTGCGCAGGCGGACAACCCCCGCTAGAGCGCCCAACTCGCGTGGGCGTGTAGCTCAGTGGTAGAGCACTGTGTTGACATCGCAGGGGTCGCAAGTTCAATCCTTGCCACGCCCACCATTTTAAAAAAGCCCGTGAAGTCATCTGACTTTGCGGGCTTTTTTAATGCCCGACGTCCCCGGCCGCCGCCCGGATCATCCGCGATCGGAACTTCACCTTCTGCCAGAAGGTCGCGTCCTGCAGCTTGCGCGCCTTGATCGCCGCATCGGTCAGCGAGTCGAGCTGGGCGTCGCTCACCGCCTCGCTCTCGCGCGCATAGAGGAGCGACATCTCTTCGAGCTTCTCGCGCTGTTCCTTGGCGACGAGCGCGGAGCCACCAGTGGTGAGCTTGTGTACAGAGGCAAGCGACATGCTCTTTCCCCTCCCAACCTGCATGCAACGCCTTGATGCACATCAGGTTCCATAGCGTGGCTTGCGTCGCGGTGGCGCCGTGGCTAAGGCCGCGCACGTGACGGGTCCCGGAGACGGGATCAAGAGGGAAATCGGTGCGCGGACCTCTCCGCAAAACCGATGCTGCTCCCGCAACTGTAACCGGATAGCCGGTGCTCCATCACGCCACTGGGCTCGCGCCCGGGAAGGCGGGGCGCCACGCGAAGACCCGGAAGCCAGGAGACCTGCCCGCCACAGTCGATCCATCGCGCGGGCGGGATGCACCGGGCGGACGAGGGCGTTACCTCGAGTGAACGACATGAACCGGGCCGCAAGGACCGGGTGTCGTGTAGAGGCGCCCCTGGTCCCTCGGCCCCCATGTGAAGGGGCAATGCCATGATCGATTACCGTAAGTTCCTGCTGACCAGCGCAGCCTTGCTCGCCGCGACCGCCGCGCACGCCCAGGACGCGCCGGCCGCCGCCGCGCCGCAGGCTGCTCCCGCCGACGACTGCCAGACGACGAACGACTGTGACATAGTCGGCGACTTCGTCCGCCTACCGCCAGACATCATCGTTTCGGCCGGCGCACCACAACATGCCAACCAGATCGGCCAGGCCGTAACCGTCATCACCCGCGACGAGATCGAGCAGCGCCAGACCGTCTCTATCTCCGACCTGCTCGCCACCACGCCCGGCGTGACCGTGTCGCGCAATGGTGGTGTCGGGACCCTCACCGCGGTCCGCATCCGCGGCGCCGAGGGCGAGCAGACACTGACGATCATCGACGGCGTCCGCGTCAATGATCCCTCCTCGCCCGGCGGTGCGTTCGATTTCGGCGCCCTCCTCGCTGGCTCGGTCGAGCGCATCGAGGTGCTGCGCGGTCCGAACTCAGTGCCCTGGGGCAGCCAGGCGATCGGCGGCGTCATCAACATCACCACCATGAAGCCGAGTGAGGGCCTGCAGGGCCGCGGCAGTGTCGAATATGGTTCGCATGACAGCGTCTTCGCCAATGCCGCCGTCTCGGGCGGCTCCGGCCCCGTAACCGCAGCGCTGACCGGCGGCTATGCCCGCACAGATGGCATCTCGGCCTACGCCAAAGGCACCGAGCCCGATGGCTATGAACAATATGGTGCGACCGGCAGTGTTGGTATCGCCTTCACCGACGAAATCGGCATCGACCTGCGCGCTTATTATGCGCACAGCCATGTCGATCTCGACGGCTTCCCCGCCCCGAACTATGTCCTCGCCGACGACGCCGAATATTCGATCGCGCAGGAGATCTATGGCTATGCCGGCCTCCACGCCAATCTGATCGATGGCCGCTTCCGGAACCGCCTCGCCTTCACTGTCGCCGACGTCAACCGCGACAATTATGATCCGGCGTTCGGCCCAGTGGTCAGCTTCTTCTCGCGCGGGCGCAGCGAGCGGTACGAATATCAGGGCGACTTTCAGCTGGTCGAGCAGGTCCGCATCGTCGCCGGCGCCGAGCACGAGAACAGCCGCTTCTTCGACGGCTCCAACCGCCATGCCAGTGGCATCACCAGCTTCTATGGCGAGGCGATCGTCAAGCCGATCGAGATACTGACCGTCACCGGTGGCGTTCGCCACGACGACAACAGCGATTTCGGCGGCCATGTCAGCTTCGGTGCCAATGCCGCACTTGCCTTGCCTGAAGGCACTACGCTGCGCGCCAGCTATGCCGAAGGGTTCAAGGCGCCGACCCTGTATCAGCGCTTCGCGCAATATTACGGCACCATCAACCTGAAGCCCGAAACCGCGCGCAGCTATGATCTCGGCATCGAGCAGTCCTTCCTCGACCGTCGCGCCAAGGTCAGTGCCACCTGGTTCCACCGCGACACGCACAACCAGATCGGCTTCGATCTCAGCACCTTCACCTATTTCAACACCACCCGCACGCGCGCCCAGGGTGTCGAATTTGAGCTGGAACTGCGTCCAGTCGATGCGCTGACCTTCACGGCGAACTACAACTATATCGACGCGATCGACCGCACCCCCGGCGCGACCTTCGGCAAAGATCTCGCCCGGCGTCCGAAACAGGCGGTCAGCGCCTCAATCGATTACCGCTTCCCCTTCCGCCTGTCGGTCGGGGCGACGATCAGCCATGTGGGTGACAGCTTTGACAACGCCGCCAACACCGTGCGGCTCGACGGCTATGTCCTGGCCGGCTTGCGGGCTGAAATGCCGATCGGCGATCGCTTCGCGCTTTACGGGCGTGTCGAGAATCTGTTCGACGAGAAGTATCAGACCGTCGCCGGCTATGGCACCTACGGCCGCACTGCCTATGCCGGCATCCGGGTGAAGCTGAACTGATGAGACTGGTCCTGCCGCTCGCGTTGCTGCTCGCCGGGTGCTCCGCACCGGTAAAGCCGCACGCGAGTGGCGGGGCCCCCGTCAGGATCGTCTCGACCAACCCCTGCGCCGATGCGATGCTGGTCGAGCTCGTCCCGCCGGACCGCATCGCCGCAATCAGCCATTATTCGCAGGACCCTGCCGCAACCTCGATGCCGCTGGAGGTGGCGAACCATTTCGCCACCACCGCCGGCACAGCGGAGGAAGTGATCGCGCTTGATCCTGATCTGGTGCTGACGAGCAGCTTTACGCCAGCGAGCACACGCAACGCCTATGACCGGGCCGGGCTGAAGACGCTGCTGCTCGATTCGCCAACGACGATCGAAGCGAGCAAGACGCAGATCGCACAGGTCGCGGCGGCGGTCGGGGAGAGCGCGCAGGGCAGGGCGCTCAATGCCAGAATAGATCGTGCGGTTGCCTCAGCCCTTCCACGCTCAGCGCCGGGGAAGGGCCAGGAACCCTCCGCCCTTCTCTTCATCGTCGGTGGCCTTGCCAGTGGTTCGGGCAACCTCCTTGACGAACTCCTGAACCGCGCCGGCTTCCGCAACGCGGCCGCCGATTACGGCCTCGCCTTCACCGGCAATCTCCCGATCGAGGCCATCGCAGCCCATCCGCCACGCGTGATCCTCACGCCCGGCCCGTCGCGCACCTCCACGCTCCGCGCTCGCGTACTCACCGCGACCCGCGCGGGCACCGTCGAGGCGGCCTTCCCCCGCACGCTCGTCAATTGCGGCGGCCCGACGATCATACCCGCGATCACCCGTCTCGCCGCGATCCGCCGGCAGCTCGCGTCGTGACGCGCAAGCTCGCCTTCCTGATCCTGCTCGTGGTGCTCGCCTTTGGCCTGTCGCTGATCGCCGGCAAGGCCTGGGTCCCGCCCTCCGCCTGGTTCTCGCCCGATCCGCGCTTTGCCATCATCGTCGAGCTTCGCCTGCCGCGCGCGATCCTCGGTCTCGCTATCGGCGCCGTCCTTGGCCTGTCGGGCGCCGTCCTGCAGGGCTATCTCCGCAACCCGCTTGCTGACCCGGCGGTGGTCGGCGTCTCCTCGAGTGCGGCGCTCGGCGCGGTCGCGGCGATCGTGCTCGGCATCGCCGCCAACCCGCTTGTCCTGTTCGCCTGCGCGATGGGTGCCGCCGCCGGATCGATGGCGCTTCTCGCTGCGCTCACCTGGCGTTCGCCGAGTCCCGTCCAGTTCATCCTTGCCGGCACCGTGCTCGCCAGCCTTGCCGGGGCGCTCACCGCTTTCCTGATCTCGGTGGCGCCGAACCCCTATGCGGTCGCTGAGGTGATCGACTGGCTGATGGGCGCGCTCACCGATCGCAGCCTGGACGACGTTCGCACCGCGCTACCGTTCATGGCGCTCGGCGCGATTCTGCTGTTCCTGACGGGCCCGTCGCTCAACGCGCTGACCCTTGGCGAGGAGGCCGCCCGCTCGCTCGGTGTTCGGCTCGGCAGGCTTCAGGCCCTGGTCGTGCTCGGCACCGGCCTCACGATCGGCGCCAGTGTCGCGGTGACAGGCGTGGTCGGCTTTGTCGGCCTCGTTGTCCCGCATCTCCTCCGCCCTTTCTTCGGCCACCGTCCTTCATCGCTCCTGTTGCCGAGCGCGCTGGGCGGAGCAGCGCTGGTGCTGACCGCCGACAGCCTGTGCCGTCTCGCGCCGGGTGCTGGCGAAGTCCGGCTCGGCGTGGCGATGGCGCTGATCGGCGCGCCCTTCTTCCTGACGCTGTTGCTGAAGGGGCGCGCGTCATGGAGCTGACCATTCAGGGCGTGGACGTCAGCCTGTCCGGTCGCCGCGTACTCAACGATATCAGCGCAGTCCTTCGTCCCGGTCGCCTGACCGCAATCCTCGGCCCCAATGGCGCTGGTAAAAGCACGCTGATCAAGACCGCCGCGGCGCTGATCGAGCCAACCCAAGGCGTCGTCCGCCTCGGCGATCGTAGCGTCACCGCGCTTGATCCCCGCGAGCGCGCGCGCACCATCGGCTATCTCCCCCAGGATGCGAGCGTCCATTGGAACGTCGCCGCCTCGGAGATCGTTGCGCTCGGCCGCGCACCCCACCGAACGCCCTTTGCTGGCCCGAGCGCGCGCGACCTGGAAGCTGCGATACAGGCCATGGTGGCGACCGAAACGATCCATCTGTCCGATCGCCCGGTCAACGAACTGTCCGGCGGTGAGCGGGCCCGTGTGCTTCTCGCGCGCGTTCTTGCCGGCGAGCCGAAATGGCTCCTCGCGGATGAGCCGCTCGCCAGCCTCGATTCGGCGCATCAGCTCGATATCCTCGAGCGGCTGCAGCAGGTCGCGAGGGGTGGGGCGGGCGTCGCAATCGTCCTCCATGATCTGCTGCACGCGGGGCGCGTAGCGGACGACGTGCTCCTGTTGAAGGAAGGCCGAGTGCTTGCGTCCGGTGAGGCTGCGGCAGTGCTGACGCCCGGGAATTTGCGCGCCGCGTTCGAGATCGAGGTAAGCGTCGAGCGAGACGTGCAGGGGCGGCTGCTTTGCGTGCCGATCGGGCGGGCCCGTCAGTGACCTGATAGCTGCGCCTTGCCTCTCAAGGCTGCAACCGATCGCTTGAGATTCTCGCGCGCAGGCACCTCGAACCGAGCGCGGCCCCAATCCGAAAAATAGAGATTTTCGCGGGCGAGGAATCCTTCCAATATGTCAGCGCGCCCAAGACGAAAGGCGGCATCCGGCACCTCGCGATATTCGTGACGCACACCGGCTTCATACGCGTCGAAATCAGCTGGCGGGGCGCCGAGGATCGACAGATCCATATCGAGGAACAATGCCATATCCTCCGCTTCATCGTCCGGAAGCCCCACGGGTATCGTGTGGCGCGCGGTCGCTTCGATCAGCCGGATCGTGCGATCGAGCGTGGCATCGGTCACCAGGCCTTTCAGCATCTGGGTAGCCAGCGCAGCGCTGCGGCTTTCATTGTCGGCACGGCGCGGTTCGTAGATCGCGTCATGAAGAAGGATCGCCCATCGCACTGCCGCGGGGTCGTGCATTGAGCGTGCGACCTCGGCGTGAAGCGCCAGCAGAGCGACTGGGTGGCTCCAGCCATGATATCCGCGGTCAGGTCCTGAATGCAGCCCACGTATCTCGTCGAGCAGTGTTTCGCTGAGCATGTCACCTCCCTGACGGCTGGTGCGTACATATGGGGCCGAAGTGCAGGACGCGAGCGATAGCTTTCGGGCTATCTTGCCGCCTCCATCAATGCCGCTAAACGTCACCCCACACGGGGAGAAGCAATATGGCGACGATCGCGGGCAACGACATCGCACCCGGCCCGGGCGCACGGCCCGAGCCGAGCCGCAAGGATATCCAGCTCGTCATCACTGCGTCGGCGCTCGGCACGATCTTTGAATGGTATGATTTCTTCATCTACGGCACGCTTGCCGCATCGGGCATCATCGGCCGCGCCTTCTTCCCGGCCGGCAACGAGATCGTGCAGGCGCTCGCAGCCTGGGCGGTATTCGCGGTGGGCTTCGGCTTTCGTCCGCTCGGTGCGGTGCTGTTCGGCTTTTTCGGCGACAAGCTCGGCCGAAAATATACGTTCCTCGTCACGATAACGCTGATGGGCATCGCCACTGCCGGGGTCGGCCTCGTCCCCTCAGCCGCCACGATCGGGCTGGCGGCGCCCTTCATCGTCATCTTCCTGCGCATTCTGCAGGGCCTTGCGCTTGGCGGCGAATATGGCGGTGCAGCGATCTACGTCGCCGAGCATTCGCCGCCGGGGAAGAGCGGCTATTATACCAGCTTCATCCAGGCGAGCGTCGGCGGTGGCTTCATCCTCAGCCTCGCCGTGGTGCTGCTGACCAAATTCGTGCTGCCGGTTTCGATGTGGAACGACTGGGGCTGGCGCATCCCCTTCGTCTTCTCGCTGCTGCTGCTCGCCGTGTCCTTGTGGATGCGGCTCAAGCTCTCCGAGAGCCCGGTGTTCAAGGAGATGAAGGAAGCCGGCGAGACCGCGAAGAATCCCTTCACGGAGAGCTTCACCTATCCCGGCAACCTCAGGCGCCTGTTCGTAGCCTTGTTCGGCATCGCGGCGGGGCTGACGGTGATCTGGTACACAGCGATGTTCAGCGTCCTCTCCTTCCTCCAGACGACGATGCGCGTCGAGGAGACGACTGCTCAGCTGATCACCGGGGTCGGCGCCACCTCGGGGATCTTCTGGTTCATCTATTTCGGTCGGCTCTCCGACAAGGTCGGGCGCAAGACGCCGATCGTCCTCGGCTATGCGATGACGCTGGTGCTGCTCTTCCCGATCTTCTGGATGATGGGCACTTCCGCCAATCCTGCCCTCGCCAGGGCGGCGCACCGTGCGCCAGTGATCATCTCAGGCCCGGTCTGCGAATATAACCCGTTCGCGCCCAAACAGATCGATGAGTGCGGCCGGCTGCTCGACTATTTCTCGAAAAAGGGGGTGCCCTACAAGAAGGAGCACACGCCCGTCACGCTCGTCGAGATCGGCGGCGTGCCGGTGGCAGATACCCGCCCTGCGGGGCTTGATGCAGCGCTCGCCAGAGCGGGCTATAATCTGGGCAAGGTCGTGCCGAGCCCACTCGGCATCCTCAAGCTCATCACCGCGATCCTCGCGCTCGCCGCGCTCTCGGGCATCACCTACGGCCCGGTCGCGGCCCTGCTCTCGGAGATGTTTCCGCCGCGTATCCGCTACAGCTCGATGTCTATCCCTTATCATCTCGGCGCAGGCTATTTCGGCGGATTCCTGCCGGTGATCGGCCAATATATCGTCGCGAAGACAGGCGACCCCTATGCCGGCCTCTGGTACGCGTGGGGCGTCGTCGCGATGGCGCTGGTGGTGACCGCATTCGGCCTGCGCGAAACCAAGCCGGGAATGGCCAGCGCGGACTAGCGGAGTCGGAGGAGGGTCGCTAACCGCCCCAGGATGACTTCGCCCCTTCGCCTTCGCCTGGATGGCGCCGCGCTTGCCTATAATTGGCGCACCCTTGCCGCAATGAGCGGAGAGGCGGCGTGCGGGGCTGCGGTCAAGGCCGATGGCTATGGCCTCGGCGCGATCGAAGTCGTGAAACGGCTGAGTGCTGCCGGGTGCCGCGATTTCTTCGTCGCGACCTGGGCGGAGGCCGAGATGCTGGCGCCGCTCGGTGTATCCGTCTCGGTCCTGCACGGCGTGCGCGAAGACGATATGGTATTGGCGCTAAGCGGGATTGCCCGTCCGGTACTCAACACGGCTGCGCAGGTCGCGCGCTGGAAGGCGGCCGCAGGCGGTGCCTGCGACGTGATGATCGATACCGGTATGAACCGCCTCGGTCTGGCAGTCGCTAATGTCGATAATGGCCTGCTCGAGGGCCTCGCGATCGAGACTCTGATGAGCCACCTCGCCTGTGCCGACGAGAACGTGGCGATGAACGACCGCCAGCTCGCCACCTTCACTGGCCTGTTCGGCCGGACCGCAGCCAAGCGGATGAGCCTCGCCAATTCGGCCGGGATCGGCCTTGGCCGACACTATGCTTTCGATCTCACCCGCCCCGGTCTCGCCCTGTATGGCGGCGTGCCCAGCCCGGAGCTGGGCGCGATCCGTCAGGTCGTCACACCAGAAGCGCAGATCCTCCAGCGCCGAACTCTCCAGGCCGGTCAGACGATCGGCTACAACGCGACCTTCACCGCGCCTGCCGACACGGAGGTCGCGATCCTCAATGTCGGCTATGCCGACGGCTATTTCCGCGGGTTTTCGGGAACCGGCTCGGCTTCGCTCGAGGGCAAAAGCTTGCCTGTGCTCGGCCGAGTCTCGATGGACCTTCTCGCGGTGAATGTAGACGCGGCTCCGCATCTCGGTGAGGGCGACTGGCTAGCGCTCGATTATGCGCTGCCCGAGGCAGCGCTAATGTCCGGCATGTCGCAATATGAGCTGCTGACCAGCCTTGGCGCCCGGTTCGACCGGGTGTGGCAGGACTGAGATCGCACGCGCACCTGGTTCCCCTCCCGCACGTGGGAGGGGGAAAAGATCAGCGCTCCACGCAGAGGGCGATGCCCATGCCGCCGCCGATGCAGAGGGTCGCGAGGCCCTTCTTCGCATCGCGCTTGCCCATCTCGTAGAGCAGGGTGGTCAGCACGCGGGCGCCGCTCGCGCCGATCGGATGGCCGATCGCAATCGCGCCGCCATTGACGTTGACCTTGTTCGCATCCCAGCCAAGCTCCTTGCCGACTGAAAGGGCCTGTGCGGCGAACGCCTCGTTCGCCTCGATCAGGTCGAGATCGGCAATGCTCCAGCCCGCCTTTTCCAACGCGCGGCGCGTGGCAGGCACTGGGCCAATGCCCATGATCGAGGGATCGACACCGGCCGAAGCCCAGCTCGCGATCCGCGCCAGGATCGGGCTGCCGCGCTTCTCGGCTTCGGCCCGGCTCATGATCACCAGCGCGGCGGCGCCATCGTTCAGACCCGACGCGTTGGCGGCAGTCACCGTGCCATCTTTCTTGAAGGCGGGACGGACGCCCGAGATGCTCTCCAGCGTCACGCCAGCGCGGATATATTCGTCGTCCGAAATGATCGTGTCGCCCTTGCGGCCCTTGACCGTCACTGGTGCGATCTCGTCCCTGAACCGGCCCGATGACCGCGCCGCATCGGCGAGGTTCTGCGAGCGCACCGAGAACTCGTCCTGCTGGCCGCGCGTGATCTGATATTGCTCGGCGAGATTCTCCGCGGTGATGCCCATATGATAATTGTTGAAGGCGTCCGTCAGGCCGTCGCTGATCATCGTGTCGACCAGCGAGAGATTGCCCATCTTGGTGCCGCCGCGCAGATTCTGCGCATGAGTCGAAAGCGACATCGACTCCTGGCCGCCCGCGACGACGATCCGGGCATCGCCGGTCGCGATTGCCTGCGCCGCCAGTGCCACCGCACGCAGACCCGAGCCGCAGACCTGGTTGACGCCCCATGCCGGAATCTCCTTGGGCACGCCGGCCGCCATCGATGCCTGGCGGGCCGGGTTCTGGCCCTGCGCCGCAGTCAGCACCTGGCCGAGGATCACCTCGGATACGTCACTGCCCGCGACGCCTGCCTGCGCCAGCGCCGCCTCGATTGCGATTCGTCCCAGCTCATGCGCAGGCGTTGCGGCGAAGGCGCCGAGGAAACTGCCAACAGGGGTACGCTTGGCGGCGGTGATGACGATGTCGGTCATTGTGTGCGGCTCCGGTTCGATTTCGCGCCTATCTAGTGCCGGGGAGCGCGCTTAGCCAGTCCGCCAGCGGCTCCCAGAGCTGCGCCCGTGCACCGCGCCCCACGATCATGCCGACATGGCCCGCGCCAAGGTCGTGCCGGTCGGGCAGATCGGCGGCGCTCGCCGCGGGGACGATGCGGTCAGTAAGCGACACGAAGTCGATCGCTGGGCAGGGGAGGTGCGCCGGATCGGCGACCACGCCGCCGACGCGCCAGGCGCTGCGGCCGGTCGCATCATCGCCTATGAAACCCTCGAACAATTGTTTTCCGGCCGCATAGGTCAGCGGGGCGCCGGCATTGGCCCAATCCTCGAGCGCGACAAAGGAGGCAGCGGCGGCGCTGCCGGGCTCAAGGCCGGCATAGGCGACATATTTGGCGATGGTACGCGCCGGGTCGAGTCGCCAGAAACCGCTCTGCAGCACCTCCATCGGCACCAGTCCAAGCGTTTCGCAGACAGGTTGTGCGGTGCGCCAAAGTTCAGCGATGTCGGCACGTGCTGCGCTGCCGAAGCCTGCGAAATGCCAGGGCGCGGCGATCATCACCAGACCCGCCACGGGCGCGGCGCAGGCGGCCGCCAGTGCGATCGTGCCGCCGAGGCAATATCCCGCGAGCACCGGCGGCTGGGGAAGCTTCGCGATCAGCGGCAGCAATAGTTGTTCGACATGCGCCGTCACATCCATGTCGCGCTCCTCCGGCCCCGGTGAGCCCCAGTCGAGCAGCATCGGACGAAAGCCGCGACTCGCCAGCCAGCGCAACAGCGAGGTGTCGGGACTGAGGTCGAGAATGAAAGGAGGATTGATCAGCGAGGGTATCAGGATCACCGGCCGGCCGGTGCTGCCCTTCGCGCCGTAGTCGCGCAATCGCGCCCGTCCCTTGCGATAGCGCACTGGAGCGAGTCGGCGCGCCTTGCCACGCGGGGCCTCCTGATAGGCGCGCAATCCGGCGAGCGCGGCGGCTCTTTGCTCGGGTGATGCTGCGGTCTCGCGGCGCAACATTTCCAGGAACAGGACAAGAGGCCGTGGACCGTGTTGCGGTGCGGCAATAAAGGGTGTTACAGATGGGTCAACCACTGGGGCTGGGAGCCTTCCCATGAAGAAGCACAATACCGGCGATGGCCCGGTCATTATCAAGAAATATGCGAACCGGCGTCTCTATAATACCGAGACCTCGTCCTACATCACTCTTGAGCACCTCGCAGCGATGACGCGCGAGGGTCGGGATTTCAAGGTCGTCGACGCCAAGACCGAAGACGACATCACGCACAACATCCTCACCCAGATCATCATGGAGGAAGAGGCGCGCGGGCAGACGATGCTCCCGGTCAATTTCCTCCGCCAGCTCATCTCGATGTACGGCGATTCGATGCAGACGATGGTCCCCGGCTATCTCGAGGCGTCGATGGACAGCTTCCGCCGCAACCATGAGCAGTTCAAATCGGCGGTCGAGGGCGCTTTCGCCAATTCGCCCTTCGCTGAGATCGCCAAGCGCAACCTTCAGATGTTCGAGGCGGCAACTTCCGCGTTCAAGCCCGGCGCCGCAAAACCAGCCGATGCACCGGGCGAGGCGCCTGCCGTCGGCAAGGACGCCGAGATCGCGGCGCTCAAGGCTGAGCTCAGCCGCCTCCACGAGAAGATCGAGAAGCTCGGCGATTGAGCTGATCCATGTCGGTTGAATTATGGGCTGGTGCCGGCGCGAGCCTGGCGCTCGCGATCTTTGCCGGCTTTCGGGACTGGCGGCGCAAACGACGAGTCGATCTCGACAAGGTCGGGATCATCGACTGGCCGACCGTTCAGGTCCTCGCATTGTTCGCCGCGGCTATCCTGGCGAGCATCGCTTACAAGAGCTGATCTTAGTCCTTCCCCCCACGGGGAGAAGGAATCAGAGGCACGCCTCGAGATACGCCTGATCAAACCCGAACTGCCGCGCCTTTTCGAGCGTATAAGGCCGCAGCCCGAGCGAGCGGTACTCGCCGATGATCTTGCCGTCGGCACTCTCGTCGAGATATTCGAACTTGAACAGCTCCTGGGTGACGATCACCGGGCCTTCCATGCCGATCACCTCGGTCACGTTGGTCACGCGCCGCGAGCCGTCGCGCAGACGCTTCACCTGGATGATCATCTCGACCGAATCGGCGATCTGACGGCTGATCGCTTCCTTCGGCACCTTGATGTCGGACATCATCACCATGTTCTCCATACGGGCGAGTGCCTCGCGCGGAGAGTTGGCGTGGAGCGTACACATTGAGCCGTCATGGCCCGTGTTCATGGCCGCGAGCATGTCGAAACACTCGCTGCCGCGAATTTCGCCGAGGATGATGCGATCAGGACGCATACGCAGGGCGTTCTTCACGAGATCGCGGATGCTGATCTCGCCCTGGCCCTCGAGATTGGCAGGGCGGGTTTCGAGCGGCAGCCAGTGCGGCTGCTGCAGCCGAAGCTCGGCCGCGTCCTCGATCGTCAGCACGCGCTCGCCCGGGTCGATCATCTTCGACAGGGCGTTGAGCATCGTCGTCTTGCCCGAACCGGTACCGCCCGAGATGACGACGTTGAACCGGCAAGCGCCAGCGATCTTCAGCGCCGTAGCCATTTTTGGGCTCATCGAGCCGAAGCCGGCCATCATGTCGAGCGTGATCGGCTTGGCGGAGAATTTACGAATCGAGATGGCGGTGCCGCGGAGCGAGAGCGGCGGAACGATCACGTTGACGCGGGAGCCGTCCTTGAGGCGGGCGTCGGCGAGCGGGCTGGTCTGGTCGACGCGGCGGCCGACCGAGTTGCAGATGCGCTGAGCGATCTGGAACAGATGCTCCTCGTCGCGGAACTGGATGTTGGCGAGCTCAAGCTTGCCCTTCCGCTCGACGAAAGTCTGCTCGGGGCCGTTGACCATGATGTCGCTGATGTTCGGATCGGCGAGCAGTTCCTCGAGCGGCCCGAGGCCGAGCAGCTCGTCAACCAGCACCTTTTCGAGCGCAAACTGTTCGCGCCGGTTGAGCGTCAGCTTGAGCTCGGCGAGCACCTCGCCGATGATCGGCCGGAATTCCTCGGCCAGCTCGTCCTTGTTGAGCGTCGCCGCGGCTTCGGGATCGACACGCTCGAGCAGGCGGGGAAGCACCTGTTCCTTGATCTTGTGGATCGAGCTTTCGAAGCCCTCGACCTTGCTGTTGCCCGCATCGCCCGAGGCGTTCTGGCGTTCGGCGAGCCTGGTCAGCGCGTCCTGTTGGGCGCCTGGCATGTTGCCGGTCGGCGCGTCACCGCCTGGCAAAGGCAGCTTGGCGATCGGCGGAAACTGATCGCCGCCGTCAGCCTCGGCAGGCCGGGCGTTGCCGCCGCCCTGCATCGGGCGCGCGACGCCAAAGGCCGGGCGTGCCGCGGCTCCGTTGCTCACACCGGGACGACGCCCAAATGCACTCATATGGTTGGATCCCTCATACGTGTCATGAGAGGTAACGGCCAAGGTTTGACAATTAACTAACCGGATTGCGGAGTTCGGTGAGATTGCCCCATTTTTGCGCTACTGCCTTTACCTTGATGTTTTTGGGAACTGATCATGCGCCTGACGATGAAGATGCTGGCCGCGCTTGCGATCGTCGCGAGCGGCACAGCAGTCGCCCAGTCGAAACCCGACGCCGCCGGTCTGCCGGGCTGGATGGCGGGGTGCTGGGAGCGGGCAAGCGGCGATCGCTGGACCGAGGAATGCTGGATGGCGCCACGTGGCGGGATCATGCTCGGGGCGGGCCGGAGCGGTGCGGGCGAGACGCTGCGCGAATGGGAAGCGACCGAGATCCTCGCCGGGCCGGACGGCAAGCTGGCCTATTGGGCATCGCCTCAGGGCGGCGCCCGTGTCGCGTTTCCGGTGGTATCGCAGGGGCCGCGCGAGATCGCCTTCGCGAACCCGTCGCATGATTATCCGCAGCGCATCCGCTACTGGATGGAGGGCGACGCGCTCAACGCGGAGATATCAACGGTCGGGGGCGGCAACCTAAAGCGCTGGACGTACCGGCGTACCCGATGACGCGGTATCGCCGGCACGTTCGGCGAGGATCGTGAGCCCGGCCGCGCTTACTTCAGCGAAACCGCCCTCGATCGCGAGCGTCTCGGGCTCGCCTTTTTCACTCCGATAGATCGAAAGCGCGCCGTCGCGGATCGTCGACATGACCGGGGCATGCCCTTCGAGCACACCGAAATCGCCCTCGCTGCCGGGGACGACGACCATATAGACCTCCTCCGAGCGGACGAGCTTTTCAGGCGTGACGAGTTCGAAGTGCAGCATCTTGTTTCTTCCTTAGCCCTCCCCTTCCGGGGAGGGGTAGGGGGTGGGGAACGTCTCACCGAGCCTGGCGCCCGGAAGTACTGCCCCACCCCTCCCTGAAGAGGAGGGGCTTTATTGGTGACTTACGCGTCCTGCGCCATCTTTTCGGCCTTGGCGACGACTTCCTCGATGCCGCCGACCATATAGAAGGCTGCCTCGGGCAGGTGATCATATTCACCGTCGACCACTGCCTTGAAGCTCTTCACGGTATCCTCGACCTGAACGAACTTGCCGGAAATGCCGGTGAAGACCTCGGCGACGTGGAAAGGCTGGCTGAGGAAGCGCTGGATTTTCCGGGCACGGCCGACGATCTGCTTATCCTCTTCGGACAGTTCGTCCATGCCGAGGATGGCGATGATGTCCTGAAGCGACTTGTAGCGCTGCAGCGTCTCCTGGACGCGGCGGGCGGTGTCGTAATGCTCCTGGCCGACGATCGCCGGCGTCAGCACGCGCGACGTGGAGTCGAGCGGATCGACCGCCGGGTAGATGCCCAGCTCCGAGATCGCGCGGTTGAGGTTGGTCGTCGCGTCCAAGTGGGCGAATGACGTGGCCGGTGCCGGATCGGTAAGATCGTCGGCAGGCACATAGATCGCCTGCACCGAGGTGATCGATCCCTTGTTGGTGGAGGTGATGCGCTCCTGCAGCGCGCCCATGTCGGTCGACAGGGTCGGCTGATAGCCCACGGCCGACGGAATGCGGCCGAGCAGTGCCGACACTTCCGAGCCCGCCTGGGTGAAACGGAAGATGTTGTCGACGAAGAACAGCACGTCCTGGCCTTCGACGTCGCGGAAATACTCGGCGATCGTCAGACCGGACAGTGCGACGCGAGCGCGGGCGCCCGGCGGCTCGTTCATCTGGCCGAACACCAGGGCGACCTTGGAGCCCTCGGGCGTCGGGTTGCCGTCGGCGTCCTTGGCAATCACGTTCGCATCGAGGAACTCATGGTAAAGGTCATTGCCCTCGCGGGTACGCTCGCCGACGCCGGCGAACACCGAGGTGCCGCCATGGCCCTTGGCGATGTTGTTGATCAGCTCCTGGATCAGCACCGTCTTGCCGACGCCGGCGCCGCCGAACAGGCCGATCTTGCCGCCCTTGGCGTAAGGCGCGAGCAGATCGATGACCTTGATGCCGGTGACGAGAATGCTGCTCTCGGTCGACTGGTCGACGAAGAGAGGGGCCGGGGCGTGGATCGGCATGGTCTGGGTGTGGCCGACCGGGCCGCGCTCGTCGATCGGCTCGCCGATCACGTTGAGGATGCGACCGAGTGTCATCGGGCCGACGGGCACGCGGATCTGCGAACCGGTGTCGGTCACTTCCTGGCCGCGCGTCAGGCCCTCGGTCGAGTCCATCGCGATCGCACGGACCGTGTTCTCGCCGAGATGCTGCGCGACCTCGAGGACGAGGCGGTTGCCGTTATTGTCGGTCTCGAGCGCCGAAAGGATCGCCGGCAGCTTGCCCTGCTCGAACGACACGTCGACGACGGCGCCGATCACCTGGCTGATGCGCCCGACATTGTTGGTCGTCGCAATCGGCGCGGTCGCCTGGGGTGCGGCTGCGCTGGGCGCGGCTGCCTTGGGAGCGCGCGGCTTGGCGGCGGGCTTTTTGGGGGTCGTCGGGGCGGTTGCCATCGTCTCTTCCTTGCTTCGAATTTACTTGAGCGCTTCGGCGCCGGAGATGATTTCGACCAGTTCGGTCGTGATCGCGGCCTGGCGGCTGCGGTTGTACTGGATCGTCAGGCGGTTGATCATGTCACCTGCGTTGCGCGTCGCATTGTCCATCGCGGTCATGCGCGATCCCTGCTCCGACGCGGCGTTTTCGAGCAACGCGCCGAAGATCTGGATCGCGACGTTGCGCGGCAGCAGCTCAGCGAGGATCGTTTCCTCGTCGGGCTCATATTCAACCGCGGCGCCGCCATCGCTTACCGGCACGGCATTGGTGTCGATCGCGACCGGGATGATCTGACGACCGGTGGCTTCCTGCACCAGCGCCGACTGGAAGCGCGCATAGAAGAGGTGTGCGACATCGAACTCGTCCGCCTCGAAACGCGCGATCACGTCGTCGGCGATCGCCCGTGCATCGGCAAAGGCGACCGTCTTGATGTGGCTCATCTCATGGTCGGCGGCGATCAGGCCCGGATAGAAACGCTTGATCACCCGGCCCTTCTTGCCGGCGACATAGAATTTCACGGACTTGCCCTGAGCGATCAGCTCCTCCGCCTTGCGGCGCGCGGCGCGGACGATGTTCGAGTTGAACGCGCCGGCCAGGCCACGCTCGGACGTCGCGATGATCAGCAGATGGCGCTGGTCCTTGCCGGTGCCCGCGAGCAGCTTCGGCGAGGATTCGCTGACGCTGACCTTGGAGGCGAGGCTCGCCATCACCTTTTCGAGGCGCTCGGCATAAGGCCGCGCCGCAACCGCCGCTTCCTGCGCCCGGCGCAGCTTCGCGGCGGCGACCATCTTCATCGCCTTGGTGATCTTCTGCGTCGACTTCACCGAGCCGATGCGGATCTTGAGAGCCTTGAGGCTGGCCATTTGGAGCCCTTAAGTTACGCGAAGGTCTTCGAGAACGCGGTGAGCGCGTCCTTGAGCGCCTCGGTCGTTTCCTTCGACAGGTCGCGCTTGTCGCGAATGTCGGTGAGGATCGCTGCGTTGTTGGCGCGCAGATCGGCAAGCATCGCCTGCTCGTACCGCACCACCGCGTCGACCGGGACAGTGTCAAGGAAGCCCTGGGTGCCCGCGAAGATCGAGACAGTCTGCTCCTCGAACGGCATCGGGCTGTACTGAGCCTGTTTGAGCAGCTCGGTCAGGCGCGCGCCGCGGTTCAGCAGCTTCTGAGTCGAGGCGTCGAGGTCCGAGCCGAACTGAGCGAACGCCGCCATCTCGCGATACTGGGCGAGCTCGAGCTTGATCGAGCCCGAGACCTTCTTCATCGCCTTGGTCTGCGCGGCGGAACCGACGCGGCTCACCGACAGGCCGACGTTGATCGCCGGGCGGATGCCGGCGAAGAACAGATCGGTCTCGAGGAAGATCTGACCGTCGGTGATCGAGATCACGTTGGTCGGGATGTAGGCGGACACGTCGCCCGCCTGGGTCTCGATGATCGGCAGCGCGGTCAGCGAGCCGCCGCCAAAGGCGTCGCTCATCTTCGCGGCGCGCTCGAGCAGGCGCGAGTGGAGATAGAAGACGTCGCCGGGATAGGCTTCGCGGCCMGGCGGGCGGCGCAGCAGCAGCGACATCTGGCGATAGGCGACTGCCTGCTTCGACAGATCGTCATAGACGATGACGGCGTGCATGCCGTTGTCGCGGAAATATTCGCCCATCGCACAGCCGGTATAAGGTGCGAGGAACTGCAGCGGCGCCGGCTCGGATGCGGTCGCGGCGACGACGATCGTGTACTCCATCGCGCCCGATTCCTCGAGCTGGCGGACGATCTGCGCAACGGTCGAGCGCTTCTGCCCGATCGCGACATAGATGCAGTAGAGCTTCTTCTTCTCGTCGGTGCCCTGATGCGATGCCTTCTGGTTGATGAAGGTATCGATCGCGACCGCGGTCTTGCCGGTCTGGCGATCACCGATGATCAGCTCGCGCTGGCCGCGGCCGACGGGGACGAGCGCGTCGATTGCCTTGAGGCCGGTCTGCACCGGCTCGTTGACCGAGGTGCGCGGGATGATGCCCGGCGCCTTCACTTCGACTCGGCTGCGCTCGGTCGTGACGATCGGGCCCTTGCCGTCGATCGGGTTGCCGAGGCCATCGACGACGCGGCCGAGCAGGCCCTTGCCGACCGGAACGTCGACGATCGTGCCGGTGCGCTTGACGACGTCACCTTCCTTGATCTCCGAGTCGGACCCGAAGATCACGACGCCGACATTGTCGGCCTCGAGGTTGAGCGCCATGCCCTGCACGCCGTTCGAGAATTCGACCATCTCGCCCGCCTGGACGTTGTCGAGCCCGTGAATGCGCGCGATGCCGTCGCCGACCGACAGCACCTGGCCGGTTTCCGAAACCTGGGCCTCGGTGCCGAACGAGGCGATCTGGTCCTTGATGACCTTCGAAATTTCAGCGGCGCGGATATCCATTGTCAGCCTTTCCCAACAGCGTGAAGCTGTCAGCCTTTCATTGCGTGCGCGAGAGTGTTGAGACGGGTGCGGATCGACGAATCGATCATCTGCGAGCCGATCTTCACGACCAGCCCGCCAAGCAGAGCGGGGTCGACCGAGAGATCGACAGAAACGTCACGGCCGATGCGGGTGCGAAGCTGCTGCTTCAGGGCATCGACCTGGGACGCGGAAAGCGGATGCGCCGAGACGACCTCGGCAGTGGTCTCACCGCGATAGTCGGCGGCGAGTGTCCGGAACGCGCGGATGATCGCGGGCAGCTGGGCGAGGCGGCGATTCTCCGCGAGCACGCCCAGGAAATTTTTCGTGGTCGAGTCGATGCCCATCGCGGCGGCGCTCGCGGCGACGGATGCAGCGGCGTCCTTGCGGCTCACCAGCGGACTTGCCACGAGCCGGGCGAACTCGTCCGACTGCTCGAGTGCGGCACGCACATTGGCAAGACTCGCCTCGACCGTGTCGATCGTCTTCGCGTCACGCGCGAGCTCGAACAGCGCGGTCGCATAGCGTCCGCTTAAGCTCGCTTGAATACCGCCGGATGTCTCCACGCGATTGAAATCCTCGTTTGGAACGGGTTGCTCAACCCATACGAAAAGGGAGGCCGGAATCGGCCCCCCGGATGGGTCGCCGCGCGGTTAGCATCGGGTTCGCTGCGATGCAAGGTCGGCTTGTTTGGGCTAGGCGCAGGAAGGTGTGTCGGCAGGCGCAGGTGTGTAGGCGCGGCCACGCGCTATGTCGCGTACCAGCTTTTCGGTCGCTGGTGTTATCGTACCATCGGGTTCCCAGTCCTGGCTGAGTGCTTTTTCAGCCGCTCTGGCCTCCGCCTCGCTGCAGAATGTCACTGGACCGCCTGGGAGCATATCCGTGGTGTAGCTTGTGGTGATCTTGTGTGGCCAGCCATTGGCGGTCCACTCGAACCTCTGCGGGCGAATGAACACCTCACAAAAAGTGTGAAACCCAATTTGAGGATGTTTGGCGGCGAACTCCTTGTCGAAATCTGCCCAGCACGCCCGTCTTGCGCCCGGACCGCCATGTTGTTCGCACCGGCAGGACGATTCGGCGTGGCGTCGCAGCATGACCGCATCGACCTCGCCGGCAACGCAATAGGCAAGGCCACACATCGCCAGAGCCGCCGTACCGACAAAAATCTTTCCCCGGACTTTCATTGCAACATTTCCCCCCGAACCCTGCAGAGTGTAGCCTGATCCTTTATGTCGGGTCAGGCAACGAATCTTGCTTGTGCCTTGATATGTCGCTGCCCAGAAAGCGCAGAGGGTAAGGAGTGGTCGCGGTATGCCGGGTGTGATGGAACAGATGACGATGTCCGATGGCGCCGAGATCGGGGTCTATCACGTCCAGCCTGAGGGCGAGCGGCGGGGCGGGCTCGTGCTCGTCCAGGAGATCTTCGGTGTCACCGAGCATATCCGCGATCTGGCGGAGGAATATGCCGCCGACGGCTATGAGGTGCTGGCGCCTGCGCTGTTCGACCGTGAGCATCCCGGCTTCGAGGCCGATTATTCGGGCGATGGGCTCGCGCGGGGCGTCGAGCTCGCGCGCGTTCTTCATCCGATCGACCTGTCGCTCGCCGATGTGCAGACCTGCGTCAACGCGCTGAAGGCGAAAGGCCCGGTGTTCGTGGTCGGCTATTGTTATGGTGGCTCGATCGCCTGGTTCGCCGCGACGCGGCTCGAAGGGGTGGCGGCTGCCTCCAGCTATTATGGCAGCCAGGTTCCTCCGACTGCCGATGAAGTGCCGAAGGTGCCGGTGATCCTCCATTTCGGTCGCCACGATCAGGGCATTCCGATGGAGGGCGTCGAGAAGGTCATTGCGGCGAACCATGCCAATGCGACTGTTTATGTCTATGAGGCCGGGCACGGCTTCAATTCGGACCGGCGCAAGGATTATCACGAGCCGAGCAGCGATCTCGCGAAGGAGCGGACGCTGGCGCTGTTCCATGCGAACGGAGGATGAGGCGGGTTCGGAAGATCTTGCTGATCATCGTTGGCGCGGCGCTGCTGCTATATATCGCCCTGGTTGGCGGGCTTTTCGTGTTCCAGCGCAGCCTCCTCTATCCGATGCCTGCAACCATCCCGCAGCGCCCGGCGGGTTTCGATGATGTCCGGATCGAGACCAGCGATGGCCTGAAGCTTCGAGCCTTTTATCGCCCGGCAAAGCCCGGCCTGCCGACATTGTTGTTCTTCCACGGCAATGGCAGCGACCTCGAAGGCAGCGCTTATGCGACCCGGTTCCTGGTTGCGCAGGGCTATGGTGTGCTCCTGCCCGAATATCGCGGCTATGGCGGCAACCCCGGGGCGCCCAGCGAGCAAGGACTTTATCGCGATGGCGAGGCGAGCCTTGCCTGGCTCGTGGCGAAAGGGATCGCCGCGGACCGGATCGTGGTCATCGGCAATTCGCTTGGCTCAGGGGCCGCAACGGACATTGCGGCCCGGCACAGGATCGGCGGGCTTGTCCTGGTTTCCGGTTTTGCGAGTCTCGCCCGAGTCGCCGGCGAGCAGTATCCGTTCGCTCCAGCCAATCTGCTGCTTCTCGATCGATACAATAATGTCGGGAAGTTTCCCGCCATCAGCTGCCCGATATTGCTGCTGCAGGGTACTGCTGACACGCTCGTACCGGTCGCCCATGCCCATGCTCTTGTCGAAGCGAACCCTTCGGCGAAGCTCGAACTGGTGCCGGGCGTGGGGCATGATCTGGCGTTCCGCGATGTGTCGCAGACGATGATTCTGGCGTGGCTCCGTTCCGGCGCCTCGTTTCGAGGGGCGGCTTTGACCGCAAGTGTCGGGATGTTGCCTCTGCTCGTGCCGCCTATATCGATGGCATGACACAGCAAACAGCCATCGACTCCGACAGCGCCTGGGCGGCCTTCAACCGCCGCGACCGCGCTTATGACGGCCGCTTCGTCGGCGCCGTCTCCACGACCGGCATCTATTGCAAGCCGAGCTGCCCGGCGCGACACCCCAAGCGCGAGCATGTCCGCTTCTACCGCGACGGCGCCGAGGCGCGCGCCGCCGGCTTCCGCGCCTGCCTGCGCTGCAAGCCCGATGAGGTCGGCCGCGACCGGATAGCGGTGGCCGAAGCGGTCGCGCTGATCGAGGCGAGCGAGGATGGCCTCGGGCTCGAAGAGCTCGCGGCGCAGGTTGGCTATGCACCGCATCATTTCCACCGCCTGTTCAAGCGCGCGACGGGCGTCACCCCGGCTGCCTATGCGCGCGGCCTGCGCGCCCAGCGCGCGGCCAAGGCCCTGATCGAGGAGAATACAGTGACCCAGGCAATCTACGAGGCGGGCTATTCAGCCCCAAGCCGCTTCTATGAGGATGGCGCGAAACGGCTCGGCATGACCCCAAGCGCATGGCGCAAGGGCGGCGCGGGCGTGACGATCCGCTGGACCATCGCCGATACCAGCCTTGGCCCGATGCTCGTCGCTGCGACCGACAAGGGTCTGTGCCGTGTATCGTTCGATGAAGGCGAAGAGGCGCTGAAACAGCGTTTCCCACATGCCGAGATCGCGCCCGGCGGCAGCGCGCTCGCCGATCTCGCCGCGCGCGTCGTCGCCAGCGTCGAATCGCCGGAGCGCGACCAGGATCTGCCGCTCGACGTGCAGGGCACCGCTTTTCAGGAGGCAGTGTGGCAGGCGTTGCGCGCCATCCCGGCCGGCGAGACGCGGACCTATACCGAGCTGGCCGCGCTTGCCGGCAACCCGAGGGCGGTGCGTGCGGCTGGCACGGCATGCGGGGCGAACCATGTCTCGATCGTCATCCCCTGCCACCGTGCCCAGCGCAGCGACGGGACGCTTGGTGGCTATGCCTATGGTCTCGATCGCAAGGTCGCACTCCGCAAACGGGAGGGCGTGGCATGAGCGGCTTTATGATCAGCGGGCTTGATCCCGCACCCTTCGTCGGGCTGTACGGCCTCTCGGATGCGGCTCTGGCCGAGCGCGGCGTGCTGCGGATGGAGGTCGATGCCACACCCGGTTTTCCCTGCCGTGTTTCGCTCGAGGATGCCGGTGTGGGTGAGACCATGCTGCTGCTCAACCATGAGCATCTGCCCGTCGACTCCCCCTATCGCCAGCGCCACGCCATCTTCGTTCGCGAGGGCGCGGCGGAATCCGCGCAATTCGAGAACGAAGTGCCCGAGCAACTGGCGATCCGGACGCTGTCAGTGCGAGCCTATGATGCCGCGGGGATGATGACCGATGCCGATCTGGTCGAGGGCCGCGAACTCACGGCGTTGATCGATCGCTTCTTCGCTGACCCTTCGGTTGCCTATCTCCACGCGCACAACGCTAAACGCGGGTGTTTTGCAGCCCGGATCGATCGCGGCTGAGGTTCTTTGCGCGGGCCTGCGAGGCTCGCTAGGCTGGCCCCCAATCAGGGGGCATGCCATGGAACCGATCAAACCCGTCACACCACCAGGCGGCTTGTTCTGGCGGATCATCCACTTCCCGCTGGTGCTGATCCTTATCGGCATGGTGATGGTCATCGGGCCGGAGATCCTGGTGGCGATCGCTGCCCATTCCGTGGTGCATGCGCATGGGCCCCTCGGGAGCCTTGCAACCAGCCTGTGCGCGACGGTGGCGGCGGTGATCGGCTATATTCTCTTTGTCCGCTTCGTCGAGCGCAGGCCCGTAGTGGCGGAATTCGCTGCGCCGGGATGGTTGAAGGAGCTCGGGGTGGGGCTTCTGACCGGCTTCCTGCTGTTCTCGCTGGTCGTCGCCGTCATTGCGCTTTTCGGCGGCTATCATGTGATCGGCGAGCATCCGGCAAATGTGCTTCTTCCGGTGCTGGCACTGTCGTTAGTCTCTGGAGTGGGTGAGGAGATCGTCGTTCGTGGCATCATCTTCCGGCTAGTCGAGTCCTCGCTGGGGACATGGATCGCGCTCATTGTCTCGGCGGCCCTGTTTGGCGCGGCGCATCTCGGCAACCAGCATGCGGGGCTGCTGCCGGCGGTGGCGATCGCGCTCGAGGCGGGCATCATGCTTGCGGCGCTCTATATGCTGACGCGGCGACTTTGGGCTGCGATCGGGGTTCACGCCGCGTGGAATTTTACCCAGGGTGGCATCTACGGCATCGCCGTTTCGGGCGGCGCTGTTGACGGCGTATTGATTCCGCGCATTTCCGGCCCGGACCTGCTGACCGGCGGCGCGTTCGGTGCGGAAGCGTCGCTTCCCGCCATTCTTATCTGCACGGTTTTCGGCGTCGTCGTCACGACGATCGCCTGGCGACGCGGCCGGTTCGTCAAACCCTTCTGGGCCCGTACTTCGAATAGTGCGCCGACAAGATCAGTCCTTTCTCGATGAGCCGTTGGGGAGGATGGCCCGATCGCTGGGGCCCTGCCGCTATGTGAATTTCCCTGTTAATTGCCGATAACAGGGAAATTATATTTTTTTCTCGACGACGCACGCACCAGATTTCCGAAACTATAGTTATTTTATAATGGCTTAGTGGTTTGGCCCCTCGATCCGGCCCGCCCGGAACAGGGAATAACAGGGAATTATCAGGGAATTATCAGGGAAATTGCGCCGCGCGGACCGCTGCCGTGCCGCAACGGAAAACATTCAAGAGCCGACCATGAGAAAGAGCTGTCGGGCTTCTGACAATGTCCCGTGCCGATGCTTTGCCCGATCCGACGATGCAGTTGAATCACCGAGGTCGATCAGCGCTAGTTCGCGGCCCGGCAGGCATAAACGAGCTTCTCGTTAGGGTAAGGCGGGAGCGCCGCGCGGATCGCGCTTTGCTGGTTCGACAGCGCGGTGCGGGCCGATTCGTCGGTCGAGCACGCCTTGAGCGTCACCTGCGAGCGGATCTCGCGCACCGCGGTCATCTGGTCCGCGGTCAGGAAGTAGCGCATGTTGACATAGGCCCGCGTCGCCGGATCGAACTCGAGCACGGAGACGGTCTGCTCCTCGGCGGGCACCAGCGCGCGATCCCATTTGCTGCCATTCTCGGCATATTGGGTACGCCCGTTCATGCAGCCCGCACTTCCCCAGTCGATCATGACATCCGAGGTGGGGGACGAAACGACCCTGCTCTTCTCGGGCACGACGGTGCAGACCATCTTGCCGAGCGCGGCCGTCGACGAGACGATCGGCGCGTGGGTCGGTGTCGCATCGGGCGGCAGGACGACTTCGCCACTGGGGCGCGTGAAGAATATGACTGCGGCGGCGATCAGCAGCACGCCACCGCCCGAGGCCGCCCAGATCGCCTCGCGACGCCGCCTGCGGACTTCGAGCAGCCCGGCAAAGCCAATCGCGAGCGCGCCGGCAACGAGCAGGACCGCGGCGAGCGCCATGATGTTCTCGCGGTGCAGCTCGGCATCGCTGCGTGCCTTCGCCAGGGCTTCATCATGCGCGACCTGCGCCTTCGCGGCAGCATCGCGTTTCGCCGCCTCGGCCTGCGCGGTCGCCCTGGCATCGGCTTCGCTGTCCTGCTTGATGCGATCGAGGATGCTCGTGCAAGGCGTGCCGACTGCCGGGAAGCTCTGCTTGGCCGCCTGAAGGAAGGCGGCGAGCTCCGTATCGGAAATGGCGAAGCCGAAGCTTGAATCGCCTTCCTCGCCGCGCGTGATCGCCGAGTTCACCCCGATCACGCGGCCGCACGGGTCGAGCAGCGGTCCGCCTGAGTTGCCTCGCGCGATGTTCGCGGTGTGGAGCAGCACCTGGACGCCCGACATCATCCGCCTGCCGGAGAAGCTCCCCTCCGAGCGGATCGGGGACAGCGGGTGGATATAGTCTGTAGCCGACCTTGCCGTCGCAAGATCGACATTGCCCGGATAGCCGAGGGCGATAACCGGCGCGCCCTCTTCGACCGGGCCGGTATAGAGTGCGACAGTCGGTAGCTTGGTGCCGGTGAACTCGATCAGGGCGAGGTCGCGGGCCGCGTCGAAGGCGATCACCTTGCCTTCATAGCTCTTGCTGCCCTCGGACGGGACGACGCCGATCACGACATTGTCGGGATAGCGCTTGGCGAGCTCGACGACATGCGCGTTGGTGACGATGCGGTTGGGCGCGACGACGAAGCCGCTGCCATGGCCGAAACCAACGACTTCATCGCCGACCATCGCGATGGTGACGACGCGGACGACGCCGCGGCCGGTCGCGGAGATGTCGTCGGCACGGGCTGGGCTGCCGATACCAAGCAACAGGAACAGGCCGGCGAGCAGCACGACCAGATGTGGGTTCAAGAAGGACGGAAGGCGCGTGTCGGGCATCAGCCGATTTCTGACAGGATTATCCCCTTTGCAACAGGGAGAAAAATGCGACCCGCTCACAGGAAGCTGTACGGATCGACATCGACCACGACCCGCACCTTGGCGGGCCAGTCGAGTTTGCCGAGCCAGTCGCGGATCACGTCCTGCACGTCGAGCGCGCGGCGGGCATGAACGAGCAACCGGTAGCGGTGACGGCCGCGGAGCATCGCCAGTGGGGCGGGGGCGGGGCCATAGACTTCCATTGCCTCGAGCCGGGGGGCGGTGCGGCCGATCAGGGTCGCGATCTCGTGCGCGGCGGTCTTGTCTTCACTCGAGATGACGATGCCGGCGAAGCGGCCGAATGGCGGGGCACCGGCTTCGCGGCGGGATTCGGTCTCGGCTTCGTAGAAGCTGTCGGCGTCGCCGGTGATCAGCGCGCGCATCACCTGCGCGTCGGGGCTGTGGGTCTGGATATAGACTTGCCCCGGCTTGGCGCCGCGACCGGCGCGGCCGGAGACCTGCATGATCTGCTGGAAGGTGCGTTCCGATGCGCGGAGGTCGCCGCCGTCGAGGCCGAGATCGGCATCGATCACGCCGACCAAGGTGAGGTTGGGGAAGTGATAGCCCTTGGTGACGAGCTGGGTGCCGATCACGATGTCGATATCGTGGGCTTCCATGCGGTGGACGAACTCGGCTGCCTTGGCCGGGGACCAGATCGTGTCCGAGGTGACGATCGCGGTCTTCGCCTCGGGGAACAGAGCGGTCACCTCATCGGCGATGCGTTCGACGCCGGGGCCGACCGCGACGAGTGTGTCCTCGTTCGAACATTCGGGGCAGGCGCGCGGCACCGGCTCGATATGGCCGCAATGGTGGCAGGCGAGGCGGCGGACGAGGCGGTGCTCGACCATCCATGCCGTGCAATTGGGGCATTGGAAGCGGTGGCCGCAGGTGCGGCACAGGGTCAGTGGGGCGAAGCCACGGCGGTTGAGGAACAGCAGCACCTGCTCGCGCCGGGCGAGCGTCTCCTCGATGGCGTTCACCAACTTGGGCGCGATCCAGCGGCCGCGATCGGGCGGGTTGGCGATCAGGTCGATCGCTTCGATCGCCGGCATTTCGGCGGCGCCCCAGCGGCCGGGGAGCTTCAACTCCGCATAGCGGCCGAGCGCGACCTGGTGGCGGGTCTCGATCGCGGGCGTTGCCGAGGCGAGGATGACCGGGCATTTCTCAAACAGGCCGCGCATCACCGCGACATCGCGGGCGTGATAGTGGACGCCCTCTTCCTGCTTGAAGCTGGTTTCATGCGCCTCGTCGACGACGATCAGGCCGAGATTGGCATAGGGCAGGAACAGCGACGAGCGCGCGCCGACCGTGACGAGTGCCTGGCCGCTTGAGATCGCCCGCCAGGCGCGGCGGCGCTGCGACTGGCGCAGGCCCGAATGCCAGGCGACCGGCGCGACGCCGAAGCGCGCGGCGAAGCGGGTGAGGAAGGGCTCGGTCAGCGCGATCTCGGGGAGCAGGACGAGCGTCTGCTTGCCCGAGCGGATCGCGGCGGCGACTGCTTCGAAATAGACCTCGGTCTTGCCCGAGCCGGTGACGCCGTCGAGCAAGGTCGGCTGGAACGCTTCGTCAGCGACATTGGCGATCAGCACTTCGGCGGCGGCGCGCTGATCGGGCGAGAGCGCGGGAATGCCGAAATCGGGATCGGGCACCGGGAAGGGGCTGTCGATATCGACCTCCACCCCTTCGAGCGCGCCGGTCTTCACCAGACCGCGGATCACTGCGTCCGAGACATCGGCGGTGATCGCCAGCTCGCGGATCAGGCCCTGGGTAACGCCGATCCGATCGAGCGCCTGCTCGCGCTGCGGTGTCATGCGATCGGGAATGCGGCCGGTTGCACGATATTCAGTGACGGTGCGCGCGCCTTCGAGCGCCGAGGTCGATGGCATCGCCATGCGCGCGACCGAGGCAGGCGGGGCGAGATAGTAGTTGGCAGTCCACTCGACCAATCGGCGGAGCGGCGCTGCGAGCGGGGCGACCGGCACCACCCCGACCAGGTTGCGCAGCCGGTTGTCGCCGACCTCGGCGTCCGAGGGCATATGCTCGGGTTCCCACACCACGCCGAGCAGCTGGCGCGGGCCGAGCGGGGCGATGACGATCGAGCCGGGCTCGACCTGCATGCCGTGCGGCACCCGGTAATCGAGTGGGCCGAGCGCCGAATTCATGACGAGGACACGGGCGCGCGACATGGACATGCCCCTAATGTAGGATTGCCAACAAGGGGAGCCCAATGACGCCCGAAGAACAGCTCGACATGTTCATCGACCGGTTTTCGCCCGAAGTTGCGGCCAATGCCCGTGCCGCGCTGGCGATGGTGGCGGCGCGGCTGCCGGGGGCGGTGCGGCTGGTCTATGACAATTACAACGCGCTCGCGATCGGCTTCGGGCCGAACGAGAAGGCGCGGGCGATCGTCTGCTCGATCGCGCTGTATCCGCGCTGGGTGAGCCTGTTCCTGACGAACGGGCCGAGCCTGCCCGATCCTGAGGGCCTGCTCCAGGGCGAGGGGAGCGTGGTGCGCCATGTGAAGCTGACCCCAGAACTGATCGGGAGCGATGCGGTCGCTGCGCTGATCGATGCCGCCGCGGCGAGTGTGGCACTGCCGATTGACCCGGCGGGCGAAGAGCGGCTGGTGATCAGGGCGATCTCGGCTAAGCAGAGGCCGCGCCGCTAGCTGGGGCCTCAGACGGGACCAAATTGTTGGAAATGTCATGAGGGTTCTGACAGTTTCCAGCAAACGTTGTACAGAGATCTGTACAATGTTTGCTGGACTGGCGAGACGCGCTTGATCGCTGGAGTCGATGGCGTAGGGTCACGTCGTGCAGGATCTAGCGCTCGCCTTTGCCGACCATCTCCGCCGCGACCGGCGGCGTTCGCTCCATACGATCCGCGCCTATCAGGCGACGGCGGAGCGGCTGATGGGGTTTCTTGAAGGGCATTGGGGCGGTCCGGTCCTGCCTGACGGGCTGAAGGTGGTGAGCTCCGCCGACCTGCGCGCCTATCTCGCGCAGCGCCGGGGTGAAGGGCTCGGCAACGCATCTGCTGCGCGGGAATTGTCGGCGGTTCGCGGCTTCCTGGCCTTTGCCGGCGGGGCTACGCCGCGCCTCAAGGGGCCGCGGGTGAAGAAGGGGGTGCCGCGGCCCGTCTCACCCGACGAGGCAGTGTCGCTTGCTGAGGATGTGGCCGAAGACGCGGCCGAAGCCTGGATCGGCGCGCGCGATCTGGCGGTGCTGCTGCTGCTCTACGGCGCCGGCTTGCGGATCAGCGAGGCGACCGGGCTTACCGGCGCGATCCTGCCGCTTGGCGAGACGCTGAGCGTCACCGGCAAGCGCGACAAGACGCGGATCGTGCCGCTGCTGCCGCAGGTGCGCGACGCGATCATGGCCTATGTCGAGATTTGCCCCTGGCCGATCTCGCGCGATGTTGCGCTGTTCCGCGGGGCGAAGGGAGGGCCGCTGGCGCCCGCCATCATCCGCCGCTCGGTGCAGGCGGCGCGGACTCGGCTTGGCCTGCCCGAACGGACGACGCCGCACGCGCTCCGCCACAGTTTCGCGACTCATCTGCTTGGGCGCGGCGCCGATCTACGCGCGCTGCAGGAATTGCTCGGCCATGCGAGCTTGAGCTCGACGCAGATCTACACCGCAGTCGATGCGGCGCATCTGCTGGATGTGTATCGCAACGCGCATCCGCGGGCCACGAGCGGGGGCGCCTAGGCATGAGCCAGAAGGCGCCTTCTCCCGACGCGCCGGGCGGCCCGATCATCCTTTTTGACGCCGAGTGCGTGCTCTGCTCCGTCAACGCTCAGTTCGTGCTGAAGCACGACAAGCTCGGCCATTTCCGTCTGGCGTCCATGCAGGGGGATGTCGGCGCGGCGATTTACCGGAGGCACGGCCTGGATCCGCTGAAGCCGAGCAGCATACTCGTCGTGAAAGGCCATCGGGTGCGGCAGGATAGCGATGCCGTGCTGAGCATCTATGAGGGGCTGGGTTTCCCGTGGCGGCTGCTCGGCGCATTGCGGATCGTGCCGGCCTTCCTGCGCGACCCGGTTTACCGGTGGGTCGCACGACATCGCTATCGGCTGTTCGGCAAGCGGGAGACCTGCTGGGTGCCGCCGCCGGAATACAGGGACAGGCTTTTGTGAGCGAAGCGGGCACGGCGCGCATGAGGATCCTGATCCTTGGCGGATATGGTGTTTTTGGCGGGCGGCTGGCGGAGCTGCTGTCCGACCTTCCCGAGATCGAGCTTCTCATCTGCGGCCGCGATCTTTCCCGCGCCGAGGCCTTTTGCGCGCGGTATAGGGGACAGGCGCGGGTTCTCCCGCTCGCGCTCGATCGTGCCGATATTGCCGGGGGCCTGCGCGTGCGGCAGCCCGATCTCGTCGTCGATGCGTCCGGACCTTTTCAGGACTATGGGGCTGATGGCTACGGCGTAATTGCGGCCTGTATCGAGGCCGGCATCGACTATCTGGATTTCGCCGACGGCGCTGATTTCGTCTTTGGCGTTTCGGGGTTCGATGCCGAGGCGAAAGCAGCGGGCGTGTTCGTCCTGTCGGGCATCAGCAGCTTTCCCGTCCTGACCGCCGCTGTCCTGCGCGAGATGGCGAAGACGATCGAGATTGTCTCGGTCGAAGGCGGCATCGCGCCGTCACCCTATGCCGGGATCGGCCTCAACGTCATGCGCGCGGTGGTGGGCTATGCCGGCTCCCCGGTGAAGCTGCAGCGGCATGGCAAGCCGTCGCATGGCGTGGGGCTGGCGGAGAGCATGCGCTTCACGATCGCGGTGCCTGGCCGATTGCCGCTTCGGAACACGCTCTTCTCGCTGGTCGATGTGCCTGACCTCCAGGTCATTCCGCCTGAGCACCCCACGATCACCGATATCTGGATGGGAGCCGGGCCAATACCGGAAATCCTGCATCGCATCCTTAATCTGCTGGCGAAGGCGCGTCACACTTTCAGGCTGCCGTCGCTCGAGCCGTTGTCGCGGCTCTGCTATGCAGTGCTCAACCGGATGCGGTTCGGCGAGCATCGCGGCGGCATGTTCGTCCATGCTCGCGGCATCGCGGACGGTCAGGGTGTCGAGCGAAGCTGGCACCTGCTCGCCGAGGGTGACGATGGCCCGTACATCCCTTCGATGGCGATCGAAGCGATCGTCCGGAAGCTGCTGGCCGGGACACGGCCAGAGGCGGGAGCGCGGCCGGGCGTCCGTGCGCTTGATCTTGCCGACTATGACACGCTGTTTGAGAGCCGGCAGATTTTCACAGGGTTTCGCGGCGGCAGCAAGGAGGGGGATGCGGAGGGGCCGCTGTACCGCAGGATCCTGGGGTCGGCCTTCGCCTCGCTTCCACCGCGACTTCGGGAGCTGCATGGCGATACCGCGGCGCGGGAATGGACCGGCTTTGCGGAGGTGCGACGCGGCCACGGACCGGTGGCCGCGATTGCAGGGGCGCTTATCGGCTTTCCGAGCGCTGCACCACGAGTGCCGGTCACGGTGACTTTTTCGCGGGAGGGCGGCGCGGAACGCTGGACGCGGAATTTCGGCGGCAAGTGCTTCTCTTCGGTGCAGTCGGCGGGCGTTGGACTGAACGAGCATCTGGTGGTGGAGCGGTTCGGACTGGCATCCATCGCGCTGGCTTTGGTGGTTGAGGGCGATCGCCTGCTCCTGATTTCGAGGCGGTGGTCCGTCCTGGGCATTCCCATGCCCCGGTTCCTCCTGCCGACGGGATTGAGCTTTGAAACCGAGCGCGATGGGGAATTCTGTTTCGATGTAGAGATCAGGCTGCCGGTGTTTGGCCTGCTGGTCGGATATCGGGGGAGGCTCAGTCCAGTTGCCGAATTGCCCGCAGAATCGTCGCTAACCGAGGGTCGCCAATGAAAACCCATCTCGTCTTTCGAAACGCTGCCCTGGTGGACGAGGACTTCAGCGACAGCAATCCCTCGGGGAAGAAGCTTGCCACTCTTATCGGGGGCACCCTTCCTGCGCATGGTTTTCACGTCCAACGGGTCCTGCAAGAGGATTGGGGCTGGGTTGTCATGATCGAAAACCCTGCCTTCTCCTTATGGATCGGTTGCGGCCAGAACCCTGACCTTGAAGACGGCCATCTTTGCTTTATCGAGCCGAGCAGACCACAGGTGCGCAGGTGGTTGAAGCGCGTCGATACGACTGTGGTCATCGGTCGGCTCGCGACAGCCCTGGAAGCCATCGTCAGGGCGGAGGAGGACTCTGCTGAGGTGCGATGGTGGTCCGAAGATGAGGTGCGGCTTCGGTAATTGTGGCCGCTTCCCAGCGGTTTTTCTTCCGGTCTGGCGTTGGGCGACCTTTAGGCAACAAGCCGCCTCGCTCAGCTGCGTGGTTTCCAGGTGATCACGCGCCAGAGATAGACGAGGGCTATCACCGCCATGATAGCGATAGCGGCCGGGCCGACGAACCGGTCGAGCTCCCGGAAGTTCGTGCCGAGATAATAGCCGGCGCCGGCGAGGATGCTGTCCCAGATCGCCGCGCCCGCTGCCGTCCAGAGCAGGAATCGCCAGTGCGGCATGCAGGCCATACCGGCGGGAAGCGAGACGATCGTGCGGAAGGTCGGCATGAAGCGAAACACGAACACGACCCATTGGCCGTGGCGCTGGAAGAAGTCGTGTAGCCGTTCGACGTCGTGCCATTCGACGGTGAGCCAGCGGCTGTAGCGCTCGACGCTGGGCTGCAGCCCGCGATAGCCGAAGTGTCGGCCGAGCGCGTACCAGCAATAATTGCCCGCGACGCTGCCTGCGGTGCCCCACAGGATCAGCGGCACCATCTCCATCCGCCCTTGCGCGACCGCGATGCCGCCCAGACCCATGATCACTTCGGAGGGGATTGGCGGGAAGATATTCTCGAGCGCCATCAGCAGGAAGATGCCGAGATAGCCTCCCCAGGTGATGAGGGTGATGATGAGGTCGGTCACTTCTTCCCCTCTCCTTTCAGGAGAGGGGCAAGCTGCGCAGCAGCGCGGGGTGCGGTTGAGTGCGTGACGATCATGCTGGTCACCCTCACCCTTCCCGTCACTTCGTGACGGGCCCAGTGTTGGGTCGGTCATGCCCCCGGCATGACCTGAACAGCGCGGGGCGATGTTCACCCAACACTCCTCTCCCGCTGGGAGAGGGAAAAAGATTTACGCACGTTCGACCTTGGCCTCGATCGCATCCCAGATCAGGCCGGCCACGTCGGTCCCGTCGAAGCGTTCGATCGCGACGATGCCGGTGGGGGAGGTGACGTTGATCTCGGTCAGCCATTTGCCGCCGATCACGTCGATGCCGACGAACAGCAGCCCGCGCTTCTTCAGTTCGGGGCCGAGGACTGCGCAGATCTCCTCCTCTTCGGGCGTCAGGATCGACTTTTCAGCCGAGCCGCCGACCGCGAGGTTGGAGCGGATCTCGCCAGCGCCCGGCACGCGGTTGATCGCACCGGCGACCACGCCGTCGACCAGGACGATCCTTTTGTCGCCCTTCGCAACGTCGGGAAGGAAGGCCTGGATCATGTGCGGTTCGCGATAGGCGGTGTTGAACACCTCGATCAGCGCCGAGAGATTGGCGCCGTCGCTGCCGACTTTGAAGATCGCCTTGCCGCCATTGCCGTGGAGCGGCTTGACCACGATCTCGCCGTGCTGCGCGAGGAAGGCGCGGGCCTCGTCGAGCGAGCGGGTCACGAGCGTCGGCGGCATGAACTGGGCGTAGTCGAGGACGAAGACTTTTTCGGGCGCGTTGCGGACGCTGGCCGGGTCGTTCACCACCAGCGTCTGATGCGCGATGCGCTCGAGCAGATGGGTGGCGGTGATATAGCCGAGGTCGAAGGGCGGATCCTGGCGCATCAGCACGACATCGGCTTCCTTGCCGAGGTCGAGGCTGAGCGGTTGGCCGAAGCTGAAATGATTGCCGGGCACGCGCTGCACCGTCACCGGATGGGCCTTCGCCCAGACGCGGCCATCGGCATAGTTCAGGTCCTCGGCGGCATAATGATAGAGCCGGTGTCCGCGCGATTGCCCCGAGAGCATCAGCGCGAAGGTCGAATCGCCCGCGATATTGATGCTGTCGAGCGGGTCCATCTGGACGGCGACGGAAAGGCTCATGTCATTCTCCCGGGCGGAGGCGGCGATGTAGGGTGGGTCTTGGCGAATGTCACCCGATCCAGGCATTCTCGATATGGCGCGGGCGGGTGCCGGGTGCGAGCAGGATGACGTCGACGCGGATATCGTCGCCGGGGCCGGCGTACTTCGGCATCAGATATTCCGCGGCCCGGGCGACCCGCGACAGGCGGTATTCGTCGATGGCGTAGTCGAGTTCGGCGGCTGTGGCGCGGGATTTTACCTCGACGAAGGCGATGAGATTGCCGCGGCGCGCGACGATGTCCACTTCGCCTGCGGGGGTGCGGACGCGGCGATCTAGGATGCTCCAGCCCTTGAGGCGGAGCCACCAGCCGGCGAGGCGCTCGCCGCGGCGGCCTGAGGCTTCGGCGATGCGACGGTCTCTCACTCCCTAGTTCCTCCCCGGAACGGGGAGGGGGACCACGAAGTGGTGGAGGGGCTTGGAGCGCGGCAGCGTGGCCGCGCTCCAAGCCCCTCCACCACCCGCCGAAGAGGCGGGCGGTCCCCCTCCCCGTTCCGGGGAGGAACTAAGGGGGCCGTCCGTCACTTCTTCAATTCCAGAGCGCGCGCGTAGAGTTCCTTGCGATCTACCCCCAGGCGTTTCGCGACCTCGCTTGCCGCCTGACCGGTTGAGAGGCGTGTCAGTGCCTCCACGAGCGCCGCCTCCGCATCATCCACGCTCGCTGCTTCAGGCTCGCCTGGTGGGCCGACCACGATGACGATCTCGCCTTTGGGCGGCGCATCGGCATAGCGGGCGGCCAGCATCGAAAGCGTGCCGGTTACCGCTTCCTCGAATCGCTTGGTGATCTCTCGCGTCACCGCCGCCTCGCGATCACCAAGGCCTTCAGCCAGCGCGGCGAGCGTCGCGCCGAGGCGTGGGCCTGATTCGTAGATCACCAATGTTGCGCGCACCGCGCCAATTTCGGCGATCGCCGCCGCGCGGGCCTGCGCCTTGGGTGGAAGGAAGCCGCAATAGAGGAAACGGTCGGTCGGCAGCCCCGCAAGCGTCAACGCAGCGATGGCGGCGCAGGGGCCGGGAATCGTCACCACAAGATGGCCGGCCGCGCGGGCGTCGCGGACCAGCTTGTAGCCGGGATCGGAGATCAGCGGCGTCCCCGCGTCCGACACCAGGGCGACCGCTTCAGTGCCCATCCGCGCGATCAGGCCAGGGCGGACATGTTCGGCATTATGATCATGATAGGGTGTCATTGGCCGCTTCACGCCGATATGGCGCAGCAAGCCCGCCGTCACACGCGAGTCTTCGACTGCAACTACCGCTGCGTTCGAGAGTATATGTGCGGCACGCGGGCTCAGGTCACCGAGATTGCCGATCGGGGTGGCGACGATATAGAGACCAGGCGCGAGTTCGGCGTTCATTGGGAGCAGTCATGGCAGAGGGCGTATCGGTACTGCAACGGGGCAGAGGGATTCTTCGCACCGCAATCATAGCGGGAGCAGTGATCCTGAGCGGGTGCCAGTCAGTGGTACCACGCAGGCCGGGCCCAGTCGCGCCGCCCGTTCGGCCAGCTCAGGTTGAGCCCCAGCGAGTCGAGCCCGGCATCCCGACCGACGTCGCACGCCACCGCGTCGCCTTGCTGGTGCCGTTGACCGGCACCAATGCCGGCGTTGGTCAGAGCCTCGCCAACGCGACCCAGATGGCGCTGCTCGACACCAAGAACGAGCGGGTGCGAATCACCACTTATGATACCAATGGCGGTGCCGCCGCGGCGGCGCAAAAGGCGCTGGCCGATGGCAATCGCCTGATCCTCGGGCCGCTGCTCGCCGACGATGTCAAGGCGGTGGCACCGATCGCGCGCCGCGCCGGCGTGCCTGTGGTCAGCTTCTCCAACGACATCACGGCCGCCGGCAACGGCGCTTATCTGATGGGCTATGTTCCCGGCCAGTCGATCGAGCGTGTGGTCGGATATGCCAGGGCGCAGGGTGTTTCCGATTTTGCCGGGCTGGTGCCGAACGGCACGTATGGCGAGCGCGCGTCGAGCGCCTTCCTCCGCGCGGTCGAACGGGCCGGCGGGCAGGTGCGTTCGCTCCAGACCTATGATCGCGCCGCCGGATCGTTGAGTGCGGCGGTTACGCGCATGGCGCCGAACGGGCCCTATGAGGGGGTGCTGATCGCCGATGGCGGCGCGACCGCGTCGCTTGCGGTGCCGATGGTGCGCAGGAACGGTGGCGGTGCTGCCCATGTGCTCGGCACCGAGCTGTGGAACTCGGAAACCTCGGTCGCGACACGGCCGGCGCTGGCCGGCGCGTGGTACGCGAGCGTTTCGAACACGCTCTATCGCCAATACGCGGCCAAATATCGGGCGCGCTTCGGTGTCGGCCCGTATCGGCTGTCGAGCCTTGGCTATGATGCGGTGCTGCTGACCGTCCGGATCGCCCGTGACTGGCCGATCGGGAGCCCCTTCCCCGAGGAGCGGCTGCGCGATCATGACGGATTTGCCGGCATCGACGGCGCTTTCCGGTTCGGCCGCGACAGCGTCGCCGAGCGGGCGCTCGAGGTGCAGGAGATCCGTGGCGGGACGACGGTGGTGGTGTCGCCGGCGCCGAGCGGATTCGGGGATCGCTAGAACTGATCCACATTCGGGCCTCGGTCTTCGCGGCTCAGTTGAATGGGTTCTCGCAAAGGCGCGAAGGCGCGAAGGAATATTCGGGCATGCTTGCGTTGGCATTCGTGACTCTGCCGTGCAGGCCAGCGTGGATTGGCATGGCCTTCCTGCACAATCTCCCTTTGCGCCTTCGCGTGAACCACTTCTAAGCGCCGACCTGCGCGCTGAAGGTCGATCAGGCCGCGTCGCGGACGATCTCCGGCAGGATCGCGTCGAGCAGAAGCATTCCGGCGTCAGTGATCGTCAGCCGATCTTCGCAGCGGAGGAGCAGGCCCTGTTGTTCGAGACGATCGGCGGCGGACCTGCTGATCAGGGCGTCGATGCTGGTCTCGCCGAGCGCTGCGATCCGGGCGAGGTCGACGCCTTCGCGCAGCCTTAGCCCCATCAGCAAGGCCTCGGTGGCGCGGGTATGTGGGGCGAGGACTTCCTCGAGCTCGATGCCGTGCTGGTTGCGGTCGATCGCCGTCATCCAGTTTTCGGGCTTTTTACGACGCACGATTGCGAGGCCGCCGCGTCGGCCATGCGCGCCGGGGCCGATCCCGGTATAGTCGCGGTAACGCCAATAAGTGAGGTTATGGCGGCTCTCGGCGCCGGGCCGGGCGTGGTTCGAGATTTCATAGGCCGGAATACCGGCTGCCGCAGTGATCGCGCGAGTGGCCTCGAACAGATCGGCGCCATGGTCGCTGTCGGGGATGACGATCCGCCCCGCCGCCGCCTCGGTGGCGAAGCGGGTGCCGGGCTCGATCGTCAGCTGATAAAGCGAGAGATGCTCGGTGCCGAAGCCGATCGCGCGGGCGAGCTCGGTTTCCCATGCGGCAAGCGACTGGCCTGGGCGGGCATAGATCAGGTCGAAGCTTACCCGTGCGAAAGCGCGCTGTGCTGTGTCGAGCGCGGCCAGGCCTTCCGACACGTCATGCGCGCGGCCGAGAAAGTGCAGCGCTTCATTGTCGAGCGCCTGCAGGCCCAGCGACACGCGGTTGACGCCGGCGGCGGCGATGTCGGCGAAGCGTGCCGCCTCGACCGAGGAGGGGTTGGCCTCGAGCGTGATCTCGATATCGTCGATGAATCCCCAGGCCGATTCAGCGGCGCCGATCACCGCAGCGACTGTCTCGGGTGGCATCAGCGAGGGCGTGCCGCCGCCGAAGAAGATCGAACCGAGCTTTCGTCCCGGCGTCTCCGCCGCTTCATGGGCAAGGTCCGCGAGCAGGCCGGCGCGCCACGCTGCCTGGTCCACGCCTTCGCGGACATGGCTGTTGAAGTCGCAATAGGGGCATTTCGAGACGCAGAACGGCCAATGGACATAAAGCGCGAGCGGCGTCGTTTGGGGATCATGCATGGGCGCCCCATATGGTCGCCTGAGGGAGATTGGGAAAGATGCGGCGCAGATGGGATGTCGGGTTGATGGCGCTGGCGCTTCTCGCTGGCTGTTCGGCTGACTCGCAGCCGCAGCGCGTGGTCGAGAAGCGTGCCTTTTCAGGCCAGGCGCCGCGCGGCACCGCCTTGCTCCGCCAGGCGATGATCGCGGGCCATAATGAAGCTCGTGCCGCTGCCGGCGTGGCGCCGCTGAGGTGGAACGTGACGCTGGCCGCCGATGCGCAGGGTTATGCGAACGAGCTGGCGCGTACCGGACGGTTCGAGCATTCGCACGAGCCGCGGGGGAGAGTGGCTGAAGGCGAGAATCTGTGGACCGGCACGCGCGGCGCTTATCGCTATGAGGAGATGGCGGGGCATTGGGTTGACGAGGCCCGCTATTATCGTCCGCGTCCCACTCCCGATTTCAGCACGACTGGGCGCGGGGAGGATGTCGCGCATTACACCCAGATCATCTGGCGCGGCACGACGGAGTTCGGCTGTGCGACCGCGAGCAATGCGACGGATGAGTATCTGGTGTGCAGGTATACGCCGCCGGGGAATGTGATGGGGCGGATGGCGCTGTGAAAACCCTTCTCCCGGCGGKAGTTTTGCCGATCGCCGGGTCGAAATGCCCCCCCGGGCATTTCTAAACCATGCCGGGGGCATGGTTTACCCAGTGATCGACAAAACTGGTGGCGCGAAGCGCCGGATGAGGGTGAATTAGGACGAGAGACGTCACCCTCACCCTTCCCATCGCTATGCGATGGGCCCCTTCCCTCTCCCGCTGGGAGAGGGAATTAGAAGACCGCTGCCATCATCTTTTCGAACGCCATGGCGCGGTGGCTGATTGCTTTTTTCGCGTCGGGCATTTCGGCGAAGGTCAGGTCGCTGCCTTCGGGCGCGAAGATCGGGTTGTAGCCGAAGCCGCCAGTGCCGCGTGGCGGCCACACCAAAGTGCCGTCGACCCGGCCTTCGAACCATTCGACATGGCCGTCGGGCCAGGCGAGCGCGAGGACGCAGACGAAATGGGCGTTGCGGCTGGCATCGGGGCCGGTCGCTTCGATCGCGTCGTTGACGCGCTGCATCGCCACCTTGAAGTCCTTCGCCTCCCCGGCCCAGCGGGCTGAGAAGATGCCTGGATCGCCGTTCAGCGCATCGACGCAGAGGCCGCTATCGTCGGCTAGCGCGGGCAGGCCGGTCAGGTCGGCGGCCTGAAGCGCCTTCAGTTCGGCATTGGCGAGGAAGGTGGTGCCGGTCTCCTCGGGCTCGGGCAGGTCGAGATCGGCCGCGGAGACCGGCTCGATCCCGTAGGGCCCGAGCATTTCGAGGATTTCGCGGACCTTGCCCTGGTTGTGGCTCGCAATGACGAGCTTGCCGGGTTTCAGCTTGCGGATCGCCTGCGGAGCCACGTCCTCGGTCATTTTGCGACTGCCTTTGCCTGGGCAGCGAAGATATCCGCGCAGCCGATTCGGGCGAGCCTCAACAAGCGGAGCAGCGCCTCCTCGTCATAGGTCGCGCCCTCGGCGGTGGCCTGTGCCTCGGCGATATTGCCGTTTTCGAGCAGCACGAAATTGGCGTCCGCATCGGCGTTCGAATCCTCGTCATAATCGAGGTCGAGGACTGGCGTGCCCTTGTAGATGCCGCACGAGATCGCCGCGACCTTCTGGGTCAGCGGGTCTTCGGTCAGCTTACCGCTCGCCAGCAGGCCATCGATCGCCAGCCGGAGTGCGACCCAGGCGCCCGAGATCGACGCGGTGCGGGTGCCGCCATCAGCCTGGATCACGTCGCAATCGAGCACGATCTGGCGTTCGCCGAGCAGTTTCATGTCCGTCACGGCGCGCAAGGAGCGGCCGATTAGCCGCTGGATTTCCTGGGTGCGACCCGATTGCTTGCCCTTGGCCGCCTCGCGCGATCCGCGGGTATGGGTGGCGCGGGGCAGCATGCCATATTCAGCCGTCACCCAGCCTTCGCCGCGACCACGCATGAACGGCGGCACCTTCTCCTCGACCGAGGCGGTCACCAGAACCTTGGTATCGCCGAAACCGATCAGGACAGAGCCCTCGGCATGGCGGGTGAAGCGCGGTTCGATGGTGATCGCACGCATTTGGTCGGGGGTGCGGCCGGATGGGCGCATAGATGAATCTCCTGAGGGTAAGGCTCGCCCTAACCCTGCCTTTCCTCACTGTCACCCCTTCCGGGGCGCAGCGAATGAAGGAGGGGCGTGACAAGTGGCGTTGAGGCGGGCAGCGTAGGTGCTTACATGACACCCATGCCTGCGCCCCCTATCACCGAACTCAATGATCGCGCCCGCGACGTGTTTCGCGTGGTCGTGGACTCCTATCTCAATACCGGCACGCCGATCGGCTCACGGACGATCGCGCATCTCTCCGGGCTGAACCTTTCGCCGGCCTCGATCCGCAATGTGATGCAGGATCTGGAAGAACTCGGCTTGCTCGCCGCGCCGCACACGAGCGCCGGGCGGATGCCGACTGAGACCGGGCTTCGCCTGTTCGTCGATGGCATGATGCAGGCGCTCGAGCCATCGCCTGAGGAGCGCGCCGCGATCGAATCGCGTGCGCACCAGGCGGGGCCGGTCGAGGAGGCGCTGGCGGCGACCACCGCAGCGCTGTCGGGCCTTTCGGCCTGTGCCGGGCTGGTGTTGGTCCCAAAACGCGAGCTGGTGCTGCGCCAGATGAGCTTCGTGCCGCTCTCCGCCGACAAGGCGCTGGCAGTGCTGGTCAGCGAGGAGGGTTCGGTCGAGAATCGGGTGATCGACCTGCCGGCGGGGGTGAATCCGTCGGCGCTGGTCGAGGCCGGCAATTACATGACCGCGATGCTCTCCGGACTGACGCTTGCCCAGGCACGCTCACGGATCGAACGCGAGATCGGCGAGGAGCGCGCTTTGCTCGACACCGTCGCGCGCACCTTGATCGAGCGCGGCCTCGCGATCTGGAGCGAGGATGGCGATCGTCGCCCGGTACTGATCGTGCGCGGCCAGGGCCGGCTCATCGACGCCGCCGCTGCCGCCGACCTCGAACGGATCAGCGATCTGCTCGACGATCTCGAGGGCAAGCAGGAGATCGCGCAGCTGCTCGACAGTGCCGGCGCGGGCGATGCGACCCGCATTTTCATCGGCGCGGAGAATAAATTATTCTCGCTTTCGGGATCATCGGTCATTGCGAAACCGTTCCGCGGGCTTGATGGGCGCGTGGTCGGTGTGGTCGGCGTAATCGGGCCGACTCGGTTGAACTATGCCCGTGTCGTGCCCATGGTGGATTTCACCGCCGCGACACTGGCGCGGCTGATGCCATAACAGGATTGAAGCGAAGACATGATCGAAGACGAAAAGATCGAGACCGCGGACACCAACGACGCGGCCGACCTGCGCGAGGAAACCGCTGAAGGCGCGCCCGAGCTTGCCGAGCACGACCGTTTCGCGACGCTCGAGGCTGAGCTGGCCGAGGCGAAATCCTCTCTGCTCTATGCCCATGCCGAGGCACAGAATGTCCGCCGCCGCGCCGAGAAGGAAGCGATCGACGCGCGCGCTTATGCAGCGACGTCCTTTGCCCGCGACCTGCTGTCGGTTGCTGACAATCTGGCCCGTGGCCTCGAAGCGATCCCGGCGGAACTGCGCGACGACGAAAAGCTGAAGGGCGTGATTGCCGGGCTGGAAGCAACCGGGCGCGAGCTCGAATCGGTGTTCCAGCGCCACGGCATCAAGAAGATGTCGACGATCGGCGAGACGCTGGACCCCAATTTCCACCAGGCGATGTTCGAGCTGCCCAGCGACAAGCCGGTCGGCACGATCGTTCAGGAGATGCAGCCTGGCTATATGATCAAGGACCGGCTGTTGCGGCCGGCTCTGGTCGGGGTGGCGAAGAAGCCGGAGTGATCTTTTAAAAGCCTCTCCCCTTCAGGGAGGGGTTGGGGTGGGGCAGTCAACTCAAGCTCCTGCCTCGGTGAGACATCCCCCACCCCCAACCCCTCCCCTGAAGGGGAGGGGCTTGCTGGAGCCGCGGGTAATGGGTCTGAATTCAAACCTCACCACCGATCGCCCGACCTTCGTCACGCATCTCGAATGTTCGATGACGGGCGAGCGCTATGAGGCGGACATGCTGCATGGCCTGTCGCGGGTGGGGCGGCCGCTGCTGGTGCGGTACGATCTCGATGGGGTCCGCGCCGCGCTGTCGAGAGAGGCGCTGAGCAAGCGCGAGACTGATCTGTGGCGCTGGCGCGAGCTGCTACCGGTGCGCGACACCGCCGATATCGTCAGCCTCGGCGAGATCGAGACGCCGCTGGTGCCGATCCCGAAATCGGGAGGCAGCTCCCATGTGCTGGTGAAGGACGAGGGACGGCTGCCGACCGGTTCGTTCAAGGCGCGGGGCCTGGTCATGGCGGTGGCGATGGCCAAGGCGCTTGGTGTCACCAAAATCGCAATGCCGACCAACGGCAATGCCGGCGCGGCGCTCGCTGCCTATGCCAGCCGGGTCGGGATCGAGACGATCATCCTTTGCCCCGACGATACGCCTGAGATCAATGTCCGCGAGATCGCGGTGCAGGGCGGGCGGGTCTATCGCGTCAACGGGTTGATCGACGATTGTGGGGCGATCGTCGGCCGGGGCGCCGCCGAGGGGCGCTGGTTCGATTTCTCGACGCTGAAGGAGCCCTATCGGATCGAGGGCAAGAAGACGATGGGGCTGGAGCTCGCCGCCCAGTTCGGCTGGAAATTGCCCGACGCGATCTTCTACCCGACCGGCGGTGGTACCGGGCTGATCGGCATGTGGAAGGCGTTCGACGAGCTCGAAGCGCTGGGCTGGATCGGGCCTGAGCGGCCGCGGATGTTTGCGGTGCAGGCGTCGGGGTGCGCACCGATCGTCCGCGCGTTCGAGGCGGGCGAAGAGCATGCCGAGCGCTGGGAGGATGCGGCTACGGTCGCCGCCGGGATTCGCGTGCCGAAAGCGGTCGGCGATTTCCTGATCCTGCGCGCGGTTCGGGCGAGCGGCGGGCAGGCGGTCGCAGTCGGTGATCCTGCGATCCTCAGAGCAGTCGATGACTGCGCCCGGCGTGACGGATTGTTGCTGTGCCCTGAAGGCGGGGCGACGCTGGCGGCTTACCGCGAGGCGCTGCGCAACAGGCTGGTCGATGAGGACGAGCGCGTGGTGCTGTTCAACTGCGCGACCGGGCTGAAATATCCGATGCCCGAGGCGCCGAAGGTGCTCGACCGGTTCGCCGAGATCGATCTGGGGGCGCTTTAACGGGTCAGATGGTCTGCGCGCGGTTCGCGTCGCGGTGCTTCTTCAGATATTTCATGAAGGGCGTGCCGCCGGTGCCGATATCGGGATCGTTGCCGATGCCGGACGACGCCTGTTTGTTGATATAGTTGGCTGCATATTCGAGGTGCCGGGTGCGGAAGCGGGCGACCTGCTCGACACAGGCGTTGAATGCTTGCTTCAAGCCCGGCCCCTGCTCCACGGCGAAGTCGCGCAAATGGCTCGCCGCCTGCAGATCCTCGATGAATGCGCGGTGCCGGCGCGGGCGATAATGGTGGAGTTCGACCAGCAGGTCTCGCAACTCGTCATTCTCGTGCGAGACCTGGAACAGGGCGTCCATCGTCGGCACGATCGAGCTTTGCGATCCGGTCGGGCCGCGAAATTCCTGGGGCTTGCCTTCGAACTTCGCGACGCCTTCGTAGATCAGCCCTTCGGGCATGGCCGCGTTGTTCTTCCAGCCGTTGATGTAGAGCCGGATGCGGTTGTAATAAATATAGGGGTCGCACTTCTCGACCATGCGATCGAAGATCGCGATGATCGTCTCCCACACGCTTTCCATCTCGATCAGCATCGCCTCGACCGCGGCCGCGTCACCGGCGTCGCTTGCCCGGACGAGCTCGACCGCCAGTTCAAGCGCCCGGCCCGCAGTCGCTTCGATCGCGACGTGGATCTGGACGAACCATTCCTCGTCGAGCCCGCCCGCGAACCGCTGCACCTGCATGACATTGCCGATCGCAATCGGGCCTGTCGGATCGAGCCGGCACCAATTGTCGAGGATATAATCGGCATAGTTCATCACCGGCGGAACGCCGATCCGATCGGCCAGCGCGACGAAGGGCACCGCAAGGTTCGCCGCAAGTGCCCTTGGCGGCGTCGGTTCGCCCCAGACATGGGCCTGGACCAGAAAGGCATAGCGCACCATCGCGAGGCTGATCTGCGCGTCGCTGGCGGTGCCGAGGAACTGGTCCATGTCCGGTATCGGCAGGTCCTTCAGCCAATGGCGGATGCGGCCCGTGGTGACGAGCCCGGACAGCCGGGCAGCGGCGCTCTCGACCTCGGCAAAATCCGCGGGCAGCGTGATCTCGTCGATCTCGGCCTGCGACAGATAGCCGCGTTCGCCCGAAAGCCCGTAATGCGCCAGGCCGTGCAGGGTCATGGAAGAAGCGTCCTTCGGAGAAAACCGGTATCTGATGAAACTTTATTAGCCGAGCTGCGAGGTCGGCGCCAGTTCCGTGCCAACAAAAGCGGCGGTCGCCGCAATGTTGACAGCGGGGGCGGCGATGCGCAGGCTCATGGCGAGGCGACGGGGCAATCGCCCAACCTGATGTTTACTGTTGCACGAGTATCGATCGCAAATGGCCTATCGCATCCAATGCGCGCGCCGGTGATCCGATGACGTCCCCCCTCGGCTTCCTTGATAATGGCGGCGAGATGGGCGAGCGGATTGCTGCGCTCGATTGGTCGGAGCATCCGCTTGGCCCTGCCGAGCAATGGCCGGTGTCGCTCAAGATTGCAGTCAATCTCTGCCTTCACTCGACATTCCCCAGCGCCGTCTATTGGGGGCCAGGCCTCCATGTGATCTACAATGACGCCTGGGCGGTGACCTTTCCGGAACGGCACCCCGGCGCGCTGGGCCGGACGGGCGCGGAAGCGGGGTATGACAGTTGGGAGGTCATCGGCCCTCAACTCGAGGCGGTGTTGCGAACCGGCAAGGGGCTTTCTGCGACGGACGAGCATTTGCCGATGATGCGGGATGGCGAGGTCGTCGACAGCTGGTGGACCTACAACCTCTCTCCGATCTGCGACGAGACAGGGAAAACCCTTGGTGTCCTGAGCCAGGGGAATGACACCACCATCCGGGCTGAGGCGGAACGGACGCTCCGGGCGAGCGAGGAGCGGCTGCAGATGGCGCTCGACGCGTCCGGCGATGTCGGTACGTGGGAATGGGACCTGATCAATGATGTGGTGGTCGGCGATGACAGGATGGCGCGCCTCTATGGTGTCGATCCCAGGTTCGCTGACGAAGGTGCGCCGGCGTCCACCTATCTCCAGCATATTCATCCCGACGACTATGAGCCGCTCAGTGCGATAGTTCTGGCCGGGCTGGCGAATGGACGCCCGATTTCGCATGAATATCGCCTCGTCTTTCCCGACGGCACTGAACGTTGGCTGTCGATGCGGGGCAGGTGCCGCAATGGCGAGGACGGCCGCCCGGAGCGCTTTTCCGGCGTCAGCCTCGACATCACCGCAGCGAAGCGCAACGAGGCTGAGCTTCGGCATGCCAAGGAGGAGCGCGAGTTCATCCTCAATCTGGTCGAAAAGCTGCGCGCCCAGCAGGATCCGGATGATGTGATGCAGATCGCGGCTGAAGCGGTCGGGCGCCGCCTCGGTGTCCACCGCGCCGGGTTCTTCAAGGTGATCGACGATCGCATCCTCGAATATGGCGCTTGCTGGGTCGATGGCGTCCTGCCGCCCCTGACCGGTTCGGTGCCCACACTGAGCTTCGGCGAGGGGCTGGGGGACGTGATTCGGTCAGGCCGGACACTCGTCTTCGGGGCGCCGGACGACACTGTCCGCCCGCTGGATTCTGCGCTGGACGCAACTGAGACCAAGGCCGGGGTGAGCGTGCCATTCCTTCGCGGCGGGCGCTGGGAAGCGGGCTTCTATCTCAGCCACGGCGAGCCCCGCATCTGGACGCCCGAGGAGGTCAGTCTCGTCGAGGAGATCGCCCAGCTCTCCTGGGATGCTGCTGCCCGGGTCAGGGCGGCTGCCAGCCTGAAGGCGGTCAACGAAAGCCTGGCCGGCGAGGTGGCTGACCGCACCGCCGAGCGCGACCGGATCTGGGAGGTCAGTCGCGACCTGCTCGGCGTGCTTGATCTGAACGGCGTCTGGACCAGCGTGAACCCGGCCTGGACGAAAATGCTCGGCTGGCCGCAGGACCAGATTATCGGCCGCACCTCTGAATGGCTGCACCACCCTGACGATCTGGAACCCACGCGCCGCGAGATCATACAGGTCATTCGGGGGAAGGACAGTTCGGGGTTCGAGAACCGGTATCGCACCAGCAGCGGCGACTATCGTATCCTGTCATGGCAGGCGACGCGCGCCGAGGACCGAATCTACGTCACCGCGCGCGATGTGACTGAGGAGCGGCGGCAACAGGCCGCCCTGCTTGCGGCCGAGGAGCGCACGCGGCTGGTGCTCGAAGCGATGGATGGGGTTGGGGTGTGGACCTACGACATCGCGCTCGACCGCTTCTTCAGCGATGTTGGTTTTGCCGGCGTCTATGGCTTCGAGGCCGAGCGCGTCGGACAGGGCGCGACGCTGGCCGAAGTCATCGCACGCACCCATCCCGACGATCTCGGCCGTCTCCAGCAGGCGATTGCGCAGGTGCGCGAGCGCCAGGGGGATGACCAGATCGAGTATCGCATCGTGCATCCCGACGGCACGATTCGCTGGATCATGTCGCGGATTCACGTGCTGCTCGATGCGGCCGGGAATCGGGAAAAGGTGATCGGTGTCGGCATCGATGTGACGCGGCAGCGCGAGCTCGAAGACCGGCTCCGTCAGGCGCAGAAGATGGAGGCGGTCGGGCAGCTCACCGGCGGCCTGGCGCATGATTTCAACAATCTGCTGACCGCGATTTCCGGCGCGATGGAGATGATGCAGATGCGGCTGAAACAGGGCCGGATTGCGGATCTGCCGCGCTATATCGCCACGGCGCAGACCGCCTCGGGGCGTGCCGCGGCGCTCACGCACCGGCTGCTTGCCTTTTCGAGGCGGCAGCCACTCGATCCCAAACCGGTCGACGTCAACCGGCTGGTTGCCGATATCGAGGAGCTCGTCCGTGGCACTGTCGGCCCCGGTGTGGTGGTCGAGGTGATCAGGGAGGCGGCGCTGTGGCCGACGCTGGTCGATCCCAACCAGCTGGAAAACGCGCTGCTCAACCTGTGCATCAACGCGCGCGACGCGATGCCCGGCGGAGGTCATCTGACGATCCGCACCGCCAATATCTCGCTCGATGCACGCGGCGCGCACGAGCGCGATCTGACGCCTGGGGAGTATCTGTCACTCAGCGTCAGCGACACCGGCACCGGCATGACGCCTGAGGTGATCGCGCGCGCCTTCGACCCCTTCTTCACCACCAAGCCGATGGGGCAGGGCACCGGGCTGGGGCTGTCGATGATCTATGGGTTCGCGCGGCAGTCGGGCGGGCAGGTGCGGATCGAATCGGTGGAAGGGGAAGGCACGACGATGTTTCTCTACCTCCCACGGCATGATGGCCCGGTCGAAGATAGTGGCCAGGCCGGCCGGCGGGGCGAGGTGCCGCGTAGCGACAGGGGTGAGGCAGTGCTTGTCGTCGATGACGAGCCGGCGGTGCGGATGCTGGTGACGGAGGTCCTCGACGATCTCGGCTATGTAGCGATGGAGGCCGGTGACGGCCCCGAGGCCCTGGCCTTCCTGCATTCGAACACGCGGATCGATCTGCTGATTACCGATGTCGGCCTGCCCGGCGGGATGAATGGCCGGCAGGTGGCGGATGCCGCGCGCGCTGCGCGGCCTGAGCTGCCGGTGCTGTTCATCACCGGTTTCGCCGAGAATGCTGTGGTGGGGGATGGACCGCTCGAACCGGGCATGGAACTGGTGACGAAACCCTTTTCCATGGAGGCGCTTGGCGGGCGGATCAGGGAGATGATCGGGCGCCTCGCCTAGGCGATTACGCCGCCCGGTCGCGCGCCGCCGCCACATCGTCGCGCCGGCGCAGAAAGGGTGCGACCAGGTTCCGCGCGCGGAACCATTCCTGGCGTTCAGGCGCCAGCGTCTCGAAATTGCCGATCACCTTGCGACAATCGGGGCTGCGGCACTGGCAGATCATGTGCCAGTTCGATTCCTTGAGCGTGGTCGAATAGTCCCAGGCGATCTCCTCGCCCGGCGCGATCGGGCGGATCGCCACGAGGAACACCCCGTTCGCCGCGAACCGCAGGCCTGCGTTCGGCGAGCAGCTATGGTTGATCAGATCATCGATTCGCCCTGATGGACCCATATAATGTTCGGACGTCACCTGGAGGAAACGATCGCTCGCGCCGCGCATCAGGCTGGGCACGCGATCGGCGCGGAAGCGGCGGCCGGTGAAGCGGATAATGTCTTCGCCCTCGGCAAAGCCTTGCGCCGCATAGACTGCCTTGCCGAGATGAGTCTCGCCGACCGAGAACAGATTGGCCGCGGGTGCATAGGCATCGAGCACGTAAAAGCGCCCGTTGCGAAAGCCGAGCGAGCGCAGCGGATTGATCGTCGCGAGCCCGATCATGAACCAGATGCTGGCATGGCAGAGCAATTCGACGAGGAGATAGGCATATTCGCCGACCTGCTGATCGCCGCTGTGCCGAGCGACGAGCAAGGTCGCGAGATCGCCGATCGCCCACAGGCCCCAGGCGGGCGATCGTTCGCGCGTCCGATCCTGCCAGACGCTTTCCCAGGTCGGCCAGAAGCTGATTGGCACCGCCGCGACGACCAGCATATGCGCCCAGAAAGCGTTGCCCGAGCTGATCCAGAGCGCCAGCGCAGCGAGGCAGGCGGTCATGCAGGTCAACTCGCCACGGCTGGGGGCGCTCCAGTCCGAGCGGCGCCAGATAGTGGCGGTCACCATCGCACATGCTGTCGCAGACAGCGCCAGGACCCAGCTTTGTACGACATGCGGATTGACCGCCGCATAGGTGCCCGCCTCGACGGCGGTCGCGGCGCTCCAGATCAGCCAGGAGGCGCGATTAGGCTGGACAAGCTGACGACGAAGACCCGTCAGATAGACGGCATACCCCCCCAGGCTGCAGACGATCGCGACAATGAGCCAGAGGTCGATGGGCATGTCCGCTTACCATTATGGTTAACGGACATGTACTCGTGGTGAGGACTCTCGTCTACAGAAAGCGAGGAGTCACCGCGAGTCGTGAGGAATCCGGAGTCATCTGAATCACTTGGCTGGTGACTTTTCCCTCTCCCAGCGGGAGAGGGAGGGAGGAGCGGAGCGACGGAAGGGTGAGGGTGAATTGTCATCCTCGCGGTCGCCCTCACCCTCCCATGCTACGCATGGGCCCCTCCCTCTCCCGCTGGGAGAGGGGAAGTTTAGGGGAATGCTACCCGTGCAATGATATCCGCATAGATATCGACCAGCGCCGCAAGGTCGTCCACCGCGACCGCCTCGTCGAGCTTGTGCATCGTTGCGTTGATCAGGCCGAACTCGACCACCGGGCATAGCTTCGACAGGAAGCGCGCGTCCGACGTTCCGCCCGTGGTGGAAAGCTCGGGCCTGATCCCGAGCCGCGCCTCGATCGCGTCGCTTATCAGTGTCGAGAAGGCGCCTGGCGCGGTCACGAAGGCGTCGCCGGAAACGCGGGCGGTCATTGTCGCGTCGGGGGCGTGGCGATGCACCACCGCCTCGATCCGCGCGGCGAGCGCGTCGCCGGTGTGGAGATCATTGTAGCGGATGCTGAGCCGCGCCGAGGCGTGCGCCGGGATGACGTTGGTCGCCGGGTTGCCGACGGTGATGTCGGTTGCCTCGATGTTCGAGGGCTGGAACCAGTCAGTGCCGGTGTCGAGGGTGATCGCATCGATCTCGGCGAGGATCGCGACGAGCTTCGGGATCGGGTTATCGGCGAGGTGCGGATAGGCGACATGGCCCTGGCGGCCGGGCACATCGATCCAGATATTGACCGAACCGCGCCGGCCGATCTTGATCATGTCGCCGAGCCGCTGCGCCGAGGTCGGCTCGCCGACGAGGCAGAAATCGGGTTTCAGGCCGCGCTCTGCCATCTGCTCGATCAGCGCGCGGGTGCCGAAGGTTGCGGGGCCCTCCTCGTCGCCGGTGATGATCAGGCTGATCGTGCCGCTGGAGGGCGTGCGAGCGGCGGCCGCGACAAACGCCGCGATCGCGCCTTTCATGTCGACTGCGCCGCGTCCGTGGAGCAGGCCGCCGCGGATCTCGGGCGTGAAGGCGCCGCTCGTCCAGCCCGCGCCGGGCGGGACGACGTCGAGGTGGCCGGCAAAAGCGAAGTGCGGGGCCCCCTGCTCTCCAGCGGCGCCACGCACCGCGAGGAGGTTCTCGACGGGGCCGTCCGGTGCTTCGCCTTCGATGAAGCGTTCGACCCTGAAGCCGAGCGGGATCAGCGCCGCTTCAAGCACATTGAACACCGCGCCGCGCGCGGGCGTTACGCTTTCGGCGGCGATCAGCGCCTTGGTGAGCTCGATGACATCGGGCATTCTGGTTTCAGCATCCATGGGAGGCGACATTGCCCAAGCTTGACCTTGATACAATCCCACAGACCAATGCGACGGGTTATCCGCCCGAATATGCCAGGGCGGTTGAGGGCCGCTGGTACCGCCGCCTCGGCCCGGCGAGCGGCTTGAGCGAATTTGGCGTGAGCCATGTGACGCTGAAGCCAGGCGCCTGGTCGTCGCAGCGCCACTGGCATGAGGATGAGGACGAGTTCGTCGTGATGCTGTCCGGCGAGGCGGTGCTGGTCGACGATGCCGGCGAGCATCCGATGCTTCCCGGCGATTGCGCGTCATTTCCCAAGGGCGAGGCCAATGGCCATGTGCTGCAGAACCTGAGCGATGCGGACTGCGTCTTCATCGCGGTCGGGCGCAAGGCTGACAGCGATTGCCATTACCCCGATATCGACATGCATCTGTTCGGAAATGAGGGCTTTCGGCGCAAGGATGGGAGTAACTTCTGATCCCGGTGAGGAACTGGGTTGAAGCCGGCGCCCAGGTTGAACACTGCGCCGCGCGGGGGCGTTACGCTTTCGGCGGCGACCAGCGCCTCGGCGAGCTGGACGATATCCGGCATTCTGGTTTCAGCATCCATGGGAGGCGGCATTGCCCAAGCTAGACCTTGATACGATCCCACAGACCAACGCGACGGGCTATCCGCCTGAATATGCCACGGCGGTTCAGGGCCGCTGGTGCCGTTTCCTCGGCCCGGCGAGCGGGCTGAGCGACTTTGGCGTGAGCCATGTGACGTTGAAGCCCGGCGCCTGGTCGTCGCAGCGCCATTGGCATGAAGGTGAGGACGAGTTCGTCGTGATACTGTCCGGCGAGGCGGTACTGGTCGACGATGCCGGCGAGCATGTGATGCTCCCGGGCGATTGCGCGTCCTTTCCGAAAGGGGAGGCTAATGGGCACGTCCTGCAGAACCGTAGCGATAGGGACTGCGTCTTCATCGCTGTGGGTCGCGAGGGCGACAGCGACTGCCATTATCCCGACATCGACCTGCATGTGTTCGGTGCGGAGGGATTTCGGCGGAAAGACGGGAGTAGCTTATGATCCTCCCCGGCACGGGGAGGATCAAGCTTAGTGCTCCGATGCCCCCTCGGCCCCGATCCCCGTCTCGGACCGCACCCGCTGCTCGAGATACGCACCCCGATCCACCGCCGCACGCGGCGACGTGTCCAGCACCGACACCAGCCAGATCGTGAAAAAGGCCAGCGGCACCGTGAAGATCGCTGGCGACGAATACGGGAAGATCGCCGCGTCGTGATGCAGGATCGCGACCCAGATCGCCGGCGACAGGATCGTCAGCACAAGTGCCGTGATCAGCCCGACCGACCCGCCCACCACCACGCCCCGCGTCGTGCAGCCCTTCCACAGCAGCGAGAGCAGCAGCACCGGGAAATTGCCCGACGCCGCCAGCGCGAACGCCAGGCTCACCATGAAGGCGACATTCTGCTTCTCGAACAGGATGCCGAGCAGGATCGCAATCACCGCCAGCACCAGCACCGTGCGCCGCGACACGCGCAGCTCGGCGGCTGAATCCGCCTCGCCCTTGCGGAACACCGTCGCGTAAAGGTCATGGCTCACCGCCGAGGCGCCCGACAGGGTCAGCCCCGCCACCACCGCCAGGATCGTCGCGAATGCCACGGCGGACACAAAGCCGAGGAAGACATTGCCCCCGATCGCCTGCGCAAGGTGGATCGCCGCCATATTGGCCCCGCCGCGCAACACCCCGGCGCCGTCGAGATAGCTTGCATCGGTCGCCACCAGCACGATCGCGCCGAAGCCGATGATGAAGGTCAGCAGGTAGAAATAACCGATCCATCCCGTCGCCCACAGCACCGAGCTGCGTGCCGCCTTGGCGTTGGGCACCGTAAAGAAGCGCATCAATATATGCGGCAAGCCGGCGGTGCCGAACATCAGCGCCATGCCGAACGAGATCGCCGAGATCGGGTCCTTGATGAAATTGCCCGGCCCCATGATAGACCGGCCACGCTCCGCCGCGTCGGGCGCGGAGAGGCCCGTCGCCACCGCAAGATTGGTCTTCACCTGCACCGCGCGAGCGAACAGCGCCTCGGGTGAGAAGCCGAACTTCGCCAGCACCATGAACGCCATGAAGCTCGCGCAGCCGAGCAGCAGCACGGCCTTGATGATCTGCACCCAGGTCGTCGCGGTCATCCCGCCGAACAGGACGTAGAGCATCATCAGCACGCCGACGATGATCACGGCATAGGCATAGTCCAGCCCGAACAGCAATTTGATCAACTGCCCCGCGCCGACCATCTGCGCGATGAGGTAGAACAGCACGACGACGAGCGTGCTCAGCGCTGCGAAGGTCCTGACCGGCGTCTGCGCGAAGCGGAACGAGGCGACATCGGCAAAGGTGTAGCGGCCGAGATTGCGCAGCCGCTCGGCCATCAGGAACAGGATGATCGGCCAGCCGACTAGGAAGCCGATCGAATAAATCAGCCCGTCATACCCGTCCGCGAAGATCTGCGCCGAAATGCCGAGGAACGATGCCGCCGACATATAATCGCCAGCAATGGCGAGTCCGTTCTGGAAACCCGTGATGCCGCCGCCGGCGGTGTAGAAATCGGAGGCGGTCTTCGTCCGGCGTGCCGCCCAGCGGGTAATGCCAAGCGTCAGGATCGCGAACGCTGCGAACATCACGATCGCGGTCCAGTTGGTCGGTTGCCGCACCGTCTGCCCGGCGACGCCATCGGCGAGGGCCGGGGTGGCGATCAGCAGGGCGGCGGAAGCGATAGCGACAATGGGCGCGGCGGCGCGGGCGGTACGGCTCATTCGCCTTTGCTCTCGACCAGGCTTTGCACCAGCGCATCATAATCGCGATTGGCGCGGCGAACATACAGGCCGGTCAGCGCGATCGCGAGCAGGATCACGCCGAGCCCGACCGGAATGCCGATCGAGGTAACGCCCGCGCCGATCGGCGCGGCAAGTGCAGTTTTGTCGAACGCGATGAGCAGGATGAAGCCGAAATAGGCGGCCAGCATGACGCAGGTGAGCGTCCAGGTGAACCGGCCGCGCTGGCGCGTCAGCGCCAGATAGCGCGGGTCTGCCGCGATGCGCGCCAGACGTTCCGAATCGGCCATTGCACTCTCCCCCTGCCGCTCGCTGGCGGTATCGCTACCATGCTATATCGGGCGCGCGATGCAAGCGACGTTTCGCTCTTCTGCATCCCCCCGGCGGAGAGTGTCGGGTCGGATCGTCCCCCGGACGATCCTTGAACATGCGGGCATGTTCAACCCGGTGCTGGGCCCAGTTGGGAAGGCTGCAGTGAGGCGCGCTGACGGCAGTCTAGATTGAAGCCGGCGCCTCGAATTGTTCGATCACCCATTCCTCTTCCTGCGCGCCGGCGATCCAGTCCTGCATGAAGGGGTGCTGCAGCACCGCGTCCATATAGCCGACGGCGAAACGGGCAACCGGGAGGCCGTAGGTGACAATGCGGGTGACCACCGGCGCATACATGATATCGGCCGCGCCGAACTCGCCGAAGAGGAACTTGCCGGTCCCGCCGAACCGCGCGCGGGCCTGTGCCCAGAGCTCCATGATCCGGGTGAGATCAGCCAGCACATCGTCATCGGGCTGCTTGGGCGGGAAGACCTGGCGGATGTTCATGCTGTGCTTGCGGCGTAGCGCGGTGAAGCTCGAATGCATCTCGGCCGACATGGAGCGCGCCATCGCGCGGGCGGCCTCGTCCTCGGGCCAGAACTTCGACCTTTCGGTCTTCTCGGTCAGATATTCGATGATGGCGAGGCTGTCCCATACCACGGCCTCGCCGTCCCACAGGATAGGCACCTTGCCGGAGGAAGGCGCGAACTCGTCGCCTTCGCGGCGCTTGTCCCAATCCGCGTCATAGAGCGGGACGACGACTTCCTCGAACAGCAGCCCGGACTGCTTGCAGGCGAGCCAGCCGCGCAGCGACCAGGAGGAATAGGCCTTGTTGCCGATGATCAGTTTCATGGGCGCCGGGATAGCGGCACCTATTCGCCGGGGCTAGAGCCGGAGATGGATTCCCCGTCGATGCAGCGGAAAGATCGCCGCGAAAACCAGGGCCAGCAGCGCCAGCGAACACAGGAACGACGCAAGCCACGGATCCGACACCAGATCGACCATATGCAGATAGGTCCATCCCATCGGCGAGATATTGCCATGGTCGGCGGGCACGATCCGCTGCACGCCGGCAATCGCGAGGAGCACCGACAGGCTATAGGCAAGGATCGCGTTCATGCCGAACACGCGAAACGGCGCGAGCCACCGGTCGATCGAAGCGCGATGCGTTGCCGCCATGCACAGGGCAAACAGGATCGCCGACACGCCTGAGGTCGCGAGCGCGAAGCTGCTCGTCCAGAGGCGCTTGTTGAGCGGAAACAGCGGATCGAGCAGCAGCCCTGCCGCGAGCAGCGCAACCCCGCCGATTGCGATCCACCCCGCGGCGCGCTCGGGCCGCCGGCGCCAGGCGACTGCGACGAACACACCGCACAGTATATTCACGAGCGCCGGGAAGGTCGAAAGCAGCCCCTCCGGATCATAGACGATATTGCCGCGGGCATCAGTGCCGCCGCTCCACATATGCCGCGTCGTCAGCACCGCACGATCGACATAGCCGGCAAGGTTGCCCTCGGGCGTCAGCACGCCGGCACCGAACCCCGGCACCGGAATCAGGGCCATCGCAGCCCAATATGCCACGAGGATCAGCAAGGCGGTGCCGGCGATGACGGGCAGATTCAGCTGCCACAGCCCGTCCGGCTCGCATCGCGCGGTCAGCAGCATCAGCGCGGCGGCGAGGCCGTAGCACAGGCCGATCCGCTGCAGCACGCCCGGCAGGCGGAGCGCATCGAGGCTGTGATGGCTGATCAGCGTGAAAGCGAGCCCGAGCGCGATCAGCGTCAGCACCCGCCGGCCGATTTTGCCCCAGAGCAGACGACGATCGCCGGGGTCGAGCCGGCGCGGAAAGGAGAGGCCGAGAGCGGTTCCCACCGCGAAGAGGAAGGCGGGAAAGACAATGTCGGTCGGCGTCCAGCCATGCCACGGCGCATGATCGAGCGGCCACCAGACATGTTGCCAGGAGCCGGGGTCGTTGACGATGATCATGCCGGCGACCGCGAGCCCGCGAAACACGTCGAGCGCGGCGAGGCGCTGGGGTGAGGCGCCTGGCGCCCGATTGTCTCGAGAACGGTCCGCGCCGCTGGTGCTGATCGGGGAATTCATACGCCGCCGGAATAGGCGGGCTGCGACCCGACCACAATCGGCCACGGCTCGACTTCACATGGTATCGCTATCGCTGGGCTAAGCGAGCGCGCCCGAGCACCCGCTCGGGCGCCTCAGAGCGGCTTGCGGTAGATGACGAAGCCCGGTCGCTCGGCCACCTTGTCATAGAGCGCCATCGCGACCTGGTTGGTGTCCTGCGTCATCCAATAGACGCGGGGAGAGTCTGCTGCGCGGGCGCGCTCATATACACCCTCGATGAGAGCCCTGCCGACGCCGCGGCCGCGCGATGCCTCGGTCGTGAACAGGTCCTGCAGGTAGCAGACCGGTTGGATCAGGGTGGTGCTGCGATGGAAGAGATAATGGGTTAGCCCTAGCAAGGCGCCATCGGCCTCGGCAACCAGAGCATGTACGGGCTCGTTGTCGTCGAAGAAACGGGCCCAGGTCGTGCGGGTGATCTCGGGCGCGAGGGCTGTGTCTCCGACGCGGTCGTAAAATGCGTTATAGCCGTCCCAGAGGGGCAGCCATTGCTCATAGTCCTCGCGAGCGACCGGACGGATCGTGAGGTCTGCGGCCATGGTCAGCCGATCGCCTCGATCACCGCCGCGCGCAGTTCGGGAATGCCGAGCCCGGTTTCGGCTGAGGTCGAGAGGATATCCGGGTGCGCGGCCGGGCGCTTGCGCGCTTCGGTCGCGACCGCTTCGAGCACGGTTTCGAGCTCGGTCGGCTTGATCTTGTCGGCCTTGGTCAGCACCAGACGGTAGCTGACGGCTGCCTTGTCGAGCATCTCGAGGATCTCGCGATCGACTTCCTTGATGCCGTGGCGGGCGTCGATCAGCACCAGCGCACGCTTCAGCACGTCGCGGCCGCGCAGGAAGTCGTTGACCAGGAACCGCCACTTCTTGACGACATCCTTGGGCGCCTTGGCGAAGCCATAGCCGGGCATGTCGACCAGCCGGAAGGTGAGCGGCGCGCCGACATCGAAGAAGTTCAACTCCTGAGTCCGCCCCGGCGTATTCGAGGTGCGGGCGAGCGCGTTGCGGCCGGTCAGCGCGTTGAGCAGCGACGACTTGCCGACATTCGACCGGCCCGCAAACGCAACCTCGGGCACCTCGGCGCCGGGCAGGAACTCAAGCGTCGGCGCGGATTTCAGGAAGGCGACCGGGCCGGCGAAGGTCTTCCGCGCGGCCTCGAGCGCCTCGGGGGTGAAGGGATCAGCCACGCGCTATTTCGCCGCCGCCACCTTCATCCCCGGATGCCGCGCATAGAGCAGGCGCTGCTGGAGGATGGTCAGGCAGTTGGAGGTGATCCAGTAGACCTGAAGCCCGACGGCGAACGGTGCCATCACGAACATCAGCACCCAGGGCATGATCGCAAAGACCTGCTTCTGCGCTTCGTCCATCGGCGCCGGGTTGAGCTTGAACTGGAAGTACATCGAGATGCCGAGCAGGATCGGGATCACGCCGATCGCGATCATGGTCGGCGGGGTGAAGGGCAGGATGCCGAACAGGTTGAGCGGCGTGAGCGGATCGGGTGCCGAGAGATCCTTGATCCACAGCACGAAGCCCTGGTGCCGCATCTCGATCGTCAGCAGCAACACCTTGTAGAGCGAATACATGATCGGGATCTGCAGGAAGGTCGGCAGGCAGCCGGCGAGCGGATTGACCTTCTCGGCCTTGTAGAGCGCCATCACCTCCTGCTGCTGGCGCTGCTTGTCGTCCTTATATTTTTCCTGGAGCGCCTTCATCTTGGGCTGGATCGCCCGCATGTTCGCCATCGAGGCGAACTGGCGCTGCGCGATCGGGAAGAGCAGCCCGCGGATCGTCAGCGTGAGCAGGATGATCGCGACGCCGAAATTGCCGACCATGCGGAACAGCCAGTCGAGATAATAGAAGATCGGCTTCTCGAGGATCCGGAACCAGCCCCAGTCGATCGCCTTGTCGAAATTGGCGATGTGGAGATCGTCCTGATAATGGTCGGTCAGCCGCACTTCCTTGGCGCCGGCGAAGAAGCGCGACGTCTGGGTGGCGACGGCGCCGGGCGCGAGCGAGGTCGGTTTGGTCGTGTAATCGGCCTGATAGGCATCGCCATTGGCGGCCGGGAAGCCGGAATGGACCGCCGTCTTCTGATCCGGGATCAGCGCGGTCAGCCAATATTTGTCGCTGAAGCCGAGCCAGCCGCCGGTCGCATCGAAATAATTCGCGCCGGGCTTGGCGCTGCTGCCGAACAATTTGCCGAAGAAGCTGGCTTCCTTGCCGGCGAGATTGGGGTAGCCGATGTCATAGGTCGCGCCGTCGCCGAACACGCCGATCGGGCCCACATGGTTGGTCCAGGTATCGGCATCCTTGGTGCCACCGAGCCGCGAGACGAAGCCGTAGGAATGGATCGAGACGGGTGCGGTGCCGCGATTGCCGACCCGCTGCGTGACCGAGAACATATAATGCTCATCGACCGCGACGATGATCTGGAAGACCAGACCTTGCGGGTTCTGCCAGCTCAGGGTGACCGGGGAGCCAGGCGTCAGCACAGGCTTGTCCGCGGTCCAAAGCGTGTTCTTGTCCGGCGCGGCAACATTGTCTCCGGCCCAGCCGAAGCCGGCGAAATAGCTCTTCGCGGTGCCGGCTGGCGAAAGCAGGGTGATCGGCGGCGAATTCTTGTCGATGGTTTCATTGTAGGTGCTGAGCACCAGATCATCGATGCGCGCGCCCTTGAGGCTGATCGAGCCGCTCAGCGCCGGCGTCTGGATGCGGACGCGCGGCGATTCGGCGAGGACGATCTTGCGATCGCGTACGGCACCACTGGTGCCCGCCGCGGGTGTCGCGGGAGAGCCGGTCGGGGCCGGGAGGACCTGGGTCTTGCCGCCTGCCACCCTGGTGACCGGAGGGTTGGCCGCCGGGAAGAATTTGGACGTCAGGATCGGCCAGCCGAACAGCATCAGAGCTGCGAACACCGCGAACATGATAAAATTCTTTTGGTCGTCTTTCACGCGAGGCGTTCCCGTCCGTGCTTGGGTGTCGTGTCAGGTGTCATTTTCGACGCGTATCGTCTCAGGGGACCGGGTCCACGCCGAACCCGCCCCAGGGATGGCACCGCGCGATCCGCTTTGCCGCCAGCCACCCGCCCCGCAGCGCGCCATAGCGGCGAAGCGCAGTGATTGCATAGACGGAACAGGTGGGATCGTAGCGGCAGCTTGGCGGCAGGACGGCGGAAGGGCCGACCTGCCAGAAGCGAACCAGGGCGATGAGGAGGCGGGTCAGCATCGTGCTGCCCCTTCTTTTTCGTCACCCCGGACTTGTGCCGGGGTCCACCGGGAGGCGAATCCACCGATTGATTGTCGGTCCTCGCCCTTGCGGATGAGTGGATGCCGGAACAAGTCCGGCATGACGGAAATGGGGAAAGTCACCGCGCGACCTTTGCCAGCGCTTTGCGGAGTTCAGCGCGGAGCTGCGCGAAATCGCGCTCGACGCCGCCGTTTCGTCCGATCAGCACATGATCGGCGCCGCGCACACCCGATTCGGGGAGCAACTCACGCGCGAGAGCACGCAACCGGCGCTTCATCCGGTTGCGCACGACTGCGTTGCCGATCTTCTTGGTGACGGTATAGCCGATCCGCATCAGGGGATCGCCATCCTCGCGGCTGCGCACGAGCAGGACGAAGCCCGGCATCGGCGCCCGCTTTCCCGCATTCGCCGCGAGGAAATCGCGGCGTGCAGTAAGCGTGGTTACGCCGACAGCTTCTTGCGGCCGCGATTGCGGCGAGCGCGAATCACGTTGCGGCCGCCCGGAGTCGCCATCCGCGACCGGAAACCGTGCCGGCGCGCGCGCACCAGATTGCTCGGCTGAAAGGTCCGCTTCATCGTTCATTCCCTGGTCGTCTGAATAGAAAAGGGCCGCCACGTGGACGGCCTCGTAGCGGGTGCCCTTAGGCAAAGGTGCCGGGTGAGTCAACGTTCCCGCACTTCGCCAGACCTGGGTGCGCGCCGCCACCACATGACGCGACGGACCACTACACTTGCCCACAGGGTGGGGCTTGTCGGGTCCGCGACCAGCATTGCCGTGTCCGCCTCGCCGGCGGAGGGCAATTCCTGCTTGTCCCGCTCGCGGCGGCGGCGTGCGCTCGCGCGGCGGAGGCCCATGTCCGCGTAATGGCCGAACCGCGGCCAGCGCCGTTTTGTGTGGACGAAGCGTCGCTTCGCCCAATGGGAATTCTGCAGCATCAAGGCGAGGCCGCCGGCGAACACGAACACGCCGCCCGGCCCGGGAATCGCACCGACGAAGGGCGTGAGGATGACCAGCAACACGCCTGTCCAGAACAGGGTGAAGCGCAGGGCGGGATGGCGGCTGGTGCGCATGATCTTCTCCGATGTGGGAGCAGTGTATTGGTTTGGCAAGACAGCAATGGTTGGGGTTGCTGTTTCGTTCCGCAGAAAAGGCTGTAATGTCGCTGGCGTAAGCCGGGGGGTATGAATGGTCTCGAGTGTATCGACAGTGGCGTATCTCGGGCTCGAGGCGCGTGCGGTCGAGGTGCAGGTGCAGCTCATCCCGGGCCTGCCGGCCTTTCATGTCGTCGGGCTCGGCGACAAGGCGGTGGCGGAAAGCCGGGAGCGGGTGCGCGGCGCGATCGCGGCGATGGGCCTGTCGCTGCCGCCCAAACGGATCGTGGTGAACATGTCGCCGGCCGATCTGCCCAAGGAGGGATCGCATTTCGACCTCCCGATCGCGCTCGCCCTGCTCGGGGCGATGGGCGTGGTCGATGCCGAGACTCTGGCGGATTATGTAGTCGTGGGCGAGCTCGGCCTCGATGCGCGGATCGCACCCTCGCCCGGCGTGCTGCTTGCCGCGCTCCATGCGTCGGAGATCGGCAAGGGGCTGGTGTGCCCGGCGCCGCAGGGATCGGAAGCGGCCTGGGCGGGATCGATCCAGGTGATCGCAGCGCCCGACATCCTGTCGCTGATCAACCATTTCAAGGGCCATGGCCTGCTCTCGCCGCCGCAGCCTGGCGAGGCTGACGAAGTGGCGTTCGGGCCCGATCTCGCTCAGGTAAAGGGGCAGGAAACCGCCAAGCGCGCGCTCGAGATCGCGGCGGCGGGCGGGCATAATCTGTTGATGATCGGGCCGCCCGGTGCCGGCAAATCGCTGATGGCATCGTGCCTCCCGGGCATCCTCCCGCCGCTCGACGCCGCGGAGGCGCTCGAGGTGTCGATGGTCGCGAGTGTTGCGGGCACGCTGAACGGCGGGCGGCTGACCCGCACGCGGCCCTATCGCGCGCCGCATCATTCGGCCTCGATGGCGGCGCTCGTCGGCGGTGGGCTGAAGGTGAAGCCGGGCGAGGTGAGCCTTGCCCATCTCGGCGTGCTGTTCCTCGACGAGCTGCCCGAGTTCCAGCGCGCGGTGCTCGATTCGCTGCGCCAGCCGCTGGAGACCGGCACGGTCAGCGTGGCGCGGGCCAATGCGCATGTCACTTTTCCGGCCCGCGTGCAGCTCGTCGCGGCGATGAATCCATGCCGCTGCGGGCATCTGGGCGATGCTTCGCTTGCCTGTTCGCGGGCGCCGCGCTGTGCGGCTGATTACCAGACCAAGGTCTCCGGGCCGTTGCTCGACCGCATCGATTTGCATGTCGAGGTCCAGGCGGTGAGTGCGGCCGATCTCGTCCTGCCGCCGCCCGCCGAAGGATCGGCCGAGGTGGCAGCCCGTGTCGCGGATGCGCGGCGGCTGCAGGCTGAGCGCTATGCCGATCATCCGATCCGTACCAATGCCGAGGTTGACGGCGTGCTGCTCGAGGCAGTTGCGACGCCTGACGAGCCAGGCCGCAAGCTGCTTGCTCAGGCATCCGAGGCGATGCGGCTCTCGGCGCGCGGCTATACGCGCATCCTGCGCGTCGCGCGGACGATCGCTGACCTGGCGGGGAGCGAAGGGGTGGGGCGTATCCATATCGCCGAGGCGCTGAGCTATCGGAGGCAGGCGCCGCGCAATTGAAGGGCGAGGTCGCGTGACTCTTCGGACCGCCAGACACGAGGTCGAATGTCGAAGGATTTCGGCGAGATCTCGAAAAATGGCGGTTTCTCCCTGTTATCGGCCCGGAACAGGGAAAGAACAGGGAAGAAAAAACTTTTTGGGCCGTTTTTGGCCAATTTGTTGGAGATATTCTCCTTTGCACTCAGTAGTTTGAGTGCCATTCTCCCTGTTACTCGATAACAGGGAGAGCTGTTGGACATAACAGGGAGGCGTGTTGGAATTAACAGGGAGCGCCACCCGCGGAACAGAGCGGCTTGATTCAACAGCAGCGTGAAATCGGATTTTATGCGGTTCGTCATCATCGGAGTGCTGACATGGTCGCAAATAAGTTTGAATCGACCGACGGGACGTTCGGCGGCGGCACGGGGCAAGGCAGACCGCCTGAATCTTATGGACCATAGCGCGCGAAGATGTTCATTGCGGGTGGAAATATCCGACGTGGCGGCAATCATCGTCGGGAATGAGAACAGGGAGAGGGAAGCATGAAGATCATATCGAGGAGCGTCGCGCTTGCTTTCCTGGCGGGCGCCGCCGCGCTGCCGCTTGCCGCTCATGCCCAGGCTGCGGAAGCACCGGCCTGTGTCGCCCTCGCGCATCAGGCCTTCGGCAGCGACGTGAAGATCACCGCCGCCAGCCACATCACCACCGGCCTCATGATGCCCGGAGGGTCCGGGCCGTCGCCGCGATCGATGCTCCTGCCCCCTTATTGCAAGGTCGAGGGCATCGTCAACGAGCGCACCGGGGTCGGCGGAAAGCATTACGGCATCAGTTTCGCGCTCGCCTTGCCGGACGACTGGAACGGCCGCTTCCTGCTGATGGGCGGGGGCGGGTTGAACGGCAGTGTCGCCGCGCCGACCGGCCCGACAGCGGCCGGAGCCACGCCCGCGCTGGCGCGGGGCTTTGCGGTGCTGTCGCATGACAGCGGGCACAAAGGCGCTGTGTTCGACAGCAGCTTCATGACCGATCAGCGCGCTGCGCTCGACTTCGCTGAAGCTTCAGTGCGCACGGTGACGTTGCTCGGCAAGGCGATCGCGGGCAGCTATTATGGCAAGCCCGTTGCGCACAGCTATATGACGGGCTGCTCGACCGGCGGGCGCGAGGGGATGCTCGCCTCGCAGCGCTATCCCGAATTGTTCGACGGCATCATCGTCGGCGCGCCGGCGATGCGCACCGGCGATTCCAACCTCGCACTCGAATATACGACCGTGCTGTTCAATCAGGCCGCGCCCAAGGGCAAGGACGGCAAGCCGGTCCTGACCCAGCTCATCTCGGCGGCGGATCGCAAGACCATCCTCGATGGCCTGCTTGCCCAGTGCGACGCGATCGACGGGCTGAAGGACGGGATGATCGAGGCAGTCTCACAATGCCGGTTCGATCCCAAGCGGCTGCAGTGCAAGCGCGGCAAGCAGGATGGCTGCCTGAGCGCGGGCCAGGTCGATGCGATGATCGAGGGCTTCAAGGGGCCGCACGACAAGGCGGGCTACGCGATCTATGCGCCGGTGCCCTATGACACGGGCATCGTCTCGACGCCGATCGGCTATCTGCCGACCGGCAACCCCGGCCCGTTCGGTCCGCCGACACAGGCGACCAGCATCGACCTCGACGCGCGGATCCATGCGCTGCGCGACAATGCCGAGCAGCGCCTGACCGACACCAATTACTGGACCAACCTCAGCACCTATCTCGGGCGCGGTGGGAAGATGATCTTCTACCACGGCGCCTCCGACTTCTGGTTCTCGGCCTTCGCGACCTGGGACTATTATCAGCGGGCGGCCAAGGAGAATGGTGCTGCGTTCACCGATGCCAGCCGCTTCTACATGGTGCCGGGCATGCTCCATTGCGGGGGCGGAAACAGCTTCGACCAGTTCGACATGCTCACGCCGCTGGTCGACTGGGTGGAGAATGGCAAGGCGCCCGAGGCGATCACCGCCGGGCGGCGCGCGCCGGATCCGGCTGAGCGGCCGCTTTGTCCTTATCCGGGGTATGCGGTTTATAAGGGCGGGGATGAGAAGAGCGCGGCGAGCTTTGCTTGTGGCAATACTGAAGTTCAAAGATAGCGAGAGATGGCGCATGTCAGCAAAATTCCTGACGGTGTACGATAGCGAACTTCAAGCCCTCCGTCGCGAGATCGAGACGGGAGGCGCACGCCCTTCCCTCATCGACAAGCATGTTGACGTATTGCTGACGGAAGGAGGGGCGAGTTCAGCCGAGGGCTTGCTCGCATTGCTGTCCGACAAGGCGGAATATGATGAGGGTATGTTCTCCATCATCCATGCGGCGGAATCGTTAGATGGGCCCCCGTACGGATCGTACGTGTCGGCATTGCTGTCGGTCTTCCCAACGCTCTCAGTGTCGTCGCCGCGTTGGGCATCTATCGTTCTCATGCGGGTGATGAACAGTGATGCGAGCCGACATGAGTTGGTGCGTCAGCTTCGCGACGCCCCCGCGCCAATCAAGGAATCGGTTCGCGTCATGTGCGAGCGCATCAACGAGGTCAGCCCGGAATTTTTGAGCAAGACGGTACCGATCACGCTAGCTGCGGGGTGATTTCGGGGTTCCGGTGACAGTCCACTCAATTGACAGCGCCTTCCGGTCTGTAGTGCACCCCTGAAATGAAACAGAGAAAAGGGTGACAGTGCTCCCGTCACGAGGATGCCTATGGCGAGTGGACTCAATCAACGACTCTTCAGCCCTGCGGACGTCACGCGCATGTGGGTTCGCATTGACCTCGCCCCATCAGTGTATTAATAGAACAATACACTTAACCTGTGCAGCCGACACAGCACGGCAGAGTGCGGGAATTTGCTCCGCGAGGGTAGTCTGAAGGGAGGCATCCGATGCTTGCTCGGCGCCAGATAGTCGGCACGTTGCTTTCGGGAGCAATCCTGTCCGCGATGCCCGTGAGGGTTTTTGGACAAGCGGGTACGCTGGTACCGTGGCGCCCGCCTTCGAATGAGCGGATCAGAGCGCTTCTCGTCGACCGGATAGACCGGCAGAGAAGGGGCGTAGGGATAGCCGTCGGGATCATCGAACCGGAGGGGCGACGGATAGTCACCTACGGCAGAAGCGGGACTGACCGGGCCCTGGATGGCGACACCTTGTTTCAGATCGGATCGGTCACGAAGGTGTTCACCTGCCTGTTACTGGCAGATGCAGCAATTCGCGGTCAAGTGGCCCTCGATCAACCTGCGTCCGACCTCATGCCCCGGGGCGTGCGCCTGCGTGAGCGGGGACGGCCTATCACGTTGCGGGATCTCGCCACACATCTGTCGGGGCTTCCGGCGATGCCGACAAATCTCGACCTGCGTGCTTCGCCGGACCCGATATCGGCCTATACCGTCGCTAACCTCTACGCATTTCTCGCCGCCTATGACCCGCCGCGTGCCCCGGGAGCAGCGTTCGAATATTCCAATCTCGGCGTCGCCCTGCTGGGCCGCTTGCTGGCCCGGCGGAACGGCAAAGACTATGAGGCACTGTTGCGGGAGCGCATCCTGGCGCCGGCCCGGCTTTCCAGCACATCAGTCACCGTGGCCGCTGCCGGTCGGCGACGCCTTGCAACTGGACACGACCGTTATCTGCGGCCGGTGGAAACGTGGGAAATGCGGGCGATGCCGGCCTCCGGGTCGCTTCGGTCCAGCGCGAACGACCTGCTGACCTTCCTGTCGATCTACTTCAGCGGCGCGGAAACACCATTGCGTGCCGCCGCCGACCTGCAACTCGCGCAGCCTCGCCCACCCGTTGGTCCTAACCAGGGTCTCGGGCTCATGGTTCGACGCGCTGACGGCCAGACGACTTTCGGCTTTAACGGCAGCAAGTCAGGATTCATGTCCTTTATCGGCTTTGATCCTTTGGCGAAAATCGGTGTGGTCGTCCTGTCAAACAACCATCCCGACGACAGCGTTGATCCGCTGGGCCTGCATCTCCTGACCGGCCGACCGCTTCCCGCCGCGACGCCGGCCGCTCCTGCACCGGCCCGCTCGATCCCCATCCTCAAGCCAGCCGCGAAATCTACCATGTTTGACGGGACCTATCTCGCCGGAGACAAGCGATTTGTCGTGGCCGCGCTTGGCCAGCGGCTTCTTCTGCAAACCTGGGGTGACGGGATTGATGAGTTCTTCGTGGGCGGCGAAGACCTTTTCTATTCGCGCGTGAACGAAGACGAGTTGCGCTTTCAATTCGATAGCGCAGGCTCAGCTTCCAGCTTCACTTTCAAGTCCGGTGGCAATGAAATCCATGCCGGGCGTGCTGGTTGAACACCTGCGGCGCAGAGTCGATCGCAGCTAATTGGTGCGTCCGATTACTCCTACCAGAAAGCGCATCGGCGCGGCTTGTTTCGAGCTGAAGGGAAGCGATCCGCAAGGCCGGACACCCATGAGCGCGGCTTTGCAATGCCCATTCTTGTCAGACAAAACCGATCCTATATAAGATGCTATATAACGAAACAAACTTAGGGAGGAAAAATGATGAGGCGGATGCACAGCTATATCGAGAAGGCGCGCCTTGCGGTGCGCGGCGGGACCTATCTGGCGGCGGCGGGGCTTGCGATCGCCTGCGTGTCAGCAACACCGGCCCAGGCGCAGAAAGACAAGGCGACCCCGATTGCGATCCCGGCCCAGCCGGGCGCGATCGAGCTGGGAACCGGCCCGCTGCCGGGCGCGACCGCGACGGAATCCTGGCACAGCCAATATGGCAGCAAATTCGCCCGCAACGTGACGGTCGCGACGCTGACGCCCTTCCTGCCCGATCCGGCCAAGGCCAATGGGACGGCAGTGATCGTCGCGCCGGGCGGTGGCTTCACGTCGCTCTCGATGGAGAATGAAGGCTGGGATGTGGCGCGTGCGCTGGCCGCGAAGGGCGTGGCCGCTTTCGTCATCAAATATCGCCTCAACCAGACGCCGCAGGACCTTGATGGGTATGTGGAGTCGATGCGCGCGATGTTCTCAGGCAAGGGCGGGCCACCGCGGCCCCCTGGCGGGGCGGGCATTGCCGCTCCGCTTGCCGATGCGCGGGCCGCGTTTGCGCTCATCCGTAGCCGCGCGGCGGAATGGCATGTGAACCCGAACCGGATCGGCATGGTCGGCTTCTCAGCCGGCGCCGGGCTCACCATGGCGACTACTCTCAACGGGCAGGATGCGAACCCGGCCTTTATCGGGATCATCTATGGCTCGCTCGCGCCGGTGACGGTGCCGCCGAACGCGCCGCCGCTGTTCGTCGCGCTGGCCGCTGACGATCCGCTGTTCGGCAATGCCGGCTATGGGCTGATCGACAGCTGGCGCGCCGCGAAGCGTCCGGTCGAGTTCCATCTTTTCGAGCAGGGCGGGCACGGCTTCGGCATGTATCCGAAGACGACGACCAGCACTGGCTGGTTCGAGGAGTTCGTCCGCTGGATGGCGATGCATGATCTGCTGAAGCCGGCGGCTTAAGGGGCGCGGGGAAAAGGGGCCGGCGTCGGTCAGGTGTCGTGCTTCAACGCGGCGCGGTGAAAATGACTCTGACCCCTTTTTGCTGATCCTTTTGCGCCCGGCAGCGGGCTGCGACGCGCGTCGGCCAAATGGAACCATAAGGCTCAGCCGGCACGTCTATTCGCGTCATCTTGATCTTCGATCGATTGTTGCGCACGATTGCGCATTGCTTGCGGTCGAGGGGCGCTCGCGATCAATCGGGGGGAATGCGATGCACTGGATGCTGCTGCCGCTGAAGCGATATGCCGATTTCAACGGCCGCTCACGCCGGACCGAATATTGGATGTTCCATTTGGCCATGTTGATGGCCCTGGTGGCGGCCATATTTTTCATTTTGGCCGTCGCCTCGATGATGCGGGCCGAGGACGGTGGCTTCCCCGTCGCCATGAGAATTTTCTTTGGTCTCTTCGCGATCGGCTGGCTGGCGATCGTCATCCCCTCGTTGGCAGTCCAGGTGCGCCGCTTTCATGATCAGGATCTGAGCGGCTGGTTCGTACTGCTCGGCTTCATTCCTTATGTCGGCAGCATTGTCATCATCGTCTTCATGTGTCTGCCCGGCACGAAAGGCGAGAATCGCTATGGGCCGGACCCGCTGGACCCGGAGGGCGTCGAACGGCTCGGCAGGGTGTTCGGCTGAGGACGGGAAAGTTTTCGGGACGCTATATAAAATTGGCTGCACGGCCGACTGAATTAAGTATAGTGTCCCTTTATCTCTATGGGCTGATCGACAGCTGGCGCGCCGCGAAGCGTCCGGTCGAATTCCATCTTTTCGAGCAGGGTGGGCATGGCTTCGGCATGTATCCGAAGACGACGACCAGTACCGGCTGGTTCGAGGAGTTCGTCCGCTGGATGGCGATGCATGATCTGCTGAAGCCGGCGGCTTAAGGGGCGCGGGGAAAAGGGGCCGGCGTCGGTCAGGTGTCGAGCTTCAACGCGGCGTGGCGAAAATGACTCTGACCCCTTTTTGCTCCTGGCGACGGGCCTGAGAGCGCACCGGCCAAGTGGAACGACAGGCCCGGCCGGCACGTCGGTTCGCATCATCTTGATCTTCGATTGATTGTTGCGCACGATGGCGCAGTGCCGGCGATCGGGAGCGCCAGCGATTTACCGGGGGAATTCCATGGACTGGATGCTGCTGCCGCTAAAACGATATGCCGATTTCAGCGGGCGCTCGCGCCGGCTCGAATATTGGATGTTCAATCTGGGGATCACGATCGTGATGGTCGCGGTCGTGACCTGCATCGTCGCTGTCGCCATGTCGAGCCGGGGAACGGATGGCGATTTCCCTGTCGCCATGATGATATTGATTGGTGTCGCTACAATCCTGTGGCTGGCGATCATCGTCCCCTCGATCGCAGTCCAGGTGCGCCGCTTTCACGATCAGGATCTGAGCGGCTGGTTCGTGCTGCTCGGCTTCATTCCTTATGTCGGCGGCCTGGTCATCATCGTCTTCATGTGCCTGCCCGGCACGAAAGGCGACAATCGCTTCGGGGCCGACCCACTGGATCCGGAGGGCGTCGAACGGCTGGGCGAGGTGTTCGGCTGAGGGCCGGGTTGCGCATAGGCTGACTTCCTGGTTCCTCCCCGTGCCGGGGAGGAACTAGCCAGGAGTCCCTATTTCCCAACCTCCAGCGCGACCACGGTCACTGACTTGGCCGGCAGGGTGATCGTCAGTCGGCCGTCCCGGGCGGTGGCTTTTACCGGCTTTGGAGTCACAGCGTCAGTCGCGTCGAAGCGGTTGACTGCATCGACCTTCGCGGCGGTCAGTACCTGGCCAGAAGCGGATGTGATCCGGGTGCCGCCGATGGCAACCGCAATATCAGCTGGCTGGTTCGGATCAATGTTGGTCAACGCCAGCCAGAGCTTGCCCGAGGCATCGCGGGCGGCAACCGCATCGACGCGGGGCAGGGTGATCTCGCCCTTGCGATAAGTCCCCGCGGTGAAGCTGACCGGCACCAGGGTCGCGTCCTGGAACGGCACGTACATATGGTAGACGTGATAGGTCGGGGTCAGCACCATCTTCGGGCCGTCGGTCAGGATCATCGCCTGCAAAACGTTGATCATCTGGGCGATGTTGGTCACGCGCACCCGGTCGGCATGCCGCATGAAGATATTGAGGTTGAGCGAGGCGAGGATCGCGTCGCGCAGCGAGTTCTGCTGCTGGAGGAAGCCGGGGTTCGAGCCCGGTGTGGGGGCGAGCCAGGCGCCCCATTCGTCGACCACCAGCGCCAGTTTCTTCTCGGGATCATATTTGTCCATGATCGCGGACTGCTTCGAGATCTGCGGCTCCATCTCGAGCGTCTTCAGCATCGTCAGGGCATAATCATCCTCGCCAAAGCCGGTTGAAGGCTTTTTGGAATCCCAGCCGCCCGGGATGGTGTAGGTATGGAGCGAGACGCCCTCGATATCCCAGCTCCACACCTTGCTCTTCCAGGCCTTCATGACCCCTTCGGTATAGTCGCTGTCGCCGCCGTCCCAGCCGACCGCGACCCGCTTCATCGCATTGGGGCCGGTCTGCGCGGGATCGAGGTTGCGGCTGTAATGGGCGAAGCTCTTCATCTCCTCGACATAATGGTCGGTCGACATCGCGCCGCCACAGCCCCAATTCTCGTTGCCGAGGCCCAGATATTTGATCTTGTATGGCGCCGGATGGCCGTTCGCCGCGCGCAGCTTCGCCAGCGTGGTGGGCTTGTCGGCGGTCATATATTCGAGCCAGTCGGCGGCTTCCTCGGGCGAGCCCGACCCCACATTCACCGAGACAAAGGCCTCGGCGCCGATCTGGCCGATGAAATCCATATATTCCTCAGTGCCGAAGCTGTTCGGCTCGATCACGCCGCCCCAGCTGGAGTTGAGCGTTGAGGTGCGCGCCGCCGCGGGGCCGATGCCCTTGCGCCAGTGATATTCGTCGGCGAAGCAGCCGCCGGGCCAGCGCACATTGGGGACCTTGAGCGCTCGCAGCGCCGCGACCACGTCGCTTCTGATGCCGCGCACATTGGGGATGGCCGAATCCCGGCCCACCCAGATGCCGCCATAGATGCCGGTCCCGAGATGCTCAGCGAACTGGCCGAAAATGTCGCGACTGATGGTCGCGCCGGGCTGGTTCGCCTGGATGGTGACGGTGGTGGTGGGTGCCGTCTGGGCCATCGCTACCGGGGCGGCGAAGAGGGCGAGTGCCGCGAGCGCCCGCGCGCCTGTGATTACCGATTGCGATCCAGCCATTATCGAACCCTCTTTTCGTTTCTTGCCGATATGCAGGCGCATCAGCTTTCCGGCGCGATATACTCAGACAAATAGCCGGACACAACGCCTGAAAGACCATGGAGGCGCGAGCCCGCATCACGCCGCGCGAAGATGGTTTTGGAGGGGCTGAGATTTTTTCGTGCTTGCGGCGGCGGGCGTCGCCGCCGACATGGCGCGCCATGACAGAGCAATCCACCGCACAGCGCCCGAGCGGCGGCATCCTCCTCGGCGTGGGCGCCTATGTCATCTGGGGCCTGCTGCCGCTGTACTTCAAGCTGCTCGGGATGGTGCCGGCCGCGCAGGTGCTCGCGCACCGCATTCTGTGGTCGGTGCTGCTGCTTGCCGTGGTCGTGCTGCTGTTCAAGCGCGGCCCTGCGATCCGGGCTGCGGCGCGGGGGCGGACGGTGCTGCTGCTGATGGCGAGTGCATTCCTGATCGCGGTCAACTGGCTGGTCTATATCTGGGCGGTGCAGCACGGCCATGTGCTTGAGGCGAGCCTTGGCTATTTCATCAACCCGCTGGTCAATGTCGCGCTCGGCGTGGCGGTGCTCCGCGAAAAAGTGCGGCGGGTGCAATGGGCCGCGGTGGCGCTTGCCGGCCTGGGCGTCGGGATCATGGCAGGGTCGGGCGGCAGCGCGATCTGGATCTCGCTCGTGCTCGCACTCAGCTTCGGCACCTATGGCCTGCTCCGCAAGATCGCGGCGATCGACGCGCTGGGCGGGCTGTTCGTCGAGACGATCCTGCTCGCGCCCTTCGCCATCGCCGTGCTGGGGCTGGCGAGCGCGCAGGGCGACGCGGCGTTCGGTCATGAGCGCGGCCTTGACGCGCTGCTGGTGCTGGCCGGGGCGATCACTGCCATCCCGCTTCTGATGTTCGCGGCCGCGGCGCGCCGCATGCCCTATACGGCGCTCGGCCTGCTGCAATATATCGCCCCGACGCTCCAGTTCGCCGAGGCGGTTCTGCTGTTCGGCGAGCCGCTGCACTCGACGACCATGCTGAGCTTCGCACTGATCTGGATCGGGCTCGCAATCTATGCGGCTGACGGACTTCGCGCGGCGCGGGCGGTGCGCAGCGAGGAGGCGCTTGAGCGGGTCTGACGGCTGGGAGAGTGAGAGGCGATCCATCGCAGTTCAGGCCGGATTGGTTGTTGTTCCCCATCCGCTGAATTGACTCGCCCAGGGGCCGGCGACATCTTTTGCCGGTCCGGGGCTGGGTGCGGCGCCGCTGGATTGTCATTCTGTTTCATGGAGCCACGTCCATGTCCGATCCATCATCGGCTTCTCTCGTCACGCCCATCATCCTGGGTGACGCGACTACCGCCACTTTGCCTTCGAGCATCTCCACCAGCGGCGTCGGCATGTGCTTCAGCGGCGGCGGTTCTCGGGCCATGTCGGCGGCGATGGGCCAGCTCCAGGCGCTGGAGCAGATGACCTCCGGCTCGACCAGCCTGCTCGACCAGGTGACGGCGATGTCGACCGTGTCGGGGGGCGGCTGGATCGGCATTCCCTTCACCTATCTGCCTTCGGCCTTCACCGACGAGGAGTTTCTCGGCAGCTATACCGATCCGGCCGCGCTGACCGACACGATCATCAAGGCGTCGCCGGCGGGTTGGATCGGGGGCCAGATTTCGAGCGGCTTCTCGATCGCGGATCTCGCGGTTCACGCGATCTATCTCCATCACAAGAACGTGCCGTCGCACATGCTGTGGCAGACGCTGATGGGCATTCATTTCCTCGCGCCCTACGGCCTGTTTCCGGCAACACCCGGCAATTACGCGCCACCGACGCTCTTCTCGCTCGATGCGACGACATTGCAGGCCGATGTCACCGGCCCGAACCAGGCGCTGGCTGGCGTTCCGGCCTATCTGGTCGCTCAGGTGTCCGGCCAGAACCGCCCTTATCTGCTCAGCGTCTGCAGCATGTTCGTCACGCTTCCTGACGGTGGCCCCGACAGCAAAGCTGTGCGGCTGCTCGCCCCGGTTCAGTGCACCCCGGTGCTGACCGGCATACTTCCGACACCGCAGGGCGCCGTCGATGCCAACAACCAGCCGGTCGGCGGCGGCGCAGTCGCCTCTTTCGCGTTCAACTCGACCTTCACGTCGCTGTCGGGTGCCACGGCGACGATCTCGCAAAGCCTGCAATGGTCGCTGATGGACATACTGGGCACCAGCAGCGCCGCCTTTGCGGCCGCGATAGAAAGCCAGGTCAAGGACTGGGCGCGCTCGCCCGAGCGCTTCGCCGCGGCGCTGCGCCTCTACAAGGATTCAGCCGCGGCGAAGCTCGCCACCGCGGGCCATGACGCAGCCGAGGTGGCCGCCTCGCTCGAAGGCCTTGCCGTCGCTGCCGAGACCGGCGGCGTCGATGCGCTGAAGGGCAGGCTGGGTAGCCTCGCCGTGCTCACCGGCCTTGTCCCAACCTATAATTACTGGTCGCCCGCGACACCGCCGTCAGGCGCCACCGCGAGCGAGAAATTCGCCGATGGCGGTTCGCTCGACAATACCGGCGTCACCTCGATGCTGCTCTATCCCGAAGTGACCAGCATCATCGCCTTTCTGAATACCTCGACGCCGATGTCGCAGGACAAGAACGGCACTGTCATTGTCGATCCCGAGGTCGCGGCATTGTTCGGCTTCCAGGGGTATAGCGACAAGACATTGAGCTATGCGCCGTTCAGCAGCAGCGACACGAACGACCTGCTCCGCATGAACCAAGTCTTTTCGAGCGATGATTTCACCGCACTGCTCGACGGCCTGTGGCAGAGTAGCGGCGGCGATGAGAGCAATGCCCCGGTTTTCACCCAGCCGCTCGTCACCGTCGCGAACGACTGGTTCGGCATCCCCGCCGGTCGGTCGGTGACAATGTTGTGGATGTATCTCGGCATGGCGCAGAACTGGCGGAACGAGATCACCGCTGAGCGGGTAAAGCTCAGTCTCGATGCCGAGATGACCTTCCACAAATTCCCGCATTACAGCACGCTGAAGACCGAGCTTTCGCCGACCCAGGTCAATTTACTGGCCAATCTGACCGCCTGGACGATGTTTCAGAACAGCGATGCGGTGACTGCGCTGTTCAGCTGAGCCTCACACCGGCTCCTTCGGGCTGCGGTGAATGAACCGGACCGCGCCGTTGCGGAACGAACGCATGGATGGTGAAGGGAAGTTCCCGACCATCCGCTCGCGCTGTTCGCCCTGAGGCGACAGCCAGTGCGTTCAAGGGAGAAGCAGGTGCGTCGCGCGATAATTCCATTCCTGATGGCGACTTTGTTCGTCGCGGTGCCCGGCGCCGCTCCTGGTGCCACCCAGACGCCCGACTGGGGCCAGGCAAAGTCGATCACGATCGAGCTGAGCAGCTTCAAGTTCACGCCCTCCAGCGAAGCGTTGCAGCGCGGGGCGGCGTATCGGATCCATTTCGTCAACACCTCCTCGAGCGGGCATGATTTCGTCGCCAGGGAATTCTTCGCGGGCAGCATGATTGCGCCGGAGGATCGCGCCAAGATCACCAATGGCGGCGTCGATGTCGAGGGCGGCGGCTCGGTCGATATACGGCTGGTCCCGAACCGCGCCGGCAGCTTCAAGGTCCATTGCTCGCACTTCCTGCACAGCAGTTTCGGGATGACCGGCACGATCACCGTGCAGTGAACCTTTTCGCCCGGTCACAGCACAGACTGCACGAAGGGGATCGGGAGCGGGGCCGGGGGTTCGGGTTCAATACCGGTCTTGCTCGGCGATGACCGCCGACTGGTGCTAGGACCGGGAAATGAGCCGAATCATCCGCCGTCTTGGCGGCAGACAGGACGATATGCCGGAGCACCGGCGCTGGTTTGCTGTCCGCGCCACGGTGTTCGGCGCGCTCGCCGCCTTGTGCCTCTTCGGGCTGGCAATGCTGCTTCCGGCGCCGCTCCATGCCCAGCGCGCCGATCCGGTCGCGTCGAGCCGGCAGCAGATCCTCGTGCTGCTGCGCCTGCCGCCGCCGCGCTACCGGCTGGGTCGCGGTTATGGCGGTGGCGGCTATGACGACGATCCGGCGCATGGGGCACGTCGCCGCCTGGCGGCGCGGATCGCGCATGATCACGGTCTGGCCCTGGTCACTGACTGGCCGATGCCGCTGCTCGGGCTCGATTGCTATGTGATGGCGGTGCCGGACGGCCGCTCGACCGAGGCGGTCGCAGCTCTGGTCTCGAAAGACCCGGATGTGGATTGGGCCGAGCCGATGCATGTCTACCGCACGCAGGGCTCCGCGCCGGCGGTGCAGGGGAGTGGCGATCCGCTGTTCGCCGTGCAGCCTGCCGCCCGGCAATGGCGGCTCGCCGAACTCCACCAGCTCTTCACCGGCAAGGGCGTCACCGTCGCGGTGATCGACAGCCGGATCGAAGCCAGTCACCCGGACCTTGCCGGCCAGATCAGCCTCAGCGCCGATTTCGCCACGGGCGGGCCCGCCGGTGCCGAGCTGCACGGCACCGGCGTGGCCGGTGTGATCGCCGCCAAGGCCGATAACGGCGTCGGCATCGTCGGGGTCGCGCCGCGCACACGCCTGATGGCGCTCCGGGCCTGCTGGCAGCTCGCGCCTCAGCCGCCGGCGACGGCGGTGACGGTCTGCGACAGCCTGAGCCTCGCCAAGGCCCTGCATTTCGCGATCGAGCATAATGCCCAGGTGATCAATATGAGCCTCAGTGGCCCGCAGGACCGTCTGCTCGGCCGGCTGATCCAGATCGCGCTTGGCCGCGGCGAGGTGGTGGTGGGCGCATTCGATCGCGCGGTCGCCGGCGGCGGCTTCCCGGCCTCCTGGCCCGGCGTGATCGCAGTATCGGACGAGGCGACAAATGCCGCCGGCGTCTACACCGCGCCGGGCCGCGACGTGATGACGACTCAACCGGGCGGGCACTGGTATCTCGTCAATGGCGGCTCCTATGCGGCGGCGCATGTCAGCGGCCTGGTCGCGCTGCTGCGGGAGAAGCGGAAGGCGGATGGTCGCGCCGCCCTTGTTTCGAGCCGGGCCGGTGGCGGTGCGATCGACGCCTGCGCCACATTGCTTGGCCCTTCCTCGCGGTGCGATTGCAACTGCGCGCTCGTCGCCGGACATCGCTGAGCGCGTGAGAAAAACCGAGGCACGGCGTCGGATTTGCTGTACGGAGGCGCGATGCGGCGGCCGCTCAAGCTCTGGTTCTATATCGCGATCGGCGCCGGGCGTATCCTGCTGACCGCCTTCCTGCTCCTGTTCGATCGCGGGGGCAGACGCCCGTCCTCATCCCAGGGCAGCGCGGACGAACGCTCAAAGGCGCAATAGCCCGGATCTCGGGCTGCGATTGCAATCGCTCACCCAGTTAAGCGCCCATCACGGGATTCTTCGAGGAATTCCAACAGGAATGGCTCCTTTCCTGCCGCTGCGACTCATTTTTCAGTTGCGCAAATCGATACGGGCGCGCAACATTCTATCCCGGGTGGGGAGATCGCGCATGGTTTTGCTCGTTGCCGCCGAACCGGGGCTGGCGGAAACATCTGAATCCTGCATCATCGCGACGTCGGAGGGCATCGGCGATGCCGGCGTCGTGTTACGTCGGGCACGCGAGGCTGGCGGCTATACGCTGCGCGACATCGCCACAGCGACCCGCATCTCCGAGCGCTTTCTCGCCGCGATCGAGGCGTCCGAATTCGCCAGCTTCCGCGCGCCCCTGTACGCGATCGGTTTCGCCAAGACGTTCGCGCGGCATGTGGGTGTCTCCGAGTGCTGGGTCGCCGACGCCGTCCGGGAGCGGATCGCCGAAGAGCGGCCGCCGCCGCCCGTCAGCGCTCCGCCGCGGCGTGGATCGCGCGCCCGCGAGCCGAGGATTCGCGAGCATCGGTAGCGGGCGCCGCGGGTACAGGCGGCACAGGATTGATGTTCCGTCGTTTTGGTATCAGGTTCTGTTCGCGCATGATGCGCAACATGCGCGACGTGCGCGAAAAGGGGAGAGTAGAGATGGAATGGATGCTTCTGCCGCTGAAGCGGTACGCACAGTTCAGCGGCCGCTCGCGCCGCAAAGAATATTGGATGTACACGCTCTTCATCGTCATTGTCGGGTTCGTGTTGGGCATCCTGGACTCGATTCTGGGGCTGGGCGGACAGGCCGCACTGACGTCGGAAACCGGTTCGAGCGGTGCTGTCTATGGCGCGCTCATCAATCGAGGCCTGCTTGCAAACCTGTTCTCGCTTGCCACCCTCGTTCCAGGCATCGCAGTCAGCGTGCGGCGGCTGCACGATACCAATCGGAGTGGCTGGTGGCTCCTGTTGGCGTTCATACCCCTTATCGGCGCCATCGTGCTGCTCGTCTGGTTTTGCACCGCCGGCACGCCCGGGCCGAACGACTATGGTGACGATCCGATGAGCGACACCCCTGAGGAACTGGCCCGGACTTTCGAATAGACCAGGCCGACGAATAATCCGATCGCGTCCGGCAAGGCGACTTGCCGGGCGCGAACGGATTGGCTAGGCACCCGATCGTCGTGCGGGCGTGGTGGAACTGGTAGACGCGCCGGACTCAAAATCCGGTTCCGCAAGGAGTGTCGGTTCGATTCCGACCGCCMGCACCATTTTTCTCAAGAGCAATCACCCACCACCGCCGCTCTGGTTCTAATCCCCCTTGCGCGTCAGCCGCCTCGGCGGCACCCTGTTGGTTCCGGGCTTGGGGGTTTAGGGGCAATGTCGAATATCGCGGGCAAAGCCTATGGCATGAATGTGCTGACGCCGATGCGGCCGTCACGCACCTGGCTGCAGGTTCTGATCTTCATGGTGGCGCGGGCGATGCCGCAGCAGCTTTCGGGGCTGCTCGGGCTCAAGCTCATCCACTTCGCGCGCTGGGTGATCATCCGCCGCAAGCAATGGCCCGATCCGACCCCCGGCGCGCCGCAGGGCATGCCCCACCTCAACAATGATTACATGCTGTTCCTGTCGAACTTCAACGGCACCTGGGATCAGTATATCGATGCCTTTGCCGACGGCATTCCGGGCGGGCTCGACCTGTTCTGGTATGCCAGCACCAAATATCCGCACTCGATCCCGATCTCGAGCTTCAAGGCCTATATCGGCACCAACCAGATCCATACGAGCTACTATTACAACGCCACGCCAGGCGCGGCGCAGCGCGATATCAAGGCCGCGCTCAGGGTGCGCGAGGCAGTGCTCGCGCTCGCCAAGGTCCATGCCGGCGGCGATGTCGCTGCATTCGCCGCGGCGTGGCGCACGACCATGGCCACCCTCGCCAATTCGCTCGCCTCGCCGGGTTATGCGCCGATCGCTTCGGTCGCGACGCAAACGGCCGACGCCGCGCGACGCGACTTCATCAACGCGCTCGCCGCGAAGAAGGGGAGCTGACATGCCCAATCTCGATGGCGGCCATTATTTTCTGACCGTGCTGGCACCGGTCCGCACCGATTTCATCCAGGACGCGATCCCGGGCCGCTCGCGCTCGCACCGCGCGCAGCTCGCGCAGAAGCTGGCGCTGATGCCGATCGGCAAGCAGACCGCGGCATCGCCCGAGGATGCGTGGCCCTCGCCCTTTTCACGCAACACGATCAACCACCTCGCGCGCTTCGTCATCATTGACGGGCCGGCGTATAACGGCCGCGACTCAGGCGATACGATCGTCAGCGTGATCAATGGCGTGGATCCGCTGGTGCCGCAGCCGGTGGACCGGTTCGCCCATCCCTATCTGGTGTTCGCCGCCGATCTCGATGCGCAGCATGTCGATGGCGATGCTGCGGTGCGCGCCTATACCGACGCGCTCTGGGCGACGATGCAGCCTGACCTTGCGATCATCTTCGGGCACTGTGTCGGTTTTGAGGGCATCACCTCGGCTGATGGCTTTCACGATTATATCCGGCGCTGCCAGGTCGAGACGACCATGCCGTTCAACGATTACTGGGCGCATGACGAACTCAAGGCACCACCCGCGCCGCCCAAGACGGTGAGCAAGTTCAGCCTCGCCAAGCTGGCGGTGAAGCTGGTGGGCTGGGCCGCCGGCGCCTGGGTGATCGCGCTGCTGCTCGATATCGTGCTGAGCGGGTTCGGGCGCCATGGCCGCGTTCAGCAATGGGCCTCGTGGATCGTCCTCCATTTCGGCTTTCCCCTGCTCATCCTGCTGCTGGTCGTCGCGCTCGCGGCGTGGATTGCCTATCGCTATTTCATGAAGAAGGGGCTGAAACCCTTCCCGACCGCGCCCAACAGCGATCTGCCCTCGATCCTGAAATCGCTGTTCCTGCAGCAGCATTTGACGAAGCTGGCGATCGACACGCAGGGCGCAACTCCGGCCGAGCTGCATGCGCGGTTCGGCGCCTTTCTCAAGGCTGCGCGGCCTGACGACCTGACCGGGCCGACCCAGGCCGCCGGCGAATGCCATGCACCCGCGCTGGAGACTTCGAAATGACGGGGGAAATGACGGGGCAAACGACCGGGGAAATGACCGGGGGAATCCACCTCGACCTCGCCGATATCCAGGGCAATATCCACCGTCCCTATGGCCGGTTCGGTTTCCCGTACACGCGGCACCTGTTCTACAATATCCTTCGGCCAGAGGCTGGCCGCGCCTTCATCCAGGGCCTGCGCCCGCGCGTGACGACGGCCCAGCCCTGGGACAGGGACGAGGGCACCGGCGTCGTCATCAAGCCGCAGATAACGCTCAACCTCGGCCTCTCCTTTCTCGGCATGCGGGCGCTCAACCTGCCGACCTCGACGCTGCGTCAGCTGCCCGACGAGTTCATCGACGGCATGCATTGCCGGTCGGAGATTCTCGGCGATGTCGAAGGCAGCGCGCCCGAACATTGGGACCCGATCTGGCGCGACGAGCGCAAGCAGCGCGACCGCGAGGTGCATCTCTGGGTGTCGCTCAGCTTCGGTGCCGATGCGGCCGGCAAGCCTTTGCCGATCCTCGATGAATGGATGACCTGGCTCGAAGGGCTGACCAAGGCATCGAAAGGCGGCGTTTCGCTGCTCGACGGGCACGGCAAGGACGGCAAGAGCAAATGGCAGGACAGCTGCGCGCTGATGGCCCCGCTTGGGCCGAATGGCGAAATGGTCGCTACGCCCAAGGAGCATTTCGGCTTCACTGACGGCATCAGCGATCCGGTGTTCCGCGGCCAGTTCGACGCCAAGGCGGAAGCGCTGGCGGCGATCGGCGGCGGCAAGATCGCGCGCGGCGTTTATAATGAGGATACGAGCTGGTCAGCGCTGGAAACCGGCGAGTTCATTCTCGGCCAGGTCGATGAGGGCCAGGAGTTCCCGGTCGCGACTCAGCCGGCCGGCTTTGTGCGCAACGGCACCTTCATGGTCTATCGCAAGCTCCGCGAGGACGTGCCGGCGTTCGAGGCCGAGATGAAGCGCCAGGCCGGCTTGTGGAAACAGGTGACCGGCGAGACCGACGATGTCGCGGCCAACGAGACGGTCCGTGCCAAGATGGTCGGGCGGTGGAGTTCGGGCGTGCCGCTGATCGCGGCGCCGACCTGGGCCGATCACCAGAAGATCATGCATGATTATGCCGATTGCCTGGAGATCGCACTGCGCAAGCCGCGCGACAGCAAAGAGGCGCAGCGGCTGGCCGACTACAGCAAGCTGCTGACCGGCTTTCGTTACGGCGAGGATCTCGACGGCGGCAAATGCCCGTTCGGCGCGCATATCCGCCGCGCCAATCCGCGCGACATGCTTGATCCGTTGCTGAGCGATACGGTCGGATCGACCACGCTGACCAACCGCCGCCGCATCATGCGGCGCGGCCTGCCCTATCAGGAGGATGGCGGCGAGGTCGGCGTGATCTTCATGGCGATCTGCACCAGCATCTTCCGCCAGTTCGAGTTCATCCAGCAGCAATGGATGAGCTATGGACTCGATTTCGAGGCGGGCAACGATACCTGCCCGCTGATCGGCAATCGGGCGCAATCGAAGAAGCATGTCATCGCCGCGGGTGCCGCCAGCAACGGCACGACCTTCATCGCGGCCGAGCTCCCCGAGTTCGTCACGACGCGCGGCGGCGAATATTTCTTCCTGCCCAGCCTGAGCGCGATCCGGATGCTCGCCATGGGGACGGTCGACCCAACCTGACCGACCAATCTGATTGAAAGGCGCCTATGAGCACGCAGCCGAAGAGCTTTGCCGATCGGATCATGGCCGGGATCGGCGGATGGTTGATGGGGCATATGGAGCTGATATTCCGCATCGCGCGGAATACCGTCCCCATCCTGGTCGTGAACTTCAAAGGCAAGCGCTTCGCGCTCATCACCCGGTTCGACGATGTCGCCGAGGTGCTCACGCATCCCAATGTGTTCGACGTGATCTACGCGCCCAAGCTCAACCTGCTGATGGACGGCGGCAATATCTTTCTCGGCATGCGCGATACGGCGGACGCCACCCGCGACCGCAGCTCGATGCGCCTCGCGGCGCCGCGCGGCGAGGCGCTGACCCGCATCCGCCCCGAAGTGGAGGCGATGGCCGAGGCAGCGATGGCAAAGGCGGCGCCCGCCGGCCGGGTCGATCTGGCGATGGAGCTGACCCAGGACCTGACGACGCGCTTCTTCGGTGGCTATTTCGGCACGCCCGCTGACGACATAACTGCCTTCTCGGACGATGCGCGGCTGCTGTTCCAGTTCATGTTCGCTGACATGAGTAACGATCCCGTATTGGAGGCGAAGGTGCGCCCCGTCGCCGCCGCGATGCGCGCGCGGGTCGAGAAATGCATCGCCGATCGCAAGGGCGAACGCGGCAAGCATGACGATGTGCTCGAGCGCTGCCTGGAGCTGCAGGATATCGGCACACCGGGGATGGATGACGACGGCATCCGCAACAACATGATCGGCTTCATCGTCGGCGGGCTGCCGCAACCGCCGATGATCATCCCGCAATTGTTCGACGTGCTGCTCGACCGCCCGACCGAACTGGCCGGTGCTCAGGCCGCGGCGCGGGCCGACGATGACGATCTGGTCTCGCGCTATGTGTTCGAGGCTCTACGCTATTATCCGCTGACCCCCGGCCTGTTCCGCGATTGCTCGGCCGATTACGAGATCGCCGGCGGCACCATGCGGTCGCGGATCATTCCTGCGGGCACGCGGGTGATGGCGGCGACGCGGTCGGCGATGTTCGACGGGCGGCGAGTGCCTACGCCGAAGAAATTCCGGCTCGATCGGCCCGATTTCACCTATATGAATTTCGGCTGGGGCCTGCACCAATGCTTCGGACTGTACATAAACCAGCAAATGACCCCCGCGATCTGCAAGGCAGTGCTCAAGCGGCCGGGCCTGCGCCGCGCCTCAGGGCCTGAGGGCAAGCTGCGGCTCGAGGGGATCTTTGCGATGAACCTGACGGTGGAGTTCGACGGGTAATCCGTGCGCCCCTCCCCTTCAGGAGAGGGGACCTGTATAAGCGTGGGATCAGGGAACAGACATCCTGCTGTCGCCCCTTTGCAGACGTTTGCATGGGCATCCAGTGTGCAGCTTGGGAGGCATCGATGTCGCAAGCGGAGCGCATGAATTTCGCGTCGAATATTTGGGAGGCCGACCCATGGGATACTTCCGACGTAGCTGCTGATGCTCAACTTGCCGGATTTCGTGGCAGGGCGGCCAAGCCGGTGAATTGGACTTCAATACGAGAGGCTGGTCCCTCAGTGCTCGGTGTCGAAAGTGAGAAGCTTATCGGCGCTGACGTCGAGTTTTATGCCGCACATGACGGCGAAGACATGCTGTTGATGCAGGGGGCTTGGCACGGCTTCCCTGATCCGCCTGAGTGGAGATTGGCGACCAGACCAAGCGGGAGCAATGGCTCTTGGGTATCTTGGGGCTATTTCGAACATTTGCCAGAGAGTTGGCGGCTGCCGCTGGACAGCGGCTAACCACCACGTTCTGCTGTTCAACGGCGCAGAAAGTGGACGGTGTGCCTGTCGTGAATAAATATCTTGGAGTAGTTCATGATCGAGCAGATCGTCCAGACGCTGACGCGAATCTCAACTCGGTGGAAACCAGACGAGGCGCTGGTTGAACTTTCGGGTCAAGGCTTGAGGCTTACGCAAAATATTGGAAAAAGGCGTACATTCCAGGATAGGGAGCAGCAGAGATACAGCTTATATTTTGGAGATGATGACGTACTGATATTTGCTGAAGCGACGCTTGAAGTTGTGTTCGACACCGAATCCATGTCTGATGAAGATTATGCTAGGCTGCTAGGAAAATTTAACGTCAAGTTCAGAAATGCGCTGTCTCAAGTTTCTGCGCTGCTTGGTTCCTATGACGAATACACAGCGCAAGATGAATTTCCGCATGACAGGGATTGTATAACGCTTGCGCTATGGAAGTTGGATGATGCCGATATCATGCTCGAGCTGAAGCACGAAGCTCGTGAAGTTCCTCTTCGGCTTGTACTAGCGCTCGCATCATGATACTGTTGATCGATCACAGGAGTACTTACCTTGAGGTAAAGTTGTGAAATTGCGATGACAGGCGAAGATGATGTGTTAAAGTACGTCCTTTGACTGAGAAACGGTAACCCAAGAGCTGCTGGAGAAGCTGGAATGACTGCTTCTATTTTAGCGCTGACATTGGCTTTGGCCGCCGCGTCAGGAGAAAAGCCGACTACGTACAAGCTTGCCGGGGAAGCATCGGGTAGGGTTTACCCGAATATCCAGAGATGCGAACATGCCCGGCGGCTTGCCCTCAAAAAGTTGAACGCTCAGGCGCGAAGGGCCCGAGCGAGCCGATCGAACAATATGGGCTGGGTTATCATACCGTCCTGCTTGGTTTGGCGTTGAGTGCGTAAGCGCCGCCCTCGCCTACCTAAGCAGGTAAGCCTCCACCGTCTCCAGCGCCTCGCTCGCCTCGAGCCACGCCGCCTCGGTCGCTTCCAGCTTCTTCTCGACCTCGCCACGCCGCTTCATCAAGTCGCTCATCCCCAGCGCCCGCAGCACCGGATCGGCGCTCGCCCACCTAACCAGCCGGCCTTTTTCGTGGTAGCGAGGCCAGATGGAACGTGAAATCTGGTTCGAGAAGATCCTCTGGAGCTACATGCCCTGCCATTGGAAGGGCTGGGCCGCCCTGATAGCGGTAATAGCATTGACCCTCGCTGCGTTTTTCCTGGCTCAGCAAGTGGTCAACGCGCTCGGCTACAAGAATGCAGACTGGCTGATCGTCCCCATCTCTCTGGCGGGATTGCTTTCGATGATGCGCATTACAAAGCGGCACAGCTAACCGATTGGCACCTAAATCCGAGGGCATGCATCCATATATGACTCAGCTGAGGGAGAGGGCTTGAGAAGACCTAAGCCTCCACCGTCTCCAGCGCCTCGCTCGCCTCGAGCCACGCCGCTTCGGCCGCTTCCAGCTTCTTCTCGACCTCGCCGCGCCGCTTCATCAGCTCGCTCATACCGAGTGCCCGCAGCACCGGCTCGGCGCTCGAAGGATCGAACATCGCGCGGTCGAGCGCGCTGCGCTGGGCGTTGAGCGTCGTGACCAGATCTTCGGCCTCCTGCGCGCGCTTGCGGATCGCGACATTCTTCTCGCGCGCCTCCGCCGCCGCGCGGCGTTCTTCCTTGCGGCTCGCCTTTGACTTGCCGCCACCAGCCGCGCCGTCGCTGGAGAGCACGAAGGCGATATAATCCTCCATGCTGCCATTATATTCCTTGGCCGTGCCGGCATCGACCAGCACCAGCCGGTCGGCGGTGAGCTCGATCATGTGGCGGTCATGGCTGACGATCACCACCGCGCCGTCATAGGCGTTGAGTGCCTGGACCAAGGCCTCGCGCGCATCGACGTCCAGATGGTTGGTCGGCTCGTCGAGGATCAGCATATGCGGCGCATCGCGTGTGATCAGCGCCAGCGCCAGCCGGGCGCGCTCGCCGCCCGACAGCTTGCCGACCTTGGTGATCGCCTTGTCGCCCGAAAAACCGAAACGGCCGAGCTGGCCCCGGACCGCGGCGGGCGTCTTGCCCTTCATCATCCGGGTCATATGCTCGAGCGGGGTATCGTCGGTGTCGAGCTCCTCGACCTGATACTGGGTGAAATAGCCGACCCGCATCTTGCCCGAGACGGTCATCTCGCCGTCCATCGGCGCGAGCTGGGCCGCGAGCAGGCGGGCGAGGGTGGTCTTGCCGTTGCCGTTGCGGCCGAGCAGCGCGATCCGGTCATCGGGATCGAGGCGCAGGTTCAGCCGCTGCAGGATCGGCTTGTTCTCGGTATAGCCGACACTGGCGAGGTCGAGCGTGACGAGCGGCGGGCGCAATTCCTCAGGCGAGGGGAAATCGAAGGACAGGCTCGGATCCTCGGCCATCGCGGCGATCGGCTGCATCTTGGCCAGCATCTTCTGGCGCGACTGGGCCTGTTTCGCCGTCGAGGCGCGGGCGCTGTTGCGGGCGATATAGTCCTGCAGCTTGGCGCGCTGGGCGTCCTGTGACGCCTTGGCGGCAGCGAGCTGCGCGGCGCGTTCGGCGCGCTGACGCTCGAAACTGTCATAGCCACCGGTGTACATGGTGGTCTTGCCGCCCTCGAGATGGAGGATGGTGTCGACGACATTGTTCAGCAGATCGCGCTCATGGCTGATCACGACCATCATCGCCGGATAGGCCTTGAGGAAATTCTCCAGCCACAAGGTCGCTTCGAGATCGAGATGGTTCGAAGGCTCGTCGAGCAGCAGCAGGTCCGGCTCGGAGAAGAGCAAGGCGGCGAGCGCGACGCGCATCTTCCAGCCGCCCGAATAGCTGTCGAGGGGGCGGCCCTGCATTTCCTCGTCGAAACCGAGCCCGACCAGGATGCGGGCGGCGCGGGCCTCGGCGGTATAGGCGTCGATCGCGATCAGCCGGTCATGGAGCTCACCGATCCGGTCCGGATCATGGCAGGTCTCAGCCTCGGCGAGCAGCGCCGCGCGTTCGGTATCGGCGTCGAGCACAGTCTCGATCGGGGTTGAGTTGCCGCTCGGCGCTTCCTGCTTGAGATAACCGATGCGCGTCTTGCGCGGCATCTCGATCTCGCCGTCATCGGGATCGAGCTGCCCGATCATCACCTTCATCAGGGTCGACTTGCCGGCACCATTGCGGCCGATCAGTCCGACACGGCTGCGCGCCGGCAGCGTCGCACTCGCGCGGTCGAGGATCGTGCGCCCGCCGAGGCGCACCGTGATACCGTTGATATTCAGCATGTGGGGGCGCTTATCATGCAGTGCAGCAAATCCCAAGAGGCGATGATCGGGATTCCGGATTGCCGTCAGGCGGCGCTTGCCTCGATTCAAACTTATCTGCGGTCATGTCAGTTCTCTGCGATGATGAAGAACCGCATAAAAGCCGATTTCACGCCGCTGTTGAATCAAGCCACCCTGTTCGGTGAAGGCCGCTCCCTGTTAATTCCAACAGGCCTCCCTGTTATCTCCAACACGTCTCCCTGTTATCGAATAACAGGGAGAATGGCATTCAAGCCACTGATCAGAAAGGAGAATATGTCCAACAAATTGGGCAAAAACGGCCCGAAAAGTTTTTTCTTCCCTGTTATTGCCCGATTAACAGGGAGGAACAGGGAGAAATGGCGCGATAACAGGGAGCGGTCTGTCATTCGCATACCCGCCCGACCCTGGGACGATAGTGTCCGTCGGGGTCGCAGCAGGGCGCCAGGAGCCAAATCAAGTCCGATGTATTCCGAACTCTACTGGATCAGCGAACGGACGCCCGGCAAGCTCGCGCTCATGGCCCGGCCGCGCGCGGCCGACTGGCTCGAGGACGAGGTCGCACATTGGCGGGCATCGGGTGTCGACGCCGTCGTCAGCCTCCTCGAGACCGAGGAGGTGAGCGACCTCGGTTTGCAACGCGAGCGCGCGCTCTGCGAGCAGCATGGCATCGATTTCCTGTCCTTCCCGATCGTGGATCGCGGCGTTCCAGCCTCAATGCGGGAAGCGAAGACACTCGCGGAAACGCTGCTTGGGCGCATCGCCAAGGGTCAGGCGGTGGCGATCCATTGCCGCGCTGGCATCGGCCGCTCGTCGATCATCGCCGGTTCAGTGCTGGTGCTGGACGGGCTGTCCGCCAATGATGCCCTGGCGGCGATCGAGACAGCCCGCCGAACGCCCGTTCCGGATACGGACGCGCAGCGCCTCTGGCTGGTGGACTACGAGGCGACGGTCGCTGGCGGCTGATGATATCGCAGATATGAGAAACGCGGAGGTCGTCGCCGCGCTCGGCCCCGCAATTCTAGCGCGCGGTACAGCTGGCGCTGCCCAATCGGCGGTAGGCCGCGTGGAATTTCGGCATGCTGCCCGATCTTCCGATGAAATTATGGCCCTTGCCCACGTAAAGCTCGAGACTGGAAACTCTCGCGCTCTTGGTATCCGCGGAGCTGTAGATCACGAGATTCTCCTGCGCGTCGCCCCATTTTCCATGGCCATGAAGCTCGACGGTACCGGTCGCGTGTTCGCTGAGGAAGCGGAACAGCACAGTTCCGCAGGCCCCCTTGTCACCGACGCTCACGCCGCAGAAATCGTCGCCGCACCGTGCCACATCGATGGTCTTGTAGAGGCGGCCGCGCACTGTGAAGACCGGTCGATCTTCCGATACCGTCCAGCGCCCATAATAAGGAGACGATGCCGCCTCCCCACCGGCCAGTGCCGGGCCGGTCAGGGCCAGCAGGGCGAGGCAGAGTGGGCCCTGTATCGACAATCGAAGGAGCGACTGGGATAAGGCTGCCATGGTGAGTTCCTCCAGTGAAACGCTGCGTGCGGGCGGCCAGTTCAGGCAAATGGTGCGGGTGCTGATCCTATCAGGGATTTCCGCTTTTGTACTATATACTGCGGCAAAAGCGCTGTTGTCCGCCTTCGCCAATGATGATTTTCCTGAAAATCTCGCGGTTAAGGTCGAATTGCTGCCGTTGATTTTCCCGCTCCACATGATTTCCGGCGGGCTGGCGCTCATCCTCCTGCCGCTGGCTATCGCATTGCGCCGTCGCCCTGTCTGGCACCGGCTGGCCGGGCGAGTCGCGGCGCTCGACGTTCTGGTCGCAGGCGTGACCGCGTTTCCCGTCGCCTGGGCGGCACCTGTTACGATCTGGTCGGCGGCGGGATTCTCCGCACAGGCTGTGACATGGCTGGCTCTCCTGATATTCGGCATCCGCAATATCCGCCGGCGCCGGGTCGCGGCGCACCGGGCCTGCATGCTGCTGATGGTCGCGACCGCATCGGGAGCAGTCTTTTTCCGTATTTACCTGGCTTTATGGGCCATATTCGGATCGGGCCGTTCGTTCGATCTGTTCTACGCGTGGGACGCCTGGATTGCCTGGCTGCTACCGCTTGCCGTGACGGCGCTGATCCTGTTCCGCCAGCGCCGGCGATTGACGATCGGCGCCACGGGGCTCGGTCCGCGCCACGCCACCACCATCACGTCCGCGGCAGTGTGATCACTGCGTCCAGGCCGCCGCCGGGGCGGTTCGCGAGGGTCACGTCGCCGCCGGCGTTGCGCACGATCGCGCGGGCCAGCGCCAGGCCGAGACCGATGCCGCCGGTCTCCTTGTTGCGGGAAGTCTCCAGCCGGGTGAAGGCCTCGAACACGTTGCCGAGCTGTTCTGGCGGGATGCCGGGCCCCTGATCGGCGACGACGATTGACACCGCGTGAGCGTCGGCCACGATCCGCACTTCGGCGGACTTGCCGTATTTGACGGCATTCTCGATCAAATTGCGTACCGCGCGGCGCATCAGCGAGGGGCGCAGCCGCATTTTCAGCCGCTCGGTTTCCTCGAACGTCACGTCATTGTCGAGGTCACGGAAATCCTCGACCACTGCGTCCACCAGCGCCGCAAGATCGACTTCAGTCAGCGGCTCGCTCGGTCGGCCAAGCCGGGCGAGCGAGAGGATGTCGTCGAGTGTGCGGTTCATCTCCTCGATCGTGTCGGCCATCTTCGCCCGGTCGGTCTCGTCCTCGACCGACTCGATCCGGACGCGCAGCGCGGCGAGCGGGGTGCGCAGATCATGGCCGATCGCGCCGAGCATCCGGTCCTTCTCGTCGAGCATCGCCGTCACGCGCAGGCGCAGCGCGTTGAAGGCTGCAATCACGTCGCGCAGATCATGCGGCCCGCGTTCCTCGACCGGCACATCGACCTCGCCCGGAACGAAGTTGCGCGCGGCAACCGCGAGGCTGCGCAGTGGCTGCGACAGGCGCCGTCCGATCCACAGCACCGGCAGCAGCACGATGCCGTAGAGGATCAGGGTCTGTGAGAGCAGCCGCCAGATCAGATAGGCCTCGGCGCGGGGCCAGGGTGCGCTCAGCACCAGCCAGCCATGGCCGGGCTGCTCGACCGCGATGATGAGCTCGCCGCCCATCCGCACCGCGCGGTCGGCGGCGGCCGGGTTCCAGCGCCTGAGTCGGGGATCGCCGCGGTGAAGTTCGCGCACCTCGGTCTCGATCCGGCCGACCTTCAGCCCGGCTTCGGCCAGTTCAGTGCGCAGGCCCTGCTGGACATCAGGGCGGTGCTCACCGGCCGGGTTGACCGGAGAACTATCCTCCTGGTGCAGCCGCCCGCGAGTGCGTTCGATTGGATGTCCGGCATTGGCGCGCTCGATCGCGTCGACGATCCGCGCCACCGCGGGGCCAGTCGCCGTTTCATAGCGGGCGGCGCGGCGATCCTGGAGGAGCATGGTGAAGTTGATCGCCTGCGCCACGAACAGCGCGATCGCGATCAGCAGTGCCATCTGCCCCGAAAAATTGCGCGGCCAGAGCCGGATGCGGTTCACACCCCCGATTCCGTCACAGGCGCGTGACTTCGGCGGCGAGCGTATAGCCGCCGCCCCATACCGTCTTGATCAGCTCGGGGCTCTTGGGATCGTTTTCGATCTTGCGGCGCAGCCGGCTGACCTGGTTGTCGATCGCGCGATCAAAGGCGGCTGCCTCACGGCCCTGGGTCAGGTCGAGCAGCTGATCGCGGGTCAGCACTTGGCGCGGCCGCGTCACCAGCGCGTGGAGGAGGTTATACTCGCCGGTCGAGAGCGGCACCGAGACGCCTTCGCGATCGACCAGGGCGCGCTCGCCCGATTTGAGCACCCAGCCGGCAAAGGCGAAGGAGCCGCTGTCGGGCGCGTGCTGGCGCGCGCCGCCGGCCGCGGCGCGGCGCAGGATGACCTTGACCCGCGCCGCCAGTTCGCGCGGCGAAAAGGGCTTCACGACATAATCGTCGGCACCCATTTCGAGCCCGACGATCCGGTCGGTCTCCTCGCTGCGCGCGGTGAGCAGGATGACCGGGATTTCGCTTGTCTCGCGGATATGGCGGCACAGGCTCAGGCCATCCTCGCCCGGCATCATGATATCGAGGATGACGAGATCGATCGCATAGGCAGTAAGGCGAGTTCGTGCCGCCTCGGCATCGCCGGTCTGCGTTACGCGGAAGCCCTGTTTGGTCAGATATTGCGCGAGCGGCTCGCGGATCGAGCGCTCGTCATCGACCAGCAGCAAATGTGGCGTTTCTCCCATGGGATCGGCGTTTAGCATGTCTGCTCGCTTTTAAAATGCCGGGCGGGCGAAGGGGGCACACCCGCCCGGCGGCCGGGCCGGAGGAATACGGCCCGGTATCCCGTCACTGACCCGGAGGCGGCGGGGCAGGCGGCGCATCGCCGCCCATCCGCATCTTGCCCATGCGATCCTTCATTTTGGCACGGGCAGCGTCCATCTCGGCCTGGTCGATAAAGCCGTCACCATTGGTGTCGAGCTTGTCGAAATGCTTGTCGGCGTCAGCGCGCATCTCGTCGCGGCTGATCTTGCCGTCCTGATTGGTGTCGAGCCGCGCGAGCCTGCCGGCGCCATGGTGACCGTGATGGCCGCCCATCGGTCCGCCTTCCGCGCCTGGCGGCGGCGGCGGCATCATCGCACCGCCAGCCTCGCCGCCCATGCCGCGGCGGCCGCCCATGCGACCGCCTTCGCGCATGCGCTCCATCATCGCCTTCATCTCGTCGCCCGAGATCTGGCCGTCGCCGTTCGTGTCGAGCTTGGCAAAGCGCTCGGTGGATTGCGCCATGAACTCGGCGCGTGAGATCTTGCCATCCTGGTCGGTATCAGCGGACATCAGCCCACCGCCGGGGCCGCGACCGCCCCTGCCGGTCATTTCGTCGGCGGTGATGAAGCCATCGCCATTCTTGTCCATCCGGGCGAAGCGCGCTTCGGCCTGGGCCGTGAATTCGGCGCGAGAGATGTTGCCGTCGCCATTGGTGTCGGCGCGCATCATCATGCCGCCGCCACGGCCCTGAGGTGCGTCCTGGCCGGCAATCGCCGCGCCACCGAGCATCGTGCCGGCAAGGGCTGCGGCTAAAAACAGTGTCTTCATTGGTCAATCCTCTGTCTTGTCCGTCGCGCATCAGGCGATCGCGGCGGGCTAATCGGTATCCAGGTCAGTTGCGCGGGGCGCTCATTTCGTCGGACGTGATCTGGCCATCGCCGTTCGTGTCGAACCTTGCGAACCGCGCGGTGGCCAGCGCGGCGTATTCGGCATGCGAGACCTTGCCGTCATGGTCGGCATCAGCCGCCATCACGCCGCCGCCGGGTCTGCGGCCAGCCATGTCGCCGACCTCGTCAGCGGTGACGAAGCCGTCTCCATTCTTGTCCAGGCGCGTAAAGCGCTGGTCCATCAGCGTGGAGAATTCAGCCTGCGAGACCTTGCCGTCGCCATTGGTGTCCGCGCGCATCATCATGCCGGCACCACGGCCCGCCGGAGCACCGGGGGCACCCTGATCGGCCGGAGCCGCCTGGCCGGCAAGCGCCGCAGCGCCGGTCATCGAACCGGCAAAAGCCGCTGCGAGAAACAAGTTCCTCATGCTGAATCCTCATATCTGTCGGCCGTGGATCATCCCGGCATGAGGACTTTTCGCCCGCAACTGTCTCGCGGCTATGTCAGGGTGGAGGAAAAGTGTCGCAATTTGTCGCAGGTTCTGGCTCGAAGCACTGCTTTCTCCCTCTCCCAGCGGGAGAGGGAAGGGGCCCGTCGCGAAGCGGCGGGAAGGGTGAGGGTGACTGGCATGAGCGTCTTGCCCTCAACCTCTCCCCGCGCTGCTGCGCAGCTTGCCCCTCTCCTGAAAGGAGAGGGGATGAAGGTCACGCGAAGATCGCCACGCTCTGCATGCCCTGCGCGATGGGCTGGCCGTCGGCGTTCCAGATCATCATCGACTGGCTCGAACAGCCGTTTTTCGCATAATCGGATGTCGCGGAGAGCAGCCACCAGCCGTCAGTCGTGGCCGGCGTGGGGGTAAGGAGGTTGACGATCCAGGTGAGCGAGCTGATCGGCGCGTGCCGCGTGTCGAGTAGCTTGAACGCGGCAGGAGGCAAGGCGTCGGCGACCCCGAGGACGTGGACCATCGGATCGAGCCCTTCAAAGGCGCGCAACCGCGCCCAGCGCAGCCACTCGGCCTCGCCCTTCGCCTCTTCCTTCAGATCGAGGAAGTTGAAGTTGCCGGTGAAGAACTCGTCGGGTCCGGTATAGACTTTGGTGTCGGGCGCAGGCGAACGGCGATGGCTGTCCAGCCGCCCGTCGAGATCGATCTGCGATACCTGATCCGACATGAAGACGAAGGTCGCGCGAAAGCCCAGCCCCGCATCCGACACGATATCGGCCTGAATGAAGGCTGCGTTGCGGCCGCGGCGCAACTTGGTCGCGGTGACTAAGACCTCGCCGGCGAGCGGGCCGATGAACGCAATCTGCGCTGATCGGAGCGGCGGCAAATCCGGCTCGATGCCTTGCGCCGCATGGAGCGCGAGCGCGCTGGAGAGCCCGCCATAGCTGGTGCGGCCCTGGAGCCAGCTTGCCGGGATCGCGGCGCGAAAACCATTTCCAGTCGGCGTGGCGCCGGCGAGGATGTCGGCGATCGGCGTCATGGCTTGGTCCCCATCAGCAGATCACGGAGTTCGCGCTTGAGCACCTTGCCGATCGCACTGCGCGGTAGTTCGTCGATGGCGTGGAGCGCTGCCAGTCGCTGCGTCTTGCCGAGCTGCTTGTTGGTCCAGGCGAGGATATCGGCGACACTCGCATCGACTCCGGTGTGCGGCACATAGAAGCCGACCGGAGTCTCGCCCCAGGCTTCCGAGGGCATGCCGATCACGCTGCAATCGGCGACGGCAGGATGCTGCGCCAGCACTGCCTCGAGATCAGTCGGGTAGATGTTGAAACCACCCGAGATGATCAGATCCTTCTTGCGATCGAGCAGAGTGAGGAAGCCATCGGCATCGAAGCGGCCGACATCGCCGTGGCGGATATAGCGCCGCCCCTCGGCATCGAACCATTCGGCCGCCGCCGTCGCGTCGCTGCGGCCGTGATAGCCGGTCATCATGGCCGGGCTGCGGCCGACGACTTCGCCCATCTCCCCCTGAGGGACTTCATTGCCGTCATCGTCGATCAGGCGAATGTCATGGCCCTCGACCGGCTGACCGACAGTGTGGAGCTTGTCGTGATGCTGGTTGGCGATGAGCAGGCAGGTGCCGCCGCCCTCGGTCATGCCATAATATTCGACCAGCAGCCCCGGCCAGCGCGCGACGATATCGGCCTTGAGCGCGGCGGAGAAAGGCGCGCTGGTGCAGGTCTTGAAACGAAAGCTGGAGAGATCGAAGCTGTCGAAATCGGGCAGCGCCATGATCCGCTGATACTGGACGGGGACGAGCATCGCATGGGTGGCGCGGCTGGACTCGGCGAGTTCGAGAAAGCCGCGTGCGTCGAACTTCTTCATCAGCACCGCCGTGCCGCCCCAGCCGAGCGTCGGCAGGAAGCTCACCAGCGTCGTGTTCGAATAGAGCGGAGTCGCGATCATCGTCACCGCATCGCCAAAGCCGGCGGCGGCGTTGCGGTTGATATGGGCCCAGCGCATCCTGTGGCTCTGGACGATGCCCTTGGGCGTGCCGGTCGTGCCCGAGGAATAGATGATGTTGAAGCCGTCCTCTGGGGCGATGGAGACGGCGGCGGGCTTTTCATTTTCCCGATCGAGCAGGGCATCGAACGCATCCGTATCGAGCCTGATACGAATCGCGTTGATCTCCTGCCCGGCCAAAGCCTTTTCGGCATCGCCGTCGAGGAATAGGATCGGCGCGCCGCAATCGGCGATCATCGCGGCAAGGGCTTCGGGTGTTGACGATGGCGCGAGGGGCGCCGCGACGCAGCCGGCCCGCAGCGCGCCGAGAAAGACGGCCGCATACTCGATCGATGAAGCTGCGACGATCGCGACTGCCTGTCCCTGGCTGGCGCCGTAGCGCTGGAGCGCGGCGGCGATGCGGTCCATCAGCCGATCGAGCCGCTGATAATCGATTGCACCGCCTTTGGCGATCAATGCGGCCTTGCCACCCTGTTCACGCGCATGTGCGCGGATCAGATCGGGAAGGGTCGCGAAATCGCTCGCGAGCATATCGGCGGAGTCCATCATCGCCCGCTAGGCCAGGCTCGCGAGAAATGCCATACGCGATCTTCGAAAAAGGGGAGGCGTAACCAATGCTGTTCTATAATGCGGATAATCCCGCGCCCAATCCGCGCCGCGTGCGCATCTATCTGGCCGAGAAGGGCCTGAGCGTTCCTACCGAAACCCTGTCGATGGTGAAGGGCGAGCACAAAGGCGAGGGGTTCCTGGCGGTCAACCCACTCGGCCAGGTTCCGACGCTGGTGCTCGATGACGGCAGCGTGCTCACTGAGAGCCTGTCGATCTGCCGATTGTTCGAGGCGATGCACCCGGAGCCGCCGATGTTCGGAGTGGGGCCACGCGGGGTTGCTGAGGTCGATATGTGGCAGCGCCGTGCCGAGCTGCGGATGATGGTGCCGCTCGGGATGGTATGGGTGCACACTCATCCCTTCACCGCGCGAGTCGTGAAGCGGCAATATACCGAATATGGCGAGAGCCAGCGGCCGCGGGTCGTTGCGGCGATGGGCGAGTTCGACCAGGCGCTGGCTGACCGGGAGTTCCTGGACGGGAAAGCCTATTCGATGGCGGATATCGTGTTGCTGACGATCGTCGATTTTGCCGGATTCGTGGGAATCCCGATCCCTGAGGAAATGACCGGGCTGCGGGCCTGGCATGAGCGCGTCTCCGCTCGGCCAAGCGCCAAGGCATGAGCGGTACGATGGAAGGTGCGGTCGCGATCGTCACCGGCGGCGGCACCGGGATTGGCGCGTCGGTGGTGCGGCGGCTGACGGCGCGCGGTGTGCGCTGCGTGATCAACTATGCGAACAGCCGCGATGAGGCGGAGGCGCTTGCCGGAGAGGTCGAGGGCGCGATCGCGGTGCAGGCCGATATCGTCGAGGATGGTGAATGCCGCAAACTCGCCGCCGCTGCGATCGAGGCGTTCGGGCGGATCGATTTCCTCGTCAACAATGCCGGTCGCACGAAGTTCGCCAATCACGAAGATCTCGATGCGCTGGAGGCCGAGGATTTCATCGACATCTACCGGCTCAACACCATCGCGCCCTTCCAGATGATCCGCGCCTGCGCGCCGGCGATGCGCGAGGGCGGCATCGGGGCGGTCGTCAATGTCGCCTCGGTCGCCGGTGTCTGGGGGCATGGCTCATCAGTCGCCTATGCCGCCTCGAAGGGCGCGCTGATCACGATGACGAAAAGCCTCGCCCGGGCGCTCGCACCGGCAATCCGGGTGAACGCGGTCGCGCCCGGCTATGTCGGCACTGGCTGGTTCGAGAAGAGGCTGGGAGCAGAGGGGTTCGCCAAGCTCAACGACCGGATCGCGGCGGGCGTGCCGATGGGGATGGCAGCAGGTCCCGATGATGTTGCCGGGCCGATCGTCATGCTGCTCGATCCGGATAGCCGGGTGATCACCGGCGAGACGATGGTGCTCGATGCCGGCGCTCATCTTGACGTGGGTTTCGCGAGGAGACCGGGGAAGGAGCAATAGGTTCAGATCGGGCGCGGGACGCGGTCGAGCACCTTCCACACGACGATAGCGAGGGCGGTGAAGGCGAAGATCGCCGCCAGCAGAAAGGCCGCGCCGGGGAAGCCCCGATCGACCCCGGCGGCGAGAGTCTGGGTCAGCAGCCATGGGCTGAGGATCGCAGCAACGCTGTTCATGCTGCCGATGCCGCCCTGCAATGCACCTTGCCGCGAGGCATCGACCATCCGCGAGCAGAGGCCGTTGACGGATGGGAAGACCAGGCCCGACATCGCGCTCACCAGGAACAGCGCATAAGCCTGCCAGCTCTGGGTGATGAAGGCGTAAGCGAAGAAGGCGAGGCCGCCGCTGCCAAGGCCAATCACCAGTGCGCGCCGTTCGCCGATGCGGGTGATGATCCGGCCGGTGAGGCCGCCTTGTACCCCTGCCATTACCAGCCCGACAAAGGACAGCGACCAGGCGATTTCCGCAGGGCCCCAACCGAAACGCGCGGTTGCCCAGAAAGCCCAGGTCGCCGGATAAATCATGTGAGCAAGCTGCCAGAGAAAGGCGGCAATCAGCAGCGGCGCTGCGTTGCCGGCCTGGAACAACGGCTTGAAGGCGCCGATGAAATGGGCGTCGCGCAGGTGGAAGGGGCGGCGGTTCTCCGGCGCAAGCGTCTCGGGCATCGCGAACGCCATCACCGCGGCGTTGGCGAGCGCAAGCAGCGCGGCCGCGATGAAGGGTGCACGCGGGCCGAGACCAACGATCGCGCCGCCCAGCGCGGGGCCAATGACGAAGCCGATGCCGAACGCCGCACCGATATAGCCGAACACGCCGCTGCGCTTTTCGGGCGGCGTCACGTCGGCCAGCACCGAACTGGCCGGGCCATAGACTGCTCCCGCCGCGCCAGCGATCGCCCGGCCGAGGAACAGCCAGGCGAGCGTCGGTGCCCAGGCCATCAGGCCATAGTCGATGCCAAAGGAGAGCATCGACGCGATCAGCACCGGGCGGCGGCCGAAACGGTCGCTGAGATTGCCGAGGATCGGGCCGGCGATGAACTGGGTGAAGGAAAAGATCACAAGCAGCCAGCCCGCGACCCGCGTCGCATGCTCGAGATCGATGTGGCCGAGCGTGGTGATCAGCTTGGGAAAGACCGGCATGATGATGCCGAAGCCGATCGTGTCGATCAGCACGGCAGCGAGCGCAATCGGCACGGCACGATGTTCGAACTTCATGGCGGACCCCCGGGGATGCGTGTTTCCTGTATCGTTTGGCGGCTCGCTTGTCCCGCCCCTTTGCTTGCTCACCCTTTGCTTGGACACCGATTTGTGCCATCGCCTCGCCATACCCAAAATTCAGATTCGATCCGGATTGGAGATAAATATGGCGACCGCCGCCGACCTCGACCGCGCTGCCGACAGCATCGACGCATTCCGTAGCGACACCCGCACCTGGCTCGCCGAGAATTTCCCGCCATCGCTGAAGGGCAAGGAGAATCCGATGGCGACGGTCGAGGGGCCGACTGCGCTTTCAGCCGATGAGGAGGCCTGGAAAAAGGCGTTCGGTGAAAAGGGCTGGGGGGTGCCGACCTGGCCCGCGCAATATGGCGGCGGCGGGCTCGATCGCGCGCAGGCACGGGTGCTCGGCGAGGAGATGGCGCGGATCGGGGCGTGGAACCCGATCGGCGGTATGGGCGTGATGATGTTTGGCCCGACCCTGCTGGAATATGGCAGTGAGGCGCAGAAGAAGGAGCATATCCCGGCAATCGCCAGGGGCGAAGTGCGTTGGTGCCAGGGCTATTCGGAGCCTGGGGCCGGATCGGATCTCGCCTCGCTCCAGATGTTCGCTGAGGATAAGGGCGATCATTATCTGGTTAACGGCCAGAAGACCTGGACCTCGGGTGGGCAATGGGCCGACAAATGCTTTGCGCTGGTCCGCACCGACAGATCGAAAAAGCATGAAGGCATCAGCTTTCTGCTGATCGACATGACCTCGCCCGGCGTCGAGGTTAAGCCGATCAAGATGATCTCGGGCGCCTCGCCCTTCTGCGAGACCTTTTTCACCGATGTGAAGGTTCCAAAGGAAAATCTAGTCGGGCGCGAAGGCGAGGGCTGGACGATCGGCAAGCGCCTGCTCCAGCACGAGCGGCAGAATCTGTCGGGCGGCGGAGCACTCAGCCGGTTGTTCGGCGGCACCTCGATGGGTGCACTCGCCAAGCAATATCGCGGCGAGGACGAGCAGGGCCGGGTGGACGATGCCGATCTGCGGATGCGCATTGTCCGTCACGAGATGGACAGCCGTGCCTTTGCCCTGACCCTGCGCCGTGCCGCACTCGAGGCGAAGTCGAACCAGGGGCCGTCGGCGGCGACATCGATCATGAAGAATGTCGGGGCGCGCATCACCCAGGATCGGGCCGAGCTTTCGATCGAGATCATGGGGATGAACGGCGTCGGCTGGGAAGGAGAGGGCTTCACCGAGGCCGAACTGACCCAGACGCGGACCTGGCTCTGGGGCAAAGCCGTGTCGATCTATGGCGGATCGAGCGAGATCCAGAACAATGTGATCGCCAAGCGCATCCTGGGAATGCTGGATCATCAATAACACGTCGTCACCCCGGACTTGTTCCGGGGTCCACTCCGTTGCGAGGCGGGATGCTGGAGGCTCCAGCGCAGGCCAGGCGGATGAGTGGATGCCGGAACAAGCCCGGCATGACGAAGGGAACTTTGAGGGACTGAATAATGGCCGTACTCAACGACGAACAGACAATGCTGCGCGATATGGCGCGCGAATGGGCGGACAATGAATCACCCGTCAGCGCCTTCCGCAAGATGCGCGATGCGGCGCCGGCCGAGGGCTATGACCCAGCCGCCTGGGCCGAGATCGGCCAGATGGGCTGGGCCGGGATCGTCATCCCGGAAATCTATGGGGGGTCGGAGTTCGGCTATCTCTCGCTCGGACTGGTGCTCGAGCAGCTCGGCCGCAATCTCGCAGCCTCACCGCTCGCCGCGACCGCCGCCGCGACGACCGCGATCGTGCTGGGCGGATCGGACGCGGCGAAGGTCGAATGGCTGCCGAAGATCGCTGCCGGCGAGGTCGTGGCGACGCTCGCGATCGATGAGGGGCCGGTCCACAATCCGGCCAAGGTGGCGGCCAGCGTCACGGACGGCAAATTGAGCGGCACCAAGGAGTTCGTTGCCGAGGGCGACAGCGCCGTGCTGTTTGTCGTTTCCGCGGTGGACGGGCTTTATCTCGTCTCGGGTGATGCCGGCGTCTCGCGTTCCCCACGCCATATGGCGGATTCGCGCAGCCACGCGCAGGTCCGTTTCGACGGCGCCAGTGCCGAGAAACTCGGCGGACCCGACCTCACCGCGAAAGTGATCGACCGCGCCACCGCCGCGCTCTGCGCCGAAATGCTCGGCATGGCTGAGCAGGCTTTTGCGATCACCAACGACTATCTCAAGACCCGGGTGCAGTTCGGCCAGCCACTCTCAACCTTCCAGGCACTGCAGCACCGCATGGCCAAGATGTTCACTGAGCTCGAGCTGATGCGCTCGGCCGTCGAGGGCGCGCTCGAGGCGATCGATGCGAACCGTTCGGATGTCGACCAAGCGGTGAGCCTCGCCAAGGCGCTCGCCGGCGATACGCTCCACCTCGTCAGCCGCGAGATGATCCAGCTCCATGGCGGCATCGGCATGACCGACGAGCATGATGCCGGCTTCTACATCAAGCGCGCTCAGGTGCTGGAGACGATGTGGGGCAATGCCGCCTTCCACCGCGAACGTTTTGCCCGCCTCAACGGCTACTGATCTCGCTTCCAGCGCAATGAACGGGCGTCGTCCGGCCGGGCGGCGCCCGTTTTTTGCGTCCTGCGCAGCAGTTCTGGTGGAAGCTTGTTTCGAATTCGGGTTCTGGCCGATCCGGTTGTTAAAGCAGATACATTTCCGCCACAGTCCGAAATGGGTATTGTTTTGCAACCACTCTTTCACTTGACGTAGCGGCAATCTCTCTATCAATTCGAGTATGCGGTACGGAGGCGTGTGACACTCCGGCCCAGGGGAGAGAGATATGCTCAGAACGCGGTATATGTCGGCGTGTGCCTTTTCAGTTCTCGCGCTGGGATTGGCGACGCCCGCCTTTGCGCAAAGCGCAGCCTCAGGTCAGGACGAGGTGGCGCAGGCAGTGCCCGACATCGTCGTCACCGGATCGCTGATCAAGGGCACGCCCGAGGATGCCGCGCTTCCGGTCGATGTGATTTCGGGCGAGGAGCTCGCCAGGCAGGGCCAGCCAAGCACAGTCGAACTGCTCAAGGCGCTGCCGACTTCGAACGGTGTGCTCGGAGATTCGAACCAGTTCGACAGCCGCTCGCAGGGTGCGGAGGGCATCGCCACGGTCAATCTTCGCGGCCTCGGGCCGCAACGGACTCTGGTGCTGCTGAACAATAAGCGCTTGGTCTCGGCCGGCAACGGGATTCCCTCGGTCGATATCAACATGATTCCCCAGGCTGCGATCGGGCGGATCGAGGTGCTGAAGGACGGTGCCGCCGCGACCTATGGTTCGGATGCGGTCGCGGGCGTGGTGAACTTCCTCACCAAGACTGACCAGAAGGGGTTCGTCGTCAGCGCCAGCCATAAATTCGTCTCGGACAGCGTCGGCGATTACGATATTTCAGCGAGCTTCGGCCATCAGGGCAACGGTTTCCGTGTGCTGTTCGCGGCTGGCTATCAGACCCGCGGCGAGCTGTTGGCGCGCGAGCGGAGCTTTGCGATCCAGCCGTTCGCCACCAACCCGGAAGGCGGCTTCACCGGCGGCGGCAACCCGGCGACGTTCCTCGCGCTCGGCGCGACCGGTGCGCCGATCACCAGCTTTACGCCTGATGCGAGCTGCGCAGCGCTGGGCGGCACCGTCACCGCGCAGAATCGCTGCGCGACCCAGTACAGCGTCTATGACGCGCTGGTTGACACCGAGCGGCGCGGCCAGGCCTATGTCGAGCTCGGCGTCGACGTCACTCCCGATATCGAACTTGAGGTCACGGCGCTCTACGGCCGGTCGACGGTGCCGCATTATCGCACCTCGCCCTCCTATCTGCTGACTCAGTCGCCCTCATCGGCGGCGGGCATTACGCAGAGCGGCTTCTTCGTGCCGGCGAACAATCCTGGGCTGATCCAGTACAAGCTACAGAACCCGACCGCGATTCCGGCGAGCGCGATCGGCGTGCTGTTCCCGACCCTGCTCTACCGGCCGTTCCTGACCGGCGGCAATCCGATGTTCGCCGATGATCCCAATGATCCCGGCGCCTCGATCGGCGAGCGCAAATCGGAAACCGCCCGCTTCACCGCGACTCTCTCCGGCAAGCTGACGGACTCGCTCGATTTCAACGTCAACGCGACCTATCAGAGCTATCGCCGCTATATCGACGGCTATGACTCGTTCGGTGACCGCGTGCAGCTCGCACTGCGCGGCCTTGGCGGGCCGAACTGCACCGGCAGCACGCCGGGCGCCAATGGCTGTATGTGGCTCAACCCGTTCGGCAATGCGATCCAGTCGAACCTGGCGACCGGCGCCACCAATCCGAATTATGTCTCGGCGGTCGCCAATTCGGCGGATCTTGCGCGCTGGTTCTTCGTCAAGTCGTTCAGCCAGGTCTATACGAACCTGTTCGTCGGCGAGGCGAGCGTCAGCGGGAAGACCGGGATCACCCTGCCCGGCGGCGAGGTGCAGTTCGGTGTCGGCGCGCAATATCGCCGCGACAGCTATGCGGTCACCTATGGCAACAACAACAATATCGCGATCAATCCATGTCGCGAGACGCCGTTGAACGGCAATGTCGGCCCGTGCCGCCCGAACACCGTCGGCGGTGTCAGCCCGCCGGCGACGGGCGCGCTCGCCTTTCTCGGCACCAATGCGAATGCGAAGGCGTCAGGCGATGTGATCGCCACCTATGCCGAGCTGCAGGTGCCGGTGTTCACGTCGCTCAACCTCCAGCTCGCTGCTCGCTATGAGAGTTATGGCGGCGCGGTGGGATCGACCTTCAATCCGCAGGGCCGCGCCCGCTTCCAGGCGACACCATGGCTGGCCTTCCGGGCCGGTATCGGCACCACGTTCCGCGGGCCCCGCAGCGAGAATCTCGTTCCCGGATCCATCACGTCGCTGCAACTGGTCGGCACCAGCTTCCGCCCGGTCGATGTGTTCGGCAACCCCGCTCTCAAGCCAGAATCCTCGACCAATTATTCGGGCGGGGTCATGGTCAACAGCGGCGGCTTCACCGCGAGCGTGGATTATTTCCACTACAAGCTGAAGAACTCGATCCTGTTCGAGCCCGTCGCCGGCATGGTCAACACGTTGTTCGGGTCGACCGGCACCGCCAATTGCGGCGTCGCGGCTTATGCAGCGCTGCAGGCCCGCTTCACCTTCAACGGCGCCTGCGGGATCACCAATGTCGCGCGGATCACCACCAAGACCATCAACGGCGCAGGGGTCCAGAACTCCGGGCTTGATATCGCCGCCAATTATCGCGGCGATATCGGCAGTGCCCGCTTCGGCGCGGGCGTGACCGCGACATACACGATCGAATACAAGACCGAGGACCAGCCGGTCGACGGGGTCGTGGTGCAGAAAGCATTCGACGCCGCCGGCAAGCTCAACTTCCAGACCACCGCCTATCCGGTGCCGAAATGGAAGGGCCAGGCCTATATCGATCTCGGCGTGGGGATCTTCGACGGACGGCTGACCGGCACCTATATCGACGGCTATCATGACCAGCGTTCGGACACGAATTCGGGGCCGTATGCGCCGCGCGCCGACATTGCCGGCGCGCCGATCCTCCTTCAGGGCGCCAATATAAAGTCTTATTTCACGGCGGATTTCAGCCTGCGCATCCGGTTGCCGTTCGATACGACCGCGAACCTGACGGTGATGAACATCTTCGACCGCGACCCGTCCTTCGCGCGGCTCGATTATAATTATGATCCCTTCACCGGCAGCGCGCTTGGCCGCAACTACAAGATCGGGCTGACCAAGAAGTTCTGATCGCGGCGCCGATTCATCCCCTGGCCCGTCACCCGCCCCCCGGGTGACGGGTCTTTTTTCGGAAGGCTCGCGTGTCCGCACGCAGGTGACGGGGGCAATGTTACGCCCTATCTCCAGTCGATGGCTAAATCCAAAAACCCGCCCGGCCTTCCGACCCGCCAGCAGATCGTCGATTTCATCACCTCGTCGGACACACCGGCGGGCAAGCGTGAGATCGCGCGCGCTTTCGGCCTGACCGCGCAGGAGAAGATCGCGCTCAAGGCACTGCTCAAGGACATGGCCGATGAGGGGCTGATCGACAGCGCGCCCGGCCGCGCCTTTCACCTGATGGGCGGGCTGCCCAAGGTCACGGTGCTGCGCGTCGCCGATGTCGGTGATGACGGCACGGTCTGGGCGGTGCCCGAGCGGTGGGAAGCGGACTCGCCTGCCCCACGCCTCCGGGTGCGCGAGCGCAAGCGCGGCGCGCTGGGCGTGGGTGACCGGGTACTGGCGCGGACCGAGGAGGCGGGCAATGGCTGGATCGCCCACCCGATGAAGCAACTCGCGCGCGGCGAGGAACTGGTGCTCGGCGTGCTTCATCAGGAGGGTGGCAAGCTCTGGCTCCAGGGCGTCGAGAAGAAGGAGCGGCGCGACTTCATGGTGTCGGATGCCGGCGATGCCGGGCCGGGCGATCTCGTGCTCGCTGAAAAGGCCGGCCGCCCGCCACGCATCACGGTGCGGGTGACCGAGCGGCTCGGCGACCCGTTCGCGCCGCGCAGCTTCTCGCTGATCGCGATCCACAAGCTGGGCATTCCGGATGTGTTTGCGCCCGAAACGCTCGAGGAAGCGGTGCGGATGGCGAAGACGCCGCTGGGCGAAGGTCGCGAGGATCTGCGCGATTTGCCGATCGTCGCGATCGACCCCGCCGATGCGCGCGACCATGACGACGCGGTCTGGGCGGCGCCCGACGACGATCCGGCGAATGTGGGCGGCTGGAAGGCGATCGTCGCGATCGCGGATGTCAGCTTCTATGTCCGCCCCGGCTCCGCACTCGACAAGGATGCGCGGCGGCGCGGTAACAGCGTCTATTTCCCCGATCGTGTCGTGCCGATGCTGCCCGAGGAACTGTCGGCGGATATGTGCTCGCTGAAGCAGGGCGTCGATCGCGCGGCGCTTGCCTGCCATCTGCAGATATCGAAGAGCGGGGAGCTGAAAGGCTGGCGCTTTACGCGCGCCGTAGTGCGGATCGCGGCGAACATCGCGTACGAAGATGCGCAAGCGGCAATTGACGGCGACATCGAGCATCCGCTGACGGATGTCGCACTGAGACCGCTCTGGGCGTGCTGGCGTGCGCTCTACAAAGCCCGGGAGAAGCGCGGCCCTCTCGATCTCGACTTACCCGAACGCCGCGTCGTACTCGATGAGAAGGGCCGGATCCTCTCGGTGGCGCCGCGCGAGCGGCTTGATGCGCACAAACTGATCGAGGACTATATGATTGCCGCCAATGTCGCGGCGGCCAAGGCGCTGGAGGCGAAGAAGGCCCCCGTGATGTACCGCGTCCATGAGCCGCCGAGCCGCGAAAAGCTGGTTGCGCTGAAGGATTACCTCAAGACCTTCGGCGTCGAATTCGCGCTCGGCCAGGTCGTGCAGCCGCGGACCTTCAACCATATCCTCGACAAGGTCGGCGACGTGGATTTCCGTCCGCAGATCATGGAGCAGGTGCTGCGAACCCAGACACAGGCCTATTATGCCCCTGAAAACCACGGCCATTTCGGGCTCGCGCTGGGAAGCTATGGGCATTTCACCTCGCCGATCCGGCGCTACGCTGATCTCATCGTCCACCGCTCGCTGGTCAGCGCCTACCAGCTTGGCCCGGGTGGGCTCACCGACGGCGAAGCGGCGTCGATGGAGAAGATCGGCGAGAGCATCTCGATGCTCGAGCGCCGCGCGATGGAGGCTGAGCGCGACACGATCGACCGCTATGTCGCTGCTTTCCTTGCCGAGCGGGTCGGGCAGATCGTCGATGCGCGGATCACCGGGGTGACGAACTTCGGCTTTTTCGCAACCGTGGAGGGAATCGGCGGCGACGGGCTGATGCCGGTGCGCGATATCGGCGGCGAATATTTCAAGTTCGACGAGGTTGGCCGCCGGCTGGTCGGCGAAGACAGCGGTACGGTTTTCTCGAGTGGACAGAAGCTGCAGTTGCGGCTGGCCGAGGCCAATCCGGTATCGGGCGCGCTGCGCTTCGAGATGGTCGACGGCAAGGCGGCGCGGCCCGATCGCGATATTCGGCCGGCGCGCGTCATCAAGCGGCGCGGCCGGCCGGCGAACATCCGACACCAGGGCAGGAAGCGTTGAGCCAGTCCGGCAATTATCTTCCAGCTGCGGCCAGGCGCGTGCGCGGGCCGGTCGCCAGGTATTTTCTCGCGCGGCACGCGCTGTCGGCGGAAGATGCGATCCCCTACACGCCGAAGACGCGGATCGAGCGCTGGTGGTTCGATCGCTTTCGGCGGCGTGGCTCGCTGCACGAAATTGGCCGGGGAAGCTTCTATTTCGATCTGCTCGCCTATCACCGGGATGCCGAGGCGATCAGGCGCCGCGCCGTGACGATCTCGCTTCCGCTTTCCCTTGCGATTGCCGGCATTGCGATGCTCTTCTATCGCCTCTGATCTCGTGGCATGATCGCTGCCAGGACAGGGAGACACGGCATGGGTGGAGCAGTAGCGGCGGCAATGGCACGGGCGAGACGCCGCGTGGTCTCGCATTTCATGTCGCGGAACGCGGTCTCGCCCGAAAAGGCGGTGAGCTTCTCCCCCGAGCGGCGGATGGAGAAGCGTTTCTTCGATCGGCTGTGCGACCAGGAGGTGATTGTGGCCGCGGCCAACGGGACCTGGTATCTCGATGTGCCGAAGTTCGACGCGTACCAGCGGAGCCGGCGTAAGCGCATGGGCATGGTACTCGCCGGCCTGGCGACGGCGCTGGCGGCGGGCGTGGGGATCGGATTGCTCGGGTAATTGTCTCTCCCGGGAAGGATTTACCCCACCCGGAACGTCAGCCCGGCCTTGGCCTGAAGCCGCTTGATCAGCGTTTCGCCCATCAGCGCGCCGGGCGTCCAGATGCCGCCATCGCCCTTCACGTCCTGCACGAGGCACAGCGCGGTTTCGGCGATCATCTTGCTGGTCGATCCATAACCGGGGTCACGGTCGCCGGTTACGACCGCATCGATGCGCTTTCCGTCCAACGTCTCGCCGATGAAGAGGATGTCGTAATAGCCATTGTCGCGGTCCTCTTTCGAGGGGCCTTCGCCGGGTTTGGGGCCTTTGTCGCTCGAGAGCGGATTGATCTTGGCGATGGCTTCGGCCGCTGCCTTGCCGATATCGCCGAGCCCGGCGACCATCATCTCGTCATAGACGAAGTCGGCACCGTAAGCCTCGCCGAGCAGGAAATTGGTGCGATGGACATTCTTGGTGTTGATCGGCGCCATGATGAAGGGCGCCACCCAGGCCTCGATCGTCCGGTCATATTCGGGGAGCAGGCCGAGCGGCTGGCTCGGGCCGTGAAAGCCCGGGGTCAGCGAGAAAGGATTGGTGAGCAGGCCGAGGATCGACGGATCGCGCGCGGCGGCCGCCAAGGTCGCCTTGAGGCTCGCCGCGGTGCCGCCCGAAAAGCCGCCCTGCATCTTGCGCACCCGGCATTTCACCCGCGGGACCGGCTTGCCGAATTTCGCTTTGGCACAATCCTGCAGCGCGAGCACACCAAGATCGAAGGGGATCGAATCGAAGCCGCAGGAGAAGACGATCCGCGCTGCGGTGCGCTTCGCCGTTTCGTGATGGGCGTCGATCATGTGGCGCATCCAGGCGGGCTCGCCGCACAGATCGACATAGGCGGTGCCGGTCTCGGCACAGGCGGCAACGAGATCGCTACCGTAAAGCTGATAGGGGCCGACTGTGGTGATCAGCACCTCGGTGCGCTCGCACAGCGCCTTCAGCGTGGCGGGGTCGTCGGAGTTGGCGACGAGCAGCACGGTGTCGGCGGGCGCGCCGATCTCGTCGCGGACTTCCTGCAGCTTGGTGAGCGAACGGCCCGCCATCGCCCAGCGCGGCGCGTCTGCGCCGGGATAGGCCTGGATCAGATATTCAGCGACCAGGCGACCGGTGAAGCCAGTCGCGCCGTACACGATGATGTCGAAGTCGCGCATGATCCAATCCTCTGTCATGCCGAACGAGTTTCAGCATCCATGCGCGATCAGTGGCCGCGCTCGGGATGATGATGGCCGCGCTTGGACCCCGAAACAAGTTAAGGCTGACGAAAAGTCAGGCCGCCTCGCTGAACTGCAGGCTCGCCAGTCGCGCATAAAGGCCGCTCTGGCCGATCAGGCTGGCATGCGTACCGCTCTCGACGATCCGGCCTTCGCTCATCACGATGATTCTCTCAGCTGCACGAACCGTTGCAAGGCGGTGCGCGATGACCAGCGTCGTGCGGTTCTCCATCAGCCGATCGAGCGCTTCCTGCACCAGCCGCTCGCTTTCGGCATCGAGCGCGCTGGTCGCCTCGTCAAGCAGCAGGATCGGCGAATCGCGCAACAGCGCACGGGCGATCGCCATGCGCTGCTTCTGGCCGCCCGACAGGCGCGCGCCGCCTTCGCCCATGAACGTGTCCAGGCCCTGCGGCAGCTTGCGCAGGAACTCAGCGGCATTGGCGGCTTCGGCGGCGGCCCAGAGCTCGTCGTCGCTCGCTTCCCATTTGCCGTAGCGCAGATTGTCGCGGGCCGAGGCGCCGAAGATCACCGTCTCCTGCGGCACCATTGCGATGTGGCGGCGGATCTCGTGCGGATCGGCCTCGGGCAACGGCACCCCGTCGAGCAGCATCCGGCCGCTATCGGGATCGTAGAAGCGCTGGATCAGCTGGAACAACGTGGTCTTGCCGGCGCCCGACGGCCCAACCACCGCAACCGTCTCGCCGGGGCGTACCGCCAGCGAGAAATCCTCGAGCGCCGAGACCTCTGGCCGAGTCGGGTAGCGGAAAGTCACATGATCGAACTCGATCGCGCCGCGCGCCGGAACGGGCAGGGCCACCGGGTTCGCCGGGGCGCGAATGTCGGAGACCTCCGCGAGCAGTTCCGACAACCGTCCCGCCGCGCCGGCACCGCGCAGCAGATCGCCATAGACCTCGGTCAGGCTGCCGAACGCGCCCGCAACCAGCCCGCCGGTCAGCACGAACGCAGCGATCGCCCCGCCACTGAGCCGGCCGGCGGCGACGTCGATCGCACCTTCCCACAACACCAGCGTGATGGATCCGAAGATCAGCCCGATGACCATCGCGGTCATGAAGGCGCGGAGCGCGACCCGCCTTTTTGCCGCTGCGAAGGTCGCATCGACTGCCGCGCTGAAGCGGGCTGCCTCGCGCTCTTCCTGGCCGAATGCCTGCACGATCTTCATCGCACCCAGCGTCTCGGTCGCGATCGATCCGACATCGGCGATCCGGTCCTGCGAGGTGCGCGAGAAATTGCGGACCCGGCGGCCGAGGATGACCATCGGCATGATGATGATCGGAATGCCGAGCACCAGCATGCCGGCGAGCTTGGGCGAGATGGTGAAAAGGTAGATCAGGCCGCCGATGCCGGTGAAGCTGTTGCGCAACGCGACCGAAACGGTGGTGCCGACCACCTGTTCGATCAGCGACGTGTCGGAGGTCAGTCGCGAGGCGATTTCCGACGGGCGATTCTCTTCGAAGAAACGCGGCGCGAGCGTGAGCAGATGGCGCTGCACCGTCCCGCGGATATCGGCAACGACTCGCTCGCCGAGCCAGGACACATAATAGAAGCGCACAGCCGTCGCGAACGCGAGGACGACCACGATCATCAGCAGATAGTGGAAGGACGAAGCGACCGACCCATTCGCGCCGGGGCCGAATCCGCGGTCGATCACCCGCTTGAAGCCGTAAGGAATCGCGATCGTAGCGGCCGAAGTGACGAACAAAGCGGCCAGCGCCGTGGCGATCTGGCGGGGATAGCGGGAGGCGTGCCCCCACACCATCTTCAAGTGGCCGAGATTCCGCCTGGATGCCGGGGCGACGGGTGACGCTGGGTCGAGCTCTGCCATGCGCAGCGCCTAGCAGTATGGAGAGCGTCCCTCAACGGGGCACAGGTTTGATTGCTTATGCTGCAACCGACCCCTATGCCTTGCGTTGTCAAATGTGTTTTCCGATATTGGGTATTCAATGCTGTACGACGCCTATGAGTTGCAGAGATCGATGCTGGCCGGCGCCAGCGCCATGGCAAATTTCGGAGCGGGGATGCTCCAGAACCCGGCCAATCCCTTCGCCTATTTCGGTGGCGGGTCGATCGTCAGTTCAGCGCTCGAAGTCTTCGCCCATGCGGCGGCGCCGCGGGGCAAGCCCGATTTCGGGCTGGATCACACGGTTATCGACGGCAAGCAGGTCGAAATCGTGGAAGAGATCGCGCTGCGTAAACCCTTCGGCCAGCTCAAGCATTTCGTCCGCAAGGGCGTGACTGGCGGGCCGAAGCTGCTGATCGTGGCGCCGATGTCGGGCCATTATGCGACTCTGTTGCGCGGTACGGTCGAGCGGATGCTCCCGGTCGCCGACGTATACATCACTGACTGGCGCGACGCGAAACTGGTGCCGCTCACCGATGGCAGCTTCGATCTCGACGATTATATCGATTATGTCATCGAGTTCATGGAGGCGATCGGCGCCAATGAAGGCGAGGGCGGCGCACATATGCTGGCGGTCTGCCAGCCGTCAGTGCCCTGCTACGCCGCCGCCTGCCTGATGAGCGCCGACAAGAACCCCTGCCGGCCGAAGACGCTTACGATGATGGGCGGGCCGATCGACACGCGTGAGGCGCCGACTGCGGTCAACACGCTGGCAACTGAACGGCCGCACAGCTGGTTCGCGCAGAATGTCATCGCGACCATCCCGGCCACCTATCCGGGTGCCGGCCGCAAGGTCTATCCCGGCTTCCTGCAGCTGAGCGGTTTCATGACGATGAACCTCGGCAGCCACATGATGTCGCACTACGAGATGTTCAAACACCTGGTGCAGGGCGATGACGACAGCGCCAATTTGACCAAGGATTTCTACGAGGAATATCGCTCGGTCTGCGACATGACCGCTGAATTCTACCTCCAGACGATCGACATTGTGTTCCAGTCGCATGCGCTGCCGATGGGAACGATGACGCATCGCGGCCGGCCCGTCGATCCGGCCGCCATCACTGACATCGCGATCCTCGCGATCGAGGGCGAGCGTGACGATATCTCGGGCCTCGGTCAGACCAAGGCAGCGTTGAAGATCGCGACCGCACTGCCGGCAGCCAAGAAGAAATATCTCATGGCCAAGGGCGCCGGCCATTACGGGATCTTCAACGGCAGCAAATGGCGCAACACCATTGCGCCCGTGCTCGAAGAGTGGATGGCGACGAACGCCTGATCGCCGTCAAATCGGACTGTATCGGCCGCGAAGGAACGCCTGAGGCAAAGCGACCGTTTGTTTGCCATCATTCTGGAGAAGAAAGATGCGCAAGTTCACGCTCGTCGCTGCCCTGATGCTTGCCGGCCTTGCTGTTTCCGGATGCCGATATGATCGTCCCGGGCATGATAGCGACCGACCGCGCCACGGACACCATCATGACGGTGATCATGACGGCCCCGGGCGATATTACTGATCGGGCGAGCCCGATCCGATCTATAGCTGATGGAGTGCCGCAGCCGCTCCGACCAATTCGAGATCCGAGCGGTTGACGATCGAAACCGGCACGTCGCCAAGCTGCCGCCGGAATGCGTCCTTCGCCTCGAGGCGGTGGCGGAACCTGGCGTCGCTCAATTGCACCTGCAGTGCGCGCGTGATCGGACCAGTCAGGTAGACGCCTTCCCATGCGCCGAAAGTGAGCACCAGATCGCCGATGAACGCGCCGAGATAGCCGGCAAACATGCGCACAGCCGCGGTTGCGGTGGCATCTCTGCCGGAAGCGCGAGTCACTTCTTCAGGGGTGGCGACCGTCTTTCCGCCTTCAGCGAGCGCGCCATAGGCTGCAACCAGGCCCGCCGCGCTGAGCATGGTTTCTGCGCTCGCGGCGCCCTTGGCGCGAACAAAGGCCGCGAATTTTTCCTCCTCGGCATTGCTCGGCGAGAAACTCATATGGCCCGCTTCGGTTTGTACCGGCACAAGCCGTCCGTCGGGTGTCGTGATCAAGGCGGCGACACCGAGGCCGGTGCCGACGCTGACAATGACATAATTGCCGCCCGGCTGAACGAGCTTGGTCGGAATCGCTCCAACCGGGGTGAAGGCGCTTTGCTGAAGCGTCGTCAGTGCCAGTGCTGTCGCCGCGCATTCATTGAGCGCGCGCGGCCGGATGCGGAGCACCGCTTCGACGCCGGAGAGTGAGATGTACCAGCGGCTGCCCGTGAGGTTGATCAGGTCGCCCCGCGCCGCGCCCGCGACCGCGAGCACGCTTGCGATCGTCGCGTCGCGAAGCCCGACCTCGTCGAGATAAGCGAGCAACGCGCTCGTGAAGGTCGCGTGCTCGGCGGTGTGATAACTCCGGACGTCACGTGGCGTAATGCCGCCCGGCCCGCCCGTTACTGCGAAACGCACTGATTGGCGGCCAATATCGGCTACCAGTCCAACCTCGTCACTTTTCATTCGATCCCCTCTCGCACCCGCGGATAATGGCGGGTCGATCCCGTGACCGCTATCATATGCTTTAACCATTACCTAGAAGCTAATGGCATCGCCCCTGCCGCAAGTTTTCAGGGGCTTGGCAAATATTGCGATCGAACGACCTTCCACCGAAAATTCAGCCCCGTACATGCGGTTAAATCAGAAATGGAAAAGGACGGGTTGTCCAAATTCTTACAGGTAAAAAGAGGGGCTACGAGTAACGGGGCCAGGCAGATAGGCGAATAGCCGCATCGGCTCGCGGGTGTGCCGGGTGCGCGATGCCGAAAAACTCCCCCAGCATCGCGGGCTCTCACCCGGCACAAATACCCGTCACTATAGGGTCACAGGACCTCGAACAGCCCGGCCGCACCCTGGCCGCCGCCGATGCACATCGTGACAACCACATATTTCGCACCGCGACGCTTGCCCTCGATCAGCGCATGGCCGGTCGCGCGTGCGCCGGTCATGCCGTAAGGATGGCCGATCGAGATCGCGCCGCCCGAGACGTTGAGCAGCTCGTTGGGGATGCCGAGCTTGTCGCGGCAATAGAGCACCTGCACCGCAAAGGCTTCGTTCAGCTCCCACAGGCCGATATCGTCCATCTTCAGGTTGAAGCGCTGGAGCAGCTTGGGAATCGCCACGACCGGGCCGATGCCCATCTCGTCGGGCTCGGTGCCACCCACCGCCATACCGACATAGCGGCCAAGCGGCTGCAGGCCGCGCTTCTCGGCGAGCTTCTCCTCCATCAGCACGCTCGAGGAAGATCCATCCGAGAGCTGGCTGGCATTGCCGGCGGTGATTGTCATGCCGGGGCCCATCACCGGCTGAAGCGACTTGAGACCTTCCAGCGTGGTGTCGGCGCGGTTGCCCTCGTCCTTGGCGAGCGTCACCTCCTTATAGGTGACCTCCTTGGTCTCCTTGTTGACGATCGCCATGGTCGCGGTGACCGGCACGATCTCCTTGTCATAATAGCCCGCGGCCTGGGCCGCGGCGGTGCGCTGCTGCGACTGGAGGGCATATTCGTCCATTGCGTCGCGGCTGATATTGTAGCGCTTGGCAACGACCTCGGCGGTGCCGAGCATCGGCATATAGATGTCCTTGTGCATCGCGATCAGCTCGGGATCGGGCGCGACATTCATCTTCGGCGTCTGCACCAGGCTGATGCTCTCGACGCCGCCGCCGATCGTGACGTCCATATTGTCCGTGATGATCTGCTTTGCAGCGGTGGCGATCGCCATCAGGCCCGACGAGCATTGCCGGTCGATCGACTGGCCGGCGACACTCACCGGCAGACCGGCGCGCAACAGCGATGTGCGCGCGATATTGCCGGCCTGATGGCCCTGCTGAAGCGCACAGCCGAACACCACGTCATCGACTTCGGCCGGATCGATCCCGGCGCGCTCGACCGCGGCCCTGATCGAATGGCTCGCAAGGGTAGGCGAGGGCAGATTGTTGAACGCACCCCGATAAGCGCGGCCGATCGGGGTGCGGGCGGTGGAAACGATGACGGCGGAACGCATGGGAGGGGTCCTTCTTCTTAAGCCCCTCCCCTTCAGGGGAGGGGAGTGAGGGGAGCTATGGGGCCGAAATGCCTCCCAGGCATTTCTCAATCATGCCGGGGGCATGATTGACCCCATAACTCCCCTCACTGGTGGGGGACTCGGGTGGGGCCGTCGTCGCGCGGATTACGCAGGTCAGGCCCCACCCCAACCCCTCCCCTGAAGGGGAGGGGCTTTCGGGTAATCAAACGAAAATCTGGCTGATCCATTCGGCGATCATCGCCGGCTTTTCCTCGCCTTCGATCTCGACGGTAAACTCGTTGGTCTGCTGCCACTGGCCCGGACGCTTCTCGGCGAATTCGATCAGCTTGAAACGACCGCGCACGCGCTTGCCGGAGCGAACCGGCTGGAGGAAACGAACCTTGTTGCCTCCATAATTGACGCCCATTTTAACGCCCTGGATCTGCGGCGCATCGGGCACTTTTGAGGCGAGCACCGGCATCAGCGACAGAGTCAGGAAACCATGGGCGATCGTGCCGCCGAACGGCGTCAGCTTCGCCATTTCCGGATTCACATGGATGAACTGATGGTCGCCGGTCGCGTCGGCGAACTTGTCGATCATCTCCTGGCTCACCTCGATCCAGTCGGAGACGGTCTCGGTGCCGATGCGGCCCGCCATTTCCTGAACGGTGATCGTCGTCACATCATTCCCCTTGCGCCGGTTTCATCACGTTGCGCTGCGCAAATGGCACTGGCGCGCGCGATGGGCAAGCCTCAGCCGACCGTAAACCGGAAGATGACCGGTGACGTAGCGTCCACGGCCCGCAAATCCATCATTGTGCGCTCCTGTTCTTCCGAACCCGACCTTCTAAACTGTTTATGCGCGCGTATCTTACAGCCTCGAGTCGCGGTTCGTCACCTCTCAGTTGGGACAGCTGACGCGAAAGAGAGAGGGTCGCTTCGTCGGACGGAGCGATCATGCCCGGTGAGCTCCTCGCCGCTACGAGATCATGCCACCCCTTGTACAAGCGGCTTCCCCGCACGCTGCTTCAGGTCGGCGAGCATCGCCTTGATCGCCCAGCGGGTGGCGGTGGTGATTGCGGCTGCGTCCATGCCCCATTGGTCGCGCATTTCGCGCCAGGCGAAGCCGCTCGCCATCAGCTGCATTGCGGCTATTGCCCAGGTCCGATCCGGCTCCGGCAAGCTCGCAGTCGCCTCAGCGAAAGCCGCCCGGTACGCGGCGACGCGCTCCGGGGTCAGCAGGTTGCGCATTGCCCGCCCTTCCGGACTTGCCATGGCGACCGTCATCTCGTCGGCCCGGGCGTCGAAGCCGGCAAAGGTCGTGGCCATGCCTTCGAGCAGTTCTTCGAGAGATTTCGGCATGCCGCGCCCCGGGGTGAGCAGCTTCCACAGGCCGGTGCGAAGCGCGCTCTGGTCCGGAAAATGGCGATAGACGGTGCGACGCGATACCCCGGCCTTTGCCGCGACATTGTCGTGGTTCAGATGTTCGCCGTTCGCCATCACCGCCAGCAAAGCCGAGTCGATSTTGCTACGGTTGGCCGATGTCGATCGTTGTTCCTGCGTCATGTCGGCTCCTTTGTAGCGTGGCACAAAATGTGTCAAATAGTTGTTGACACATTTTGTGCCACG
>NZ_JBFUHA010000016.1:0-91587 GCF_056402635.1 Sphingomonas sp. P3_C5
CGCAACTGACGATCGAGCGCCGAGCGGCGCTCGGCGGAATGGTAAGCCCGCTGATCAGCGATACCTGACTCATTCCTCCCCGGAACGGGGAGGGGGACCATTCGCCTCTTCCGGCGAATGGTGGAGGGGCTTGGAGCGAGGCAACCGTGCCGCGCTCCAAGCCCCTCCACCACCCGCTGAAGAAGCGGGCGGTCCCCCTCCCCGTTCCGGGGAGGAATAAAGGGAGGAAAAGGTTGACCTCCCTCCCCAACACCCCCACATGCGCAATCGGAACGAATCAATCCGATTGGAGCTCATGCGTCTTTCCAGCCTTGCCGATTACGCGGTCGTGATGATGTCAGCCGCCGCCCGCCATTGCGGCGGCGTGGCGCGGCTGAACGCGACATCGCTCGCCGAGGAGACCGGATTGCCGCTGCCGACGGTGCAGAAGCTGGTGAGCCGCCTCTCGGCCGCCGGCCTGATCGAAAGCGCCCGTGGCACCGGTGGCGGGTTCCGCCTGTCCCGGCCGGCCGCGGCGATCAGTCTCGCCGATATCGTCGAGGCGATCGAAGGCCCGATCGCGATGACCGCCTGCGTGGACAATGGCAGCCATGATTGCTGCATCGAGGAGACTTGCCGGGTGAAGCCGCACTGGAATGCCGTCAATGGCGCGGTCAAGGGCGCACTCGCCGGCGTCTCGCTCGCCAGTCTTTCAGGAGCGCCGGCATAATGGCCACCAAGAACGCCGAGGCGCATGCCGCCGCGAACAAGACGTACGAATGGGGCTTCCATTCGGACATCGAGCAGGAATTCGCTCCCAAGGGCCTGTCCGAAGACACGGTCCGCTTCATCTCCGCCAAGAAGAACGAACCGGAATGGATGCTTGAGTGGCGCCTCAAGGCCTATCGCCTGTGGCTGACCATGACGCCGCCCGACTGGGCCAAATTGAACGTCCCCCCGATCGATTATCAAGACGCCTATTATTACGCCGAGCCCAAGGCGAAGCCGAAGCTCGGCAGCCTGGACGAGGTCGATCCCGAGATCCTGCGCGTCTATGAAAAGCTCGGCATCCCGATCGCGGAGCAGAAGATGCTGGCCGGCGTCGAGGGCGCGCGCAAGGTCGCGGTTGACGCGGTGTTCGACAGCGTCTCGGTGGCGACGACCTTTCGCGCGGAACTGGAAGCGGCGGGCGTGATCTTCMGCTCGATCAGCGAAGCGATCCGCGAATATCCGGATCTGGTGAAGAAGTGGCTCGGCAAGGTCGTGCCGCGGCACGATAACTACTTCGCCGCCCTCAATTGCGCCGTCTTCTCGGACGGCACTTTCGTCTACATCCCTGAAGGCGTGCGCTGCCCGATGGAGCTGAGCACCTATTTCCGCATCAACGCGGAAAATACCGGCCAGTTCGAGCGCACCCTGATCGTCGCCGACAAGGGCGCCTATGTCTCCTATCTCGAAGGCTGCACCGCGCCGATGCGCGACGAGAACCAGCTCCACGCCGCCGTGGTCGAGCTGGTCGCATTGGACGATGCCGAGATCAAATATTCGACCGTGCAGAACTGGTACCCAGGCGATGCCGAGGGCAAGGGCGGCATCTATAATTTCGTCACCAAGCGCGCGCTCTGCCAGGGGAAGAACTCCAAGGTCAGCTGGACCCAGGTCGAGACCGGCAGCGCGATCACCTGGAAATATCCGAGCTGCGTGCTCGCGGGCGAGAACAGCGTCGGCGAATTCTACTCCGTCGCGGTGACCAACAACCACCAGCAGGCCGATACCGGCACCAAGATGATCCATCTCGGCAAGAACAGCCGCTCGACCATCGTGTCGAAGGGCATTTCCGCCGGCCATTCGAACAACACCTATCGCGGCCTGGTCCGCGTCGGGCCGACCGCTGAGGGCATGCGCAACTTCACCCAGTGCGATTCCCTGCTGCTCGGCAGCGAATGCGGCGCGCATACCGTGCCCTATATCGAAGTGCGCAACCCGAGCGCGCAGATAGAGCATGAGGCGACCACCTCGAAGATCAGCGACGACCAGATGTTCTACGCAATGCAGCGCGGCCTGGATTCAGAGGCTGCGGTGGCGCTGATCGTCAACGGCTTCGCGCGCGAGGTGCTGCAGCAACTCCCGATGGAGTTCGCGGTCGAGGCGCAGAAGCTGCTGGGGATCTCGCTCGAGGGGAGTGTCGGGTGAGCATTGACTATGAAGTCATTGTTCCCGGCGACCGCTGGCCAACCTTCGCGGATGCCAATCGTGCGTTGCGCGCTCGCGGCTTTCCCGTTGAAATCGTGCCTGGCAAATCGATGGCCTCGGACGAGCCGATCCAAAATGTGGCGCGCACGCTGGGAATGTTGGTTCGTGTCAATAGAACTCCGCTTGAACTTCAGGTTTTCGTAGGACCCTTTTCCGATCCCATTCGCGCTGACGATGAAACAAATGAGACATTGGAAATGATAGGCGCCGAAATACGCGCCAGACCGGGCGACTATCAATTTTCAGTTGGCTTACATTCGTCGCCGGATGAATGGACGGCTGCCAGCTATATTATGGCCGTGCTGGTCCTCGATTTTGGTGGTTATGGGTACGAGCTGCAGGCGGAATCGCACGGTCGCGATCCGTGGGCTTTCGATCTGATCGAGGCCGCAAGGCAGGGCTTCGCGTCGCCCTTAACCGCAAGGGTCCAAAGCGAGGCGCCAGTATCAGTGAACCAGGTTCCGACCAGAAAATGGATCAGCAACCCCCGCCCTTTCAGGGGGGAAAATCTGTTTTGGCTCGTGGCGTTTGTGCTCGCGGCAATCGTTGGTTTTGCTCTTTCGGAATTTTCCCATGCTAAACATCAATAACCTGCACGCCGAAATCGACGGCAAGGAAATCCTCAAGGGTCTCTCGCTCGAAGTGAATGCGGGCGAAGTGCACGCGATCATGGGCCCGAACGGCGCGGGCAAGTCGACGCTCGGCTATGTGCTCGGCGGACGGCCCGGCTATGAAGTGACCTCGGGTTCGGTGACCTTCGCCGGCCAGGATCTGCTCGAAATGGCGCCGCATGAGCGCGCCGCAGCGGGCCTGTTCCTCGGCTTCCAATATCCGGTCGAGATCCCGGGCGTCTCCAACGTCCAGTTCCTGCGCGAGGCGCTCAATGCGCAGCGCAAGGCGCGTGGCGAAGCGCCACTCTCGGGCGGCGAGTTCCTGAAGCTGGCGCGGGCTCAGGCCGATCTGCTGGCGATGGACCAGGAGATGCTCAAGCGCCCGGTCAATGTCGGTTTTTCCGGCGGCGAGAAGAAGCGCAACGAGATGGTGCAGATGGGCATCATCGGCCCGAAGCTCGCGATCCTCGACGAGACTGATAGCGGCCTGGACATCGACGCGCTCCGCGTGGTCGGCGACGGCATCAACCGCATCATGCGCGCGCCCGACAAGGCGGTGCTGCTGATCACCCATTATCAGCGGCTGCTCGATTATGTGAAGCCTGACTTCGTGCATGTCCTGGCGGATGGCCGGATCGTGCGCTCGGGCGGCGCCGAGCTGGCGCATGAGCTGGAAGCCGAAGGCTATGGAGCGATCGCGGCGTGATTTTGCTCACTCCTCGTCATGCCGGACTTGTTCCGGCATCCATCGAGCCTCGAACGCTGAGCGTCGAGATGGCGCGAGCCGAAGCCGCCGTTGCGCCTGCGGAAAAATGGACCCCGGAACAAGTCCGGGGTGACGGGCAGTGAGCGTGGCTACGCTCGCCTTGCCAACGCGCCGCGACGAGGCCTGGCGCTATAGCGATCTCGACGCGGTCGCGACCGTCTGGCCGATCGCCGGAGCCGAGACGATCCACGTCCCGGCCGGCGAGGAAATCGCCCGCGTAATCGTACAGGACGCCGCCACTGACGAAGTCGCCATCCGCGACTATGCCGTCATCCTGGGCGCAGGCGCCCGCGCGACGTTCCACATCCTCAACACCGGCGGCAAGCTCGGCCGCGTCACGATCGATGTAACCCTCCACGAAGGCGCACATTTCGAGCTTGGCGGTGCGATGCTCGGCGGCGGCGAGCAGACGCTCGAGATCGTCACCACAATGCGCCACATCGAGCCCGGCGCGACCAGCAACCAGGTCGTCCGATCGGTGCTCGGCGGCAAGGCCACCGGCAGCTATCTCGGCAAGGTCGCAGTCGCGCGCGATGCGCAGAAGACCGACGCGAGCCAGTCAGTGAAGGCGATGCTGCTCACCCGCACCGCAACCGCGAACGCCAAGCCCGAGCTCGAAATCTACGCTGACGACGTGAAATGCGCGCACGGCGCCACGGTCGGCGAGCTTGATGCGATGGCGCTCTTCTATCTCGCCAGCCGCGGCATCGCCCCGGCCGAAGCCAAGGCGCTGCTGCTGCGAGCGTTTATCGGGTCGGTTTTCGACGATGTCGCCGATGCGGGCGAGCGCGAGGCAGTCGAGGCGGCAGCGCAGACAGCGCTGGAGCGGATGCTGTGAGTACGCTCGTCGATACCCGCCCACTCGATGTCCTCGCCGACTTCCCCGCGATTCCGGACGGCTGGGCCTATCTCGACACCGCCGCAACGGCACAAAAACCCCAGCCGGTGATCGACGCAATCAACCGCGGCTATGCCGAAACCTACGCCACCGTTCACCGCGGCGTATATCAGCGCTCAGCCGAAATGACGCTCGCCTATGAAGCCGCCCGCAAGCGCGTCGCCCGCTTCATCGGTGCCGGATCGGCCGACGAGATCGTCTTCGTCCGCGGTGCCACCGAAGGCATCAATCTCGTCGCGCAGTGCTGGGCCGGCGAGCAGCTCAAGGCCGGCGACCGCATCCTGCTCTCCACGCTCGAGCATCACTCGAACATCGTCCCCTGGCAAATGGCCGCCGAGCGCGTCGGCGCAGCGATCGACGTGATCCCGCTCACCGCCGATCACCGCATCGATCTCGACGCAATGGCGGCGATGATCACCCCCGCGCACAAGCTCGTCGCCCTCGGGCATGTCTCGAACGTGCTAGGCTCGCTGCTCGATGCGAAGCGAGCGGCGGACATCGCTCACTCCGTCGGCGCGAAGATCCTGCTCGACGGCTGCCAGGCTGTGCCGCGCATGGCCGTCGACGTCGCAGCGCTCGATTGCGACTTCTACGTCTTCTCAGGCCACAAGCTCTACGGCCCAACCGGCATCGGCATACTCTGGGCCCGGCCCGAACTGCTCGAGGCAATGCCCCCCTACCAAGGCGGCGGCTCGATGATCGACCGCGTTACCTTCGCGAAAACCACTTACGCCCCGCCACCCGGACGTTTCGAGGCCGGAACGCCGCACATCGTCGGGGCGCTCGGGCTGCATGCCGCGATCGACTATGTCGAGCGCATCGGCCTCGATCGAATCCATGCGCATGAAACCGCGCTCGTCGCGAAGACCCGCGAGGCGCTGTCGCAGATCAACTCGGTGCGGCTCTACGGCCCCGAGGATTCAGCCGGCATCGTCTCCTTCACCATCGAGGGGGTGCATCCGCACGACATCGGCACCATCTTGGATGAGGAGCGGGTCGCGATCCGCGCCGGCCACCATTGCGCTCAGCCGCTGATGGAGGCGCTCGGCGTGCCGGCGACGGCGCGGGCGAGCTTCGGGGTCTATAGCAGCGCGGCTGACGTGGATGCGCTGGTTCGGGGAATAGAACGCGTCACCAGGATTTTCGGGTAGGGTTGGCATGAACGAAGAGCGGAAGATCATTGTGGAAGAAGTCGACTCGGTCGAGGCACCGCCCCGGGCGCGCGTCGATGGCGGGGTGACCGAGACGTTCGAGCGCAAGCGCGATTATCTCGAAGGTTTCCTCTCGCAAAAGCCGCAGCCCGAAGCGAGCGGCGAGCCCGGCGGCGCGCTCTACGAGGCGGTCGTCGCGGCGCTGAAGGAGATCTACGATCCCGAGATCCCGGTGAACATCTATGATCTCGGTCTGATCTACGGCGTCGAAGTAACGGACGAAGGCCATGCCGTGGTGACGATGACGCTCACCACGCCGCATTGCCCGGTCGCTGAATCCATGCCCGCCGAAGTCGAGCTGCGCGTCGGCTCGGTGCCCGGTGTCGGGACGGCGGACGTCAACCTCGTCTGGGATCCGCCATGGGACCCGCAAAAGATGAGCGATGACGCAAAGCTCGAGTTGGGGATGTTGTGAACATTGACGCTCCCGTCCTGACGATCACGCGCGCCGACTATCGCAACGCCGATCATGGCCGTGACCTCGTCACACTGCTCGACGGCTATGCCCGCGATCCGATGGGCGGCGGCGAGCCGCTGGCGGCGGATACGCGTGAACGGCTCGTGGAAGCGCTCGCCGCGCTGCCCAACGCCTTTTCTTTGATCGCTTATGTCGATGAACAACCCGCCGGTCTGGCGAACTGCTTTGTCGGCTTCTCCACCTTCGTCGCAAAGCCGGTGGTCAATCTCCATGACCTGGTCGTCGACTCCCGATTCCGTGGCACCGGCATCGGCCGCGCGCTCTTCGCTCGCATCGAGGCAGAAGCGGCCGCGCTCGGCGCCTGCAAGGTCACCCTCGAAGTCTTGAGCGGCAATGGCCCAGCCAGGGCGCTTTACGCGTCGCTCGGCTATGGCGACTATGTTCTGGATCCCGCTCAGGGAACCGCACTCTTCTGGCAGAAAAGGCTCGAAGCATGACGACCGCCACCCGCGTCCGCCCGGCGGCGCTGATCCTTACTCCGACCGCCGAAGCGCGGATCGCTGACCTGATGGCAAAGGCACCCGAAGGCGCGATCGGCGTGAAGCTGTCGACGCCCCGCCGCGGCTGTTCCGGCCTCGCTTATTCGGTGGACTATGTCACCGAAGCCAAGCCGTTCGACGAGAAGATCGAAACGCCGGGCGGGACCCTGTACGTCGATGGCGGCTCGATCCTGTACCTGATCGGCTCGACCATGAACTGGGTCGAGGACGATTTCGCCGCCGGCTTCGTCTTCCAGAACCCCAACGCCAAGGGCGAATGCGGCTGCGGCGAAAGCTTCACCGTTTAGGATATCGGTCCCGGTCGATTCAAATCGAGCCGGGATGATAGCAGGACGATCTCGCGAGGCGCCTCATGGCGCCCGCGCGCTCTTTGTCATGGCCGATCTGAATTTCCCTGTTCCGACAGAGAAATTCCCTGTTCCCAGGAACAGGGAAATTCAGTCCAAGCCTCTGTTAATATTTACGTATTTCGGGCCAAAAAGCCGCTCCGGCGCCAAAAAAATAAAAAATTCCCTGTTATCGGCCAGGAACAGGGAATTTGCCTCGCCCAGTCACTGCAACGCCGAGCGCAACGGAGGCCAACCGACAGCGAAATGCCGCCCCTGCTTTTTGGCCTTCCGCGCGGGTCGGGGACGGGGTAACCTTATCTCATGCGCAAACATATCCTCATCATTCTGGGCATTTTCATCGTCGTGGCGGTTGGCATCTGGCTTTGGGTCAGCCAGCCGGACGAGGCACAGCTGAAAGTTGACCAGGTCACCGGCAAGCTGCCGAAGATCACGCCACCGCGGCCGCAGACTTTTCCGACGTACAAGATCGCCGATGCGGTCGGCTGGCCGCAGGGGGCGATGCCGACGCCCGCCGCGGGGCTGGCGGTGAAGGCGTTCGCGCGCGGGCTCGATCATCCGCGCTGGCTGTACCGGCTGCCCAATGGCGATGTGCTGGTCGCCGAGACCAATTCGCCGCCGCGCGAGGGCGGCGGCATCTCGGGCATGGTGATGGGTCATCTGATGGAGAAGGCGGGCGCCGGAGTTGCGTCGGCCAACCGGATCACGCTGCTCCGTGATGCCGATGGCGACGGCGTGGCCGAGACGCGGTCAGTGCTGATCCCGGGGCTCAACTCGCCGTTCGGCATGGCGCTGATGGGGGGCTTTCTCTACATTGGTAACACCGATGCGCTGGTCCGCGTGCCCTATAAGGAGGGCGAAACGCGGATCACCGCCAAGCCGGAGACGGTGGTGAAGCTGAACGGGGGCGGCAACCATTGGGCGCGCAATGTGCTCGCGGCGCCCGACGGCAAGACTTTGTTCGTGACGGTCGGCTCCTCGACCAATATCGCCGAGGACGGCATGGATGCGGAGAAATTCCGCGCCAATATCCTCCAGGTCTATCCCGAGGCGAAGACCTTCCGCATCTATGCGGCGGGACTGCGCAACCCCAATGGCCTGGCATTCGAGCCGCATTCGGGGGGGCTGTGGGTGACGGTCAACGAGCGCGACATGATCGGCTCCGACGTGCCACCCGACTATATGAGCCAGATCGAGATGGGCGACAATTTCGGCTGGCCCTGGTTTTACTGGGGCGGCTATCCTGACAAGAGGGTCCAGCCGGAGAATCCCAATCTCCAGCAATATTCGAAGCGGCCCGATTATGCGCTGGGTCCGCATGTCGCCGCCTTGGGCCTCACTTTCGCCAATGACCTGAGGCTGGGGCCGCAATTCGCCAATGGCGCCTTTGTCGGCGAGCATGGTTCATGGAACCGGGTGCCGGTGTCGGGCTATAAGGTTGTCTATATTCCGTTTGCTGACAATGGCTTCCCGGTGAAGGACGCGAAGCCGGTCGATGTGCTGACCGGCTTCCTCGACACGGACGGCAAGGCGCGCGGGCGGCCGGTCGGCGTGATCGCCGACAGGACTGGCTCGCTGCTCGTAGCGGACGATGTCGGCAACGTGATCTGGCGGGTGAGCGCGAGGAAATAAGGCTGCCAGTAGACGGCGCCACCTGCGCTGCCTTTCCAATGATGCTGCGCGTCACCGGAACCTTGAGCAGCTCCGCCCGCCCCCCACCCAGCCTCCCATTCAGCATATTCTGTGGGAGGCCGGGTGGGGGAGCGGGCTGGTGCCGGTTCAGCGAAGCTGCACAAACTACGGCCGCGGAGGTCGGGCTGCGCCGGCTTCCCCCCAAGCCACCGCAGCCCCTGCTGGCGTGCCGGCTTTTACCCGCGCCAACGCTCGCTTTCCGATCGGGCAGTCGCGCATATGGCTCGCGCAGGTCTGCCGCCCCTCCAATGCGCTGAGTATAGCTTTCCCGCAGCGCCTTGATAGTTTACGGAAAATATCACGCTACCCATATCGGGTAGCGGGACCGAGGGCGTGCAGTGAGGGACCGCGTTGTTACCAACCCGGTGAAGATGACAGAGAATTGGCGCGTCGCGATGACTGCGCTGATGAACCTGTTCCTCACGACGCACCGGACGATGACCGGAGCTTCTTCGATCGGGCCGACCGAGCTGTTGATCTATGTCACCGTGTCGGTCGCCAATGTGCAGAAGCTGATGCGCGAACGCGTGATCCCCGAATGCTATGCCGCAACCGAAATCCTGCCGCGCGAATGGGTGGTGCCCATCTCGCGCAACGCGATCGCGACCGCGAGCGGCCTGCCGCGCGAGACGGTGCGCAGGCGCGTCGCCGCGATGATCGAGACCGGGATATTGATCGAGGATGCCCGCGGCGGGATTACCCTGCCCATCGGCGTGATCAAGGACCGCGGCTATGAGCCGGTGCTGGAGGCGATGATGACCGACTTCGCGCGCACGGCCGAGGCGCTGCTGCGGATCGGGGTGATAGAGGTGAGGAGCGACTAAGCGGCTATTTCAGGAGTGCTGGCCCGTCCTTGGTGAGCTTTTCGCGGATCTTGTTGGCGAACAGGGCAAGCAGTGGCGGCAGGTCGATCACCGCATGGACCCTGTCGTCGAACAGATCGAGCTGACTCGCGACACGCTGCCCCATCACGCTGACGGTGAAATGCATCGTGTCGCCTTCCCAGCGATGATCGACGACGGCGCCGCCGGGGAACAGGGTCCCGAGCTTGCCGATGCCCTTGTCGAGCCGCGCACGCACGCCGTCCTTCCCCAGTTTATGCGGGATATCGACGGTGATCGGCTGATTCATGGCTGGCCCTTCAGGTTGCGAACAGCATCGCATCATCGGCAAACGCCTTGAACTCAAGAGCGTTGCCGGAAGGATCTCGAAAGAACATCGTCGCCTGCTCGCCGGGCTGGCCGCGGAAACGGATATGCGGGGCGATGCCGAAGCTGATGCCGGCCGCGCTGACGCGCTCAGCCAACGCTTCCCAATCCGCCATCGTCAGCACGACACCGAAATGCGGGACCGGGACGTCATGGCCGTCCACCGGATTCGAGACGGCCACCGCCTTGGCGGCGGGATCGAGATGCGCGACGATCTGGTGGCCGAACAGATCGAAATCGATCCAGCTTTCGGCGCTCCGCCCTTCCGGACAGCCGAGCACGCCGCCGTAAAAGGCGCGGGCGGCGGGGATGTCATGGACCGGGAAGGCAAGATGGAATGGGCGGAGGGTCATTGAAGGTTCATAACGTCATTCCCATTCTTTCGTCACCCCGGACTTGTTCCGGGGCCCACCGTTCCGCATACGAAGCCACCGAGGCTCTGAGGGCCGGTGGATGCCGGAACAGGTCCGGCGTGACGGATGCGGGGATGGCTGTTGCTCGAACATCAGGCTCGAATATTGACACGAGCAATTGCACGCCGGCCAACTCTCTTCTCCCTCCTCCTCGGCGCGCTTTCCGCGATCGGGTTTGCGCCGTTCGATCTGTGGCCGGTCGCGCTTGGCTGTTTCGCCGTCTGGATGTGGCTGGTCCACGAAGCGCTCGCACTGAAGCCGGCGCTGCTGCGCGGATGGCTGTTCGGCCTCGGGCAGTTCGCAGTCGGCAATAACTGGCTGCAGCATCCGTTCGCCTTTCAGGACGCGATGCCGCAGTGGCTCGGCTATGTCGGGGTGGTACTCGCATCCTTCTATCTCGCCATCTACCCGATGCTTGCGGCCGGGCTCGCCTGGCGCTTGGCCAGCCCTCGGTCGGCGGGCGACACGCAAGGCGTGCCTGGAGCAGGCTACGTGCTCGTCTTCGGCGCCGCCTGGATCGTGACGGAGTGGCTGCGCGGCACGATGCTTGGCGGCTATCCATGGAATCCGCTTGGCGCGATCTGGGTGCCGCTGCCGAGGATCGCCGGGGTTGCGGCGCAGATCGGCACATATGCGCTGGCGGGGGGCACGATCCTTGTCGCGGGCAGCCTTGGCCTGCTGGCGTGGCGGAGCTGGAAGCTGGCGGCGGCGATGGTGCTGATCCTCGGCGTTATTGCGGTCACCCACGCGCCGGCGGCGCCAGGCAAACAACAGATCGCGCATGTCCGCGTCATCCAGCCCAATCTCGGCGAGGAAGAGCGGCCGACGCCTTTTTACGCCGAGAATAATCTCCGCGCGATCGAGCCATTGATGGGCAAGCCTGGCGCCAATCCGCGTCTGATCGTCTGGCCCGAAGGGGCGCTGCGCTATTCGATCGAGAACGGATATCCGCCGCAATATTATGAGGGCATTTCGCCCTTTTCGGTGCGCCAGCGGATCGCGGCACAGCTCGGGCCGCGGGATATCGTGCTCGCCGGGGGCAATGGGCTCCAGTTCGACGCACGGGGCGATCTCAGCACCGCGACCAACTCGATCTTCGCGCTGAATGCGCGCGGCACGATCCTCGCCCGGTACGACAAGGCGCATCTCGTGCCGTTCGGCGAATATCTCCCGCTCAGGCCATTGATGACAGCACTCGGGCTTTCCCGGCTCGTACCCGGAGATGTCGATTTCGCCGATGGCCCGGGACCGCGTACGATCCCCCTGCCCGGCTTCGGCGATGTCGGCATGGGGGTGTGTTACGAGATCATCTTCTCCGGCCATATCACTGACCCGGCGCACCGCCCGGCGCTGATCTTCAACCCCTCGAACGACAGCTGGTTCGGCACCTGGGGCCCGCCCCAGCACCTCGCCCAGGCGCAGCTGCGCGCGATCGAGGAGGGCATTCCGATCATTCGCGCGACGCCGACCGGCATCTCGGCCGTTATCGACGCCGATGGTCGGCTGCTCGCCACCGTTCCGATGCGCAGGGCCGGCGCGATCGAAATGCCCCTGCCCGCCGCCCATCCGCCGACGCTGTTTTCGCGGCTCGGCAACTGGATGGCGCTGATCACCACGGCGCTGATGCTGTTTCTGGCGGTTGCCATTCGCCGGGCTGCTCGCTAGGGGGCTCATATAAGGAAAGCTTTATATGCGGTTGCCCGTGTGTCGGGTGCCGCGCAGCCAAGGGTGTGATTCAATGCGCGCGTCGTTCCTCTTCACCTCCGAATCGGTTTCCGAAGGCCATCCCGACAAGGTCGCCGACCAGATTTCCGATGCGGTCGTCGATCTGTTCCTGTCCAAGGACCCCTATGCGCGCATCGCGTGCGAGACGCTGACCACGACCAACCGCGTCGTGCTGGCGGGCGAGATCCGCTGCAAGGGCGTTTTCGAGAACGATGAGTGGGCGCCGGGCGCCAAGGAAGAGATCGAGGCCGCCGTCCGCGCGACAGTGAAGCGCATCGGCTATGAGCAGGACGGCTTTCACTGGCAGAACTTCTCATTCGAAAATCATCTCCACGCCCAGTCAGCGCATATCGCGCAGGGGGTCGACGAGAGCGGCAACAAGGACGAGGGCGCCGGCGACCAGGGCATCATGTTCGGTTACGCGACCGACGAAACGCCTGACCTGCTGCCCGCGACGCTCTATTATTCGCACCGCATCCTCGAAAAGCTTGCGCATGACCGCCACAACAAGGTCGTGCCGTTCCTCGAGCCTGACGCGAAGAGCCAGGTGACGCTCGAGTATCGCAACGAAGTCCCGGTTCGCGCGACCGCGTTGGTCGTCTCGACCCAGCATGCGCCCGGCTATTTCTATGACGGTTCGGAAGGCAATCCGGAGCTCTACAAGGAGCTTCGCGACTATGTCGTCGGCGTGTTCAACGACGTGCTGCCGGCGGGCTTTGTCGATGACGAGACCAAGATCTACGTCAACCCGACCGGTCGTTTCGAAATCGGGGGCCCTGACGGCGATGCCGGCGTGACCGGCCGCAAAATCATCGTCGACACCTATGGCGGCGCGGCACCGCATGGCGGCGGCGCTTTCTCGGGCAAGGATCCGACCAAGGTCGATCGTTCGGCCGCCTATGTCGCACGCTATCTGGCGAAGAACGTTGTTGCCGCCGGGCTCGCCCGCCGCTGCACCATCCAGCTCAGCTATGCGATCGGCATTGCCGAGCCGCTGTCGGTCTATGTCGATACGCATGGCACCGGCACCGTCTCCGAGGCGAAGCTGGAAGAGGTTCTGCCGAAGCTGGTGCGCCTGACCCCCAAGGGCATTCGCGAGCACCTCAAGCTCAACGCGCCGATCTATCAGCGCACGGCTGCGTACGGCCATTTCGGCCGCACGCCCGACGGCGATTTCTTCACTTGGGAAAAGACCGACCTGGTCGACAAGCTAAAGGCAGCGGTCGCCTGATATCCGATTGATTTGCGCGGCAGAACCGGTCTAGCCTCCCTGAAACGGGGGGATAGACCGATGCTGCGTATCACAATGATTACCGCGACCTTGCTTGCGGCTGCATGCATTGCACCCGCAGCCCCAGCCCGCGAACTGACGGTTCCCGCCGACAAGGGCTGGAAGCACGCCGCGACGGGAATCATACTCAAGGCCTCGCTATTGGGGCTCGCGCGCGAATCAATCACTGACAACAGCGACGGCGATGGCGAACGCGACATCTACCTGAATTTCTCGGATTCGGGGAAAGCCAACGCGCTCACAATCTATATTTTCCATCCAGCGGCAATGAGTGTGCCCTTGTGGTTCGATCGGTCCCAGACCGCGATCGAGGTGCGTGACATCTTTGGGGGCGTGACAGCCGTCTCTACCGACCCGGTCGCTTTTGCCCCGCCCCGGACCAATATTACCGCTGGGCTGAGGCAGGTCTACACACCCCGCAAGGGCCCCTATCGCGCCACCGGTCTTGTGATGATGCCGCTAGGTGATTGGCTCGTCGCGATCCGGCTGAGCTCGACGACACTCGACCCGGCCGCGCTTGATGCGAAGCTGACCGAAGCCGTCACCGCGATTGGCTGGCCTGCGAACGCGGTGCCGCCGACGGTAGGCGCGACACCAATTCACGCCTGTCCCGATACGCTGAGCTTCAAGAAAGCCAGGCTGCTGAAGCCGGACATGATGCAGGCGTTGCTCGGCGGGGCCGCGATTACGGCCGCGACGAAGGACACGCCGGTAGAAGCCAAACCCGTCAGCTGGTGCCGGCAAGGAGAGGCGATGGCACTATATGCCGTGTATCGCGCCGACGGCGACACGGCACATTATACGCTGGCGCTCGGCGATTCGGGCCGAGTGGCCAATGTCGGCGCTGGCCTGGGCGCCCTCATGGGCAAGGGCGGCTTCGAGGTTTCCTTCAGCGACGTCGATGGTGGCGTTGCGATCTATCCTTCATTCGACCGCCTCCCTCAACCGACGCAGGTGGTGGACCTGATCCTGCACGGCAACCCGATTTCCCGGGTAACGCCCAGCGCCACAGGAAGCTCGGTCACCATTGGTTCGGGCTTGGTCAAATAAGGATCTCGCGTCGGCTCCGGGGGAAGACAGCACCATGAAAATGTTCGGGATCGCGATCGCTATCGGATTGATCCTTGCCGCGCCGGGCATCGGGGTGGCGCAACAGACAGGAATATCCGCATCCAACGAAGCCAGTATCCAACACGCGGTCGAACGCGGCAGGATGATCTACGCCTATGATCAGGCGGCCTGGCACGGCACCGACGACATGCTCACGATGGTCTCGCATCCAGAAACATTGATCGGCGGCTGGATCGTCGATGGCCCCGCGGACGCCCCCGAGCTGGTCTTTTTCGACAAGAATGAGGCCGATCCTCACGCCGTCTATGTCGCGCAATTTCGCAATAACAAGCTCGCCTCCAGCCGGCTGCTCGGCTTTAGCGACGAGACGAAACTCAGCCCGGAACGAATCCGGCTGATCAGGACGCGGAAGACGGCACTGGACTCTTTTTTCGCGAGCAAGGTCGAACGCTGCACCGAGCGCTCCTACAATACCGTGGTACTGCCCCCATCCCTGCCGGGCGGGCCGACTCTGGTCTACGTCCTCACTCCGCAGACCGACAACGACACTATGCCGTTCGGCGGTCACTATCTCATCGAGGTTGCGTCGGACGGGAAGGCATCAGCGCCGCGACCCTTCACCAAATCCTGCATTTCTCTGCCGCTTCGCGACAAGGGGACGGATGCACCCGCGGCGCTGACGATCACCCATCTGCTCGATCCGGTTCCGACCGAGATCCATGTGTTCACATCGCTTTCGGCGCATATGCCGATCTTCGTCCTCACCACTCAGAATCGGCTGAGCTGGACAGTCGAGGGAGGCCGGATCAGCACGTTGGACCTGAAGAAAACCAAATAGCGCACGGCTTGCATATGGCGGCGGCCCTGCCATAGCCGCCCGGCAATGAACGACCCAAGCACGATCCGCCGCCTTTATGGCCGCCGCCAAGGGCACAAGCTGCGCCTTGGCCAAGCCGCTCTGGTCGAAGAACTGCTGCCGCTGATCAGCGTGCCCGAAGCCGGGCCGCTCAATGTGCGGACGCTGTTTGGCGACGAGCGGCCGCTCGAGGTGGAGATCGGCTTTGGCGCCGGGGAGCATCTTGCCGGGCAGGCGGCGGCCCGACCCGAGAGTGGCTTTATTGGCTGCGAGCCGTTTCTCAACGGCGTGGTCGGCGCGCTCAACCATGTCCGCGACGAGGAGCTGGAGAATGTTCGGCTGCATATGGGCGACGCGCTTGATGTGATCGAACGCCTGCCCGATGCGTCGCTCAGCCGGGTTTACCTGCTCCACCCCGATCCGTGGCGGAAGGCGCGGCACGCGAAGCGGCGGATGGTCAATCACGGGCCGCTCGATCTGATCGCGGCCAAGCTGAAACCCGGCGCCGAATTCCGCCTCGGCACCGACGACCCGACCTATTGCCGCTGGGCGATGATGGTGATGAACGCGCGCACCGATTTCGAGTGGCTGGCCGAGCACCCGCGTGACTTCCTCACCCGTCCCGACGACTGGCCCGAGACCCGCTATGAGCGCAAGGCGCGGCGGCAGGGCCATGAGGTCTGGTATTTTACTTTTAGGCGTAAATAAGGATGCGATATCGCAAATTGCTGTCAGTTATATTCCAGCGTGCGATCGCTTCCTCTCGGCTGAGCAATTCGCTCTTACCGCATGGGCCGCCTCGACAGACGCTGGCTCAATGCGGCTTCAGCGCTCTATCGGAAACATCGGTCGGCCGCTCTTGGTCTGAGACGCCGGGACATCTACCTGCATCACGTCCCAATGTTCGACCAGCTTTCCGTTCCTGACGCGGAAGATGTCGACGACCACCAGCGGCTTTGGCCCCCATCCGGTGGCGCGGCCATGGATCATCACCAAGTCGCCGTCTGCCACGATGGTGCCCGGCTCGTACTTGAAATTGGCAGGCAGCGAGGCGACCACCTTGGGCAGGTCGTCCGCCCCGTCCGCCATCATCGGATTGTGCTGAAGATAGGGCTTGCCGAAATAGAGACGCACGGCCTTCTCAGCGTCCCGGGTGACGAACAGCTCATGCATGGCATTGCTGACAAGCTTCTTGTTGGCCTCCTGCAGAGGACCCGCGAACGCTTGACCTGAACCAATGCCGATGATGACGGCGGCCACGCTGACGACTTGCAACAACGACTTCACTGTGCGCTCCTCCAAAATTGATCGCTGGTTAGTAGGCGGAGCGATCGTCGAGAATAAGTCGCCAAGTCGGGATGCTTTATGCCGTGGGGCGGCATAATCCGCACGCCGAGCCGGAGGAAGACGTGCATGGACAAACTCGCCTCGATCAAGGTCTTCCTCCAGGTCGTGAGGGCCGGCTCATTCATCAAGGCCGCTGACCAGCTTGGTTTGTCTCAGACGAGCGCATCACGGATGGTCAGGGAGCTCGAAGACACAGTGGGCGTGCGCCTTCTGAATCGCTCGACTCGCAGCCTCAGCTTGACCGACGTCGGCGACCGGCTGTTCACCCTCTATAGCCAGGTGATCGACGATCTCGAGGGAATGGAGGCAGAGGCCGCTGGGCCGGGCTCTTCGACGACCCGGAGTCGATTGCGCGTGGCGCTTCCCTACACCTTCGCTACACGTCGGCTCGACGCCGCGATCTGCCGGTTCCGTGAGGAGCATCCGACGGTAGATCTGGAGATCCGCCTCGACGATTCTCCGACTGACCTTGTCCGACATGGCTTCGACTTGAGCATCCGCATCGCTCCAGCGCTTAGCTCCTCGACGATTGCTCGACGGATCGCCTCAGTGCCCATGGTCACATGCGCTGCACCGGCCTATCTTGAGCGGCGTGGTCGGCCGCTGATACCAGCGGACCTCGCGACCCACGAATGCCTGATCTATACCGACGCCGTTCCGCCAGACGAATGGGCTTTCGAGCGTGACGGCAAGCGCGAAGTGCAGCGGGTGGCAGGGGCGGTGAAGGCAAACAGCGGCGATCTGTTGCGCTCGCTCGCCGTGGCGGGACAGGGAATCATTTTCCAGCCGGTTTTCATTGTCAGCACAGAGATCGCCTCAGGCAAGCTGTTGCCCATCCTGGAGGACTTCGAGCCGCAGCCAAGGAGTGCCTACGCAATTTATCCAAGCAACCGGTTCATCCCCGCCAAGGCCCGCGCGCTCACCGACATCATCGCGATCGAGCTGTCCGACGATCGCAGGGGAAGGGTCTCGGAAGCGCCCTCTCGGAGCGAGATCGCCGCCGAATATGACTAACGCAAGGCGGATTTCGCGTCGAACGGGACCGGCCGCAAGGATGGCGCGCCGATAGCTCTGGTATGCCACAAACGCGTGCCCGGGCCACGCGCGACAGCGGACGGCGACCAGCCCACCCGATCGTCGGGTTGCGATCAATCATAGAATCATAGGCAGCCACAGTGACGTCCGGGCTGTTTGCAGCGATTGCCGCCACCCGCGCCTGCCGTTCGAACGTCTGCTTGTCATCACCTAGCGAAACCGGCCGACTAGGATCGAGCCGCTAAGCTAGCTCGCGGCTTTTTTCCAGGAAATCCGTCTGCAAGAAGACGCTCCGCACGAGCGGGTCCTGCGCGCATTCCGCGACGTATCCGTATGACGAGTCACACCTTTCACAAGGAAAATCGTGGTTGCATAAATGAAAACAAGCGGTCAGGTTCGGGCTGCGCTGTGCAGAGACGCAGCGATCGGGAGGTTGCGTGAACGGGAAAAAAGGGCCGCGTAGCTGGGCATCACCCCGCGGGCACTGCCAGGAAGCGGTGCGATCGCGGTCGAGCGGCCTGTCGCGAGCCGCGACAAGGATTCACCCCGGAATTAGTGGTCCGCACTCCTAAAGGTATCAGGACATCGACAATGCGAAATAGGTGGCATCATATGATTAAGTTGAAGCTGTCGAGATTCCTCGCCATTTCAGCTTTCGTCGCGACTTTGGCTAATCCGTTCTTCGTGCAAGCCAAAGCACAAGATGTCGATCGCACACCACAATCCATTCTTTATGGGGTGGCGTATTACGATGAATACACCCCCGTAGATCGCATCGATGAAGACTTCCGGCTGATGAAAGAGGCGAACATCACGGTAGTTCGGATCGCCGAGTCGACGTGGGGAACGCTTGAGCCGCAGCCGGGTATCTTTGATTTCAGCCATGTTGATCGAATGCTTGCAGCTGCCCAGCGATATGGCATCAAAGTCATCGTCGGCACGCCGACATATGCGATCCCCACATGGCTCGCGCGTCAGCACCCGGATGTGTTGGTGACCAGACCAGAGGGTCAGGCCAAGTTTGGCTTTCGCCAGAACATGGACATCACGAACCCGCACTATCGCGCGGCTGCCCAGCGGGTCATCGAGAATCTGATTGCCCATGTTGCCAAACACCAGGCGGTCATCGGCTATCAGGTCGACAACGAAACAAAGCCTTACAACACGGCCGGACCGAATGTGCAGGCTGCATTTGTAAAGGCGCTGCAGCATAAGTGGGGCAGCCTTGATAAACTGAACAAGGCCTGGGGTCTCGATTACTGGAGCAATCGCGTTAACCGGTGGGAGGACTTTCCTTCAACAACCGGAACAATGAACGCGAGCGTGAAAAACGCCTTTGCCGAATTCCAGAGAGGTCTCGTAACGGAGTTTCTCGCCTGGCAAACGGAGCTGGTTCGCAAGCATGCGCGCAACGATCAGTTCATCACCCAGAACTTCGACCTGGGCTGGCTAAAAACGTCCTACGGTATACAGCCCGAGGTCAACCATTGGAAAGCAGCCCGGCCGCTCGACGTTGCTGGCATGGACATCTACCACCCAACTCAGGATGACCTGACAGGCGTGGAGATTGCCTTCGGCGGTGACCTGGCTCGCTCGCTGAAAGGCGGCGCGAATTACTATGTTATCGAGACCGAGGCGCAGGGATGGCTACAATGGACACCCTATCCGGGCCAATTGCGGCTACAAGCCTTCAGCCATCTCGCGTCAGGCGCGAACATGGTCGCATATTGGCACTGGGCTACAACGTCGAACGCGATCGAAACCTATTGGCGCGGATTGCTGACCCAGGACTATCAACCGAATGAAGTTTACCAGTCGGCGAAGGAAATTGGTGCTGACATCAAGCGTCTTGGGCCGAAGCTCGCGGATTTGAAGAAGAGCAATGATGTCGCGATCTACGTCAGTAATCGTGCGCAAACCGCATTCGACTCATTCAAGCTGCCTGGAAACATAGAATACAATCAGGTGATGCGTCCCTTTTACGACGCGCTTTATCGAAGAAATATCGAGGCTGACGTCATTTCACCGGATGGAAACCCGGACCTGTCGAAGTACAAGATGATTGTTGTGCCGGCGCTGTATTCGGCGAGCGACGAGGAGATCGCGCGGCTGAATGCTTTTGCCGAAGCTGGCGGTCACCTGGTTTACACGTTCAAAAGCGGGTTCACCAATGAGGACTCCAAGGTGCGCTACGCGACGCAGCCGGGCGCAATCGCACAAGCAGCAGGGGTGGGTTACCAGCTGTTTACCGAACCCAAGGAGGTCAAGGTCGGGCCCGAATTATATGGCCTCAGCGGAAAGGACCTGGAGGCGCGCTGGTGGATGGAGTTTCTAACTCCAACAACTGCTAAGGTCATTGCCCGCTTCGAACATCATTCGTGGCCTCATTATGCTGCGATGACCCGCAACTCCTACGGCAAGGGAGAGGTAACCTATATTGGCTTCATGCCGTCGGACGCGTTGATCGAGGGCGTCCTGACCGACACTGCCAAACGGGCTGGCGTTGTCTGGCCAGACACAGCTCGGTTCCCTCTCATTGTGCGTAGCGGCACTCTGACGAATGGGAGCCGGGTCCGCTACCTGCTGAATTACTCGCGAGAGAAGCAGAATATTCCTCGGGAGCTTGCCAATGGAACAGATCTTCTGACTGGCAGCCAGGCCGCTTCTACAATCGGTCCCTGGGGCGTGGCGATCCTGGAGAACAGCCGTTGAGGTAAAGCGAGAACCTGTGAGGAATAGTCGCAGATGGTTACCGGCGGTATGGCGACCTGTCAGCTCGATCGAGTGGACGAGGTTATGCCAGAGATGCCGATCGTCGGCGCGTTCGCCATCGTGCCCGGCAACGATCGTCCTCCCACCATACCGTTCGCGGTTCGCTCGCACAGGCCCGCTTACGGCCGTTCCGGCTTGAGCCGAACATGACGTCGCCTTTTTATTCCATTCACGAGCCAGTTAGAGCAGAGTAGCTACCCAGCCCAATCACTCCAGATTGCCCGGACTTCCTACCGAGCGTGATTGCTGGACAGCCATACGCATGAGATAGCATCATCACCAAAATATCAGGGTAAGCGCGCGGGCGATCCGCAGGAGGGGATGCCGGTGAGCGACGATATTGACCGCATGATCGCGACACTTGGCGCGGCGCTGCGGCAACGGCCGGATTATCCCTATCATCTCGTCGGGCTGGCTGAGATGGTCGCCGCGAAAAAGCATCGTCGACGCGCCCTGACGCTTGTGCGCGAAGCGATGGCGCTGGCGCGCGACGACCCAGCCACGATCATGCGCGGACGCCGGCTGCTGGCGTCGATGTTGCCGGGCTATCACGTGCCGATGATGAACGACGCACGGCGCAACCTGGCCTGGGATGCGGCGCTGCGGCGCGCGATCCGCCCCGGCATGCTGGTGTTCGAGATCGGCACGGGCGCGGGGATGCTTGCATTGATGGCCGCGCGCGCGGGGGCTGCGAAGGTCGTCACCTGCGAGACCAATCCGGTCGCCGCCGATCTCGCCCGCGAGCTCGCGGCGCTGAACGGTTATGCCGACCGGATCGAAGTGATCACCTGCCCCTCGCAGAAGGTGACGATTGGCAAGGACCTGGAACGGCCAGCCGACCTGCTGTTCTGCGACATCTTCGCTGACAACTTGCTTGGCTTCGATCCGCTCTCAGCGATCGGGGACGCGCGCGCGCGGCTTCTCGCGCCCGGTGCGCCAGTCGTACCGAGGGCGGCCAGCCTGTGCGTGGGCCTGGCCGGCTGGCAGGACCATGGCCGAAGCGGGAAGATCGACAGCGCCTGCGGCTTCGACCTTTCCCCGCTCGCCGATTTCGTCGATGCTACGCTGCTGCGGCCAATCGGTGATCCCGGCCTCGATCTGCTCTCGGAAGGAGAGACGCTATTCCGCTTCGATTTTTCGGACGCGGCTTTTCCCGCCGGCGAGCGGCGCACGGTTGCATGCCGGGCGCTGAAGGCCGGGAAGGTTGATACGATTGCACGATGGATCAGGCTCGAGCTCGATGCGGAAACCATCCTCGAGGCACGGCCGGAGGCAGGCGCCTTCTTCTTCTCGTCGCCGACACTGACGCCGCTCGAAGCTCCCTTCGCAGTATCCGTGGGCGACGAAATCCGGATCGGCGGATCGCATGACCGCCACAAGATCCTGACCTGGGTTGAGGGTGAGAAATCCGGCGTCCCCTGAGGAACGCCGGATTCCCGCTTAGCGATTGTCCGGCTGAGCCCGCACCGCGGTGAGCCCGAGCCGCGTGACGCGGTAAGGTCCGCCTTCAGCGCTGGCGATGAACTGCCGGCGCTTCAACTTGCGGAACAGCGGCAAGGTGCAGTCGCTCAGCACATAGCCGTCGCGGGTGAAGCAATCGACCGCGACGATGCGGCTTGTCTCACCTTCGCGCCGGTGGACGATGCGTCCGCCCTGCGCCAGCGCGTGGAGCACGCGCTGTTCGTATTTCGAGATATTCATGGGAAATGTCGGCCCCTGGCAAAGGGGTTGAGGCCCGCGCAACCAGCGAGAAGCGGTTGCGTACGACGCCCGGTACCGTGATTACCCGGTCAGGCGATCAGCAGGCGACAATTCCAGACATATTCACTCCAGTGGAGCGACGATCATATCGTCGGCTCGGCCGGTGCGTCAATTGCAGGCTGCGCCGAGCGCTGTCCGGTCCGTTCCCAGAGATGGCGCAGCGCTCGCCCGAGCATCGCCGGCAGGCCGGGTCGGACCAGCAGCCAATCGCGGATCGCCGGGCCCTGATGCGCGCCCATCTCCTGCTTGTAGCCGCTATCCCCGGCGCCCCAGTCGACCCGGGCGACCCCGGCCGCCATCGCCCGCATCAGGTTGCGGTAATGGAGCAACTTGCCGGGGGAGTGATCGGCAAAGGCCGGATCATAGCTGTTGGCGATCGCATAGGTGAGATCGCCGGTCGCGAGATCGAACGAGAAGGCCGCCGGCGCGCCAGCGACCCTGAGCAGGGCCGCCGACATCATCGCCGCGACGACCGGGTCCCGCGCCGCCATGCGCCAGAAATTGCCGTGCCCGGTCGTGGTGAACTTGGCGTCGCTGCCATCGGTACGGGCCGCGATCCAGCTCTTCTCCTCGATCGCGGCCAGCGCGTCGAATGCCTCCTCAGTCCAGTCAGCGCCGCTCAGGAACTGCCAGTCGAGCGCGCCTTGCTCAGCCAGATGCTTTTCATGAAAGCGGTTCTTGCGGAGCGTCGAGGTGCGCGGCCAGTCTCCGCGTAGGCGGGCGGCGGCCACATCGAGCAGCCACGAATCAGCGACGAATCGGTCAAGCGTAGCCCAGCCCTTTGCCCGGGCTGCCGCGAGCAGCGGCTCGAGCACGGGATCGCCATCGCAGATCGGACCGACGCGCAAGGCGTTGACCTCACGCCCAAGCCCATCGACCAGGGCATTGAAGGCCCCCTGCCCCACCGCTTCGCTCGCCGGAAAACTGCGGAACGGCCAATAGGAGCCCGGTACCGCCGCCAGCCGCGCCGGCCCGGGGCCGAATCGCACCATCGGCAGGGCAATCACCGGGTCGCCGTCGTGCTCCACGAGCAAGGTGCGCGCCTCGCCGCCATAGGCCGAGAGCGCGGCGGCAAACCATTGGTAGCGAAGGAAACAATGTGTCTCTGGCCCGGCCTCGGCAACCAGATCGATCGCGCCCGAAAGCCCGTCGAACACCAATGCGCGCGTGATCGGCGGCAGGCGGGTGAATTCTGCGAGCAGCATCGGCTTGGTCATGGCCGATCGTTACGTGGCTAGCGGTTACCAACCGGTTCGCGCTTGACCCTTTGGCAGCGAAGCCCCCACAACCGCCTTGTGCAATTTTCTCCCGCCGTCACCACGATCGCCCAGACGATCCAGCTTTCGCTGTCGCCGGTCTTCATGCTGGCCGGCATCGGAGCGTTGCTCAACGTGCTGGCCGGGCGACTTTCGCGCGTGGTCGACCGTGCCCGCCAGGTGGAGGGCCTTCATCCGCGCTCGACCGGGCCCGAGCATGACCGCCATGTCTGGGAGTTGCGGCTGCTCGACCGGCGCATGTCAGTGATCAACATGGCCCTGGTGCTCGGCGTGTCGAGCGCGGTGATGACCTGCCTCGTCGTCGCCATGCTGTTCGTCGCTGAACTGGCCAAGCTCCATATCGGCACCGTCGTCGCGCTGTCCTTCATCCTCGCCATGTTCCTGCTGATCGCAGCTTTGGTCTCGTTCCTGATCGAGGTGCGGATGTCGTTGACCGCAATCCATATCCGGCCCGAGTTGCTCGAAAAAGACGGCGGGTGAACCCACGCATCGAGAAGCGATTGCTGCAGGCGATCGTCGCCGTCGCATGCGTGGTGCCGCTGGCCACCGGCGGCTGGAGCATCCTTCATGGGCCGGGTTTTCTCGGCCATCCACCGGTGGTCCCTGTCGATCTCGACAGCCATTTCCGGTACATCTCGGGCATCTTCTTCGCGGTCGGCATCGCCTTTGCGAGCTGTGTTCCAAGGATCGAGATCAAGGGCGCGCGCTTCCGGTTGCTCGGGACGCTGGTGATAATGGGTGGGCTGTCACGCATCGTGTCGCTGGTTGCGGTCGGCACGCCCTCGAAAGGGCATCTCTTCGCCTTCGCAATGGAGCTGGGCGTCGTGCCGCTGCTGATGCTGTGGCAAACGAGGTTCGCGAAGCGGTGGCGCCAGAGACGCTAGATCAGACTCCCTGCATCGTCTGTTTAAAGGTCAGCTCGATGAACTCCGCCGGATGGACCATCTGGAGCGTGACGTTGACGATCATATAGCCGTTGAGGATGTCCTCGCCCGTCATCGTCGTGGGAACACCGCACGAGACTGTGAAAGCGTCGCTTGCCTTGTCGCCCATCAGCCCGCCCGCCTCCCAGAGTCCGGTCAGGAAACTGGAGATCATCGCTGTCACCGTCGTCCATGTCGCGCTGTCATTGGCGGCGAAGACGAAGGGCTGGAGCGCCTGCTGGATCGATTGCTGAACGTAAATGAGGGTGCGGCGGACCTGGATATAACGATAGTCCAGGCTGTTGCCGTCGAGCGTCCGAGCGCCCCAGACCACAGTGCCGCGATTGGGGAATTCCCGCAGGACGTCAATTGCGTTGCCGTTGAGCGGCACATTGTAACCGGCCTGCTCCGTATCGTTCAGCGATACCTTGGGCGCTATCACCTGGTTGAGTGCCAGGTTCGCCGGTGCGGTCCACACGCTATGATTGGCATCGTTCAGCGCCCAGACCCCGGCCAGCGCACCGCTTGGCGGCACGACGTTGAGCTTGCCGGCGAGAATCTGCTGGATGGTGCCGAGCAGGGGCAGTGCATTGAGGAGATATTGATCGAGCGCCGCGATGCCGGCGCTGTCGGTCGGCACCGCGGCCGCCCCGGGGAGGGACACCGCCATTCCCTCAGCCACGCCGAGGATATTCGCCGGATTCGAGGCGATCGGCGATGCCCCGGAAACGGGAAAGGCGGCTGCGATGTGAGCCGCCATATCGACAAAGGCGGAGGGGAGGTCAGTGGCCGACCCAGACCAGAGAGGCCAATAGAGCGACTGCGCCTGGCTGGTCAGCAGATTGTTCATCAAAATCGTACTGGCAGCACTTCCGCTCAGATTCACGAAGGACAGATCGGTCGGCGCGAGCAGCGACGACTGGAGTGCGGGGCCATAGGCTGTGCCGTAGCTGAGGGCATCCGCGGCCGGCGCGATCGCTGTGTAGAAAGCGTCCGCCTGCTGCTGCATCGCGTCAGCCGACCAATTGGCCGGATCCAGCGCGCCGGGCAGATCGAGGATCGCCACGCGGTCCTGCAGCGTGGCCGATTGCCGGAGCATCTCGACGACGACGGGCTGATAGCCGGGATAGCTCAGTTCGCCATTGGCATCGGCCTCGACCAGTAGGCAGGCATCGGGCACCACCAGCATCGTGCCGCCGCGCGTGTCGTTCGAGACGGCGAGCCCGGCCAGCAGATCGTTCGGATTGACGGCGGCCGGCGTGGCTCCCGTCGGGGGCGTGTTGCTCGCGGTGCCCCAATAATTGGCGACGGAGATGACGAAACAATCGCCGCCGCCATTGGCGAAGAACAACTCCATCGCCGAATAAAGATTGAACTGCGGACCATAGGCCCTGGTGCCGGCGGGCGTCACCGAAGTCGCGACCGTATAGCTCGCAATGGACGACCCATCATCGGCGCCGTCCCAAGAACGCGTCTCGAAATCCGCATCCGCGCTCGACGCCGCTGCCGTGACGATGCCCCTCACATCGAAACCCGCGCCGAAATAGCTGCGATAGTCAGCCATCGAACTCAGCGACACTGGCTCCAGATAGACTGGCTTCCCGGTCGATGGATCCCGGGCGGTTTCGGTATAGCCGATGAAGATCGGAACCGCGGTGGCGACGCCGACGATCGAAGACGGGAAGGCATCCAGCTCAGTGACATAGACGCCGGGTATCTTTCGATCCGCCACGGCAGGAGGCGGCGGGACATTGGCTGACATGGCGGCGCTTCCTTTGCGGCGGGTGGGACAGGTCCAATAGAGGTCATCGCAAATCGCTCATACCGGAAGTCGAACCATCTTCGTTCCGATCGCGGCGGTCAGCGCGTGCCCTCCAACCCGGCGGCCGCATCGGCGACCGGAAGATAGCGCGGCGCGACCCGGGCATGGCTTGCCTGTTCATAGGTATAGCCAGCATCGAGCACCGCCTGATCGCCCCAGGCGGTCGCGATGAAGGACAGGCCGACAGGCAGCCCCTTCACCAGCCCCATCGGCACGGTCAGGTGCGGATAGCCGGCGATCGCGGGCAACTCGCTTGCGCTGGGGCCGCTGAAATTGTCACCGGAGACAGTGTCGCTGAGCCACGGCGTACCATAGGTCGGCTCGACCAGCAGGTTGGCGTCGGCTTTCTTGAGCATCGCGTCGATCCCTTCGGCACCGGCCAGCCTCAGCGATTTGGCGCGGGCACCGAGATATTCGGCATCGGTTAGGCCACGGGTCTTCGCGGCATCGAGGAAGATCTCCTGGCCGAAAAAGGGCATCTCGGTCGCCTTGTTCGCTTCATTAAAGGCGATGACCTGATCGAGCGTGCGCGTCGTGACTGAGTTGGGCGTTGTTGCCAGATAGGCATCGAGATCGGCCTTCAATTCGGCCTTGAGCACGTCGAACTCGGCGTCGCCGCGCCCGCCATCCTTGGGCGCCTCGGCATCGACCAGGATCGCGCCCTGTGCTTTCAAGACAGCGAGCGCCGCCTCATATTGCACCTTCAGAGCTTCCGGCATCTCGGGGTGGAGGACGGCGATCCGCTTGCCCTTGAGCGCATCGCCTGAAAGACCGGCGGCGAAATCGCGCCGGTATTTATCGGCATCCTTCGTTGTTACATCGGCCGGATCGGCGGCGACCATGTTCGAGAACAGGATCGCCACATCCTTCACGCTTCGCCCCATCGGCCCCGGCGTATCCTGGCTGTGGCTGATCGGGACGACATGGGTGCGGCTCACCATGCCGAGCGTCGGCTTCAGCCCGACCAGCCCGTTCATCGAGGAGGGGCATACGACCGAACCGTCAGTCTCGGTGCCGACCGCGACCGCGGCGAAGCTCGCCGCCACCGCCGCGCCGGACCCGCTCGATGAGCCGCACGAAGTGCGATCGAGCGCATAGGGATTGCGTACCAGACCGCCGATAGCGCTCCAGCCGCTGATCGATTTGGTCGAGCGGATATTCGCCCATTCGGAGAGGTTGGTCTTGCCGAGGATCACCGCGCCGCCCTTGCGGAGCTCGGCGACTACCGGCGCATCGCGGCCGGTGCGATTGTCCTTGAGCGCGAGGCTGCCAGCGGTGGTCGGCATGTCGCTCGTCTCGATATTGTCCTTGATCAGCACCGGGATGCCGTCGAGCGGGCCGAGCGGCTTGCCGGCTTTGCGGCGCGCGTCGCTGGCGCGGGCTTCTGCAAGGGCGTCGGGGTTGAGCGCGATCACCGCGCGCAGATTGGGACCTTTGCGATCCATCGCGGCGATGCGGGCGAGATAGGCGCGGGTGATGTCCTGGCTGCTTGCCGTTCCCTTCGCCATCATCGCGTCGAGATCGGCGATCGAAGCTTCCTCGACCCGCACCTCCCGAGCGAAGGCGGGTACCGCGAGGATCGAGCCGACCAGCAGCAGAGCGAAGGCGCGCATTGATGTTCCCCTGTGCCGGATCTTCCGGCCAAATCATGCGGGAGAGCGAAGTCCGGAACAAGCCTGTCCCACGGGCAATAGAGAGAAACCCGATTAGGTTGAATCAGGCCGTCGCCCTTCGGCTTGGCCCAGATATGAAAAGAGGCTGCCGGGTCCGAAGACCCGGCAACCTCCTGACATGGTCAGCGGCCGGAAGCTCCAGCCCGGGAGACCATGCGAACCGCCTCTCCTGTAGGCCCTGCGTTGACTGGGGGAGAATACCCCCCGCACGGCCCGGCGGATTAGCGGCGCGTCCCCCGAACGAACTGAACCGACCCCACTGCTGAACCATGAGACATCGGATCACCTCCTTTCGCTTGTTGAAACATCGTGCCCTGCATGAGCACGCCCTATATGTGAATCATCGGAATCGCATATACAAGTCTTGTAATGTGTTTCGTTTTGAACGAGTCTCTTGCGCTGCCCAAATCGCCGGCCCAGCTCCCTCCCCACCTCGCCTCAGTGGCGTTTGAAATATTGCACTTCACGCTCATGCTTCTCGGCCGCGGCGCGCGTGCCGAAGGTGCCGAGGTTGCGGCCCTTGTGGGTGTCGGGATCAAGTTTGCGCGAATAGAGCCGATATTCGCCGGATTTGAGCTTGCGGATCATGGCCTTGCCTCCTCGCCGTAAAAACGCGCGAGGCGAAAAAGCTATCCGGTCAGCGCCGGCAATCCTCAGTCACGCGCTCGATCTCGGCCCAGGCCGGTACGACCAGGGTGGCAAAGCCCGGCTGCTCAACGACAAAGCGACCGCGGCTGAAGCCGATCGCGTCGAGCAGGCTGTCGCGCGGACCGATCGCAACCGCGAGATAGGGCGGCGTACCGCCGGTCGGAGTGGTCGAGAGTATCCGCGACACCGTGGTGGTGCGGACCGTCATGGGCACTGCGCCCGAGGCTATCCCGGCACGCGAGAGGTAGAGCGTGCTGGCAGCGCGATCGCAGCGCAGCGTCAGTGTGGCGTCGGCGCCGCGCTCTCCGAACAGAGCGATCGAGCCGCGTCCGTCCTGACGGTACACCCATTCCCCCGGCGTCACCGGCCAGTCGCGCCAATCGGCGCCGAGCGGCACCGGTGTCGGCCGTGGCGGCGGCGGTGGCGTGTAGGTCGGGACCGGAACCGGGACTGGTGTCGGCGCAGGCCGTGGCGGCGCGACGGGCGCCACGCAGCTCGCTAGTGCAAGGGTTACAGCAAGGAGCGGAAGCGCACGCATGGCGACCCCTATGCGCGATGCGGGCGGGTCGCTCAACCGTCCGTCTTGCACATGCGCGTTATTTCGACTCTCTTGTCGGCCAGGACGTTGAGCCGGGGGAGAGAGACATGGCGATCGACGCCAAACGCCTGCGATCGATCATCGGCGGTTCGGCCGGCAACCTTGTCGAATGGTATGACTGGTACGCCTATTCCTCGCTCTCACTGGTGTTCGCGGCGACCTTCTTCCCCAAGGGCGACCGCACCGCGCAGTTGCTGAGCACCGCCGCGATCTTCGCGGTCGGCTTTCTGATGCGACCGGTCGGTGCCTGGGTGATGGGGCGTTATGCCGATGCGCATGGGCGCAAGGCGGGGCTGACCCTGTCGGTCGGGCTGATGTGCGTTGGCTCGCTGATGATCGCGCTGGTGCCGGGCTATGCGACGATCGGCGTTGCCGCGCCGGCGATCCTGCTGATCGCGCGGATGCTGCAGGGCCTGTCGGTCGGCGGGGAATATGGCGCGAGCGCGACCTATCTCTCCGAGATGGCGACGCGCGAGCGCCGCGGCTTCTGGTCGAGCTTCCAATATGTCACGCTGATCGGCGGGCAGTTGCTGGCGCTTGCCGTGACGCTGATCCTCCAGGCCTCGCTCGACAAGGCCGAGATGGCCAGCTTTGGCTGGCGGATCGCCTTCGGGCTCGGCGCTGTGCTGGCGCTGTTCGTCTATATCATGCGGCGGCGGCTGGCGGAGACGGCATCGTTCGAGAACCAGGCGGCGGATCGTCCGAAGTCGACCCTCGCCGCATTGTGGAAGGCGCATCCCCGCGAGTTCATACTGGTCGCGATCATCAGCGCGGGCGGCAGCCTGACCTTTTATGCCTACACGACCTATCTGCAGAAGTTCCTGGTCAACACGAGCGGCTTCAGCGTCCAGACCGCGACCCAGGTGATGACCGCCGCGCTTGTCGTTTATATGTGCGTCCAGCCCCTGTTCGGCATGGCCGCCGACCGGGTCGGGCGAAAGCCGATGCTGTTGCTGTTCGGCTTTGGCGGCATGATCGTATCCCAGCCGGTGTTCACCGCGCTCGAGATCGTGAGCGACCCGGTCATTGCGTTCGCCATCATCCTGATCCCGCTGATGCTGCTCTCCGCCTACACATCGATCAGCCCGTTGATCAAAGCCGAGCTCTTCCCGGCGCATATCCGCGCGCTGGGGGTCGCCTTCCCCTATGCGATCGGCAATGCGGCCTTTGGCGGCACGGCTGAATATGTCGCTTTGTGGTTCAAGCAGGCGGGGATCGAATCCGCCTTTTACTGGTATGTCACCGCGATCATCGGCGCAGCGACGATCGCCTTCCTGATGCTGCCCGAGACCAAGCGGACGAGCCTGATCATCGAGGATTAGAGCCTGAAGCATCCGGCCGGATAGCCTGGCCGCGCGGAAGGTTGAATCGAGCGACTGTTGGAAATGTCATGCGGGCGCTGACATTTTTTCAACGACGGCGATGGGCCAGAATTACAATTTAATTGTTTATTATCAATAGATTGTATCTATATATAGCTAGGCCGTGGTCACCATGTACACCTCTCCGTCGAGATCCACGAGATAGAGGTTGCCGGCCGAGTCCTCGCCGAACGATGCGAGCTGGTCGATCGTCCCGGCATCGGGCGCGAAATCCTCGTTGCGGCGCTCGAAGCCGCTGGCGCCCAAGGTCGTTCCCTGGACCAGCGTATCGGCCGGCACGGTGAAGATATGGCCGCGGCCATAATCGCCGAATACATAATAACCGACGAGCGACGTGACTGGCCCGCGATAGACATAGCCGCCGGTGATGGTCGGCCCCTGTTTCATGCCCGTGCCATGGCCATATTCGAGCACCGGATCGATCAGGCCGGCGGGCGCGGTGCCGGTATAGGGATGCGCGCCCTCGCGGAAATGCCAGCCATAATTGCCGCCCTTGTCCTGCGGGCGGACCAGATCCACTTCCTCCCAGGCATCCTGGCCGACATCGCCGACAAGCAGGTTGCTGCCCCAGAAGGAGGCGCGGAAGGGATTGCGGAAGCCATAGGCGAAGATCTCTCGCGCGCCGCCGGCGCCGCTCGCGAAGGGGTTGTCGGCGGGGATGGTATAATAGGAAGGCGTTGCACCGGCGAAGGGATCGGGGTTGATCGTGATGCGCAGTACCTTGCCGAGCAAGACGTTGGTGTTCTGGGCATTGTTCGGCACGTCGCCACCCCCGCCGCCATCGCCGGTCGCGAGATAGAGATTGCCATCGGGCCCGAAGCCTAGCCAGCCGCCATTGTGGTTGCTGTTGGTGGGATGCGGAATGGTTATAATCGTCGCATTGAGCACAGTGGAGCCGTTGCTAGCGCGACGATAACGGCGGATCTCGATATTGCCCGCGGGGTTCGTGACATAGGCGTAGAGGAAGCCGGTCGTCTGGTAATCCGGCGCGGCCGCTACGCCGAGCAGGCCGCGTTCGTTCTCGGTCGAGATGTCGGATACGGTGATGAAGCCAGTCTTGGTGCCGGTCGCGGGATCGAGTGTCAGGACGTTCCCGCCCTTTTCGACGACGAATACCTTGGTGTCGCCGGGGATCGGCGCGACATAAAGCGGCTGACTGAAGCCGGTGCCGACACGGCGCACGCGGATGCCCTCGCGGCTGTTGGTCACGGTGATCCGTACCGCCAAGCTGGCATTGGCCATGCCGTCGCTGACGCCGATCTGGACGTCGTAGATATTATCCTGGCCGTTATCCGCCGGCGCTTCGAAATCCGGCGGCGACACAAAGCGCAGCAGCCCGGCGGGGGTGATCGAGAAGCGAGCGGCATCCGCGCCGCCGGCGATGCTCCAAATTAGCGCGCTGCCTTCGGGGTCGCTTGCTGTCGCCTGATAGGCGTCCGTCACATTCTCGACGACGCTGGCGGCACTTGCCGAAGTAAAGGCCGGCGGCTGATTGCCGGGCGTCGGCGTCGGGGTTCCACCACCTCCGGAACCGCCGCCGCTACAGGCCGGTGCCAGCAGCAGCACAGCCAAAGCCAGGCTGGTCGTCAGGCGCGCGCGGCGGCGTGCGGGGACAGGTCCCGACATCGGTTTTCTCCCGGAGGTACCGAACCGAGGCCTTTGCCCCTTGTTCAGTCAGCGACCCGTCTAGCTCAACGCCCGCGACAGGCTTCCGTTGCTCGCATCAGCATCAGCCTGGCGGCAAGGTCGTCGTGGTGACGATCGCATCGGCCAGGCCCGGCTCCCAGCCGGTCGCGTCGCGCCACAAATGGAAGGTGTTGGTATAGCCCCAGGCGCAGCTCTGCACGCCGACAGAGGCAAAGGCCGAGCTGACAAGGCCGTAATATTTCGCCCGCTCGGCGAGCGGCTTGCTTTCATGGGCGCCATATTCGCCGGCGAAGGGGACCCGCCCGGTGGTCGCCATATAGTTGGTGAGCTTGGTCAGCACGGTACGGAGATCGGCGATGTCGGCGGGCGTGCCGAAATCGAGACGGACCGCCGGCGTCATCCAGGGTGCGGTGTCGAAGGCGAAATTTCCGGGGTCATAATAATGGAAGGTCGGGACAATGTTGGGATCGGCCGGCAAGGGCGAGGTCAGCATCGAATCGAGCGATGCCCAGTTCGCACCGTCGATCACCACGCGGCGGGTCGGGTTGCTGGCGCGCACCGCGGTCAGTGCCGGTGTCTGGATCGCGAGCAGATTGGCGGCGGTGAGGTTGGTATTGGGCTCGTTGATCAGCTCGAAATAGACGCTCGCCGGCTCGTCCTTGAAGGCGACGCCGATCTGCCGCCACATCTCGGCGAAGCGCACCGCGTTGCCTGATGGATCGTCGAACAGCTCGAGATAATGGTGCATGTCGACGATGACCGACATGTTGTTGGCGACCGCGAGATCCGTGACGTGCTTGACCCGCGCCATGAAGACGGGATCGATCGTATAGGGCGCGGCCGTCAGCGCATGCGCCGAAAACCGGGCCGGCAGGCGGATCGCGGTAAAGCCCTTCGCCTTGATGTTGGTGATGTCGCTGTCGAGGACACCGCGACCCCAATCGCCTTCATTGGGCGCTTCGAGCATGTCGGACATGTTGACGCATTTGCCGAGCCGCAGCGTGGCGCCGGTCGTGGGGAGCGCCGCGGCCGCCGCGACGAAGGTGGCGGGCGTCGGAGTTGGGGTGGGCGTCGGGCTCGGCGTTGGTGTCGGAACCGGAGTGGGCGCAGGGGCTGGGGCTGCCGTCAGCGACGACGAGCCGCCGCCGCTGCATCCGGCGAGGCAGATGATCGCCACGCTGGCCATGAACAGCTGCTTTCCCATCGCTCTCCTCCGTTGCCACGCCCTGCCCCGTCGCTCATCGGCGGGGGCCTTTTTTCAAATGACAACGCTGCCATTCTGGCCTGTGCGGCTGGGCAGCGCAAGCCCGATGGCAGGCGTGCGGTTTATACTGCTCAACGTTCGGACAGAATGTCCGTTGCCCTTCGCTGCCAGTTTGGATGCTTCTGGAGCGAAGCTGTGCTGCGTCGGGCGAACACGCGCAGATACTTGGCCGACTCGGCCCGATCAGCTATGACGAAACTGCAAAAAAAGTGAACCATGGGGAGAAAAATCGATGCCTGCGCCGCACGTCACCCTGTCGAGCCTGGGCCTTGCAGCTCTGCTGACCATCTCCGGTCAGGCAAGCGCGCAGAGCGCCCCGGACCTGGACAAGGCGCTTGTCGCCTCCAAGCCCATGTTCGAATCCAACAATGTCTCCGGTCACGTCCAGGCGGCGGTGACGACGGACTGCACGACCGTGCTGAGCCTCGAAGGCAACAAGAGCTATACGATGAAGATCATCGGCAAGCCCGGCAGCGCGGACGGCAATGGGCTGACGATCGATGTGGCCAAAGATTCAGTGATGTTCAGCTTCCGCGGCGACGACGCCGACAATCTGGCCAAGGCCGCCGCCAAGGCGCTGGAGCCGGTTACAGCGCGCTGCAAGGGGTAGCATTCGTCATCCCGGCGGAGGCTGGGGTGACGGTTAGCGCCGTCCCCCGCCCATCCGCATCTTCTGGCTCTTGCCGTAGCGGGTCTTGCGGGTGCCGGGTTTTCCTTCGTTCGCACGGCCCATCACTGGCGCGCGGTGCTCGCCCGCGGGGAGGCCGAGTTCTTCCGCCTCCAAGCTCCTGATCTCGTCGCGCAGGCGCCCGGCAGTCTCGAATTCGAGATCGGCGGCGGCCGCGCGCATCTGCTTTTCGAGGTCCTCGATATAGGCGCGCAGATTGTGGCCGACCATGTGCGGGCGGTCTTCGTCGATCTCGATCGTCACCTGATCGCGGCTGGCCACATCCTTTATGATGTCGCCGATGTTGCGGCGGATCGTTGTCGGGGTGATGCCGTGCGCCTCATTATAGGCGAGCTGCTTCTCGCGACGCCGGCCGGTTTCGTTCATCGCCCGCTCCATCGAGCCGGTGATGCGATCGGCATAGAGGATCACCCGCCCATCCACGTTGCGCGCGGCGCGGCCGATGGTCTGGATCAGCGAGGTTTCGGAGCGCAGGAAGCCTTCCTTGTCGGCATCGAGAATCGCGACCAGTCCGCATTCGGGGATGTCGAGCCCTTCGCGCAGCAGGTTGATGCCGACCAGCACGTCGTACACGCCGAGCCTGAGATCGCGGATCAGCTCGATACGTTCGAGCGTCTCGACGTCGGAATGCATGTAGCGGACCTTGATCCCGGCCTCGTGCATGAACTCGGTCAGGTCCTCGGCCATGCGCTTGGTCAGCGTGGTGACGAGCGTGCGGTAACCTGCCTCGGCGGTCTTCTTCGCCTCGACGATCAGGTCCTGGACCTGCTCCTCGACTGGCTTGATCTCGATCGGCGGGTCGATCAGCCCGGTCGGGCGGATCACCTGTTCGGCGAAGACGCCGCCGGTCTGCTCCATCTCCCAGCTGCCTGGGGTCGCCGAGACATAGGTGGTCTGGGGGCGCATCGCCTCCCATTCGTTGAAGCGTAGCGGCCGGTTGTCGATCGCTGACGGCAGGCGGAAGCCATATTCGGCGAGCGTCAGCTTGCGGCGATGGTCGCCGCGCGACATGCCGTTGATCTGGCCGATCGTGACATGGCTCTCATCGACGAACAGCAGGGCGTTGTCGGGCAGATATTCGAACAAGGTGGGCGGCGGCTCGCCCGGCATGCGGCCGGTGAGGAAGCGCGAATAATTCTCGATGCCCGCGCAACTGCCGGTCGCAGCGATCATCTCGAGATCGAAATTGGTGCGCTGTTCGAGCCGCTGTGCCTCGAGCAATTTGCCTTCCGGGATCAGCTCCTTCAGCCGCTCGGCCAGCTCGTGCTTGATCGCCTCCATCGCCTGTTTGAGCGTCGGGCCGGGCGTGACATAGTGGCTGTTCGCATAAACGCGGACATAGTCGAGGCTCGCGACCTTCTTGCCGGTCAGCGGATCGAACTCGACGATCTCCTCGATATCGTCGCCGAAGAAGGACACGCGCCAGGCGGTATCCTCATAATGCGACGGGAAGATTTCGAGATTGTCGCCCTTCACGCGGAAATTGCCGCGCTGGAACGCCGCATCATTGCGCTTGTATTGCAGCGAGACGAGTTTCCGCACGATCTCGCGCTGATCGACCGTCTGGCCTTTTTTCAGGTCGAAGATCATCGCCGAATAGGTTTCGACCGAGCCGATGCCGTAGAGGCATGAGACCGAGGCGACGATGATCACGTCATCGCGCTCGAGCAGGGCGCGGGTCGCCGAATGCCGCATCCGGTCAATCGACTCGTTCACCGAGCTTTCCTTCTCGATATACGTGTCAGACCGGGGGACGTACGCCTCGGGCTGGTAATAATCGTAATAGCTGACGAAATATTCGACCGCATTCTCCGGGAAGAAGCTCTTGAATTCGCCATAGAGCTGCGCTGCGAGGATCTTGTTGGGCGCGAGCACCAAAGCCGGCCGCTGCACCGCCTCGATCACCTTGGCCATGGTGAAGGTCTTGCCGCTGCCCGTCACGCCGAGCAGCACCTGATCGCGCTCGCCCGCCTGGGTCTGTTCGACCAGTTCGGCAATCGCGGTGGGCTGGTCGCCCGAGGGCGTATAGTCGGAGACGAGCTTGAATGCCTTGCCCCCCTCTGCCTTGGGCGGACGGTTCGGCCGGTGCGGGACGAAGCTGGTGCCCGTTTCGGGCTCGTCGAGGCTGGTGCGAATCTGGATGGCCATAGAAGTACAATATGGGAACAGAAAGGCCGAGCGGCAATCGTCTTCGCAGCATTAGTGGCGGGTCTGCACGCCAAAATCTGGATTGCCATTGGCTGCGAATGCGGGAAGGAAGGGATAACCCGCGGCACAGCGGGATTGGTCGCGTGTAATCTTTGTTCCAGGAGATTTTGCGATGAATCGAGTCCTTGTCGCTGCGCCGCTGCTGCTGATCCTGCCCGCCGCCGGCCCGAGCCTGCCGATCCAGCCCGGGATGTGGCAGAGCACCGTCACCATCACCGAGATGCAGTCACCTCACATGCCACCTGGCGCTGGCGCCGGGATGCGCGCCCATCCGACCACCGTCTCCGCCTGCGTGACCGCGGCTCAGGCGGCTGACGGCCCGAGGGCAGTGCTGCAAGGGAGCCATGGCAAATGCCATTATACGAGCTTCAATGCTTCGGGCGGGCGGTTCAGCGCGGTGATGCAGTGTGCCTTTGGCCGAAGCACGATGACCGTGACCTCGAACGGTACCTACACTGCGACCACTATGGATGTGACTGGCAGCTCGTCCACAACCGGGCCGATGCAGATGACGACCAAATCGCACACGGTCGCCCGGCGGATCGGGGGCTGCTGACTTTCAGCGGGATAAGATGTCGATCGGTTATGTGACCATCGACGGCGTTCAGAAGCTCCGCCGATAGGCCACGCGCCACATCACCAGCCCGATCAGCGCGGAAATGACCGCGAGGATCAGGCTGGTCGCGACGGCGCTGATCCATCGGAACATCAAACTTTGCGCGTCGGTCGCCGGCATGGTGTAGAGACCGAAGAAATAGGTCTGGCCGCAAAGGAACAGGGCGAAGCCGGCAATCATGCCGACCAGAATGGCCGCGACCGGGCCGCGGCGGCCAAGCGCGTGCGCGACGATCCAGAGTGGCCCGGCCACTGCGACCGCTGCCATCGCGGTGATGACGATGCCGATGACGAAGCCGACCGCAACGGAAAAGGGTGTCGCCGATCCGCCGAGCAGGACGAGCAGGCCAGCAAAAGCGCCGCCCAGCAGCCCACCCGCGCCAAGGGAAAGCCCCGCGCGATCCAGACTCGTCTCATATCCGCGCAGTGCGACCCGCTCGGCCAATTCCGGTTCTCCCCTTGCGGACGTCCATATCACCGCATTTCGCGGTGCCCAAGCCCATCCAGTTCCGTTGTACGCTAACGGAACGGGCTGCTTAACCGCCTCGTAGCATGTCGCTGCTACTGCATCGGATCATCGCGATCCGGGGATTTTATGCGCCACAGGCCCTTTTTTCTCACAGCCCTGATACTGTCGTGCCTTCCGCTGTCGGGCTGTCAGGAGGAGGAGGACGATTCGACCAATATTCCCCTTCGTGGACATTGGGAGGCAGTCGTAAAGTTGGTCGCCCTGACGATCGACGACCGCAGCGTCACGGCCGACGAGGTGCCGTTTCCCATTTCGGCCAGTCGGGGAGAGGACAAGGGCTGCTTCGAGCCGAAGTTCAAGACGGTCGACGAGCTCAACGCGATCAGCGCGCTTGAGCAAAACAAGTGCCAGGTCGCCACGCTCGACCACGACGGCGGGTCGATTACCGCGCATGGCAAATGTCAGCCGGTCGGCAGGGGCAGTGTAACGATCACTGGCAGTTTCGACCTGTCCGCCGGAGAGACGAGCGACCGGATCAAGGGCCTCGCGACCAGCAACTTCTCGGTCCATCTGCCCGACGGCGAGACGATCCGTCTACATAGCGCCTACACGATGACCTGGACGCGGCTCGGCCCCTGTTGGGGCGGGCCGCTCTCGGGCTAGCGTGAAATCCGATTGACGATATCGATTGTTGTGTTTACGCAACATATAGATGAAAATTCACAATCGAATCGCGCTCTTCCGAAGCGAACGCGGCACCTCTCGCCGAGAGCTGGCCGATGCGGTCGACGTCAACCCGCAGACAATCGGCTATCTCGAGCGCGGCGACTATAATCCCAGCCTCGAACTGGCGATGAAGATCGCGGCCTTTTTCGATGTCGCGGTCGAACATCTTTTTTCCTTTCAGCCCTTCGAGTCGGTCGCGGTTGCGCTACGCCGCATCGACGCAGCGGAGTGACCCGCATGAGCCTGCCACAACGTCTCGACGATCTCGCCAATTTGACGGGCATGCCGGCCTTGTCCGCTCGCATGGCAAGCGGAAAGCAGCGACGCCATCTGCGCTGGCTCCCGATCATCCTCCTGCTACTGGTATCGGGCGGCACGGCCTTGATATTCGCAAGCCCAGATCGCTGGGGGCTCGGCTATGGTGTGTTGATGCTCGGCAACGTGATCGGGGGATGGCTGCCGATGTACGGGCCCGTCAAGCCATGGGGCGCCCTCGATGGGGCCGACGAGCGCGAGAGGCAGGTGCGACAGAATGCCTATTTCGTTACCTTCGCCACAATCAGCATCGTCGCGGTGCTCGGGCTGTGGCTGCTGGCCGGGCTGGCGCTTGTCAACGGTTGGAGGAGCGATACCCTGGCCCTCGATATGGCGGCTCTTTCACTTTTCTTACTTTCGCTCTGGGAGATCATCCCGACGCTTCACGCAAGCTGGGCAACCCGCCCGCTCGAAGATGAATAGCGCGATGGAATGACCTTGCGGTATCGACGACCAACCGCGAAGTTTCGGGCCTTTCGCTGATTGCGAACTTCGCTACAACCGTGGCGAGCGCGAGGTGAATGTGATGTCCAAGCAGGCGATGATCGTAAATACGGCGGATATCCCCGCTGATCGTTGGTCGGTATCTGCCTATGTCATCACAGCGCTGGGTCTTGCGGGTATTGCTGCCGCGATCATCTTTCTGGCCATCGGTCGCGTGCACCTGGCGGAACTGATCGCGCTCGCGTCCTGGGCCGTGGTTCTCCTGCCCACCGCGTTTGCGAACGCACATGGCCAAGCAAGCGCCTCGAACAGCGACGGATCGCTGGGAAGCCGGGATGCGTCCTTCTGGGGAGCGCTCGCGGTCTTCAGCTTCTTGTGGGGCTGTTATGTCGTCAAAACCTGGCCGCTCGCTTATGACGCGGACGTCGTGTTTTCCCAGTCCGAGCTTCGTACGGGCCTCTGGATTACCTTGTCCATGCTGCAGACCGTCCCTCGCGCCTGTCGCATCTGGTTTACCGCGCCGTCAGCAATGCAGGACTAAGCCCGCTCCACCCGCACGAGCAGCCACCCGCACAACCCAGCCCCGACCGCCATAACGGCCGCGGCGATCGCCGCGCCGTGGAACGCCGCCAGCGAAACGCCGCGCCCATTGTCGGTAAGCACCAGCCCGATCAGCGCGACCGCGATCATGCCGCCGATCCGCGCGGTCGCGTTATTGACGCCCGAAGCGGCGCCGGCGTGGTGCTGATCGACCGCCGTCATCACCGTCGTCGTCAGCGGCGCGACGGCAGCGGTCATGCCGATGCCGACGAGCAGCATGCCGGGCAGGACGTTCCGAACATAGTCGATCCCGCTGTCGGGGATCAGCGCGAACAGCGCGAAGCCGGCGCCGGTCACCATCGGACCCAGGGTCAGCAAAGGTCGCGCGCCGATCTTTGCCGCGAGCGCGCCAACGCTGCGCGAGCCGAGGCCCATGATCAGCGGAAGGGGCAGCACTGCGGTGCCCGCTGCCGTTGCGCTCCAGCCACTGGCGATCAGGAGATAGGGCAGCAGCAGGAGCGCTCCGGCGAGCGCTGCGTAGAGCAGGAAGGTCAGCAACGTCACGCCGGTGAAGACCCGCGTGCCGAACAGGGCGAGCGGGACCATCGCGCGGTCGCCAAGTCTTGCTTCGAGCGAGACGAACGCCACCAGCGCGATCGTTCCTGCGCCGAGCATCGCCGCGCCGACGCCGCGATCGCCCATTCCCGAGGTCATCATTGTCAGGCCCCACACGAGAAGGCCGAGGCCGACAGTGGCGAGTGCGCCGCCATACCAGTCGGGCGCCCGCGCATCCTCATCGCGTCCGCCGGGGACATACAGCACGCCCATCGCGAACGCAGCCAGCGCAATCGGCACGATCAGCGCGAAGATCGCGCGCCAGCCGACATGATCGACCAGCCAGCCGCCGATGATCGGCCCCAACGCACCTCCCATGGCGCCCGCAGCGGCCCAGGTACCGATCGCCCGAGCTCGCGCCGCGCCCTCGAAGTCAGCGCCGAGGATGGCGAGGCTCGCCGGCACCAGCAGCGCCGCGCCGAGCCCCTGCGCGACCCGCGCCGCGATGACGAAGCCAAGTGTGGGCGCAACCATGCAGGCGAGCGATGCGAGGGTGAAGATCACCAGCCCGATAAGGAAGATGCGCTTGCGCCCGACCCGGTCGGCCAGCGCGCCGCCGATCAGCACCAGGGCAGACAGAGGCAGCATGAAGCCGTTGACGATCCATTGCACGCCCGCGCCATCGGCACTCAGCGCGCGGCCCATTGCGGGCAGGGCGACATTCACGACTGAGCCGTCGACCAGCGCAATGCTCGATCCGAGGACCGTCGCGATCAGTGCCCCGGTGCCGGCCGCTCCGCCGCCCGACCGCGCGGAGGCGGCGAGCGTGTCGCACGGTCCGGCGCCCGGCGCGGTCATCCGGCTCGGGTCCAATATTCGGCCATCAGCTCAGTCGCCCATTCGGGCTGACGGACCTCGCCGCGCGGCAGGAATTCGCGCATCACCGGTTTGATATCGAGCACCGGCGTGCCGTCGATCGCGTCGAGCCCGCGGACATGGAGCCGCGCGCCCTCGACCTTCAGGATCGCGCAGGTGGTGAGGCCGATGCGGTTAGGGCGGTTCTTGCCGCGCTGCGCGAAGATGCCGACCAGCGGCCAGTCCTCACGGTTGCGGGGGTGGCGGGCGCCGGTTTCGATCTTCGATTCAGGCACCTGATCGAAGACGAAGATGATCTCGACATGGGAGAAGTCGGCGAGGCCGTACAGCGCCTCGGGGCCGAAGCGCGGTTCGAGTTCGATGATCGCCGTTTCGCGGTTCCAGTCGTCGTCGATCGCTTCGGCGCGGCCGCCGCGGACATGGGCGATGGGCTTGATGTCGAAAGCCATTACTGCTCTCCCCGTCGCACGCGCGCCGCAATCACCGTCTCGAGAAAGGCAAGGATCGCCGCCTCGTCCGTCTTTGCCGCCCTGGCGCTGACACGAAGCAGCAGCGCCGCGAGCGCCATCATCCCTGCCGGGATCACGACAAGGAACAGCTTGTCGCCGAACGCCGCCCCCGATGCGATCATTCCGCTACCTACTAACAGGAGCATGGCGGTCAGGCCTCCGAACAAGCACCCCATGAACACGAGCAAGCTACGCGGCGTGCCGATCTCCCCCTCGATACGCGCACCGTCGCCTTCTGGTTCGATCGTAGCATTAAGGGTCGCCTGGAAACTGTTCTGCACATTGGGACGGAAATAGCACAGCATCATGCTTTGTTCCGATCCTTTGCCCGTCACCCCCCTGACCGGCGCCACGTCTCCATTGCCCAGCACCTCTTTCAGCTTCGTCGCAATCGCCACCGGATCGAGCGGCGAGGTGAGGACGATGGGCCGCGCCATGGATTACGCCCCTTCCAGCAGCTTCTCCCGCGCGATCTTCTCTTTCCACACGAGCGGCGCGAGCTGGTGAACATTGGCGCCGGTGGAATCGACTGCAACCGTCACTGGGAAATCGCTGACCTCGAATTCGTAGATCGCCTCCATGCCGAGATCGGCAAAGCCGACGACTTTCGAGCCCTTGATCGCTCGCGCCACGAGATAGGCCGCCCCGCCGACCGCCATCAGATAGGCGCTCTTGTGGTCGCGGATCGCCTCGACCGCAGCCGGGCCACGCTCGGCCTTGCCGACCATCGCGAGCAGGCCCTGTTCGAGCATCATGCGGGTGAACTTGTCCATCCGGGTTGCGGTCGTCGGGCCGGCGGGGCCGACGACTTCCTCGCCGACCGGATCGACCGGGCCGACATAATAGATCACCCGGCCTGCGAACTCGACCGGAAGCGGCTCGCCGGCATCGAGCATGTCCTTGATGCGCTTGTGCGCGGCATCGCGGCCGGTCAGCATCTTGCCGTTGAGGAGCAGCCGGTCGCCCTGTTTCCAGCTTTGGACCACCTCAGGCGTCAGCGCGTCGAGATCGACCCGGATCGCTGCCTTGTCGGGCGTCCAGTTCACATCGGGCCATTCGTCGAGCTTCGGCGCTTCGAGATAGACCGGGCCTGATCCATCAAGCGTGAAATGCGCGTGGCGGGTCGCGGCGCAATTTGGGATCATCGCGACAGGCTTGGAGGCGGCATGGGTCGGCCAGTCCATGATCTTGACGTCGAGGATCGTCGACAGCCCGCCCAGTCCCTGCGCGCCGATGCCGAGCGCGTTGACCTTGTCGAAGATCTCGACCCTGAGCTTCTCGATATCGGTCTTCGCCCCGCGCTGCTTCAGCTGGGCCATGTCGATCGAGCCCATCAGGCTCTGCTTGGCGAGCAGCATGGATTTTTCCGCGGTGCCACCGATGCCGATGCCGAGCATGCCCGGAGGGCACCAGCCGGCGCCCATTTGCGGGATCATCTCGAGCACCCAGTCGACGATCGAATCGCTCGGGTTCATCATCTTGAACTTGGATTTGTTCTCGCTGCCGCCGCCCTTCGCCGCGACGTCAATCGATACCGTCGCGCCTGGCACCATCTCGAGGTGCAGGACGCTCGGTGTGTTGTCCTTGGTGTTGCGCCGCGTGAAGGCGGGATCGGCGAGGATCGAGGCGCGCAGCTTGTTCTCGGGGTTGAGATAGGCGCGGCGCACGCCCTCATCGATCACCTCCTGGAGCGACCGATCGCTCTCCAGCCGGCAATCCTGACCCCATTTCACGAACACGGTGACGATGCCGGTATCCTGGCAGATCGGCCGATGCCCTTCAGCGCACATCCGCGAATTGGTCAGGATCTGCGCGATCGCGTCCTTCGCCGCCGGACTCTGTTCGGCCTCATAGGCGACGCCCAAGGCGCGGATATAATCCATCGGGTGATAGTAGCTGATGAACTGCAGGGCGTCGGCGACGCTCTCGATCAGGTCGGCTTCGCGGATAGTGGCGGTCATGGGCCTCGCTCGACAAGGGAATGCGGAGCCGCCTAACCCAGTTCGAAGAGAAAGGGGAGAGGCGCGAGGCGCTTGGATCCCGCTTACGCGCGCAGCGCGCCGGGCTGAATCGAGTGCCATTTTTCATGTCGGGATTGCCGGCGGAAATTAACCCTCTTTTCCATCGCCTTCCGGATCAATGAAATGCTTTCTTCACCATCCTGGGAAAGTAAATCTGCAAGATTGCATCCTAACCGAAACGAATGATCGGGCCTTTCACTCCGCTTCGCGCGCTGGCAACGACCTTGCGCGCGTTCCGCGATGACATCGCGGCGGGACAGGAGCCGAACGAAGAGCGGACGGCAACGCTTCAAAGCCAGGTCAAGCAACTCGCCGCGACATGGCTTTTCGCTCTAGCCGCCCTTGTCGGTGCGTCATGTGCCTCATTGTACACGGCCTATGCGCTTGGCCGCCCGGACCTGTTTAGTGCGATCGCGCTTCACGGCGGACTGGTTATCGGGCTGGGGCTGCTGGTCTGGGCATTGCTCAAGCTTTCGGCCTTTTCCGGCTGGTCACCCTATGCGCATATCCGCAGCTTCACGGTGATCGCCGGCGGGATCGCGGTGGCCCTGTTTTCGTTAATCGGTATCGCGGGTCAGTTCCCCGCCAGCCCATTCCAGCTTGCCAGCTTCGTTGCGATCTTCGGCGCTATCATGGTCACCGCAGCGGTGCTGCACCCGGTGCGTGCGGCAACGGTCGCGTTCGCAGCCGCTCTGGTTGGTGCGATCACGGTCCAGTCCCGCTTCGGGCCGGCGAGCGGCGTCGCCTTAGCCTTCTTCCTCTCTCTCGCCATTGCCACCTATCGGCTTACCCGGTTCGACCGATCCGAGTCCGGGACGCGCGGCGCCACTGAGTCGCAGGGCCGGATGGCGGCGCGCCTCGTGCATGAGTTCGAAAGCCACACCACCGGCTGGTTCTGGCAGACCGACAGCCATGGCCAGGTGATCTATCTGTCGAGCAAGGTGGCGAACGAGCTCGACACGCCCGAGGCGCCCGCAGTCGGCGAAATGCTCACCGCCCTGTTCCGAATGGATGGCGGGTCGGCCGAGACCGAGCGCACCCTCGCCTTCCACCTTTCGTCCCGTACTGCCTTTTCCAACTATTCGGTGCGTCCGGCGAGTGCAGCGAAGCTCGAGCGCTGGTGGTCGATTTCAGGCCGCCCGACGACTGACGAGCTCGGCCGTTTCCAGGGCTTTATCGGGAGCGGCAGCGACCTGACCGAGCGCCGCCGCGCCGATGCGGAGATTACCCGGCTTGCGCTGTTCGACGGCCTGACCGGTCTCGCCAATCGTCAGCGCTTGCGGCTGTCGCTCGATCAGATGCTGCACCAGCCAACCGGCGCCTACCGCTCGACCTCGCTGCTGCTGCTCGATCTCGACCGGTTCAAGGCAGTCAACGATACGCTGGGCCACCAGGTCGGCGATTCGCTGCTCAAGCAGGTCGGCCAGCGCCTGCACCGGGCGGTCGGCGATGCCGGCCTGGTCGGACGGCTCGGCGGCGACGAATTCCAGATCCTGCTGCCGAGCGAGGCCAATCGCGAGCGGCTCGGCGAACTCGCGCGGACCATCATCGGTTCGCTTTCCCAGCCCTATTTCATCGACGGCTCGTCCATCACCATCGGCTGCTCGATCGGCGTGGCGATTGCGCCCGAGGATGGCCGTGATTCCGAGACCCTGATCCGCAATGCCGATCTCGCGCTGTATGCGGCAAAGGCCGACGGGCGCGGCATTCATCGCTTCTTCCGCGAAGAGCTGCTGATCGGCGCACAAAGCCGCAAACAGCTCGAGGACGACCTTCGCCACGCGCTGGCGCAGGACCAGTTCCATGTCGCCTATCAGCCGGTCGTCAGCACCATCGATGAGCGGATCGTCGGCTATGAGGCGCTGATCCGCTGGGATCACCCGACGCGCGGCGCGATCTCGCCCACTGAGTTCGTTCCCGTCGCCGAGGATACCGGGCTGATCGAGGCGATCGGCGAATGGGTGTTGCGCACCGCCTGTGTCGAGGCGGCGACCTGGCCGAAGGACATTCGGGTCGCGGTGAATGTCTCACCAATCCAGTTTGCGAATCCCGCGCTGCCGACCGTTATCACCAGCGCGCTCGCCAAATCGGGCATCGCACCCCACCGGCTCGAGCTCGAGATTACGGAAGGGGTGTTCCTCGACGAGACAGCGTCGTCGGAACATATGTTCAAGATGCTGAAGAACCTCGGCGTCCGGCTCGCGCTCGACGATTTCGGGACCGGCTATTCGTCGCTCGGCTATTTGAAAAAGGCGCCCTTCGACAAGATCAAGATCGACCAGAGCTTCGTCCGGGGCGCGGCGATCGCCGGCAACCGCAACGCGGCGATCATCAAGGCGATCGTCACTCTGGCCGATACGCTCGGCATGGAGACGACCGCCGAGGGTGTGGAGGTGCAGGACGAGATCCTGCTGATCCGCGAGCTCGGCTGCAGCCATATCCAGGGCTATGTCTATGGCAAACCGATGCGCGCGGCCGAAGTGCTCAGGCAGCTTTCGGCAGCGGGCGGGATCGCGACCGCCTCGGGCTACCGCGTCAGCCGGAGCCCGCGCCACTCGATGATCCGCAACGCGCGCATCGCCGCCGGCACTGTCGAGGGCGAAATCCGGATCCGCAACATGTCCGCCACCGGCGCGATGATCGACGGGATCGATGCCGACGAAGCGGTCGGGCTGGAGATCCTGATCGAGCTGCTCGAGGACCAGATGTTCCCGGCAAAGATCCGCTGGGCCTCGGACGGCAAGGCGGGTCTGGAATTCGCGCAGCATTTCAACATGGAGCGGCTGTCGCCCCCGCCTGCCGCCTCGGCGGCGTTATCGAAACGGTCGGCCTGAGCTCTTTCGTCCCTCAGTCCCGACCCTCCGGCGCGCCGAGCGGGAACATGTGCCGATACGGCCGCGCCTCATCCAGCGCGCGGGCATAGGAAGGCCGGGCCAGCAGCCGGGCGCGATAGGCGTGGACATTCGCGAACTTTGCCGCGATCGCATGAGTCCAGTCGGCATATAGCAAAGTCGGCGCCGCCGCGCAGTCGGCGAGGCTGAACTGCCCCGCCGCCGCCCATTCGCGGCGCTCCATCCAGGTGTCGAGCCACGCATAGGCCGTATCCAGCATGGCCCGCGCGTCCTCGACGCCCTGCTCGTCATGCCGTCCCTCGGGCCGAAAGAAATCGGAGACGATCTTCTGCTGCGGCGTCATGATATAATTGTCGAAGAACCGGTCCAGCTCGCGCACCTCGACCGCGGCCAGGGCATCCTTTGGAATCAGCGCGACATCGCCAGGATATTTCACCCCGAGATATTCGATAATCGTGCTCGCCTCGCGCACTACCCGGTCGCCATCGACGAGGAGCGGAAACTTCTTCATCGGCCAGAGCCGGGCGAACTCGCTCGCTGCCGGCTCGCTGCCGTCGAGCATGACGAACTCGAACGCGGTGTCATTCTCGTAAAAGGCGACCAGCGCCTTGTGGCAATAAGAGGACAGGGGATGAGCGTAGAGTTTCAGTGCCATGATTACCTCTCCTGCTTGGTCAGAACGATATGGGTGGCGTTCTCGCCCCGGGCATTCTCGGTCACCGCGTAGCCGAGCGCGGGGAGATCGAGGCCGGTAAACAGAGCTTCGCCCTGCCCCAGCACGACCGGCGAGACGGCGAGATGCACTTCGTCGATCGCGCCTGCGACAAGATATTGCCGGATGGTCGCGACACCGCCGCCGATCCGGATATCGCGCTCGCCCGCCGCTGCTTTGGCCAGCGACAGCGCTTCATCGATTCCGCCCGTGATGAAGTGGAAGACGGTGCCGCCCCTCATCTCGATCGGCGCCCGCGCATGATGCGTCAGGACGAACACCGGGCAATGATAAGGCGGCTCCTCGCCCCACCAGCCTTTCCAGACATCATCGGGCCACTCGCCACGAATGGGGCCGAACATGTTGCGGCCCATGATCCAGGCGCCCATGCCCTGCATCGAGCGGGCCGCATATTCCTCATCGATGCCGGTCGAGCCGCCCTCCTCGCCGAACATCGTGCGAAACGTCTTCGTGGCGAAGGCCCATTGGAACATCTCCCCGCCGCGCACTCCCAGGGGATGATCGAGATCCTGATCGGGGCCCGCTCCGAAGCCGTCCACCGATATCGAAAAAGCACCGACGCGAACCTTTCCCATCTTCTCTCTCCAAAACCGCTTTCGAATCACAACCAGTTGCTTTTCCCACAACTGATCCTATATTGCAACCGGTCATGGCAATCCATATCGAAGATCCGCGCTCGGGCTGTCCGATCAACCTCACCATCCAGGCACTTGGCGATCGCTGGAGCCTGATCGTGATTCGCGACGTGATGTTCGGCAACCGCCGGCATTTTCGCGAACTACTCGGCGGGTCCGAGGAGGGCATCGCCTCGAACATCCTCGCCGATCGCCTCAAGAAGCTGGTCGCGGCCGGCTTCCTCGCGATCACGGACGATCCGAGCCACAAGCAGAAGCATATCTACAGCCTGACCGAGCCGGCGATCCAGCTCGTGCCGCTGATCGTCCAGCTCGGCGCCTGGGGGCGGCGCCACCTGCCCGTAACGCCCGACCTCGCGATTCGCGCGCAGCTGCTCGAGGAAGGCGGCCCCGAGATGTGGGCGGACTTCATGGACGAGTTGCGCACTGAACATCTCGGCGTACCGCCCACCGGCCGCCCGAGTGTCGCGGCCCGACTCCAGGCGGCCTATCAGGCGATGACAGCACAATAACGCGCCTCCTGAGGCGCCGGAAACGCGCCCGAAAGAGCCCTTGCGTCATGTCCGTTGAGGCATCAAAGCATGAGGCGACCGGCCCTACGTAAAATTCCTTAACCCATGTTTCGCCACAAGCCGGGACAGCCATTAACCCATAAAATTTTGTCATGTTCCGTGTTCGTTCTCTTGCCTTTCGGCAACCCCGCAGAACTCCACGCGTCGCTGCACTGCAACGTTTCATCGATGCTGTGAAGCGACTCAAATTAGCGACGAACCGAGTCACGAAACCGTCATTTAGCGTCTTGCCCTCGCCGCCGATTAAGCACAATCTGTAGCGGTTGAGTTCGGGGGCGAACCCAAGAACTGGTAGAACAACAACCGGGATCCTATATTGCGGTGAGGTCTTTCCTCGTGCCTTAAGGCACGGGCAGGGAAGATTTTGTTCTCCTTGGTCGCCCCGGAAATGGTAGCATGGGGGTTCGCCCCCGATTCGAACGGACCGGGAACGCCGACAGGCGAATCCGATTGGGTGCAGTTCGATGATGTGTGTCTGTGTGATGTAACTGGGGACGGAAGAAATATGGATTTCAGGGATAGCCAGGAAGCGAGCGTAAACATGGCCACCGACGCAATTGAAGCAGTAGCGGCTGAAGCCGCAGCGCCCGTCGCCGACACGTCGAGCAAGCATGGCGGCGCCAAGCGAAAGCTCAACACGCGCGGCGATTCGAAGGCGGTGAAGCAGCAGCTTTACCCGGTCGAGGTCGATCATTCGCGCGACGCTTTGCTCACCGATTTTGGCAAGGACACGCTGACCGACCGCTATCTGCTGCCGGGCGAGAAGTTCCAGGACCTGTTCGTGCGAGTCGCCTCGGCCTATGCCGATGACGCCGCGCATGCGCAGCGCATCTATGACTATATCTCGCGGCTCTGGTTCATGCCCGCCACGCCCGTTCTCTCGAACGGCGGCACCGGCCGCGGCCTGCCGATCTCCTGCTTCCTCAACTCGGTGCCCGACAGCCTCGACGGCATCGTCGCGACCTGGAACGAGAATGTCTGGCTCGCCTCGCGCGGCGGCGGCATCGGCACCTATTGGGGCAATGTCCGCGGCATCGGCGAGCCGGTCGGCCTGAACGGCAAGACCAGCGGCATCATTCCGTTCGTCCGTGTGATGGATTCGCTGACCCTCGCCATCTCGCAGGGTTCGCTCCGCCGTGGCTCGGCCGCGGTCTATCTCGACATCTCGCACCCGGAGATCGAGGAGTTCCTCGAGATCCGCAAACCCTCGGGCGACTTCAACCGCAAGGCGCTGAACCTCCACCACGGCGTGCTCATCACCGACGCCTTCATGGAAGCGGTGCGCGAGGGCGGCGAATGGGCGCTGACCAGCCCCAAGGACGGATCGGTCCGCGCCAGCGTCGATGCGCGCTCGCTGTTCCAGAAGCTGGTCGAGACCCGCCTCGCGACCGGCGAGCCCTACATCATCTTCGCCGACCATGTGAACAAGGCGATGCCGAAGCATCACCGCGATCTCGGCCTCAAGGTCTCGACTTCGAACCTGTGCAGCGAGATCACGCTGCCGACCGGCAAGGACCATCTCGGCAATGATCGCACCGCGGTCTGCTGCCTCTCGTCGCTGAACCTCGAGACCTGGGATCAGTGGAAGGACGCCAAGGGCTTTATCGAGGACGTCATGCGCTTCCTCGACAATGTCCTGCAGGATTATATCGACCGCGCCGAGCCCGGCATGGAGCGCGCCGCTTACTCGGCGATGCGCGAGCGTTCGGTCGGCCTCGGCGTGATGGGCTTCCACAGTTTCCTGCAGGCACGCGGCCTCGCCTTTGAGGGCGCGATGGCCAAGAGCTGGAACCTGAAGATGTTCAAGCACATCAAGGCCCAGGTCGACGAAGCCTCGATGCAGCTCGCCGTCGAGCGCGGCCCCTGCCCCGACGCGGCCGATATGGGCGTGATGGAGCGGTTCAGCTGCAAGATGGCAATCGCGCCGACTGCGTCGATCAGCATCATCTGCGGCGGCACCAGCGCGTGCATCGAGCCGATCCCGGCGAACGTCTATACCCACAAGACGCTCAGCGGTTCGTGGTCGATCCGCAACCCCTATCTCGAGAAGATGCTGATCGAGAAATCGAAGAATTCCGACGCGGTGTGGAATTCGATCCTCGAGCAGGGCGGCAGCGTCCAGCATCTCGATTTCCTCAGCCAGGACGAGAAGGATTGCTTCAAGACCAGCTTCGAGATCGACCAGCGCTGGCTGATCGAGCTCGCCGCCGATCGTACGCCTTATATCGACCAGTCAGCGTCTTTGAATCTGTTCATCCCGGCAGACGTGGAGAAATGGGACCTGCTGATGCTGCACTTCCGGGCATGGGAGCTGGGCATCAAGTCGCTTTACTATCTCCGCTCGAAGAGCATCCAGCGCGCCGGCTTCGCTGGCGGGGTGGAAGCCGACAACACCATCGACCTTCGTCAGATCGAGGTCGAGGTGAAGGATTATGACGAGTGTTTGGCGTGTCAGTGAGGTGCCACAACTAAGTCCCCCTCACCCTTCCGTCGCTCCGCTCCTCCCTCCCTCTCCCACAGGGGGAGAGGGAAAGAAGGATACGACTCTAAGCTCCTCTCCCCTTGTGGGAGAGGAAGGGGCCCGCGCGAAGCGTGGGAAGGTGAGGGGGAATGCAGAAGGGCTGACGAAACGCCAGCTGCTGCCCTCGACCACGACTGCGCGCGCACGCGCGCTACGCCGTGATCCAACCGAAGCAGAGAAGGTCCTGTGGCGCGCGCTACGCGAGGCGTTCCCCTACGCAAAGTTCCGGCTACAGGTCCCGATGGGCGGTTATTTCGCGGATTTTTGCTCGCATTCCGCAAAGCTCATCGTCGAAGCCGATGGCGGGCAGCATGCCGATAACGCGGCTTATGATGCCCAGCGGACGCGCTTCCTGGAAGGCGAAGGCTATCGAGTTCTGCGCTTCTGGAACAACCAGATTTTGGAGAACATCGATGGTGTGATCGCCACCATCGCCCCACACGTCCCTTCTCCTCCTGTGGGAGAAGGTGGCCCGAAGGGCCGGATGAGGGGGAGTCGTATTAGGTGACCTCAGCCCCCTCACCCTTCCGCGCCTTCGGCGCTCCCTCCCTCTCCCACAAGGGGAGAGGGAAAGAAGAAAACCTACGCCTCTTCCTCGAAGGTCACGGCCACATCGGCATTGGCCGACAGCCGCACCTGATCGCCCTCGACATCGGCGACCAGGCCGAGCGAGATATAGTGATGGTGCCCTTCATGGCTGCCGGTGCCGCTATCAGCCTTGGTCAGCTTGATCCGATCTCCCCCATCTGGTCCTTTGGCGACATGGTCGACCGTCCCGACATGGACGCCGTCAGCGCCGATGACTTCCATATGTTCCTTGATTGCGCTTGCGTCGGCCATGAGCAGTCCTCCTTCGTTACGGGTGCGTCCCCCCAACGCGCCCGAAGCGGATTCGATGCAAGGAGCCTATCGCAATGACCAGCAGAATGGTCCGGCTTTCCGCCCTGTTCGTCGCGATGCTCGCGCTGGCCGCCTGCGCCGCGCATCAGGCGAGCACGGCCGTCCAGCCCGAGGCGCCCGGCTTCCTGCTCGGGGTGTGGCACGGCTTCATCTTCCCGATCGCCTGGATCGTGTCGCTCTTCCTGTCGGACGTCTCGGTCTATGCCGTGCCGAACAATGGCGGCTGGTATGATTTCGGCTATTTCATCGGCATCGTCTTTCTCGGCGTAGGCTCGCACGGATCGCGCAAGGCCGCGAGCAACCGGGGCGGCGCATGATGCTGCGCGCGCCCCTCATCATGGCCACGGTCGCCACCGTGAGCGGCTTCTCGGCGCTTGTCGTCTTCACCCGACCGGGCGTGAGCGAAGAGGCGGTCTATGGCCGCCGCATCGCCGGCACCATGTTCGCCGCGCTGGCGATCATCCTTGGCGGCTTTGCGTACGCGCTCGCTTCATGGGGAGGCGCGCAATGAGTCACTGGCACGTCAGCCACTGGTTCTCAGGCGCGATCGATCTCGCCCTGCTGGGCTGCGGGCTCTATTATATCGTCTTCGCCCAGAAGCTTCGCGACCGCAGGGAGGCGGCGGCCCAGGCTTCCAGAACCGCGAAACCGCCGCCCGATTATTTCCGTCTGGGGCTGGTCCTCGCCATATGCGGGGCCGGGCTCCTCTACCTCAATTTCCTCCGCTGACCCGCGTAACCCAAGGAACCACCCCTGCTCCATCTCGAAGCCAGCAAGCAGTACAAGCCGTTCGGCCGCCCCGGCGCGCCGAGCGTGCGGAGCATTGCGGCATGACTACCAGCCTGCCGCTAGCACCCATCATCTCCGGGTTGCTGCTGATCCTATTCGGCGGGACGATGCTGTTCGCTACCCGGAATCGCCGCGCCGACAGCAAGTGGCTGATCTATGGGCTGGCGGTTCCTGCCCTGGGCTGCGGCGGGTATCTGTTTATCTTCCCGTTGGTCAGTTTCCTCGGCACCTGGTTGATGATCTTCGGCCTGGTCGAATTCGTCAAATCCTTCCGTGCTTGGTGATCCCAATTCCATTATCCCATTCGTTCTGGAGTAACCGCAATGTCCCTCACCGAAGCCCGCAAACAGTATAAGCCGTTCGAATATCCCTGGGCGTTCGATTTCTGGAAGCGCCAGCAGCAGATCCACTGGATGCCGGAGGAAGTGCCGCTCGGCGAGGATTGCCGCGACTGGGCGCAGAAGCTCAGCGACCATGAGCGCAACCTGCTGACCCAGATCTTCCGCTTCTTCACCCAGGCGGATGTCGAGGTGCAGGATTGCTATCACGAAAAGTACGGCCGCATCTTCAAGCCGACCGAGATCAAGATGATGCTCGCCGCCTTCTCCAACATGGAGACGGTGCATATCGCCGCGTACAGCCATCTGCTCGACACGATCGGCATGCCCGAGAGCGAATATGGCGCCTTCCTCGAATACTCCGAGATGAAGGACAAGCACGACTATCTGCAGACCTTCGGCGTCGACACTGACGAGGATATCGCCAAGACGCTGGCGATGTTCGGCGGCTTCACCGAGGGGCTTCAGCTCTTCGCCAGCTTCGCGATGCTGATGAACTTCCCGCGCTTCAACAAGATGAAGGGCATGGGCCAGATCGTCACCTGGTCGATCCGCGACGAGAGCCTGCACTGCGAGGGGATCATCAAGCTGTTCCACGCCTTCTGCAAGGAGCGGGACTGCATGACCAAATCGGTGCGTTCCGACATCATGGACATGTGCCAGACGACGGTGCGGCTCGAGGACAATTTCATCGATCTCGCCTTCGAGATGGGCCCGGTCAACGGCATGACGCCCAAGGAGATCAAGAAGTATATCCGCTACATCGCCGACTGGCGGCTGGGGCAGCTCGGCATGAAGCCGATCTACATGATCGACGAACACCCCCTCCCCTGGCTCGCCCCGATGCTGAACGGCGTCGAGCACGCCAACTTCTTCGAACAGCGCGCGACGGAATATTCCAAGGCGGCGACGCGGGGGAACTGGAACGAGGTTTGGGACGGGTTCGACAAGCGGCAAAAGGCTAAGGCCGGGCCGGCGGCGAACGAGGATGCCGGCAGCGGTGAGGCTGGTGGGGATATGTTCTCGGCGGCTGGGGTGGCGGCGGAGTAAGGCGTGCCGCGCGCCCGGCCGGGGCGCCGACCGGCGGCACGGGCTTTACCCATGCCCTGCCACGGCTGCTAACCGAGGATGCCGGACTCTTCCGGAATGGCTACCGCTTCTCCTCGGTCCTGCAGAGACAGAGGATGAAACGGCCAAGGTGGGTAACAAGAATATGAGGGCGTAGAGCTCGCTAGCATATACATTCGCTACTTGGTATGAAGGTGCCATAAATAATATGAAGTGCTCCTATTGCCAAACGGATTTTCACCCAGACTTTGAGTGGAACACTATCGCTTTTGCTCGCTCTGCCAAACTACCGGACCCCAAAACCGAACAAAGAAATGTTTCTATACGCTATTATAGCTGTGTTTGCTCTGGCTGTGGAGGCGCCCACGTAAGGTTTGATCTTCATAGGCAAGATAGCCAATTGTCATCTATAACGATTTCATCTTTTAATGTTTACCCGAGATGGGCATCTAATATTACACCACCGATAGAGGTTCCGAAGACTATATCCGAAGATTTCTCCGAATCCGTTGCCGTTCTCCCTATTAGTGCGAAAGCATCGGCCGCGTTAGCACGACGCTGCCTGCAAGCGGTACTATCGGATCATGGATACACCGGGAAAAATTTAGTCAACCAGATTGATCAGGTGCTGTCCGAGAAAGACACGACAAAGGCGTTACCCACAGCCATCATGTCTAATATAGATGTCATTAGGAACTTTGGCAATTTCTCAGCACACCCGATTACAGACATAACGTCACTTCAAATTGTGGATGTTGAGGCAGGGGAATCGGAATGGTGCCTGCAAATATTGCAGGACCTATTTGATCATTATTATGTTGCCCCTGCGAGAGCTGCTGCAAAGCGAAGCGCCCTCGCGACGAAGCTCGCAGCCGCAGGAAAGTCGCCGCTGAAGAAATAAGGCAATAATTTATTCTCGATCACACCTTGAGCCTCCCAGCGCTTCTATAGAGCACGGCGCCTGGCGAACCATTTTTGATAAGCTAGCAATATGTACAAGGCCGAATCCTTCGTGAACCTTGGCATCTAGATCCGCGATAAATAAGCCTTCTTGTTGCACGATATTGCGGCATTACTCTACGACTTTTCAGGAACGACCTTCGTCTTATCGCGAGCCGGAAAGTATATCTTTTTATCGTCTATTTCTACCTCTCGGCCACTGAGAGCTGCAATTAATATTATAATGACATTCTGCAGGCCGCGAAGCATCCCTGTTATCGCGGCGACGGCGGTTGCAGCGCTAATCATCGAACAGTCTCTTTGCCCGCAACAGGGAACCCAAAGGCACTCGCTCGCAGCGCGCAGCCGCATCTTTCATTGCGCTATCGGTATTTATGGCGGCGACAAGGTCGCCCGACATGAAAACAATATCACGCATTGCCATATCCTAACCACGGCAGACACCATGGCCGGGATAGCAAATCCTCTATCCAGTTTCAAGCAGTATTTCCCGCTTCATGCTAGTATACTTATTTGGGGATAGCAAGGGATATCCGGGGATATGTCGTGATTTCGCTCCAATTTTACTGTGTATTCCTTGTTTGTTCTCGCATTTTTCTGCGCACCCCCGTTAGTTCTCATTATGTTCTTAATTGTTTAACCGTTGATTCGCGATTGAAAAAGACTTTCGCCGCCAAACCGGGTTCTGGTGACACTCCACTAATTTCTCCGCGATCGACGTGCTGGCAGCGAAAAGTCCTGGAACCCACATGACCCAGCCACCTGACATCGAAATGATCGATTGCGCCTGGCTGGCGTGCGACACATTCGGCCGCCTCGCTGTTCTCATCACCGCAGGGTGCGGCCCGGTCCCTACGGCGGTGTTCGAGGGCCCGGTCGACATATCCGACATCGAACGACGGCTTCACGAGCTATCCTCCAACGGAACCGCCCGGCTGACGGTTTCATATCCGAACGTGTCGAGCTTCACCGCCCTCGCCGAGCGCGGTCTGTTCGTGTTCGACTGGTCCGACATCCATAAAGTCAGCGCCAAGGAGACAAACACCTATGAGCTCATGGCGACGCCCTCGGCCCCTCGCCACCTGGCGGACCTCGCGGACGATCTCCGTCGCACCGCCGAACGGATCAGGCTGGATGTCGACCTGATGCAAACGGAATGGCTGACGATCGAGCCGTAGTGAAAGGCACGTGTACTCGATTGGCCAGAATTTCAGGCCTATCCGACACCTATTACCGACGCCGAGATAGATCGCCGCTTTCCCTGTTCAGGGCCAATAACAGGGAAAGAACAGGGAAGATTTTTATTTATCGCTCGATTTTGTCACTTTTCGGCAGTTTTTCGAGTAAAATTACGAAGCTTTTTCAAAACATTACCACGCCCCTTCCCTGTTATTTTCATAACAGGGAAGATGTTGGAAATAACAGGGAAGGAAGAAGCGCGAGGCTTCGACCGTCATGTGAAAGAGCAAAGCGGACGGTTTTCACCCGCCCGGTTTGCACAATGCGATGTATCGGACTGGGGTTGAATCAAATCGCCAAGGCTCGAGCGACCAGCCCGCCTTCCCCCACGCCAAACATGGACCCGCGAGCCGATCGCCGATAAAGCACCCGCGAAATGACCAATATTCCCGAGCGCGAAATCCGCGCCGTCCATGACGACCAGACCATCCGCGTGTACCAGGCCTATAGCGACCAGATCGCCAACGCCGCGCTTGCCAATAGTACCTTCGTATCACCACCGTTCAGCATGAGCCGGATGACGTGGATCAAACCTTCCTTCCTCTGGATGATGTACCGCGCCGGCTGGGGCTATAAGGATGCCGGACAGTCGCGCATCCTCGCGCTCGACATCAGCCGCGAAGGTTTCGAGTGGGCGCTTGCGCATAGCTGCCCCAGCCATCCCGAGCCCGGCATGTCCCGTGACGATTGGGATGCCGTCAAAAATGCCTCGCCGGTTCGCGTGCAATGGGACCCTGAGCGCGATCTCCATCACAATCCCCTGCCGCATCGCGCGATCCAGATCGGCCTCGGTCCGGAGGCAGTCCGTCTCTATGTCGCGGAGTGGATCAAGCGCGTCACCGATGTGACCCCGCTCGCCCATGCCATCTGTGCGATGGTGCGGGAGGGCCGCCTTGATGAGGCGCGCGCTGCCTTGCCAGTCGAGACGCCCTACCGCTGACCCGGGGAGCTCCGTTCAGGGACGGCATCTTCACCGCCGGGCATCTCGACCATCTCTCCATTTGACAGCCGCCGCCGAGCCGAAACAGGATGCCCGGATATCGAGGGGGGCGCCTACCATGAACAGGACCATCAAGTTCAGGCATTTGGCGAGGCTCCTGCTCTGCCTCACGCTCCTGGCCACGATCCAGCCCGCAACTGCCCGCCCCGCCGATCCCTCAATGACCTTCAAGCTCGGCCACCGCGCGCCATCGGGCCTGTCGAAACTGGCGCGCACCAGCGATCAGACGATCTGGGCCTCGGGCGAGATCACCGACGGCACGACCGAACGCTTCCTCGCCTTCATCGCCGCGAACAGGATCAGCAGGGGCCGGATCTATCTGGATTCGCCGGGCGGCTCGGTCATCGAGGGCCTGGCGTTGGGCAGGGCGATCCGCAAATTGCACCTGAACACCGATGTCGGCGCCGAGAGCGACACCGATGCCGGGACCAACTCCATGTGCATGAGCGCGTGCGTCTATGTCTATGCCGGCGGGGTTGGACGGTTCCTCGATTCAACCAGCGGTCCGCTCGGCGTCCACCAATTTTACGGCAATCGAAAAAAAGAGAATCCCGGCGACATCCAGATTCTGAGCGGCATGATCGTCGAATATCTCGTCTCGGTGGGTGTCGATCCCCAGGTCTTCAGCCTGTCTTCGCTGATCGACCACAAGGGGATAGCGGTGCTGACCCTTGATGACGCGGTTGAATTCAACCTCGCCAATCAAGGCGCGGCCCCGACCACGGCCGAGTTCCGCATGGCCCAGCAGCATGCGGGCCTGATGCTGCAGCAGAATCGGTACGATCTCACCCTTCGGGCCTTCTTCGTCTGCCTCAACAGTCATCTGGTGATGGCCGCCTCGATCCTCGACACGCCTGAGCGGGTTCGGGAGGAAGGCAGGACGATGACCGGCAGCTATGTCGAGATCGATCATGTGCCCCTGCTGCGCCAGAGCGAGATCGAACCGCTCAGCGCCAAAGGTGACGGCTTCATGGTGACGCGCCGCCTGCCCCCCGATATCGCCGCCCGCCTGCTCAAGGCCGATCAGCTAGGGCTGTGGATATCGAAGAGCGGTTCATCCCGCTGGGGCGGGCCGATGGATCTGCGGCCGGTGCGCAACCAGCTCAGCGACTTCATCCAGGATTGCAAATGACGGTATCACCATATCCGACCGCGTGCGCGGCCTCGCGCAATGCCATCAAGCCGTGACCATAGTGGGAAAGCGGCAATCCCATTACGGGGTTCAATAGCGTCCGGTGGCGATCAAGGCGAAGAGCCCCCACAAAGCGGCCGGCAAGACTTCACCCGGTGCGACCGTCGGTGCCGTCCTGACGGCGCTGGAGGCGCACGCTTCGCAGAAGATTCGCGACGAGATGGCGCCGCGCTACGGCATCGTCACCGAACAGGCCTTTGGCGTGCCGATGGCAAAGATGCTCGCAATGGCCAAAGAGCTGGGCCCCAATCACGACCTCGCGGCCGCCTTGTGGGATAGCGGCTGGTACGAGGCGCGCATGGTCGCGTGCATGATCGAAGACCCCGCATGCGTCACGCCGGCGCAGATGGATGCGTGGCGACGCGACTTCGACAATTGGGGCATCTGCGACACGGTCTGCTTCAAATTGTTCGACCGCACACCTTATGTGTTCGCCAAGGTCGCTGAGTGGTCCGACCTGAACGACGAGTTCGGCAAGCGCGCAGCGTTCGCCCTCCTGGCCAGCGCAGCGCTGCACGGCAAAGGGGTCGAGGCGGATTATCTCGGCGCGTTGCCGCTGGTCGCGCGCGCGGCGAGTGACGATCGCAATTTCGTCAAGAAAGGCGTGAGCTGGGCGTTGCGGGCGATGGGGGAAAAGGGCAGCCCGACAGTCAAGGCCGCGGCGGTCGCTTTGGCCGGGAATCTGGCGGCATCCAGCCACGCGACCGAAAGGTGGATCGGCAAGGACGCGCTCAAATCGTTCGAGCGATCAGCCCGAGTATAAATAGGCCGCCAGACGCGCACGCGGCATCACCAATATCATGCCCTCCCGGTTGCTGGTCAGCGCATAGTAATTCCCGGGGCTTCGCAGTGCCTTTCCGATCTCACGGATGTGGAACGCGCTGTTATGTTCATCGGCGCAATCGCCGAGAGCTCCCGGCGCGAAAAGCGCGTTCCCGGGCACGCCATATGCCGGAGCCTGGCCCGGCACCGGCGTCTCCAACCATGGTCCATAAGGATTGCGGGGATTCTCGTTTCTCGGCTTTGCGATCGTCGCGAAGAAGGTCAATCCGGTGTCGGATATCTGCTGCGCCTTCACCTCCGACAGATGATAGACGCTTGCCACGCACGCTTCCCGAAAAAAGCCCGATGAACTCGATGCGAGGATGCGGTCTATGCCGATATCCGCAGGCATGTCTCCCCGGTTGCCGCAGGATGACAGAGCAAGACTGGCTGTTGCCAACGCCCAGACCCCGGCGAGGCGCCATATTCCGTGACGCCACCGTATCGAGAATCCGTCCATGTCGTCCCCTGCTCGCTATCCGACAAGCGCCTCCCCCATGGATCGATATGGCTCCAGGATGAAGTGGAGCTTTTATGAGATTTCGGTGGAGACCCCGCACCGGCGGCACCACCGAGGCAGCGCGGCGGCATAGGCAAGTCGCCGCTGTTTGAGCCGCCACGACGCTTTCAATGCGGTCGAATCGATCGCCAAACTCGGAACGGCTGAAATCGGCGCCGCTCTGTCGCGTTCCGCCCGGTTATCCGCTCAGGCTTGACCTATATTGTGGCGACATCGCCTGCGAACAGTACCGAATCGAGATAGGTGCCAATTTGCCAAGCCGGATCCGCTGACGGGGCCGGCCCTCCCGGGGGGAAGATCATTGCGCCGCGCCGCTCGCCCGCTTGCCTTGTGCCTGCTCGCCGCTGCGATCGGCGGGTGTGTCACCACCAGCCGGCACCACCCGATTGCCACCGTCGAAGTCCCGGACGATCCGGGCCGGGCCTGGAAGGAGCGGATCGACTCAGCCGATGCCGCCCGGCTCGACACCCTGCCCGCGCGCTGGACGGCCGCGCTTGCCGCCGCGAAGCCTCGGTTCCCGACCACGCTGGCTCGGGAGGGGGTGCTGCTCGATCCGACCCGGGCATTGCGATATCCCGCGCTGCCGCCCGGCTCCTATCAGTGCCGCGTCGTGAAGCTAGGCGCATCCGGGCCGCACCAGCCGGCCTGGCGCAGCTTTCCGCCCGGCTTCTGCTTCGTCGGCAATGAAGGCGATGCGCAGTCCTTCACCAAGCAGACCGGCAGCGAACGCCCGGCGGGCTGGCTCTATCCGGATGGCGGCGCCCGCATGGTGTTTCTTGGCGCTTTTGCTGCAGGGAGTGCGAGCGCGCCGGTCTATGGCGCAGACCATGGCCGCAACGCGGTGGGCGTGGTGGAGCGCATCGGCTATTTCCGCTGGCGGCTGACCCTTGTGCCGGCCGACGGGTCGGCGCAGCTTACCGTCTATGATCTGAGCCCGGTGCCGGTCGAGGGGCAGTTGACTGAGACGGAATAGGGCCGAGGCCGCAGCGGTCAGTCGTTTCGATCGCTGCGGAGACGCGCGTGATCCAGTATCTGCGCCGCGCTTAGCGCCCATCCGGCAAGATCGTCAGGCACCCATGAAACCATGTCCTTGTCGAGGCCGAGCATCGCCAGCGCGCGGTCCAGCATGGCCGTATGACCCATCGCCACCGCCTCGCCGCCGTCGATCGTGATCACCGTCGCGGCCAAGGGGTTGGCCGCAACGTGAGAAACCTGCTCGCTGATCAGCGTCGGCGATATGGATGGACCAAGTGCGAAGCCGCGAGCAGGGCCAAGGCCGTCTTCTTCCCAGCATTCGACCTCGAGCCCAAGCCGCGCCGCGAGATCGTCCACGCGACAGGTGAGCGTCGCCAGCGGCAAATCCAGCCCACTGGGGAATTTAAAATCGTGGAGTTGGATGAGATCAGCAGTCATATCGCGCATTCACGCCATCAACCGGATCAGCTGCGGACAGCGGCGCTGTCGCCCGCCCTCAATGTCCCAATCCGCCCAGCCACCTGATGATCTCGCTCTCCAGCCTGATGCGCCGGTCGGACCAGCTATGGTCAGTCGCGACATGCACGGTCGACAGCTTCCTCCCGCCGGCCGCTTTCACTGCGGCGACAAGCCGGTCGGCTTCCGGCGCGAGGCCGTCGTCCGAGGTCAGCACGAACAAATTGGTGCCGGCAAGTCGCGGCCCGGCCTTCACGAAATCCCAGGCATCGGCATGGGCGATCGCCTCGTCCGCCATGATCGCGCCGCTCGTATCCGCCAGTGCCTCAAGGCCGTTCTCGGTGAAGGCGGCGGTGGCCGCGGCACGCGGCATATGGCCGAGAAAGCCGATATTGCCCGGCGAGATCATCGCGCCCCCGAGCAGCGCCGGATCATGCGCTGCCGTCATCGCCGTCACCCAGCCGCCAAGGCTGTGCCCGACCATTGCAATCCGTTTCGGATCGATCCCGAGGCTGGTCGCATTCGCCGGGGTGCGAAGCCAGGCGAGCACTGCATCCGCATCCTCGAGATCATTGGCGAAGCGATAGCTGCCCGGGCTGCCCCAGGAGCCACGATAGTTGAAGGTGATGACTGTCCACCCGGCGCGGCGGATCGCCTGGGCGAGATCGAGATTCTTCTCATTGCCCGGCAGGCCGTGACATAGCAGGACCACCGGATGCGGCCCCGCCCCCGCCGCGACATAGGCAAGGCCGTTGATCGCCACGCCGCCGCTCGGAATATGCAGCACCTCCATCCGCGCGGGATGCGCGGCATCGTGCACCGGATCGGTGGAGATCGCCGCCGGCACCTCCTGCGCCGCTGCCGCCTGGCACCCGAGCGGAACGGCAAGCGCTGCCGCAGCAGCCATGATCCAGACTTTCATCGCCTTTTCCCCTTCATGACCGGATAGACCTCCGATATTTTGGCGTATCTTATTGATATAGCGTATTATTTATATCTTCTGGCAAATCTCGAAAATGTCAGCGCCTCGCATGACATTTCCAACATCGCTCGTGATTCAAACTCCTCCCCCATACCGCTATCGAGGCTGTCCCGGCGGGGCCCGCGCGCCGCTTGTTTCTCATCGTCGGAACCAGAACGCCATCCGGAATCGGATCCGGCTTCATCAGACACCGGAATGGTGCAATCCCCGCGATACAGTCACTTTTTCTCAACCAGCCGTCCGCACTCTCCTTTGATGGATCGGCCCTTCCTCATCCTGGTCGGCGTGAGTTCAGTGGCGACCTTTGGCGGCGTCCTGCTCCTCACGGCACCCGCCGCGCCCGGGCATCCGGCAGCGCCTGCATCATCAAGCCCAGCGAGGTCAGCCGCATCCGTAGCCGCCGCGGCAGCAGCGCTGGAAACGAGCGTCCATTACGCCGGCTGCAACGAAGTGCGTGCTTTGGGCAAGGCGCCGCTCTATCGCGGCCAGCCCGGCTATCGCATCGGGATGGACGGGGACAATGACGGCATCGCCTGCGAGCCACACCGCATCGACGATGACTGAGGGGGCATAATCCCCCGCCCGTCGCTTATGGCTGCGGCGCCAGCTTCACCTGATTGCTCTGCATCTTGAGCTGCTGGCTTTTGAACTGCTGGCTCTTCAGCTGTTGGCTTTTCAGCTGCTCGCTCTTCAGCTGTTCGCTCTTCCACTGCTCGCTCTTATACTGCTGGCTCGACGGCTGGTTGAGGCCGATCAGCACACCCTGAGTGCCCTGGGGGCCAGGCGCGACCGGCGCATATTGCGCATCCGCCGGCGCCGACACGCCGAGTGACAGGCCAAGCATCGAGATCGCGGCGGTCAGCGCGGCCGCCTTTTTGCTATCGTCAGACATGATCGTCTCCTGAGGGTTCACACACTGATTGCCCGTCCAGAATATCGACCAGAATTTCGAGATGCAGGCGCATCCGTTCTTCCGGAAGTTCGGGCTCCTTCATGCCCCGCGCGCCGCACCATGCGGCGAGCTGGCTGTCGATATCGAGCAGGTCTTCCAGCCTGCTTTCTTCAAGCGCCCCCTCCCCAATCCCGCCCCTCTCGATCCCTGACGCGCCAGCAATGAGGCTTGCCCGCGCGCGGCAATACCAGTCGAAATAGGCGTCGGCCGCAGCGATGAACGGCGCGGCGCCCTGCGCCTCGACGAAATCGGCGACCACGCCCGCCTCGCCGAATTCGCCATGTGCCCAGCTCGGATCCACTCGCACGAAATGCACGGCGCCACCTGACTCGATCACCCGCCCAAGCGGGAACAACCGACATACGAGCGGGCGGTCGCCATGGATGCTGCAACCATAGTCGCCGAGGAAAATACAGCGATCCTCGGCGTCCTGACGCAGCACGCTGTCGACTGTGAACCGGTCCCGCGCTTCGGCGGTGGAAACGCCCCGCGCCTGGGCTATCCGCGCAACCTCATAGGGATTCACCTGGATGCGTTTGCCCGTGCAGCAGCGATTGCACCGCGTGCAGCGATAGCTGAAGGGCGTCGCAGGCCCCAGAGTTTGGGCAGGCTCCATCGCCGCTGGAATACCGCTCGGCGCCAAGCCCGTATTGGCTCAATGCGACATGGCGAAAACGCAAGACGCCGCCGGTTTTCCGGCGACATCCTCGGCGCAGGCGGTCCGGAGCGAGCAGCGTTTTATCCATCTATCACATTGTTTAATAACGCTAAAATCACGTTTCGCCAAAATGGAAAGATGTCAGCACCCGCATGACATTTCCAACAGCGACGATCGACAAGGGCGCATGTTGCCACCCGCCAAGGCCGCGCTGGCCAACCGGCGCCCCCACGCGTCGGGTCGATTCAACCCGGTCAGCACACTCGCTACACCGCACCACGGATGGCGCCCCCCGCCGCGATGCCCTACGATAATCCGCCCCAAGCCGGCCCGGAGAACCGACCATGCCCCCAATAGCCGGGAAACCCGGCCAGCCGGTCAATCTCCATGATTTCGGCGCAATCGGCGATGGCTTGCCGGCCAACAGCAAGGCCAACTCAGCCGCGCTCAATGCATTCGGGGTCTGGGCGCGCGCTGAATCGGCCGCCGGGCGCGCGGTGCATGTGGTGGCGCCGCCGGGGGTCTATCATTTTGAATATCCCCTCGCCGAACATTGCTTCAAGGGCATCAGGACGCTCGTTTTCTCAGGTCCCGGCGCGACCTTCCTGCAGACCGCGCCCGGTGGCTGGCCATGGCCGATGAGCGGCAACGCCCTGTTCTTCATGAACAGGAGCAATCCCCTGACCGACGGCGCGAAGAGGGGCGCCACCAGGATCACCGCGCAAACGCCGGCCGAGCTTGCCCAATATGCCCCGGGCGAGATGGTGATGATTGCCGGGCTGGATGTGCAATATGGCGGCTATCCGCCCAACCTCTATTGCTTCGATTTCGTGATGATCAAGGCGATCGATCACGCCACGGGCGCAATGAGCTTCGATCCGCCGCTCACTCATGACTATCGGGCGGATTTCCCAGCCTATCCGATCCAGAACCACTGGAACGGATCGCGCCTCTACAAGCTCGATCGCGACGGCTTCACCTGGAATGTCGACCACAGCTTCCACGGGCTCGAGATTCGCCACGAGACCGAGCGGCTGGGCAATTACATCCAGGCACAGGGGCGCAAGGTCACGTTCCGCGACTGCGTCGTCCCCGGGTTTTCGGAGAGCGTCTGCGAGGAATTCCTCGCTGAACGCTGCGTCGAGCGCAGCTATACCGAGCCCGACAAGCTGGTGAAGAAATCCGTCCGCAGGGGTGGCGAGATGCAGGCCGGCTATGGCCTGCAAAGCGCCAGCGTCGATGTGGCCATTGCCGAGAATTGCAAGATCAGCCTCGTCGCGGTCGGCGGAAAGGCGTTGAGGCTGGTCGACTGCGATATCGGCAGCATCGGTTATGGCGGGCTGTTCGGCTTTTGCGATTCAGTGCGGTTCGAAAATTGCCGGATCGCGTCAGCGCCCTTCTGCTACCCCTATATGACGGGCGCCCGCTATAATTTCATCGACGGCGTCAACGCCACTTATGCCGATGGCGTGTTCACGATTCTCAAAAACGACCTGTTCAGCATCCAGACCGGCGGCGGGTTCACGAACTGGAACATGATACCGGGCATGACGCTGGAGTTCTGTCGCGGCAAGCCGGGCGATGTCAGCACCGGCGGATCGCACCTCGGCGGCGATGCGGGGGCCGGGCTGGTTGTCTCGGTCGAGGACCGGCCAGACGCCATCGCGATCCACACCACGCTGAAGGCAGCGCGCGTGCCCGCCTGGTCTTCAGGCCAGGTCTTCGTCAAGCGCCGCAACGCGCCGGTCTTCGCCAATTGCACCGGCAATGAAACAGTCCGCGTCGCGTCCGATGCCGAGCGCGCGGGGGCCCGGTTTGGCGAATATTTCCGCTATCTCTTTACCGCCGAGACGATCACCCAGGGCCTGATGCTCTATGGCCGGGTGGGCAAGCTGAAGCGGCTGCGCGCGAATGTCATCAAGCCGATGGCGGGCATCAAGGATGCAAAGATCACGCTGGGCGAAATGGCGGCCTATCGCGCGAGCACGATGGATAATCCGCGCCTGTTGCAGGTCGAGATCGACCTGACGATCGCTGGCAGGCGCGATTTCACGCTGAGCGGCGCGCGCGGTGCGGTCGGCAGTGATCGCATCCTGTATGACGGGTTGCCCCGGGATCGCCTGCCGGAGGATGTCTGGTGCGATGAAGGCATGCCCTATTTCTACTGCACCGGCGCGCCGTTCCTGAGCAATCCCGGCGCGGCCCCGGTTATCGAGCTGATCTATGAATTCGATGTCGGGGTGCTTGCTGAGACCAATGTGATGCGGCCGGGCGCCGGGTAGGTCAGCGGGTCCCCGGCAGCGTTGCGGCCTGAGTCAGTTCCGTCAGTTCGGGCGGCACCAGGGTCAGCACCTGCGGGCAGCGGAAGCAGATGCTGTCGCCATTCTCCTCATGCCAGCGGCAGGTCGCGCGGATCTGGCAAGAGGGCAAGGCCGATACCACAGGCGCCAGTTGTGCCGCGATGCGCTCCCCAAGCCCGCAGCGCCCGCCCTCGAACTGAGCGCAGCGCGAACTCTCGCAGCGCGCCGAGAAGCGGAAGACGCGGGTCGGATCGAGATCGCCGAGTTCCGCCATCATCTCCGGCGTCACTTCGGCATCCCGCTTCAGATAGGCGATCCGCGGCTCCTGAGCCGTCCCAGAGACGATGCCGAAGGCGTGCGCGTCCACCATGTCCGGCTGGGCGCTCGGGCACGAAAGCGGCGGATCGGCACCGTCCATGGAGAAGCTAGCCTAGAGTTCCCGGGTGTCGGGAAGCGACGGCAGCTGGATGAAGCCGGCAAGCGTCTCGCCGCGGATCGTCAGCACCGCCGGGTTGGCCTTGATGCCGACCTGATCGAGATGCTTCACCACGGAATTGGAGAACGCAGTCGCCTTGGCGGGATCCTGGATTATAAGTCCGGCGATCTGCCACTTGGCCACCAGTGGACCTGTGGCACCGGCATTGTCGCCAGCGGCCACGATCGCCTTTCTCAGCGCATCAGGCAATTCGTGAAGCGAAATCATTCCCGCCTTGTTCTCTGGCTGATTGTTCATAAACGCCTCCATCCCTGAATTGGATCGCCGGCAAGCTCGCCTTCGATTGGACGGGAGTCAACGAGACCTTGGCCGATACTGCCGATATGGTTCTTTCTCGTGCCTTATGGTGTTCGCCGCTCGTGAAAAAGCCCGGCCCCGGGACGGCATCCCGGGGCCGGGAGTATTGGACGACACGCGCTTTTCAGTCGGTGACCTCAGTCACCACACCCGCGCCGACGGTCTTGCCGCCTTCACGGATCGCGAAGCGCACGCCCGGCTCGATCCCGACCGGCTTGTTCAGCGCAAAGCTGATCTCGGCCTGGTCGCCGGGCGACACCAAAGCGCCGTTATCGATCTCGATAACGCCGGTCACATTGGTCACGCCGAAGAAGAATTGCGGGCGATAGCCGCTCGCAAACGGCGTGTGACGGCCGCCTTCCTCGCCGGACAGGACGAAGATCTGCGCCCTGCCCATGGTACGCGCCTTGATCGCGCCAGGCGCACTCAGCACCTGGCCACGCTCGACATCATCGCGCTTCAGCCCGCGGAGCAACAGCCCCACATTCATGCCGGCCCGCKCCTCCGGAATGTCCTTCCGGAAAGCCTGGGTACCCGTCACGATGACCTCGGCGCCATCATTGTCGAGACCGACGATCTCAACCGCGTTGCCGATCTTGAGCGTACCGCGCTCCACCCGCCCGGACACAACGGTGCCGCGGCCGGGAATGGTGTGCACGCCCTCGATCGGCATCAGGAACGGGCTGTCATAATCCCGAACCGGGTCCGGGATATGCGCATCCAGCGCCTGCACGAGATCGATGACCGCCTGCGCATCAGCGCCTTCCGGCTCGCCCCGCTCCACCGCATCGGCCGCGCGCAAGGCGCTGCCGAAGATGAAGGGGGAATCCGGATAGCCCTGCGAGGCCAGCAACTCGCTGGTCTCGAGCTGGATCAACGCCATCATGTCGTCGCGGTCGGCCGCATCGAGCATGTCCATCTTGTTCACGAACACGACGATGTGGCGGACATTCACCTGCCGCGCGAGCAGGATGTGCTCGATCGTCTGCTTCGCCGCGCCCTTGGTGGCATCGACGAGTAGGATCGCCCCATCCATCTGCGAGGCGCCGGTGATCATGTTCTTCACATAATCGGCGTGCCCGGGGCAGTCGATGTGCGCATAGTGCCGGCTCTCCGATTCATATTCGACATGACTGGTGTTGATGGTGATGCCGCGCGCCTTCTCCTCGGGCGCCTTGTCGATCTGGTCGAACGACAGGGCCTTGCCGCCAAGCCGCGCCGCCTGAACCCGCGTGATCGCGGAGGTCAGCGTGGTCTTGCCGTGATCGACATGGCCGATCGTGCCGACATTCACATGGATCTTGTTCATCATCGTCTTCACTCACTCTTTAAAGCGCCGTCGAACCCGGTTGGCCAGACCGGGCCCGAACGGCCATTGGCATTGGCGCGCCAATTCGGTGGTGGGCATCCGCAAGAGATGCGGGCGCCCGAAAAGCAAAAGGCCCGCCGGGCGGAAACCCGGCGAGCCTTTGAGAACTCGGTGCCCGGATGTCCGTCAGGGGACCCGGGCTGGAACTGCCCGGTATGTCAGGGTGCGAAACGCCGTGCGGCGACTGAACACAGCTCTGCGGCGCACGCGCCGAGGGCGCACGCGTTCAGGGCAGCATTGATCGTCAGCAAAAGCACCATCGCTTCGCTCCTTTAAAGATTGGCGCAAGCAAAGCATGCGCACAAGAAAAACCCCGGAAGGCGGTGGCCATCCAGGGTCTTGCAACGCAGGGGAGGCCAACGCCTCCTGAGAACAAGAGACGGGTCAGATGTCGATAGAATATAGCGATTCGACGCCGGCTACTGCCGTCGTATTGATCGCTTTCCTACTGAATTCTAATCCCGACACGATTTTGCTCCTCGAATAGTGCTGAGGCCGGTAGCACCACGCAACTGCGATTACAAGACAGCTAGTCGGAACGATGTCGATGGGAGGCCAAAGGGATGCGCAGCTTACGCCACGCATCCCTCCGTGCTCAACCAGCGGCACCCAGCGCCTTGCCCCACAGGCCTTGCGGCAGCGAGGCGTAGCGCGCGAACGCCATGGCGAAGCTCGCCCGGCCCTGCGACAGCGACCGGAGCGCGCTCACATAGTTGAACATCTCAGCGAGCGGTGCCTCGGCGATCACCTCATGCACCTGCCCCATCGCAACAGCCGCGAGCAGCTGTCCGCGCCGGCTCTGCAGATCGCCGATCACGCTACCGAGATAGTCTCCCGGTGTCGTGACGACGACGCGCATCATCGGCTCGAGCAGGACCGGCTCCGCTTGCGCAAAGCCGATCTTGAAGGCCTGCCGCGTGGCGTTCTCGAAGGCGAGACCGGACGAGTCCTTCTCGTGAGAAGCCCCGTCCAGCAGAGTCGCCTTCAGTCCGATCACGGGATAGCCGCCCGGCCCGCCATCCAGCAGCGCCTGTGCCAGCGCCTTTTCGATCGACGGCACATAGTCTTTCGGAACAGCACCGCCGACGATCTGGTTGACGAACACCAGGCCCGTTTCGCCCTCCGCCAGCGGCTCGAAGGCAAGACGCACCCGCGCCATCTGGCCTGGACCACCGGTCTGCTTGCGCAGCAGGTGATCCACTTCGACAGGACGCGACAGCGCCGCGCGATAGGCAACCCGCGGCGCGCCGATCACCGCCTCGACACCGAAATCCTCTTTCAGCGTTTCGACGACGATCTGCAGGTGCAGCTCGCCCATCCCCTTCACCAGCGTCTCACCGGTCTCGCCATCGACCATGACGCGTAGCGACGGATCGCCCCGCGCCATCCAGGCTAGCCCCTGGCCGAGCTTCTCCTGATCCTGCGCTGTGAGCGGCTGGATCACCGCTTCGATCACAGGCTCCGGGATGACGAAGCCGCTCAATATGATCGGTCGCGTCGGATCGCTCAGCGTATCGCCGGCTCCGACCGACTTCAGCCCAACCACCGCGACAACGTCGCCGGCAATCGCCTCGCCGATGTCAGTCTGGACATCGGCATGCATGCGGAGCAGCCGCCCGATCCGCTCAGTCTTGCCCGTCGCCGCGATGGCGACTGACATGCCCAGAGTCATCCGACCAGCATAGACCCGCACATAGGCAAGCGGCCCGTGCCGGCTCGGCTGCACCTTGGAGACAAGGGCAGTGAGCGGCTCCGTCGGATCGGCGAAGCGCCGTTCCGTCTCGCCCGAGCGAGGATCGACGCCCTCCACCGGCGGCCGGTCCTCCGGCGCCGGGGCGAACGCGACGATCGCATCGAGCAAGGGCTGCACGCCCATGTTCCGATAGGCCGAACCACACAGCACAGGCGTGAGCCTGCCTGCGAGACAGGCTCGCCGGATCGCCGCCTGAAGCGCCGTCACCGACAAGCCAGACCCGTCGATCCAGGCCGCCATGACCGTTTCGTCGGCCTCGGCGAGCGCCTCGATCATCCGTGCACGTGCCGCCTCGGCCGCCGCCTGCATCGCTGCAGGGATGGCGGCCTCGGTCGGAGCAGAGTCGCCGCTGTCCCAGCACTTCGCATGCATCGAGACGAGATCGACCACGCCGGCGAACTCAGCCTCGGCGCCGATCGGCAGTTGCACCGCCAACGGCGTCGCACCGAGCCGATCAGCGATCATTTCGATCACGCGGCCGAAATCGGCGCCGACCTGGTCCATCTTGTTGATGAAGCACAGGCGCGGCACGCCGAACCGGTTGGCCTGGCGCCATACGGTTTCCGATTGCGGCTCGACGCCGGCGACAGCGGAGAACACCGCCACCGCCCCGTCAAGCACGCGCAAGGACCGCTCGACCTCGATGGTGAAATCGACATGGCCCGGCGTATCGATGATGGTGATCGCCGTGCCCTGCCAGTCGCACGAGGCCGCCGCTGCCGAGATCGTGATCCCATGCCGCTTCTCGAGCGGATGGGAGTCGGTCTCGGTGCTGCCGTCATGGACGTCGCCGATCTTGTGGATGCGGCCGCTGTTGAACAGGATGCGTTCAGTCAATGTGGTCTTGCCGGCGTCCACATGCGCCATGATGCCGATATTGCGGAGTTTGCGGGTCATGATTGGTCTCGCGAATTAGGTGCTGCAAAAGCGAGTCCGGGTCGGCAGGGCGCGCGCCATTGGCCCGCTTTCGAAGACCGAAAGCAGGCGGCGCACAGTCATGGCGAAAGCACGTGCCTCCGCTTCAGACGATGTCGATTGTCGAACTCGAATAAGGGGATGCCGGCGGACAGGGCCCGCGGGACATCGAGAGGGAGGCGCGCTCAGCGCACCTCGACGGACGCGCTAGCGGGACTCCCGGTTCTGGCTATCGTCCGTCATGTTACAACCTCGAAATAGTGCCGCACCGCGCGGCGGGCGAGCGGCTATAGGCGCCGCGTTGCCTTGTCAATGAAATCCGAAACTGCCCCGGGCGCGATCAAATGCAAATCCCTCGGGCGATTCACCGTTGCCCCATGGCGGCGGCATCCAGCTCAACCCGCCGCGTCACGCCGATATTCTCCAGGAACGCCGCATCGTGACTCACCACCAGGAGCGCCCCATCATAGGCTCGCAAGCCCGCCTCCACCGCCTCGATCGAGTCGATGTCGAGATGGTTGGTCGGTTCGTCGAGGATCAGCAGCGAGGGCGGCGTCGCACCGCCCAGCACACAGGCAAGGCCCGCGCGCAGCAACTGGCCGCCGCTGAGCGTGCCCACGATCTGCAACGCCGCATCGGCGCGGAACATGAACCGGGCGAGCGCGGCGCGGCATGCATTCTCGTCCGCCTGCGGGTTGATCCGCCGGAAATTGTCGCGGATCGAAAGTGTCGGATCGAGCAGGCTTACCTGCTGGTCGAGCATGGCATGATCGGCGATGACGCGCACTGCTCCCTCCCACGGCTCCAGCCTACCGGTGATCAGCGCGAGCAGCGTCGTCTTGCCCGATCCATTGGGGCCGGTGATGGCGACCCGCTCCGGTCCAGTCATTGCAAAGCAGAGCCTCTGGATGATCAGCCGGCCGGGCTCATAGCCGGCGGCGACCGCGTCCAGCGTCAGCACCGTGCGACCAGGCGGCAGGCCGGTCGAGGGAATGACGACGGACAGGGGCTCCAGGACTTCGATCCGTTCGCGCGCCGCCGCGGCCGCGTCGAGCGCGTCCGTGCGCCGGCTTTCCGCCAGCCTTGCATTCGCGCCGCTCGTGCCCTCGCTCCGGTTCTTCATCATACCGAGCATGATGCGGGGCATATCGCCCTTGGCTGCCTTGCGCCGCCCTGCCTTGTCGGTCCGCGCCTTGCGCTCGGCGGTCGTCTGGGCGCTACGGGCGCCTTCGGCGACGCGCCGCTCGGCGTCGGCCAGATCATGCTCGGCCGCGGCGAGCTCTGTCGCCTTGCGCGCGCGATAGGCGCTCCAGTTGCCGCCATAGCGAGTGGCGCCGAGCGACGTCAGCTCGACGATCGCGTCCATCGTATCGAGCAACTCGCGATCATGGCTCACCACGATCGCCCCTGCCCGCCACCCGGCAAGCAGCTCGATCACCGCACCGCGCCCCTCGCGATCGAGATTATTGGTCGGCTCGTCGAGCAGCAGGAAGTCGGGTTCGGCGAACACGAGGGCCGCGAGGCTCGCGCGGGTGCGTTGCCCGCCGGAGAGCGCCACGAGCCGCGTGTCCATAGCCGCGTCCAGTCCCGTCCGCGCGAGCGCGCCGGCCACTCGCGCCTCGAGCGTCCAGTCGGCGGCCGCCAGTTCCTCGGCGGTCGCGTCGCCGACTTCAGCGCGGTGCAGGATGGCCAGCGCCTCGCGCGCACCGAACAGATCAGCGACCGTCTCTTCCGGGTTCACCTGTACGGTCTGGCGCAATACGCCGAGGCTGCCGCTGACGGAGACTCGCCCCGATAGCGGTGTCAGCTCGCCCGTGATGAGCTTGAGCAAACTGGTCTTGCCGACGCCGTTGCGGCCGACCAGCCCGGCGCGTTCGGCGCCGAAGCTCAGTTCGAGTTGCGAAAAAAGGCTACGCCCGTCAGGCGTTGACCATGAAAGCGCTGAAAGATGTATGGCGGGCACGGGCGGGAACCTCCCTGGAAACAAGACAAATCGGCTTCGTTGTCCGGGTGGAGTCCATGGCGGCGTGCATCCTGTCGGTATTGCTGACGCGGCGCTGTCTAGGCTTGAAGGATGCGCGGCTCAAGCCGAGCAAGCTTCACGCGCGATGAGCCGCACCGATCCCGCGAGAATCCTGCTGGTCACCTTGATGGATCCGGACGCCCCGCCCGGAGGCAGGGAACTCCTGTCGCGGCTGAATGCGCGGGCATTGCGGACGCTGTTTGGCGATGGTTTGCAGGTGCACCAGTTGAAGGCACCCGGTGCGCGGCTGAGCGACGCCTTGGGCGGGCAACTCTATGGGCTCGATCGGCAGGAAATAGCGCGGATCGTTGCGCGCGTGGGCGAGATATCCGCCAGCCAGGTGTTCGTGGACGGCTCGAATCTCGGCCGGGTCGTTGCGCCGATCAAGCGCGCGTGCCCCGATGTTCGGGTGGTGACCTTCTTCCATAATGTCGAGGCGCGGTTCTTCCTGGGCGCCGCCCGCACCAAGCGGACCGCGCTTTCGCTTGGCCTTCTGGCGGCGAATTACGCCGCCGAGCGCGAGGCGGTGCGGTATAGCGACGTGATCGTCTGTCTCTCCACCCGTGATGGAGAGGGGTTGCGCCGGCTCTATGGTCGCGGCGCCCATTACATATCGCCGCTCGCGCTGGACGACGTGCTTCCCGCTTCCCGCCGGACGAGCGCAGCGGACCCTTATCTGCTGTTCGTTGGAGGAGCCTTTTACGCAAATCTGGCTGGCATCAGGTGGTTCGCGCATGAGGTGGCACCGCAATCGCCACTGCCGATCGCGATCGTCGGGCGCGGCATGGAAATCCTGCGACAGGAATTCGGCGGATCATCCAATGTCCGGATTATCGGCCAGGCCGACGATCTCGCGCAATGGTATCGAGACGCCTGTTGTGTCGTAGCACCGGTCTTCGATGGTTCAGGCATGAAGACCAAGATCGCCGAGGCGCTGATGTTCGGCAAACGCGTCATCGGCACCACCGAGGCTTTTTCAGGCTATGGGCGCGACGTCGTATCAGTCGGATGGCAGGCGGAGACCGCTTCTGAGTTTCTGGCAGCCATAAAGGAGGCAATAAAGGCCGATCTCCCCGATTTCGATCCCGCGGCGCGCGCGATGTATGAGGCGTCCTACTCCTTCGCCGCCGCGACGCATCGCATGGCGGAGATCATGCGGGTCGGATCATGACTGACGGCCCCGCGCGTCCGCCCGTGCCTGCCTGTACAGGCGTCAGCCCGCCTTCAAGATCGGCACGCCATCCGCCTCGTCCGTCAGCGGCAGGTGGCCAGTCGCCGTCAAAAGCCCTGGACGGCCGAGCAGGAACCCTTGGGCTTCGTCGCAGCCTTCCTCCACCAGCACCGCGAGTTGCCGGGCGGTTTCGATTCCCTCGGCCAGGACCGGAATCGACAGGCTCTTGCCGAGCGCGAGCACGGCCCGGATGATCGCAGTCGCCTGCGGGCTGGTTTCGAGCTCGGACGCGAACACCTGATCGAGCTTGATCTTGTCGAAGGGAAAGGCGCGCAGCGTCTCAAGCGACGAATAGCCGGTGCCGAAATCATCGAGCGCCACACAGACGCCGAGTGCCTTGATCTGGCGCAGGACGTGAAGGGCGCGGGGGCGATCAGCCATGATCGCGGTTTCTGTCAGCTCGATCTCGAGGCGGCGCGGCGGAAGGCCGGTCTCGATCATGATCTGGTGGAACAGGCGCGGCAGATCGGGATGGGCCAGCTGTACTGCCGACACGTTCACCGCCACCTTCGCCTGATGGTCCCACCCCATCGCGTCGGCACAGGCGCGCCGCATCACCCATTCGCCGAGCTGCAGGATCAGCCCGTTTTCCTCGGCCATCGGGATGAAGAAGGATGGCTGGATAGCGCCGCGCTCGGGATGATTCCAGCGCACAAGCGCTTCATATCCCGTCACCGCACGGGTCATGACCGACGCCTGGACCTGATAATGGACTTCGAGCCGGTCCTCTTCGATCGCCTTGCGAAGATCGTTCGCGAGTTCGCGCCGATCGCGGATCGCCTCGTCGAGTTCAGCGTCGTAGAAACATGGCGCCATCGAACCCTGGCTCTTGGCGCGGTACATTGCGAGATCGGCGTTGCTCGTGAGCGCGCCGGCGTTGGCGGCGTCGTGCGGGAAAACCGCCACCCCCAAGCTCGCGCCTACCCGGGCTTCGAACGCGCCGATCTTCAGCGGCGCCTTGAGCACTGCGTCGAGCCGGGCAGCGATCGAGTGCAGCCGGGCGCGATCCTCGAAGCGCGTGATGGCCACGAACTCGTCACCGCCCAGGCGCGCCACGAACTCGTCTCGCCCCAACTCGTTCCGCATCCGCTGCGCCAGGATGACCAGGACGTCGTCACCGGCCTTGTGGCCGTGAACGTCATTGATGTCCTTGAAGCGATCGAGGTCGATGGCGACGACGCCGAGCTGTGTACCGGTCGCGAGTGCCAGATTGATCTGGCGGGCCAGCTCGCTCTGGAACCATACGCGGTTCGGCAAGCCGGTGAGCGCATCATTCATCGCCATATGATGCAGGCGCTCCATCGCGTCCGAACGGGTCTGGCGATCGATGAACGCGGCGGAAACGCCGGCCGCGATCACGATCAGCCCGACAAGCGCAGTTGCAAGCGCAAGGCTGCTCATGTCATCGGGATTGCGCGTGGCCTCGCTGAAGGCGAGTGGGACGACATGCAGCGCCGTCATCGCCACAAAATGCAGCGTCGCGATCGCGGTGACGAGCAGCCCGGTCCCGATCAGAACACGGTGCCGGCTCTCCTTGCCCGCAAGCACCATGAGTGCGGCGGCGGAAAAGACGATCGCGCACAGGATCGAGGCGACGACATAGGGCCACCGCCAGGTGACGATGCCGTCGATGCGATAGGCCTCCATCCCCATGAAGTGCATGCCCGAAATGGCGCCTCCGACGATCGCTCCGCCGAGGATGGGAAACGGCCTAGCAGGGCCGCGGGTCGCGACCGTGAAACCGGCAAAGGTTCCGATGACGGCCACCATCAGCGATACGATCGTGAGCACCGGATCGAGGTGGACCGGCACCCTTGCCTTGAACGCAATCATGGCGACGAAGTGGGTACACCATATCGTTGCGCCGGAGCCGACCGATGTCAGGAAAATCCAGCCGAAGCGTTGCAACCCCATCGTACCGCGCGCGCGCTCGAACATCTGTGCGACAGCGAAGGCTCCGACGCAGCAAATGAAGACGGCGAGCAAGACCAGCCACGGGTCATGGTCAACAGCAATACACAGAGCGATGTCGATCATCGGCAGGCTCCCGTACCATGCGCTGTTGCTTCGGCGAGTTGCCTAGCTTTCGGCTTCCCTAAGCTCCGGTCGTTATCGGAGCGTAAAGGTCGTGAAGCATATTTTCGGCGCCCGGCTCGGCCCCCGGCCATCTCAGCGCTTCGTCTCAGGACGCGGCGCCAGCCGGCGTCACCGCCGCCTCGACCCCGCTATCGGCGAGGCCGCTCATCAACCGATCAAAGTCCCGTCGGTCGCTGCTGCGCGCGCCTTGTGCGATCACGAGGCCTGCGATCACGCCCAGCCCTATCGCCAGGGGAAGATACCGCAACGGCCGGCGCGGCTCCGGTTCGGGCAGCGGCCGCGTGTCCCAATTCTGCGCCTGCTTCATGTCCGCCCTTCACGCATGCGAGACGGTGTTGCACCGCCTCGGTCATCCCGGACGAGAGCTTAAGCGGGCATTGGTAACCGATACGCTAAAACTTGCAGGGCCGCCGCAAAGAAATCCGAGCTATTCTCACGACTTCTGCGCATCAATCAGTCCGAGCCGACACTCTTCAATTGCTCGATTCGGTCCGTCAGGACCCGGGCTCGGCAGGCGTAGAAGCTGATCACCTGCCCCTCGCGGCCGAATGCGCTGGTGGTGTAATAAGCCGTGCAGCTTTTTTCTTTGAAGGCAATCCAGAGCCTTTGTTCTTCGAGCAGCGCGGGCTTGGCCTCGCCCGGGAAGCCCGGATAGACGCTCTTCCAGGTGGCGTTGAGCGAGGCCTCGAGCCGGTCGATCATGGCCACGCCGCACGTGGCATAATCGGGATTGGTCACTGCCTTCGCCGCGCATCTATCGTAGAGCGGATCGGCATGCGCGGGCATCGCGACCAGCGAGGCCGCGGCAAAGGCGGCCGCCAACATTAGCTTTGCGATTGGCGACACGGCTGTTCCCCTGATGTGGCGCGGTTACGCCCGCGCTTCCTCGAAGACACCGCTCGAGTTGTGGCGGAGTGCCTTGAGCACGGTTTCGACGATGGCATCGGCATCGAGGCCCGCTTCGGCATATTGCAGCTCGGGCTTGTCCTGGTCCTGGAAGGTGTCGGGCAGGCGCATCGTGCGGAGCTTGAGGCCTGCGTCGATGAGGCCAGTGTCGCTCGCAAGCGTCAGCACATGCGCACCAAGACCCCCGACCGAACCTTCCTCGATCGTGACCGCAACCTCATGGGTGGTCAGCAGCTTGCGGATCAACTCCCCGTCCAAGGGCTTTGCGAACCTGAGGTCGGCAACAGTCGTGGAGAGCCCGCGCGCATCGAGCGCATCAGCTGCCTTTAGTGCCTCGCCAAGCCTGGTGCCGAGCGAGAAGATCGCAACCTTCTTGCCCTCACGTACGATCCGGCCCTTGCCGATCTCGAGCCGCTCTGGCGTTGCCGGGAGGGCAACGCCGGTGCCGTTGCCGCGCGGATATCGGACCGCGATCGGCCCTGTGTCATGAAGCGCGGCGGTGTGGGTCATATGGACCAGCTCAGCCTCATCAGCCGCTGCCATCACCACGAAGTTCGGGAGTGTGGCGAGATAGGTCACATCGAAGCTGCCGGCATGGGTCGCCCCATCAGCACCCACCAGTCCTGCCCGGTCGATCGCGAACCTGACGGGGAGGTTCTGGATCGCGACATCATGCACGACCTGATCATAGGCACGCTGCAGGAAGGTCGAGTAGATCGCGCAGAAGGGCCGCATGCCCTGTGCCGCCAAGCCTGCCGCAAAGGTGACGGCATGCTGCTCGGCAATGCCGACATCGAAGAAGCGCTCAGGGTAGGCGCTCGCGAACTTGTCGAGGCCGGTGCCTGACGGCATGGCCGCCGTGATCGCGCAGATCGTCGGGTCGTTGGCGGCTTCGGCCACCAGCTGGGCGCCGAACACATTCTGATATTGCGGCGGGCCCGGCGGTGCCTTGCTCTGCACGCCGGTGATCACATCGAACTTCTGCACGCCGTGATATTTGTCGGCAGCAGCTTCCGCCGGCGCATAGCCCTTGCCCTTCTTGGTCACGACATGGACCAGGATCGGGCCTTCTTCCGCATCACGCACATTCTCGAGCACCGGGATTAGCTGGTCGAGATTATGCCCGTCGATCGGGCCCACATAATAAAAGCCGAGCTCCTCGAACAAGGTGCCGCCCATCGCCATGCCGCGGGCGAACTCGTCGGTCTTTCTCGCCGCTGAATGCAGCGGCCGCGGTAGCTTCTTCGCCAGCCGGCGGGCCAGATCGCGAAGCCCCAGGAACTCACGGCTCGAGACGATCCGCGACAGATAGGCAGACAAGCTCCCGACCGGCGGCGCGATCGACATGTCATTGTCGTTCAGGATCACCACCAGCCTGTTACCGGCGGCCTCGGCATTGTTCATCGCCTCATAGGCCATGCCAGCCGACATCGCCCCGTCACCGATCACCGCGATGGCCTTGCCGGGCTTGCCCGCGATCTTGTTGGCAACCGCAAAGCCAAGCGCGGCCGAGATGGAGGTCGACGAGTGCGCTGCCCCGAAGGGATCATATTCACTCTCGCTCCGCTTGGTGAAGCCGGAGAGGCCACCGCCGGTACGCAGCGTCCGGATCCGGTCGCGTCTGCCGGTCAGGATCTTGTGCGGATAGCATTGGTGTCCGACGTCCCACACCAGACGATCAGCCGGCGTGTCGAACACATAATGGATCGCCGTCGTCAGCTCGACCACGCCAAGCCCCGAGCCGAGATGACCGCCCGTCACCCCGACCGCCGCAATCGTCTCGGCGCGCAACTCGTCTGCCAGTTGCCGCAAATCGCTCGCCGCAAGCGCCCGCAAATCCGCAGGAACATGCACTGTGTCGAGCAAGGGTGTTTTGGGAACTTCTGCCATCATCTTCACCTAGCCGAGACCTCCGGGGGTGTCGATTGCTGCGCGCGGGGAGCATTTTTTCAGCGCCCGTTCTGCACCGATTCTCGATGCAGGTGTTGCGCTAGCGCCTCACTCGCAATCCGCGCATTTGCCGCGCACCTCGATCACCGGCCGCACCGGCGAGAAGCCCGCCGCCTCGGCAGCTGAACGTACGCCTTTGGTGATGCTGTCATTGTCGAGGTGAGTCGTCTGGCCGCACGAGTCGCAGACCAGGAAGATGCAGTCATGCAGGCAATCGGGATGCGCGTTGGCGATATAGGCGTTCGAGCTCTCGACCCGCCGCGCGAGATTGGCGCCGACGAACAGATCGAGGATGCGGTACACGCTGTTGGCCGCGACTCGTCGCCCGGCCGACTTGGAGACGGCTTCGGCGATATCATAAGCCGAAGCAGGTTTGTCGAATCCGGCAAGTGCCTCGAAAATCTGGGCGCGCATCGCCGTCCATTGTTCGCCCGATTTCTCGAGCGTTGTTCGCGCGGCAACCGAAAGCTCGGCGCCCTGCGGTTCGTGATGGTGATGATGTGCGGCCATGGTGGCAATTTAGGCGCTGCCAGCCTTCCCGGCAAGGCGCCGACTCAAAGCACCTCAGTTGGCGGCGCGGCGGTTCAGATCATGGCCGAGCGCGAGGACCGCAACCCCAAGCAAAGTCCAGATCGTCTCGGTGCCGCCGTCATGCGGCAGCCCCATCGCCCCCGCCATGATGCCGAGCCCGAACGAGCCGACGACCGCGGGGATCATATAGCCATGCGTATAGGCACCGCGCCACAGCGCCGCGGCGCCGAAGCCGATCGCGATCATCAGGCCGACTTCGTGGAACAGCGGGTTGAGCAACAGCCCACCGGCCGACGCGGCCAGCGCGATCAGAATCGAGCTTGCGACGCAGTGCACGACGCACAGACCCGACAGGCCGATCGCGAATCGATCGAATCGCTGCTCGATCCACATGAAAGTGGGCGAGTGAGTATGGGCATGTGCGGTCATTGCGAGAGCCATGTGGCACAGGTCGGAGGGAGTTACAATATATCATCGGTGATTTTTTTGGAACGAGATTGGCTGTTTGCGCGGCGCAATCGTCCCCATAATCCGAATCGACGCGCTCGATGCTCAGCGCTAGGGACCGCCAATGCTTCAGGCCTCATCGTTAGCCCATCCTTCGCGACCCCGTGCGCTCGCCATCTGGCTGTTCTCTGTCGCCGGCCTGATCGTCGCGATGGTCATTGTCGGCGGTATCACCCGACTGACCGAGTCGGGCCTGTCGATCACCGAGTGGAAGCCGATCAGCGGCATCATTCCACCGCTTAGTGAGGCAGCGTGGCAGGCCGAATTCGCCCACTATAAGCGCATTCCCGAATATACCCAGATCAATCGCGGTATGACGCTTGCCGGGTTCAAGCACATCTTCTTCTGGGAATATTCGCACCGGCTGCTCGGGCGGCTGATCGGCATGGCCTTTGCCATCCCGCTGCTGTGGTTCGCGGTGTGGCGGCGGATTCCCCCCGGCTATGCCTGGCGGCTGGTGGCGTTGCTCGCGCTCGGCGGGCTGCAGGGCGCGATCGGCTGGTGGATGGTTTCATCCGGCCTCGCTGTGCGCACCGATGTCAGCCATGTCCGGCTTGCCGTTCACCTGATAACGGCGCTTGTACTGCTCTCGGGCCTGGTGTGGACTGCGCTCGATCTGCGCAGCCTGGCGGAGAGCCGGCTCGCCAGACCCGCAGCCCTGCGCCCGCTTGCCCTGATCGCGCTCGCCTTGCTGTTCAGCCAGATCATGTTCGGCGCGTTCACCGCCGGGCTCAACGCAGGCTATGCCTTTTCGAGCTGGCCGCTGATGGGCGACAGCTTCTTCCCAGCCGGCGTGCCGATGGTCAGCCCGGCATGGCGCAACGCAGTCGACAATCCAGTGGTCGTCCAGTTCATCCACCGCTGGTTCGCCTTTATCGCGGCGGCTGGGCTGGTTCTGCTCGCACGCCGATCGATCCGGTCGGGCGGCATCGTCGCGGGGCGGGTACTGATCGCACTACTCGTACTGCAGATCCTCCTCGGCATCTCGACCCTGATGAGCGGCGTCGCGATCGGCATTGCGGTCGCGCACCAGGCCAATGCGGCGCTGACGCTGATCGCGGCCACCTTCGCCGCGCACGCGATCGGCCGCAATCCGGCATGAGCAAGATCCTGCTGGTCCGCACCACCGTCGGCGATGCGGCGAGCGCGGACCGCCTTGCGCGCCGGATTGTCGAGGAGCGGCTCGCCGCCTGCGCGACCTTCGCCGCCGCCCGCTCGGTCTATCGCTGGCTCGGCAAGATCGAGACCAATGACGAGACCGAGATCCTGTTCAAGACGACACTCGATCGTGCCGCCTCACTCACCGCCCGGATCACCGCGCTGCACAGCTATGAGTTGCCGGTAATCGAGGCCTGGGAGGCTGAGGTCGACCCCGTCGTTGCCGACTGGATCTATGGCGCAACCGGGGATTTATAGGCCTTTCAACGCGACGGTATCATAATACCCGTCAGGAAACCCGCGAAAAGCTTGACTTTCAGCCCGCCTGCGAACATTAGCCCGCCATCAGCGCCGTCCCAGCAGGGGCGGCGCGTGTCGTTTCAATCATAAAGGTCCTGGCTCCATGAAGGCGCTGATGAAGACCACCAAGTCGGTCAAGCCGCACGAGGTGGAGAAAAAATGGCATATCGTCGATGCCGACGGCCTTGTGGTCGGTCGTGCAGCCTCGATCATCGCCAATGTCCTGCGCGGCAAGCACAAGCCGAGCTTTACCCCTCATGTCGATTGCGGTGACAATGTCATCGTCATCAACGCGGACAAGATCCGGTTCACGGGCAACAAGCTCAAGGACAAGATCTATTACCGCCACACCGGCTATGCCGGCGGCATCAAGGGCGTCGCAGCGGGCAAAATCCTCGAGGGTCGCTTTCCCGAGCGCGTGCTTGAAAAGGCCATTGAGCGCATGATCCCGCGCGGCCCGCTCGGCCGTGAGCAAATGCGCAACCTGCGCGTTTTCTCGGGTCCCGATCATCCGCACGCAGCGCAGAACCCCGAAGTCCTCGACATCGGATCGATGAACCGCAAGAACAAGGTGGGCAACTAATGTCCGACAATCGCCAGTCCCTCGCCGATCTCGCCGAGCTGACCAACACGCCGGCGCCGGTCGCGGCTTCGAACCCGGTTCTCGCCAGCGACGAATATGCGCCTGCCGCTCCCGTCGTCGTGCGTGAGCCGATGCCGCTGCGCGAGCAGATCCTCGACAAGCAGGGCCGCGCTTATGCGACCGGCCGCCGCAAGGACGCAGTCGCTCGCGTCTGGATCAAGCCCGGCTCGGGCAAGATCACCATCAACGGCCGCGACCAGGAAGTGTATTTCGCACGCCCGACGCTGCGCCTCGTCATCAACCAGGTGTTCGGCGTGACCGAGCGCGAAGGTGCCTATGACGTGGTCTGCACCGTCAAGGGCGGCGGGCTTTCGGGCCAGGCCGGCGCGGTCAAGCATGGCATCAGCCAGGCGCTGACCAAGTTCGAGCCGATCCTGCGCGCGCCGGTGAAGGCAGCGGGCTTCCTGACCCGCGACAGCCGTACCGTCGAGCGCAAGAAGTATGGCCGGGCCAAGGCTCGCCGCAGCTTCCAGTTCTCGAAGCGCTAAGCTTTTCGATTTCGCGAAAATGGGGCGGTCCGGCAACGGGCCGCCCTTTTTCGTTGACTGGCCGGCCGCGAGACACTGAAGTGCGGTCATGGCCCTGAACGACCCCGTGACCGCCCGGATCATCACCTTCCTAGGTGAGATCGGCATTCCGGTCGTCGTCGAAGCGCTTGAGGAAGACACGTTGCTGCCCGCGATGACAGTGCGCGACGGCGGGCTGGTGATTGATTCCGCGCGACTGACCTGGCCCGGCGATCTCCTTCACGAGGCGGGCCATATCGCCGTTACTGATCCAGCCTTGCGCGGCAGCCTTTGTGAGGTCCCCTCCGATCCGGCCGAAGAGATGGCGGCGATTGCCTGGTCCTATGCCGCGGCGGTGGAGATCGGGCTCGACCCTCATATCGTGTTCCATGACGAGGGCTATCGCGGCGGCGGGGGTTATCTGGCGGACGCCTTTGCCGATGGCGCGACGCTGGGGATACCGATGCTGCAATGGTTCGGCATGACCGCGAGCAAGCACAGCACCGAGGAACAAGACGCGGCGCCCTTCCCCCATATGCTCCGCTGGTTGCGCTGACGGCCGAGCGTACGAGCGCGGGTCTGCGTTTCTGCTGCCGACGATGAGAAAGACGTAACGGGTTTTCCGCTGCTAGATGTCCGGTAGCGGGGGTTTCGATGCGGTTGAATCAAAGCCTTGGCCGCGTCGTACGGGGGCCGCGCGTGTTGGGAATGTCATGCGGGGCGCTGACATTTCCGAGTTGTACAGAACATTGTACATGACAAGATGCAAGGGCCTGACGTTAGCCAAGCGGTCAGACCGCCACCGGCGCCTTTTGCGGGCGTAGTGCCACCCGAGAGGCCTCCTCCTCCGCATCCTGTGGCGCGCCGAGAAAGGCCGCCAGCGTCTGCCCTTCATCACGATAGGTGTCGCGAAAGAGGAAGCCGATGATCTCGTGGATCCAAACGCGACGGCCCATCCGGTAATACCAACGGATCGCGTGGCGGATCTTCGAATCGGAGTTCCACAGCAGGCGGCGCAGCGAGCGCGGGCGCAGTTGCGCCGCTGCCTCGATGAACTTGACCCAGAGGAACAGACGCCATGGCGGCATATGGGACATGCCGAGCACCTGGTGCTTGTAATCCCAACGCGTCGGGTCCGCCTGCACCACTGTCCGGTCGCGGGCGATGCGGAAGAAGGGCGTCCAGCGATGCGGGGTGACATAGAGCGCCTGGATCTGGTCGGGATCATAGGAGATCAGCTGGCGCAGGCCACGCAACAGATCCATGTCGGTCTGGTCGGCAAAGCCCGCGACCCAGGTCGCCATCGACAGGATATTGTGCTTGCGCAGCAGGCGGATCGCCTCGCGGTCGGTCGTGGTCGTGCCGCCCTTGCGGATCAGCTTGAGCGTTGCCTCGTCGGTATTCTCCATGCCGAGCAGGAAGCGCTCGAATCCGGCCTGTTTGTAGAGGTGGAGGATATCGGCATCGCGGACGATGTCGTCGGCACGGGTCGAGCCAACCAGGGTGACCGAGACATTCTCGGCGATCAGCGCCTCGAGAAAAGCGCGCCACGGCTTGCGCCCGGCGCTCGGATTCTCGTCGGCGAAGTTGAAGACCTCGACGCCGTGTTCGCGGTGGAGATGCGCGATCTCGCTGGCGAGGCGGACGGGATCGCGGTGGCGCCATCGAGTCCAGAAGCCGCGCTGCCCGCAATAATTGCAGAGATGCGGGCAACCGCGCGAGAACTGGATCACCACCGCGCGCTTCCCGCCCCAATAGCTGTAGCGGCTATGGTCGATCAGCTCCCAGCCGATCCGATAGGCATCGAGATCGGCGATCACGCGGGCAGCGGGAGTCGCGACCGGCTCGCCCCGCCCGTCGCGAAAGGCGATGCCGTCGATCGCGACGAGCGGCCCGCCTTCCTCCAGCGCGCGCATCAGCTGCCGCGCGGTTTCTTCGCCTTCGCCGCGCACCACGGCCTGGACCCATGGCTCGTCGCGCAGGATCTCGCGCCAGAAATAGGTTGGGTGAACCCCGCCATAGACGATGCGGACATCGGGCAAGGCCTTCGCGATCGCTAGTGCCACTGCGGTGATGATCGGATGGCCGGAAGAGGAGCCCGAATGGCCAAACAGCACCGCATCCGGCCGAGCGTCCACGGCCTCGGCAACGATCCGGTCGATCGGCATCGGTCCGAATTCGCCGTCGATCAGCCGGACGTCATGGCCGTCGTCGATCAACGGGCCACCGACGCAGAGCAGGCCGAGCGGTGGCAATTGCTCCTTTGGGATGCGGCTGCCAATGGCCGGGTGGGGAATGTTGATCAGTAGGATGCGCATTGCCGACCCTCGCTTCGATGACGGAGGCCAGCTTGTGTCACGCCAGCGTGGAGCGAGGATCGGGCAGGCGTGGAGATTTGGTGGAGATGCTAAGGTCTGGACCCTAGTGGCGGGCGCTCGCCTGTCCTGTGGCGGCCACCGCCAACGCACGATCGCTGAGCGGCGTAATGCCGGGACGCGGCGGCAGATTGCGGGGCAGCTTGATATTCCAGGCGAGGCCGACGCACTCCAGCAGCTTGATGAAAACATAGCCGAGATCGATCTGGCCCCGATACAGGCCGTGGCGGGCTGACGCGGGGAAGGCGTGGTGGTTGCTGTGCCAGCTTTCGCCCATGGTCGGGATCGCAAGCCATGGCACGTTATAGGCCTGGATCGCAGCGCCATCGACCAGCCAGTCCTGCGGCCCGGCGGTATGCGCCCGGTAAGATATGTACCAGTGCATCGTGGTGCAGGCCGCCACGCGCACCACCACACCCCAGACGACGAAAGGCCAGCCGCCTGCCAGGAACAGCAGCACGCCAAGCGGGAGCTGGTGAAGCATCCAGGTCCGCTGCAGAAATCGGTAGAAGCGATCGTCGCTGATCCCCGGCCCCGGATCGAAGGAGGGTGGCCGATCCAGGACGACACGGAAGTTCAGATAATAAAAGCCGTCGATCAGCAGCGGTTTGCCGTGCCGCAGGAACCAGTGGCAATCGGCCTGGCGCTGGCCCCAGTCGCGCGTGTCATGAAGACGGACGGTCCAGATCGGGCCGCCCATGCCGACCAGCGTACCGGCCCAGATCATCGCGCGTTCCAGCCATTTGGGGCAATCGAAGCTGCGGTGGATCAGGCGACGGTGGAAACCGACCGAATGCCCCATGCAGAGGGTGGCGCCCGCAAGCAGCAGGAAAACGAGCAGGGCGGGCCAGGTGAAGAAGATCGGCCCCGCGATCAGCGCGCCGCCAAGCATGCCCATGTTCCAGACCGATCGCGGGCCGTCCCACACCACCTTTCCCGCGACCGCGTCGGCCTGGTCCAGATTGCCCAGCGAGTTGACCTTGAACGCGCCCGATGCAGCGCCGCCCTGAACGTCCATCATGCTTCTCCTCGTCCATCGCTCAATGCAGGAGCCGCGCTTCCCGGAAAGGCCGTAGCGGCGCAGGGGACGCTGCTTCAGCCGGCCGCCCGACGATCGCCCCGACCGCGTCCTCGATCCGCGGGTAACGGAAGCGGAAGCCGTGGAAGACCGCTTTGACCGGCAGCACCTTCTGGCCGCCCAGCATGAGCTCGTCGGCAAGATCGCCCAGAGCGAGCCGCAGCGGGAAAGCGGGCAAGGGCAGGATTGCCGGGCGGCGCAGGGCGTGGCCGATCGCCTGAGCGAAGCGCCTGTTGGTGACGGGACTGGGGGCTGTCGCGTTGAGCGGCCCCTCGATTTCGGGATCGGCGGCGGCGGCGACGATCATCCGGACCAGATCGTCGCGGTGGATCCAGCTCGTCATTTGGTGGCCACCGCCGATCGGGCCGCCCATGCCGAGTTCGAAGACCGGCAGCAGACCGCCGAGCATGCCACCGCTTGAGCCGAGCACGATGCCGGTGCGCAGCAAGACGAGGCGCGTGCCGGCGCCCGCGGCACATTTAGCGGCTGCCTCCCACGCCTCGCAGACATCCGCCGCGAAGCCGCGACCGCGCGGCGCCATTTCGTCGATCACGCTATGATCGTCGATGCCGTAGAATCCGATCGCGGAGCCGTTGATCAATACCGCCGGGCGGTGATCAAGCCGCTCGAACAGCGCAGCCAGCGCCCGCGTAACGCGAAGGCGGGATTCGATGATCCGGCAGCGGCGCGCAGGGGTCCAGCGCCCTGCCGCGATCGGCTCGCCGGCCAGATTGATGGCGATGTCGCAGCGGAAATCATGGGGCAGCGCGGCAAGGTCCGTGACGATCCGCAGTGGAGTTGCCAGGCCGGACGCGTGCTTGGGATCGCGCGTGAGGACGGTCACGTCGTGCCCGGCGGCGACCAAAGCCGCCACCAGCCGCGTGCCGATAAAGCCGGTTCCGCCCGTCACCAGCACTGCCTGACGCCCGGGCAAGGCGCTGGCCAACTCCGCCGCCGGGCTGTCGATCAGCCGCTCGTTTCGTGCCGCCGCGAACAGGTCGCGGATTCCGGAGGCGGTGACTCCGAGCGCCGCGATCGCCAGCAGGATCGACACCAGACCATGGCCCTGGAGACTGGTTCCCGTGGGAAGCAGGGCCCATCCCACCAGTACCGGCACGAGCAGGGCGACCAGCACGCCATAATTGAGCGTGAGCAGGGTATGCGTCACCCGCTCGCTCGCCGGCAGGGCGCGGATGCGGTCCTCCTCGACAAAATCCCACAGCGTAATCCCGGTTTCGATCGCCAGCGCCGCGATCAGCACCATCGCCGCCGCCCCGTGCGGCTCGGTCCAGCCGAGCGCCAGGAACAGCAGCCCATAGATCAGGTTGCGGACGCCGTGGAGGCGAAGTTCCCTCGCCTGGCCGGGCCTCCAGGCGAGGCGCTGGGTCAGCTCATGATGGTAGAGCGTATCGAAACCGCCCAGCGCGATCTGGAGCAGCAGCAAGGCGATGAAGACTGGATTGCTCATGACACATTTCCCGGCCGATATTCAGTGAACAGGCAGCATTGGTGGACGAGCGGGCCGAACCAGGGGTGGTCGAGCGCGAGCGTGAAGGCGAAGTGGCCATGGTCGCAATCGATATGGCCGATGCTGAGCCGCCCGGGCGCTAGCCAGCGCGGGAGGCGAAACCGAATGGGGCCGACGCGCCAGAAATAATGGTCGCTCTCGAAATACAGCGCCTCTGCCTCGACCCGCAGCACCAGCGCGATGCCGAAGCCCATGCCGAGATATTCCTCGATGCCGGTGGGCCCGGCAAACCGTTTGGAGCTGTGGATGACCTGCGGGAAACCGCCACGACGGCAATATTGGCGGGTCCAGTACTGACCGTCGGAGCCCGCATCCTCCGTTACGCAGACGGACGCAGCCACATTGGTATCGGTGTTGAGCGGCAAAGGCGCGCCCACGACCCGGCACAGATTGGCGAGCAACCGCCCGAGCCGGCTCATCCGGCATTCGACGACCTCGCCGATATAGCTGATCGTCTGAGTCGCCAGCGCCTTGCGGCCGAAGCGCGCCCGCACGGCGGGCGGCAGCGCGGCCCAGTTCGCCTCGCCGAGCAGCTGGCGAAAGCGCGGGTCGATGACGGTGGCGCCGATGTTCGGGACGAAGGAAGCGGGCGTCTTCAGCGCTACGACCGTCCCCATCTCTTCCTCCTGTTCCTGCTATTTCTGTTAAATCAGAAATTACAGACCTTGCTGTCATGAGTCAAGCCGGATGTTTGCAGCGTTGGACGTGCGCCAACAGGAAGCGTCCTTGTTGCCGTGGCGCGGTGGAGCGATGATCCACGCGTTGGGCAGCTTCGGCGGGAATCCCGTGTCGATTGCGTGCAGAAATCCTTCTCCCCCTGTGGGAGAAGGAGGGAGGAGCGAAGCGACGGAAGGTTGAGGGGGAGTGAGGTTCGTTCAGCGTCGACCCAAGGAGAGTCCCCTTCACCCTTCCCATCGCTACGCGATGGGCCCAGCATTGGGTCGGCCATGCCCCCGGCATGGCCTAAACAGCGCGGGGCGCTGTTTACCCAATGCTCCTCTCCCATAGGGGGCTACGGCATTCACACATCGCGCCGCGCTTCTCTTCTCCCTCTCCCAGCGGGAGAGGGAAGGGGCCCGTCACGAAGTGACGGGAAGGGTGAGGGTGACCAGCATGAGCGTCTCGCCCTCAACCTCACCCCGCGCTGCTGCGCAGCTTGCCCCTCTCCTAAAGGGAGAGGGGAAGAAGGGCGCTGTACAATGTGTGAATCTGGTAGCCCTAAGGGAGAGGGAGAAGAGGCGTCGCTCGATGTGTGAACGCCTAGCGTGGGCGCGAAAGAGACTCGTTGCCGGAGAGCGCCTATGCCGCGCCCTGTACCACCGGCTCCCTGGGCAGCACCGTGTCGGGCTCCGGGCTCAGCGTGCGCAGCACCACGTCGAACCTGGCGTCCGCGATCCTGATCTCGTTGAACGAAGGCGGCGTCGCGCGGGTGCGACGCGACAGCGTTCCAGCCCCTATCATTCGGACTTCGCGGCCGACGACGTCAAGCGCAAGATTGAACGGATCATGGACATGCCCGGTCAGCACGGCGTCCGTGCCGGCGGCCGCAAGAATCTTCAGCGCCTCGGCACCGCCGCGTGTCGCGCCGGTCGCGTCGGTCTTAGCCTCGACCAGTGGGTGATGGCAGGCGACGAAGACCAGCTTGTCCTTGGGCACCGTCTCGATCAGCGCCAGCGTGCGACTCAAGGAGCGGGGGCTGACATTGCCCTTCGCCCAGTTGAGCCGCCACTGGAAGCGCGCGGTCGTCACCATCGGGACGATCGCCACGCCCGGCAGGTCGAGCGGCCTTTCGATGATCCGCTCGATCTCGTCGATGCGGTGATAAGGCCGGAAGAGCCGTGCGATCGGGTTGAAGTAAGGCAGATCGTGATTGCCGACCTCTACGGTCACGGGCACGCCGAGGCCCTTGAGCCATTCGAGCCCCGCGACGAACTCATGGCGCCGTGCGCGCATCGTCAGGTCGCCGGTCATGACCACGGCATCGGGTCGTTCGGCCTCAACCAGCGCGTCGAACCATTTGACTGCCGCAACGTCTTCGCGGCCGAAATGCACGTCGCTCACATGGAACAGGCGGATCATGTCGCGGCCTCCATCATCGCCACGGTATTGGTGGTGAACCCACACATTCTGCATTAGCCGCCCAACGCACGACTCAGCGGAATGGGGTCGCGCAAAAGACGGAGAGCGATGTGGCGAACCTGTATGACCGTTTCTTCAATCGTTTCGCCGACCGCCTCGCCGAGCCGTTCATCGTTCACCCGGACGGCCGCATGATCCTGTACGGCGATCTGCATGATGCCACCGGCCGGATCGCCAATCTGTTCGCGTCGCTCGGCATCGGGCGTGGCGACCGGATTGCGATGCAGGTCGACAAGTCGGCCGAGGCGCTGCTCGTCTATCTCGCGACCCTGCGCATCGGGGCGATCCATCTGCCGCTCAACCCGGCCTATACGCCGCGCGAGCTCGACTATTTCCTGCGCGATGCCGAGCCGAAGCTGTTCCTCGGCTCGCCCGTCAATGAGTCGGTGCTGGGTGCGCTGTGCAGCGAGGCGGGCATACCGCATGTCCTGACGCTCGGTACCGCCGGCGACGGCAGCCTGCTCGATCAGGCTGAAGCGATGACTGCCGCTTTCACGACGGTTGCGGTGGCGGACGATGAGCTGGCCGCGATCCTCTACACCTCGGGCACCACGGGCCGCTCCAAGGGGGCGATGCTCACCCATGACAATCTCGGCTCGAACGCAGAGACCTTGCAGGTGCTGTGGCGCTTCGAGCGCGACGACGTCCTGCTGCACGCGCTGCCGATCTTCCACACCCATGGGTTGTTCGTCGCCACCAACCTCGTGCTGCTGAGTGCCGCACGGATGATCTTCCTGCCCGCTTTCGATCTCGACGCGATGATCCGGCTGTTGCCGCAGGCGAGCGTTTTGATGGGTGTGCCGACCTTTTATTCGCGGCTGTTGTCGCGGCCCGATTTCACGCGCGAGCTGGCGCAGGACATGCGGCTGTTCATCTCCGGATCGGCGCCGCTTTCGGCCGAGGTCCACCGCGAGTTCAGCGCACGCACCGGCCATGCGATCCTCGAACGCTACGGCATGACCGAGACCAACATGAACAGCTCGAACCCCTATGACAGCGCTCGGGTGCCGGGGAGCGTCGGCTTTCCGTTGCCGGGGGTGGATATCCGGATCACCGATCCCGAAACCGCCGCGCTCTTGCCGCAGGGGAGCATCGGCATGATCGAGGTGCGCGGGCCGAATGTGTTCGCCGGTTATTGGCGGATGCCGGAGAAGACCGCCGAGGAGAAGCGCGCCGATGGCTGGTTCATCACCGGCGATCTCGGGCGGTTCGATGAGGCGGGTTATCTCTTCATCTCGGGGCGCGAGAAGGATCTGATCATCTCGGGCGGGCTCAACGTCTATCCGGCCGAGGTCGAGGCGCTGATCGACGAGCTGCCGGGCGTCGCCGAATGCGCGGTGATCGGCGTGCCGCACCCCGATCTCGGCGAAGGCGTGGTCGCGGTGATTGCCGCGAAAGCTTCCGGTGCGGTCGATCCCGGGGCGGTCAGGGCCGCGCTCGCCGACAGCCTCGCCTCGTTCAAACGGCCCAAGCTTGTCTTCGTCGTGGATCAGTTACCGCGCAACGCCATGGGCAAGATCCAGAAGGCTGAGTTGCGCAAGCTTTACGGCGACAGCTTCAGTCCAGCATCCTGATGATGCCGGAGAAATCGAGGCCGCCTTGCCCTTCGGCGGCGAACTTCTCGTAAAGCTCAGCGGCCTTGGCCCCCATCGGCGTATCGGCATCGACCTGGCCTGCCGCCTCCATCGCGAGGCGCAGGTCCTTGAGCATCAGCAGTGTCGCAAAGCCGCCCTGATAATCATGATCGGCTGGCGTTTCCGGCCCGACGCCGGGGAGTGGGGCGTAGCTCGTCATCGACCAGCTCTGGCCTGACGAAACCGACGCGATGTCGTAGAATTTCTGCGGATCGAGCCCGAGTTTCTTCGCCAGCAGGAACGCCTCGCAGGTCGCGACCATGGTCGCGCCGA
>NZ_JBFUHA010000017.1:0-52425 GCF_056402635.1 Sphingomonas sp. P3_C5
GTTCACCGACGCCGAGCTCGGCCGCCACCTCCTTGCTTTGCAGGCCGCTTTGCAGGCCATCGGCGCAACGCAAGACGATACGGCAGCGCTCCGACAGTGAGCGCGCTACCCGATGGCGCCGAACCTGCCGCTCCAAATAGCTACGCTCATCTGCCGTCAAAATCAGTGGTTCAACAGCCCGACCACGCGCCATCCCGTTCGCTCCCGTCGTTCAGACAGGATCAGTCTACAATGTAACTTACTTCAGTTCCAGGTGACTAGTTCCGGCATCCATGTTTCCGCAAGAGCTTCAAGCGTTGCTTACGCGGAGCAATGGACCCCGGAACGAGTCCGGGGTGACGAGTTGGCCTAACCTGATCGATACAGGGTCACACAGGCCCCGTCTCAAGCTCGCGCGCCACTCCCAATCCGCGCGACGTCATGCGCCAGGATCGTGAGGTCATGCGTCTTGCCCGCCTGGTCGCGGACATGGTCCTTGAGCAACGCCTCGGCGCGGAAGCCAAGGCTTTCGAACAGCATCACGGAACCGATCTGGTCGGGCGTCATCTGCGCGATCAGCTTCTCGATGCCGCGTTCAATAGCCACCGCGTAGATCCCCTCGAGCAGATCGCGTCCAAGCCCCGCGCCGCGCTTGTCGGGCGAGACGAGCAGGCGGATCTCGCCGACGTGCGCGCTCCAGCTCAATGGATCCCGTACCAGCGCCGCTGTGCCGACGAATTTGCCGCCATCCTCGGCGATCAGGCTGTCGATCCAGCCCTCCTCGATCGCAGAGAGCCAGGCTTCGATGACGCGCGGATGCCGCAGGTCGCGGCCGAGGAAGAGCAAATCATGTTCGGGCAGCCCCGCGGCGAAGGCGAGCATCGCGTCGCGGTCGCTCGGCGCGAAGCGGCGTATATGGTGGCCCATCTCAATCCTCCCCAAGCCCGCGGCCAGTTACGGCCATAACCGCCTGATCGCATTGCCTTCGGCGACAAGGCTGGCATGGCCGCCGCCCAATGTCACCCCCGCCGCTATCAGCATGGCGCGGTCGCGCTCGCCGGCCTGGGTCCAGAGGCTGTCACATCAAGCGTCGCATCGCCGCCGAGCACGCGGTAAAGCGTGACCCGGTTGCTCGCCGCGACAAGCTGGGTCGCGATCAGCGATCGTTGCGCCGAATAGAGCGAACGCTGCGCATCCAGGCTTTGCAGGAAGGTGTCGATCCCGCCGCGATAGCGTGCCTCGGACAGGCGGTAATTGGTCGTGGCGGCCGCTGTCAGCGCCCGCTGGGCATTGGTCTGCGCCTCGATCGTCCCGCGTCGTGCGAGCGCATCCGAGACCTCGCGGAACGCCGTCTGGATCGCCTTCTCGTAATTGGCGAGCGCCACGTCGCGCTGCGCCTCGGATTGCTGCACGCCCGCGCGGCCGGCGCCGGCGCGGAAGATCGGATAGTTCACACTTGGCGCTACCGAATAGTTGAACGCTCCGCCGGTGAACAGATTGCTCAGGCCACTGCTGGCAAGCCCGGCCAGCGCAGTGAGCGTGATGCGCGGGAACAAAGCGGCCCGCGCCGCGCCGATCTCGGCATTGCTCGCGCGGAGCTCATATTCCGCCTGAACGACATCGGGTCGGCGCAGCAATATGCCCGAATCGAGCCCGGCCGGGAGCTCGGCGATGCTCGGCGCCACCTCGTCGATCGAAGCGGGCAGCAGGGCCGGATCGATCGGCGCTCCCACCAGCAACTGCAGCGCATTGACGTCCTGCGCGACCGCCGTCGTCTGCTCGGCCAGGTCGGACTGCGCGGTGGTGAGCACGATCTGCGCTTGGGCGAGGTCAGTGCCGGGCGCGATGCCGCCCTTCAGGCGTGCGGAGGTGAGCCTGACGCTGGTTTCGGCACTTGCGGCGGTATCCTGCGCGATCTTCAACAGGCTCTTGTCGGACGCATAAGTCAGCCAGGCCGTACCGATGTCGCCGACCAGGGTCAGCCGCGTCGCCCGTGACGCCGCCTCAGTCTCAAAATAGCGGTTCTGCGCGGCGGTGCTGAGCGAACGGACGCGGCCGAACAAGTCGATCTCGAACGCATTAATCCCGATATCGGCGCTGAAGCTGCCGCTCCCCCGGTTGGTGCTTGTCCCGGAGCCGTTCCCGCCGCCTGGATCGGAGAAGCGGTAGCCGCCGCTTGCGTCGACCTCGGGCAGCAATTCAGCGCGCTGGATATGATATTGCGCGCGCGCCGAAGCGATATTCGCCGCCGCCACGCGCAGGTCGCGATTGTTGGCCAGCGCCTGCTCGATCAGCGACTGGAGGCGCGGATCGCGGAAGATATCGCGATAGGTGACGCTCGGCAGCGCCGCCTCGCTCTGCTTCAGATAGGCGTCACCGACCGGCCAGGACGGCGGCACCGGAAGCTCCGGGCGGACATAATGCGGGTCCATCGAGCAGGCGCCGAGCGAAGTCGCAACGAGGAACAGGGCAAGGCGGCGCATCAGGCTGTCCCCTCTGGCACTGGGGGCGGGGCGGGATGTTCGTGATGGATGTGCTTCATGATGTCCCGCGTGCTGCGGCGGACAAGGACGAAAAACAGCGGGATGTAGAAGATCGCGAGGATCGTCGCGGTCAGCATCCCGCCGATCACCGCGGTACCGATCGCGACCCGGCTGTTCGCGCCGGCGCCGGTCGAGATGGCTAGCGGCAACACACCGAAGATGAAGGCGAGGCTGGTCATCAGAATCGGTCGCAGACGGATGCGGGCCGCTTCCAGCGCCGCCTCAATCACGCGTTTGCCCTCTTTCTCGGCCTGTTCGGCGAATTCGATCATCAGGATCGCATTCTTGGCGGCCAGGCCCATCGTCGTCAGTAGGCCGATCTGCAGATAGACGTCGTTCTGCAAACCACGCAGCGTCACCGCGAACACGGCGCCGACCAGCCCGAGCGGAATGATCATCAACACTGCGATCGGGATCGTCCAGCTCTCATAGAGCGCGGCGAGGCACAGGAACACGACAAGCAGCGACAGCGCGTAGAGATAGGGCGCCTGCCCCGAGGAGAGCCGCTCCTGGAATGAGATGCCGCTCCATGCGACGCTCACGCCCGGAATCTGCGCGGCATAGGCCTCCATCTTGTTCATCGCCTCGCCCGAGCTCCTGCCCGGTGCGGCGGCGCCCTGGATTTCATAGGACGCGATACCCTGAAAGCGGCTGAGCGATGAGGGCGCAGTCGCCCAGGATGTGGTCGCGAAGGACGAGAAAGGGGTCATCGCGCCGGTCGATCCTCGAACATACCATTGCGATATGTCCTCAGGCTTGGAGCGATAGGGCGCGTCGCCTTGGACATAGACGCGCTTGACCCGGCCGCGATCATTGAAGTCGTTGACGTAGCGGCCACCCCAGGCGGTCGACAACGTTGAATTCACATCGGCCTGGGCGAGCCCGAGCGTGCTCAGCTTTTGCGCATCGACATCGACCTTCAACGTCGGCTGGTCCTCGAGATCGGTCGGACGGATCGCGGCAAGGTCGGGGTCGGCGCGTCCCATGGCCATCAGCTTGTCGCGGGCGGCCTTGAACTCGGCGCGCGGCAGGCCGCCGGTATTCTGGAGCTCGAGCGTGAAGCCGGTCGACTGGCCCAGGCCGCGCACCGCTGGCGGCGGGGTCGCGTAGAATTCGACATCGCGCAAGCCCCCCAGCGCTTTGGTAGCGCGGGTGGAAATTGCGTCAGCCCCGTTCTGCTTTCCCTTGCGATCCTTCCAGTCCTTCAGTGCGACGAAGCCGCGACCGGTATTCTGCCCGCCGCCGCCGCCGCCCGCGACCGTCATGAGCGCATCGGTATTGGCCTTTTCGTTTTCGAGGAAATATTTCTCGATCTGGCTTTGCGCGATCTGGGTGCGACTGAGCGTCGCGCCCGGCGCGAGGTTCCACTGAATCTGCGTCCTGCCCTGGTCCTCGGTCGGCAGGAAGCCGGTCGGCAACCGCACGAACAGGATCACCAGGATCGCGACGACACAGGCATAGATGGCGAGGAAGATCCATTTGCGATCCACCACCTTCGAGACGCCGCGCTGATATTTATCGACCATGTTGGCGAAATTGGTGTTGAACCAGATTTTCGCGCGCTCGCTCCAGTGGCTGAGCGTGCGTGCCCAGGCGAAGCGGCTTTCGGTCTCCTCGTCCTTGCGCTTGAGCAGGGTCGAGGTCAGCGCCGGCGTCAGCACCAGCGCGACGAGGACCGACAGCATCATCGCCGACACGATCGTCACCGAGAATTGCCGATAGATCACGCCGGTCGATCCGCCGAAGAACGCCATGGGCAGGAACACAGCCGACAGCACGAGCGCGATCGCGATCAGCGCGACGGTGATCTCGTTCATCGACTGGATCGTCGCATCGCGAGGGCTCATGCCCGGATTCTCGTCCAGCAACCGCTCGACATTCTCGACCACGACGATGGCGTCGTCGACCAGCAGGCCAATGGCGAGCACGAGCCCGAACAGGGTCAGCGTGTTGATCGTGAAGCCGGCGATCGCGAAAATGCCGAAGGTGCCGAGCAGCACGACCGGCACCGCGATCGTCGGGATCAGGGTCGCGCGCCAGCTCTGCAGGAATACGAACATCACGATCACGACGAGGATGATTGCCTCGACGAGGGTGATCACCACCTCCTCGACCGACAGCTTGATGAACTCGGTCGAATCCTGCGGAAAATTATAAGTGAAGCCGGCCGGGAAGTCCTTCGACTGGGCTTCAACCGCCTGTTTGACCAGCTCTGCGGTGGTCAGCGCATCGGCGCCGGGGGACAGGCTGATCGCGATGCCGGCGCCGGGATGGCCGTTGATGCGGCTGGCGATGTTGTAATTCTCGGCGCCGAGTTCGACGCGAGCAACGTCGGACAGGTGCACGGCCGAGCCATCGGGCTGGGTCTTGACCACGATATTTGCAAATTGCGCGGGCGTGGACAGGCGCGACTGCGCTGTCACGGTCGCGTCGAGCATCTGGTCTGGCCCGCTCGGCACACCGCCGAGTTCGCCGGCGGCAACCTCGGCGTTCTGCGCGGTGATCGCGGTGATGATGTCGTTGGGGATCAGCCCGAAGCTCGCCAGCCGGTTCGGATTGAGCCAGATCCGCATCGCATATTGGGCGCCGAACACCTGGGTGTCGCCGACGCCCTGGATGCGGCCGATCTTCTCCTGGAAGTTCGAGACCATATAGTCCGACACGTCCTGATTGGTGCGGGTGTCGGTCGTGTCGTAGATCGCGGCGATCAGGAGGAAATCGGGGTTGGATTTGGTGACGGTCAAACCCTGTTGCTGAACCTGGGCGGGCAGGCGCGAGATCGCCTGCTGCACCTTGTTCTGCACCTGCACCTGGGCAATGTCCGGATCGGTGCCCTTGCTGAAGGTCGCGTTGATCGAAACCTGGCCGCGCGACGAGGAATTGGTGGTGAAATAGAGCAGCCCGTCAATGCCGGTCAGCTGCTGCTCGATCACCTGGGCGACGCTGTTTTCCAGCGTCTCTGCCGAGGCGCCGGGATAGCTTGCGCGGACATTGACCTGGGGCGGCGCCACGTCCGGAAACTGCTCGATCGGCAGCGAGAAGATCGCGCCGAGCCCGCCCAGCATGATGATGATTGCGACGACCCAGGCGAAGATCGGCCGGTCAATGAAGATGCGGGAAATCACGCGCCGATCAACCTTGCGACCGGTCGGTCTTTTTGCCGCCGCTGCCTCGACTCTTGCCATCCGGCGCGCCGATCTTTTCGGGCGTCGAGGCGGGGACCGGAACGACCGGCTGGTTGGGCTTCACCTTGCCCACCCCCTGGACGATGATCTTGTCGCCGGGGTTGATGCCGTTCGTCACCACCCAGTTGGTGCCGACCACGCGGGTCGCCGTCACGGTATGTTGCACCGCCTTGTTGCCCGGGCCGACGACGAAGATCGTCGCATTGCCCTTGGGATCGCGCGCGACCGCCTGTTGCGGCACCAGATAGGCGCTGTTGTCGATCGACTGGGCGAAACTTGCGCGGACGAACATCCCCGGCAGCAACAGCCCTTGCGGATTCGGAAAGCGGGCGCGCAGAGTCACTGTGCCGGTGGCCGGATCAACCACCACTTCGGCGAACTCGACCGAGCCGGCATAGCCATAATCGCTGCCGTCTTCGAGCTTCAGATGGACATCGGCCCTGGTCGCGACGAGCCCGCCGCTCTGGAGCTGGCGGCGCAGTGCGAGCAGATCAGCGCTTGATTGCTGGATATCGACATAGATGGGGTCGAGCCGCTGAATCGTCGCAAGTGGGTCGGTCTGGCTCGCGGTGACGAGAGCGCCCTCAGTGAAGAGCGAGCGCCCGATCCGGCCGGTGATCGGCGCCGGAACCGTGGTGAAGCGCAGGTTGATCCGGGCGGTTTCAAGCGCGGCGCGGTTCTGCGCGACCGCGGCCGCTGCCTGGCGTGCCTGTGCCGCGGCGTCGGTATAGTCCTGCTTCGCTACGGCCTCGATGTCGGCGAGCGGCTTGTACCGCTCCGCCTTGATCCGGGTCGCCTCGGCATTGGCCGCAGCGCTGGCGAGATTGGCCTGGGCCTGATTGGTCGCGGCGCGGTACAGGCTCGGGTCGATCTCGTAGAGCGGCTGGCCTGCGCGAACGAGCGAACCCTCGGTGAAGTAGCGCCGGCGGATGATGCCCGACACTTGCGGACGAACCTCGGAGCTTTGAAAGGCGGTGGTGCGACCGGAGAGCTCGGTCGTGATCGGCACGCTGGTCGGCTGCAGGATGACATAGCCGACCTGCGGGGGTCCGGAGGCGCCCCGCCTTCCGCCGCCGCTCTTTTGCGACGAACCGCCCCCGCAGCCCGCGAGCAACGCCAGCGCGCCAAGCAACGCGATCGATCCGGGGATCGCCGTCAGGGAGCGCGCAGGCCTGGTCACATTCACCGTCATTCGAACTCCCATCGCCCCGGGGCGCAACGACGCTCTCGCGATGGAATTCGCGCGCAACCGGGATCTCTAACCGTATCGATCAGCCTTGGTTCCTGATCCGCCGATGGCGGTCAGGCCCTCTCCCAGTGCACACCGCGTCTCCTACATTCTATCGCAGTTTTGCGATAGTGAGGCTGTCCGCCTTCGCTCGGTCCTTGGTGGATTCCTCGCTTCGCTTGAGCGCCTTCGCTATCGCCTTGAGCGCCATGCCCTTTTTGGCGAGCGTATGGAGCTTCTGGATCTCGTCGCTGGTCCAGGGCTGCCGATGCCGCTCGAATCTGTCCTCGCTCATGCCCGTCCCGCTTTCCGCTTGAGGCTCACCAGCGCCTGGTCGAGCGCTGATAGGAAACGCGACCGGTCGGTCTTGGCGAAAGGCGCCGGGCCGCCGATCGCGTCCCCGCCTGCGCGCAGATCGGCCATGATCGCGCGCGTCGCGATCGCAGCGCCGATCGAGCTGGTGGTGAAGGGCTTGCCCGTCGGCGAGATCACCGTCGCGCCCGCCTTGAGGCAGCGGTCGGCCAGCAGGATATCGGCGGTGACGACCACCGCGCCGGGATCGGCACGCTCGGCGATCCAGTCGTCAGCGGCATCGAAGCCGTCGCTCACCACCATCCGCTCGACGAGCGGATGAATGGGGATACGCATGATGCTGTTGCTCACGATCGTCACGGGCACCTCGTGGCGAAAGGCCACCTTGTAGATTTCGTCCTTTACGGGGCAAGCATCGGCATCGACAAGGATTCGGATTGTCGCAAAATGTGTCAGTCCCGTGACTCCGGTTCCGGGTTGGCGTCGAGGCCCCCGATCGCGAGGATCTCGATCGCGTCGGCCTTGCCGTTGAAGTCGAGCGTTTCGCCCACGCCCGCACCGATCATCGCCGCCGCAAGGGGAGCGGTGAAGGGGATTCGGTTAGCCGCCGGCTCGGCCTCGTCGCTGCCGACGAGGTCGATCGTCCGCACCGCACCGTTCAGCCGGAAGGTAATGCGAGTGCCGAACGCAACCTCTTCGCCAGTGGGGATCGGTGCGACGATCGCGGTTGCCCGGCGCGTGTTCCAGTAGCGCATCTCGCGCTTCAGCACCGCGCGTGCGGCCTCATCGGCCTCGGCCGCGACTGCCGCCTCGAGCGCCTCTGCCTTGGCCTCGATCAGCGCAAGGCCGCGGGCCGTCACCAGATTGGGTCCCGGCGGCAGCGGCAGCTCGAATTTCGGCTCCAGATGTTCTTCATCGCTCTCACGACGAAAGGCGACGCTCATGGGGTTTCTCCTCGCGGTCCCCGATGGCGCCATCAGCGGCGTCCGTCCAGTCGCGCACGCCTTCAACCACCCAAGCGCTGCCTCGATCCGCGCCACGCGCTGGTCGGCGACCGGTCTTCCCGGTTCGACTTCCACCCTCAGGCGGCGGCCACCTCGCCGCCGATCGCCTTGCGTGACGCGACTGCCTCGAACCGCTCATGATAACGCGGATGCTCGGTGCCCATCATCCGGTCCCACCACGTGAAATAGAGCCCGAAATTATGCCGGCCTTCGCTGTGGTGCAGGTCATGGTGGGTGGTCGTGGTCATCCAGCCGGTCAGCGGCGAGCGGGTGAAGCCTGACCATGCCAGCTCATGCCCCGAATGGCCGATCGCGTTGCGGGCGATCTGGTGGCCCAGGAAGATGAAGATGGCGAGCGGGTAGACGGCACCGAACAGCGACAGGCCGAGCAGGACGATCGGCACATACAGCGCCTCGAACACGGATTCGATCGGCGCGAAGGCATAGGCGGCCCAGGAGGTCGGCGTGCGCGACAGATGATGCGCTGAATGAGCGCGGCGGAACATCATGCGCGAATGCAGGCCGCGGTGCATCCAATAGAAATAGGCATCGTGCAGGATGACCAGCGCGACGAGCTGGACCGCGACGATGCCCGGATCGAAGCCATGGGCGATCTTCACCACCCCGCCGGCGATCATCGCAAAGGCCAGCAGGTCGACCACCCCGAAGATCGCGATCGTCTGCACTGAGAGCCGGAGCTCGCGCCGGCGATCGGCCAAGGTCGCCTCGCGCTGCTGGATGCGGCGCGGTGCGGTCCAGCGGCGCAGCAGCCAATAGACGATAGCGACGCCCGCAGCCCCGAACAGATAGCGAACCATCTCGGTCGAGAAGCTGTGCAGCCAGTGGTTGCCAAGGGTTTGCAGGGTTGCGATCACGTGCAGGCTCCGTTCGATGAGGATCGACCGCCGCTCTATCCCGCACCGTCAGGCAGTGCTGCGCGCACCCGGAAAAATAGCATCGATTTCGAAATCGATCGGCATTTTTCAGTTTCGGACGATATTCTCCCGGCGATACTCGCTCGGCGATTGGCCGACCGTTTCGCGAAATGCCCGGTTGAAAGGCGCAAGCGAGCCGTACCCGAGATCCATCGCGATCGTCAGGATCGGCAGGTCGACATGCGCCGGATCGACCAGCAGCTGTTTGGCCTCGCCGATGCGGTGATGGTTGAGAAAGGCGGAGAAATTGCGATAGCCCAGCCGCTGGTTGATCAGGCTGCGCAGCCGGTGCTCAGGCGTGTCGAGCAGGTCGGCGAGGCTGCCGATGCTCAGGCCCGGCTCGCGATAGACCGCCTCGGCGATTGCAGCCTCGAGCTTACGGTTTAGGACATGCTCGGAGGGGCTGAAGCTCGGCGCCGGTGCCGGCCCGGGCTCACCGGGGTCGAACAGCAGGTCGGGATCGCTCTGAAGCAGCGCGACGCCCATCGCGGTGGTTGCGATCAGGATCGCCAGCGACTGAGCGATCGCGATGTCCGATCCGGCACGGCGAAAGCCGAACAGCATTTCGAGCGCGATCACGATGAAGGCGAGCGATCCCACTACAATCACGAAGCCGACCCGCAGCCGTCGCCTTTTCTCGATCAGATCGTCGCCGCGCTCCCGGATTGCGATCAGCATCGCATGGCCGATCATCAGCAGCGACGCGCTGCGCTGAACAAGTGCGATCCAGGCCCCGAAATGCAGCCCCAGCACGCGAACGAGGTAAAAACAGACCCAGCAGCCCAGGGTCACCGCGATTCCCGCAGCCAGCGCACGCCGGTCGATCGGGCGCTCGAACAACAGATGCGCGAACACCCACAGCATGAGCGGCACCGATTGCGCGGCAAGCTGCATCACCGCCCAGAACGGCCCGCGAATCTGCCCGAACAACGGCGTCGCGATCGTGAGGTAGGAGGATACGCCGAGCAGCAGCATCGTCGTCGCCAGCCTGATCTGACGCGGCGCACGGCCACGGCCGATCACCAAGGCTATCAGCACCAGCTGGCCGATCGCCAGCATCCGCAGCACTGCATCGAGAAGGTCGGGCCGTGTCATTCTGGCGCGGTTATGGCTTGGCGGCCGGACTCAGTCCATCGCCGGCCGGAGTAGGAATCATTAACCAAGCGAGATAGACCGGCACCATGCGTGCAGCCCGACTCGTCCAGCGATGAGCCTGTTCCGGTTCCTCGTCGTGATCGCAGCCCTGGCGGGTGCCGCGGCGCCGATGTCTGCGGCTATGGACGTGCTGCCGCGCAGCGCACCCGTGGTGCCGGATACCCGCAAGACGATCGCGCTGAGCTTCGATGACGTACCGCGCGCGCCGGGCGCTTTCTATACCAAGGAGGAGCGCACCAGCCGCCTGATCGCCGGCCTGCATGCGGCGGGCGTCAGTCAGGTCGCCTTCTTCCTCAACCCCGGCCGTATCGCCCATGGTGACGGCGCCGCCGAGCGGATCGCGGCCTATAGCTCGGCCGGGCATGTGCTGGCTGATCACAGCTTCTCGCATCATGACCTTTCGTCCATGCCCGCCGATTCCTTCCTCGCCGATATCGATAAGGCCGAGGCTTGGCTGAAGGGCCGCCCGGGCTACCGTCCCTGGTTCCGCTTTCCGGGGCTCAATCAGGGCGGCAGGGATCAGGCCAAGCGCCGCACGGTGCTGGCCGGGCTGGCGACGCGCGGCCTCCTCGTCGCGCCGGTGACGATCGATGGCTCCGACTGGTATCTCGAACGCCTCGCGCTCGATGCGCGAAAGGCCGGCAAGCCGATCGATGACGCGGCTTTGCGTGATCTCTATGTCGAGACGATGGTCCGTTCCTCCGATTTCTCCGAGGCTCTGATGCGCCGCACGATCGGCCGCTCACCCGCCCATGTCATCCTGCTCCATGAGACTGACCTTGCGGCGCGCTATATCGGCCCGCTGGTCGAGGCACTAAGAAAGGACGGCTGGCGGATCGTTTCGGCCGATCAGGCCTTTGCCGATCCGATCTACCACGAGACGCTCGACGTCCCAGCCTCCAACGGCACCTTGCCTGAGGCGCTGGCATGGCAGAAAGGGGTTCCCGGCCCGCTCTGGTATGAGCGCAATGATGTGAAAATCGCTGGTGCGCTGTTCGCGGAGCGGGTGATGCACCAGCCGGCACTTGCGATAAAAAGCGCGGCCGCCGTGCTGCGCGCGCGGCATCGCAGATGCACCGTACAGCGTTGGCGCTGGCGTCGCAACTGTCCGGAATTGGCGTTTACAGCGCGCAGGATATGGCGTTCAGGAACCTCGTTATGACCAACCAGTTCGACCTCACTGACGATCAGCGCGAGATCCAGGATCTTGCGCGTAAATTCACGGCTGACCGCATCACGCCCTTCGCGGCTGAATGGGATGAGAAGCACATCTTCCCCCGCGACACGATCAAGGAAGCGGCAGAACTAGGCTTCGCGTCCATCTATGTCTCTGAGGAGAGCGGCGGCATCGCGCTCGGCCGCCTCGAATCCGCGCTGATCATGGAGCAGATGGCCTATGGCTGTCCCTCGACCAGCGCCTTCATCTCGATCCACAATATGGCATCCTGGATGATCGATCGCTTCGGCAGCCAGGCGGTGAAGGACAAATATCTCCCCGGCCTTGTCGGGATGGATCAGATCGCCAGCTATTGCCTCACTGAGCCCGGCTCCGGTTCCGATGCGGCGGCGCTCAAGACCAAGGCGGTGAAGGACGGCGACGATTATATCGTCACCGGCTCCAAGCAGTTCATCTCGGGTGCGGGCGAGAACGAAGTCTATGTCACCATGGTCCGCACCGGTGAGGATGGCCCCAAGGGCATTTCCTGCATGGTGATTGAAAAGGACATGCCCGGCGTCAGCTTCGGCGCGAACGAGCGCAAGCTCGGCTGGCATTCGCAGCCGACCCGCCAGGTGATGTTCGACGGCGTCCGCGTGCCGAAGGAAAATCTGGTCGGTGCCGAGGGCGAGGGCTTCCGTATCGCGATGATGGGGCTCGACGGCGGCCGTCTCAATATCGGCGCCTGCTCGCTCGGCGGGGCGCAGCGCTGCCTCGACGAGGCGGTGAAATATACCAAGGAGCGCAAGCAGTTCGGCACCGCGATCGCCGATTTCCAGAACACCCAGTTTACCCTCGCCGATATGGCGACGGATCTCGAGGCGGCCCGCGCTTTGCTCTACATGGCGGCGGCGAAGGTGACGGCGAACGCGCCCGACAAGACCAAGTTCGCGGCCATGGCCAAGCGCCTCGCCACCGACACCGGCTCCTCGATCGCCGACCGCGCGTTGCAGCTCCATGGCGGTTACGGGTACCTGATGGATTATCCGATCGAACGCTTCTGGCGCGACCTGCGAGTGCATTCGATCCTCGAAGGCACCAACCAGGTGATGCGGATGATCGTCGGCCGGGATTTGACGCGGCAATGAGCGAAGTCCTCACCCAGGTCGAAGGCAAGATCGCCCGCATCCGGCTGAACCGGCCAAAGGCGATCCACGCCCTCACCACCGCGATGTGCGCGACCATCCTCGAAGCGCTCGAAGCATGGCGCACCGACCCGCAGATTGAAGCCGTGCTGATCGACCATGCCGAAGGCCGCGGTTTTTGCGCGGGCGGCGACATCCGCATGCTGGCCGAGAGCGGCGCGAAGGACGGCGCCGAGGCGCGGGCATTTTTCCACACCGAATACCGGATGAACCATCGGCTGTTCACCTATGCCAAGCCGATTGTCGCCTTCATGGACGGCATCACCATGGGCGGCGGCGTTGGTCTCTCGCAGCCGGCAAAATACCGTGTCGCGACCGAGAATACCCGCCTCGCCATGCCCGAAACCGGGATCGGACTGTTCCCCGATGTCGGCGGCGGCTGGTATCTGTCGCGGCTGCCCGGCCGCACCGGGCAGTTCCTCGCGCTGACCGGCCATCGGCTGGATGGCGCCGAATGCCTCGCCCTTGGCCTCGCCACCCATTACCTCGCCAGCGACACGCTCGATGACGCAAAGGCCCAAATCGCTGCAGAACCGCAGAGGATCGAGGCGATCCTCGATGCGCTGTCCACACCCGCCCCGGACGCGCGCATCCTCGCTCACCGCGGCGCGATCGACCGCTTGTTCGCCTCGGACACGCTCGAAGATATCTTCGCCGCGCTCGAAGCCGATCCCGGCGAATGGGCCGCACAGCAGCTCGCCCTGCTCCGCACCAAATCGCCCCAGACGATGAAGGTCTCGCTCCGTCTCCTCCACGAGGGCGCGACCATGCCGACCTTCGAGGACGAGATGCGCCAGGAATATGCGGTCGGCGCGCATGTCGTGCAGCGCCATGATTTCCTCGAAGGCGTCCGCGCGGTCATCGTCGACAAGGACAATGCGCCCGCCTGGAATCCGGCGACGCCCGAGGGCGTGACCGACCATATCATCGACCAGATCTTCGCGCCCCTGCCCGATGGCGAGGCGTGGACGCCCGCATAAGGACTCCCAATGGCAGATTACGAAACCATCCTGGTCGAGCAGCGCGGCGCGGTCACGCTGATCATGCTCAACCGGCCCCAGGCGCTGAACGCGCTCAACAGCCAGATCCTGGCCGATCTGCTCGCCGCGGTCGCCGCGTTCGACGCCGACCCGTCACAAGGCTGCGCCGTACTCACCGGCAGCGAAAAGGCCTTTGCCGCCGGTGCCGACATCAAGGAGATGCAGGCGCAGGGCTTTGCCGACATGTACGGCCATGATTTCTTCGCCGGCTGGGACCGCTTCGCCGCGACGCGCAAGCCGATCATCGCCGCGGTCGCGGGCTTCGCGCTCGGCGGCGGTTGCGAGGTCGCGATGATGTGCGACTTCATCCTCGCGGCGGATACGGCGAAGTTCGGCCAGCCCGAGATCAAGCTCGCGGTCACGCCCGGCATGGGCGGCTCGCAGCGGCTCACGCGCGCGGTCGGCAAGGCCAAGGCGATGGAGATGTGCCTGACCGGCCGGATGATGAACGCCGAGGAAGCTGAACGCAGCGGCCTTGTCAGCCGCATCATCCCCGCCGCCGATCTGATCGAGGAAGCGGTGAAGACTGCCGCCACGATCGCATCGATGGCACCGCTCGCCGTGCTGGCGAACAAGGAGATGGTCAACGCCGCCTTCGAAACTGGTCTCGCCATGGGCGTGCAGTTCGAACGCCGGCTGTTCCACGGCATGTTCGGYACTGAAGACCAGAAGGAAGGCATGGCCGCCTTTGTCGAGAAGCGGCCGGGAAAGTGGACGGGGAAATAACATGGCACGCGTCGGATTTATCGGTCTCGGCAATATGGGCGGCGGCATGGCCGCGAACCTCGCGAAGAAGGGGCATGATGTCCGCGCCTTCGATCTCTCCGCCGAGGCGCTCGATCGCGCGAAGGAGGCCGGCTGCCTCCCCGTCGCCAGCGCGGACGAAGCCGCTGAGGGCGCCGAAGCGATCATCACGATGCTGCCGGCCGGCAAGCATGTCGAACAGGTCTATACCGAAAGCCTGTTCGGTGCCGCGCCGACGTCGGCGATCCTGATCGACTGTTCGACGATCGACGTCGCCACCGCCAAGCGGGTTGCCGAAGCGGCGCTCGCCAAGGGCATTGTGGCGGTCGACGCGCCGGTCTCCGGCGGCATCGGCGCCGCCAATGCCGGCACGCTCACCTTCATGGTCGGCGGCAGCGCGGAGGGCTTCGGCAGGGCCGAGCCGTTCCTTGCCGTCATGGGCAAGGCAGTGATCTATGCCGGTGCTAGCGGCACCGGCCAGACCGCGAAGATCGCCAACAACATGCTGCTCGGCGCGACCATGGTCGCGACCTGCGAGGCGTTCCTGCTGGCGAAGAAACTCGGGCTCGATCCGCAGAAATTCTACGACATCGCGTCGGTTTCGTCAGGCCAGAGCTGGTCGATGACGAGCTACGCCCCACTCCCCGGCGTCGGGCCGGAAACGCCAGCCGATCATGATTATCAGGGCGGCTTTGCGACACTGCTGATGCTCAAGGACCTGCGCCTCGCGATGGAGGCGGCAGCCCAGGTCAATGCCGATACGCCGATGGGCGCGAAGGCCGCCGAGCTCTACGAGAAGTTCGCCGCGCAAGGGCAGGGCGGGCTCGATTTCTCCGCGATCATCCTGCCTTTGGCGCGCAAGTGACGGGCGTCGTCATTCTCGCCGGCGCCCGCACCGCGATCGGCGCTTTCGGCGGCAGCCTCAAGGATGTGCCTCCCGCACGCCTGGGCGAGATCGTCATTCGCGCCGCGATCGACCGCGCCGGCATTGCACCAGCTCAGGTCGAGCATGTCGTGATGGGCCAGGTCATCCAGACCATTCCGCAGGACGCCTATCTGGCGCGCGTCGCTGCATTGCAGTCTGGAATCCCGGTATCGACGCCGGCGCTGACACTCAATCGCCTGTGCGGATCGGCAGTTCAGGCGATCATTTCGGCGGCCCAGATGATCCGGCTCGGTGAGTGCGACTATGCGGTCGCCGGCGGCGCAGAGAGCATGAGCCGGGCACMGCATTATGTCTCGAGCGCGCGCTTTGGCCAGAAGATGGGCGACATCGCGATGCTCGATGCGCTCACCACCACGTTGAGCGATCCGATTGACGGCTATCATATGGGCATCACCGCCGAGAATATCGCCGACAGGCACGGTATCACGCGCGAGGAGCAGGATGCTGCGGCTGCCGAAAGCCATCGCCGTGCCGCACGCGCGATCGCAGAGGGGCGATTCAAGGACCAGATCGTCTCGGTCGAGATCAAGGTGCGCGGCGGTACCGCCGCCTTCGATACCGACGAGCATGTCCGCGCCGATGTGTCCGCCGCGGACATGGCAAAACTGCGCGCCGCCTTCCGCAAGGATGGTACCGTCACGGCGGGCAATGCCTCGGGCGTCAACGATGGCGCGGCGGCACTCGTGCTCGCCTCGGAAACGGCAGCGGCCTCCTCGGGTCTCAAGGCGCTGGCGCGCATCCTCGCCTGGGGACATGCGGGTGTCGAACCGGCATTGATGGGCCTTGGACCGATCGAGGCAGTTCCGATCGCACTCGAGCGTGCCGGCCTTACGCTCGACCAGATCGATGTGATCGAGTCCAACGAGGCATTTGCGGCCCAGGCATGCGCGGTCGCGAAGAGTCTCGATTTCGATCCCGAGCGGACCAACATCAACGGCAGCGGCATCTCGCTCGGCCATCCTGTCGGAGCCACGGGCGCTATTCTGACGGTCAAGCTGCTGGCGGAACTGGAGCGCAGTGGCGGGCGCTACGGGCTCGTCACGATGTGCATCGGCGGCGGGCAGGGGATCGCGCTCGTCATTGAGCGAATTTTTGAGTCTGAAGTGGAAGGACACGCATGAGAGTGATGGTGCCGATCAAGCGGGTGCTTGATTACAATGTGAAGCCCCGCGTGAAGGCGGACGGCACGGGCGTGGATCTTGCCAACGTCAAGATGAGCATGAACCCGTTCGACGAGATCGCGGTCGAGGAAGCCATTCGCCTGAAGGAAAAGGGCGTGGTCACCGAGATCGTCGCTGTCTCGATCGGCGAGCAGAAAGCCCAGGAAACCCTCCGCACCGCACTCGCCATGGGAGCCGACCGCGCTATCCTGGTTGTTTCGGAGGAGAAGGTCGAGCCGCTCGGCGTCGCCAAGCTGCTCGCGAAGATCGCCGACGAGGAAAAGCCCGATCTGATCATCCTCGGCAAGCAGGCGATCGACGACGACAACAACCAGACTGGCCAGATGCTCGCCGGCCTGCTCGGCTGGGGCCAGGGCACCTTCGCGAGCGCCGTGGTCGTCGCCGACGGTGTCGCCAAGGTGACGCGCGAAGTCGATGGCGGCTCCGAGACCGAGGATCTGAAACTCCCGGCGATCGTCACAACCGATCTCCGCCTGAACGAGCCGCGCTATGCCTCGCTGCCGAACATCATGAAGGCGAAATCGAAGCCGATGGCGCAGAAGACGCCCGCCGATTACGGCGTCGATGTCGCACCGCGCCACACCACCCTCAAGGTTGTCGAGCCCGCCAAGCGCACTGCTGGCGTCAAGGTCGCCGATGTCGATGCGCTGGTCGAGAAACTCAAGGCGATGGGAGTCGCGAAATGAAGACGCTCGTCTGGGTCGAACATGACGGCAAGGCCGTCAAGGACGCAACGCTCGCAGTGGTCACCGCTGCGTCGAAGCTCGGCGAGGTCCATCTCCTCGTCGCTGGCCAGGGCGTCGACAGCGTTGCCGCCGAGGCAGCGCAGATCGCCGGCGTCGGCAAGGTCCATGTCGCTGATGATACTGCCTATGCGCATGCGCTGGCCGAGAATGTCGCGCCGCTGGTCGTCGAGCTGATGGGCCATCACGATGCGGTGCTGTTCCCGGCAACCTCGAACGGCAAGAACATCGCGCCGCGTGTCGCCGCATTGCTCAACGTGATGCAGATCAGCGATATCCTCTCGGTGGAGAGCGCCGACACCTTCACGCGCCCGATCTATGCCGGCAACGCGATCGCGACCGTCCAGACCAAGGACGCCAAGCTGGTCATCACCGTGCGCGGTACCGCCTTCGAAAAGGCGGCGACGAGCGGCGGCTCCGGCACCATCGAGAAGGTCGCTGCGACCGGCGACAAAGGCCTCTCGACCTTTGCCGGCTCGGAGATCGCCAAGTCCGAACGCCCTGAGCTCACCTCGGCCAAGATCATCGTCTCGGGCGGCCGTGCGCTCCAGAACAGCGAGAACTTCCACTCGATCATCGAGCCGCTCGCCGACAAGTTCGGCGCTGGTGTCGGCGCGAGCCGCGCCGCTGTGGACGCTGGCTATGTCCCGAACGATTATCAGGTCGGCCAGACCGGCAAGATCGTCGCCCCCGAAGTCTATATCGCGGTCGGCATCTCCGGCGCGATCCAGCATCTCGCTGGCATGAAGGATTCCAAGACGATCATCGCGATCAACAAGGACGAGGACGCCCCGATCTTCCAGGTGGCTGACATCGGCCTGGTCGGCGACCTGTTCAAGATCGTGCCGGAGCTCACCGAAAAGCTCTAGGGACAGCTTCTGATATCCGCCCGATCATTAACGCCGGGTCGCGAGCGGGAAGGCATCGCCGCGGAACGCTGCTCGAAAAGCCGCCGCCCGATGGAGGATTGGGACGCCTTTTGCCATAGTGTCTGACAGAGCGCAGTCTTTGTCCTGGGCTGCTTATTGCTCAGGGAAGCGCCTGGCGCTCGACGATCAGCCGGTCGAGAATGGCATCCGTGTTGGCGACAATCCGCGCGTTGAAAATCGCAAGCGTCCGAGGTTCGATCCGGTCGCAACGCAGAAGCTTCAGGCACGAAGCGCGCGATGCGCGGATGACGATAACCTGCCCAAACAGCGTGATCGCGGCGATCTGCGCCGTATGCGCGTCACGCCGGTCGGTCGCGATGCGGACCAGTTCGACGAGACGTTCCGTCATCTGTCCCATCAAACCGCCATAAATGCGGTCGAACGCCTCCGTCGGGCTAGTTTGCTCACGCGCGATGAACAACGACCAATCTGAATTCTCGTCGCCAGCCATCTTGGTCGCGAATGCCCCGAGGATGTCGTGAATAAGGGCGCGCGCCTCCGCAGGAGTGGTCGGTATCTGGCCAAGGTTCAGCGCGCCGGCCATATACTGGCCCATCTGCGCGGCGATGTGGTCCGCCGCTGCAAGGTACAGCCCTTTCTTGCCGCCATAATGGTAGGTGATCGAGGACATGGCGGTTTCAGCGGCGGCGGCGATCTCGCGCGTGCTCGCCCCATTCAAGCCCTTTCGGCCGAATTCGCGAATCGCGATGTCGAGAAGGCGTTGCTGGAGCACGAGCGGCGAATAATTTGTCGCGCCGCGCGGCACAAGACACGGCACAAAGGCACTGGCGACGTTCCGATAATCACTATCAAGCGGCCGAATAGCGTCGAGAAAAGCACGTGAGCGATTACCGTGTTGGCTTCGAGTGTTCTTTCATTCAACCAAATAAATCGAGACCTTTAACCGTGAAATCTCGGCCAGAATTCCTCGGTCCGCAACAGTGTGAACTTCGAGGTTGGAATGGGAGGGCGATTGGAGAGTGGGGATGATGGAAAAGGCGACCGGGAGGAGCCCATTTACGAAGGCAAGATAAAGCTCAGGATAGGCTTCGTCCATCGGCGGTGTCGATGATTGACGTCGCGATGGCGAGCCGGATCTAAATAGCGGCCAGCGACAAACCGCCGGACCGCGATTGACGTGCCGACGAGGCTTGCCCTTATAACTCAGACAAAATAACGGGCCATCTGATTGCGGCAGCGGCGACAAAGGCCAGCGGCGCCGGCTTTGGAGGACTGGATGAAAGTGATGGGACGTGTGCGGCGAGTCATGACCGCAGCCGCTCTAGTCGGAGTCTGCGCGCCTGCTCTTGCGAGCGAACCCATCATACAGACCCGCTTCACGGCGGATCCGGCACCGATGGTCTACGATGGGACTGTCTTCCTCTACACGAGCCACGACGAGGACGACGCCACAGGTTTCAAGATGGTCGACTGGCGGCTCTACGCGTCAACGGACATGGTGAACTGGACCGACCATGGCGCGGTCGCGTCACTCAAGACATTCCCCTGGGCGGTGCAATCCAACGATGCGTGGGCGCCCCAGGTGATCGCGCGGGGCGGCAAATTCTATCTCTATGCGCCGATCAGCGTGGCCGGCAGCCCCAATAACGTCATCGCGGTGGCGGTGGCCGATCGCCCCGAAGGCCCGTTCAAGGATGCGCTGGGCCACCCGCTGGTCGGCCCCGCCGAGGGCTTTTTCGACCCGACCGTGGCGATCGACGATGATGGCCAAGCCTATCTGTACTGGGGCAATCCGAACCTCTGGTACGTCAAACTCAACAAGGACATGATTTCCTATCCGGGCGAGCCGACGAAGATCGAACCGCGGATCAGCGATTATCAGGAGGGCCCCTGGTTCTATAAGCGCCAGGGCAAACATTACATGGCCTTCGCCTCGACCTGCTGCTCCGAAGGGATCGGCTACGCGATGAGCGACCGCGCGACCGGGCCGTGGACCTATAAGGGCCAGATCATGGATCATAATCCGTCGTCGACCGGGAACCATCCGGGCATCATCGACTACAAGGGCGGATCCTATGTGTTCGGGTTCAACTACGAGCTGAATTTCGCGATTACGCCGATCCATCACGAACGGCGATCGGTCACCGTCGCGAAGTTCGACTATAATCCGGACGGGACGATACCCAACCTCGGCTGGTGGGACCGGACGAAGGCGCCGCAGATCGGGACACTGAACCCCTACAGGCCAGTGGAGGCGGAGACGATCGCGTGGACCTCGCGGATCAAGCGCGACCGCGATCGACCATTTTACTGGGCTCCAGGCGTGACTACCGACAAGAGTGAAAAGGTCGGCATATATGTCACGCGGATCACGGATCTGAGCTACATCAAGATTGCTGGCGTCGCCTTCGGCACGCCCGGCGCTGCGAGCTTCAGCGCGACCGTGGCCAGCATTGCAGGGTCGAGCCAGATCGAGCTGCACCTGGACAAGGCGGACGGCCCGCTCATCGGCACGCTGCCGGTCCCTCCTACCGGGGGGGACGACGATTGGCGGACGATAGCGGCTCCGGTATCCGGTGCGACCGGAACGCATGATCTGTTTCTCGTTTTTCACGGAAGAGGAGAGCAGCCTTTGTTCAATTTTGACAAATGGACGTTCGCAAGGTGACACGAAGCTGACCGCTGGTGTTTTCCACGTCCTGAGCGCATTCTCGCCTTCGCTCTCCGTCCAGCTCGCCACGATAGCGCGGGAGGTTAAAGCACGGCTTCGAGGGCAAGAAGCGCCGCGTTTGAGGCGGCTTCAGCACGTCCCGACGGACCTCACTTCGGTCGCCCTCCGCTTGACCATGTACCGTGGGTTCGATAGAGGCGCACGGAGTCGAACTGAGGCGACAAGCCTCGGTTTTTGGGCGGAATTTTTCTGTGGTACATTTCGTGGTACCACGGCGAATCCGTCGATCGGAAGGCTGGGAAGAACAAGGGCTTACGCCCTTAGTTCGAATCCCACCCTCTCCGCCACGGGGCCCTCCACAGGGGTCCCCGCTGGTCCACTGGGATCGACTTTTTGCCCTCATTGCGTCTGAGCTCGGCCTGACGCCTGCCCAGTTGGCCCTCGCCTGGACGCTGCGGTAACCAAATCAGATCTCGATTCCAAAGGCTGGGCATGTCTCRCACGTTCGGGGGAATCGGGCAGCGGCTGACGTTGTGCGCCATCCCGGGATACTGGCGCAGCTTGACGCTGCGTTTCCGGCGACGCGACGGTCCGTCGCGCTCGAAATGCTGTGACCTCTTGAACTCGACCATGCACTGCTCGGCGAAAAGGCTCCGTCGGTGGGAAATCAACGCGGATGCGGCGGATGAACGACATAGCGCAAGGCGAGCGTCCCGGCATCGGACCGGGGATAGCGCCCCGGGCCCCATGCCCAATCGGCGCGGGTCAGCAGTTCGTCCAGCTCGCCCGCCGGCCATTTCAGTTCCTGATGCGGCCAGTCCGTCTGTCGACCGCGATAGGCGGCGAGGAAATCAGTCGCCTTGCGCAGGCTGCGGCCGTTGGCGTCGGAATAGTGCCAGAGATCGACCCCGACACAGGAGGCCATCTCCGCGACATCATAAGCCGGCTCGAGGGCGAAGATCGAGTAATGGAAACTGCGCGTTCGGGTGAGTTCGCCGGGCAGTGACCCCGATGGGTCGAACTGGCTGGCGATACGCCGCTCCGGAAAGGCGAGGATGGTCTTGCGCGCGATCTCGGGGCGACGGGCGAACAGCGCATATTGCGTGATCTGGCTGTCGAACCAGATGCCGTGATTGTTCGTCGCCGCATTCTCTGCGCGCCCGGTGGGGCTTTCGAGCATCCAGTCGACGTAATGGCCGAACCAACCCTCAAGCTTGGCGACCTCGGCCGGAGCGAGCGCACCCGATGGGCCGATCAGGCCGACCGCGTCGATCACCGGCTGGAAAGAATTAGTGTCGAGCACGCCTTCCGCCCGGCCGTTTTCCCGCCCCGGCACGGCCTGCGCGAATATGGCGTTGGGGTTCATCGCGGTCGCCGGGTCGAGGAACCATGTTCTGATGACTTCGGCAGCTTTCCGCGCGTAACGCGGGTCGTCACTGTAATAATAGGCCAGCGCCAGGGTCTGGGCATCGTCGCTCATCCGGCCGATCGCAGTCCGGTCATAGGCATTGGTGTCGCGCTGCGGATTGATCTCGCCGTCGTGCCGCACATAGGGGCCGGCGGGATTGGTCGGGTCGGGCCACCAATAGGGTGCTATGCTCATATAGTCATGGCGATCGCCCGACAGGGGGACCGTCGTCTTGTCCATCACCGATCCCGGCTTGCGTGCGAGCGCCGCGTCGGCGCGCGCGATCAGTGCCGCATAGGCAGTCCTGACGGCCGGATCGGTATCGCGCACCGCCTTGATCGGGATGAGCTGGTCGGGCTTGAGGAAGAAGGTGCGCCGCTCGCCAAAGGCACGCGCATAGCCGTCAACGCTGTGGCATGCCTGGGCGGAAGGTCGGCCGGCCGGGCCGCCCAACTCGGGCGGCTGGCTCTGCGCGAGGATTATGGGGGCGGCGAGCACGACGGCGAGGATGGAGTGCTTCATCGGCTCGCCCGGTGTCGTGACAGATCATGTCGGGAGAGATCATAAAGGGCACTGCCAGCAAGCAGAAAAGCCCCGGCGCCATAATATTGGGTGTCGATCTGCGAGACTGAATCCGGGCGGTCGCTGACCTGCTGCACCCAACCGATCATACCGTCCGGCTGGACCGCCCGCTGCAACGCAGCCCAGCCGCGAATGGCGGCGGGGCGATAGGTCGCGTTGTCTAGCAGGCCGGTGTCCACACCCCAGGCGAGTGCCGCGACGAAGAAGCCGGTGCCGCTCGATTCTGGCTGGGTATCCGGCCCGGCGTCGAGGAGCGACGGCGCCCAATAGCCATCCGCCTTCTGCAGCGTCACGATCCGGGCCGCCATCTCGCGGAACAGTCGGACATAAAAGTCCCGGGCCGGATCGCTGCGGTCGAGCTGGGGGATGATCCGCATCAGCCCGGCCATCACCCAGCCATTGCCGCGGCTCCAGAACAGCTTGCGCCCGCCGGCATCGCGACGTTCAAAGAAGCGGCTGTCGCGGAAGTAGAGATGTTCGGCCGGGTCGTAGAGATAGGCGGTGGTGGCGCGATATTCGTCGTGCGCGAAGGCGGCGTAGCGCGTGTCGCCGGTCGCGCGAGTCAGGGCGATCAGGCTTGGCGGCGCCATGAACAAGGCGTCACACCAGCACCATCTCGTCGTGCAGGGTGGATCGCCGGGTCCCGCCGGAGCCGTGAAAAGCAGCGCGTTCTTCGGCCGATTGGTTAGCACGTGATCGAAATAGGCGCGCATCGGCGTGATCGCTGCTTGCCCGGCGCCGTGCCGGGCGGCCCATAGCCAGGCCGTGGCGATCAACTGATCGTCGGCATGAAAAGGCCGGTCGCCAAGCCGCCAGCCCGCGCGCCGCCCAACATCAAGGATCGCGGCGGCGTAGCGCGGATCGCGAGTCCGGTCGGCGAGCGCGGTGAGGGCGACCCAGAAGGTCGCCTGCTGCCATCCGCGTGGGTCGCGCGTGGCTCCGCTGGCCGATGGCATTCGATCGAAGCTGTCCCGGTGCGCGAGTTGCCAGTCAGCGACCCGGCGCGTGGTGGCGAGAATATCGGCAGGCCGCGGCAACCGGCTTTCGGCGGGCGCCGGTGCTGCGATTGCGACCGGTGCTGCGAGGGGAAGGATCACGGGCATGGTCTTCCGGCGGTGAACATTTCGACCACGGGCTCCTCTTTCTGATCGATCGCGTTTTTGCAGCGCCGATGCAGAATCATCTTTCCTTTTTCCGTGGCTCTGTCAATCAGGTTGTATGACAAGTTTGAAAAGGGGGAGCGTGAGTTGGCGATCGTAACCAGTCATGCCCGAGGCTAATCCCACCATCAACGACGTCGCGCGGCTGGCCGGTGTCTCGAAAAAGACGGTGAGCCGGGTGATCAATCGCTCGCCAGTGTTGAGCGAGAGGACACGTCGCCGGGTCGAGGCGGTGATCGGCGAGCTCGGCTATATTCCCAACCCGCAGGCGCGCGGGCTGGCGCTGCGGCGCAACTTCCTGATCGGCCTGATTCACGACAATCCCAACGCCCAGATGGTGCTTGGGGTCGAGCACGGCATCCTCGAGGCCATCCGCGACACCGAGTTCGCGTTGGTCGTGCGGCCGGTCGATCGCGGTTCGCCGGCGATGTTCGACGATGTGCGCCGTTTCCTCGAATGCCACCGGCTCTTCGGCGTGCTGCTGTTGCCGCCGATATCCGAGAATGACGATCTTGCCCGGCTCTGCCGCTCGCTTGGCTGCCGCTATGTTCGCATGGGCTCGGCAAGGCTCGACGACGATGCCCATTCAGTCGCGTCGAACGACGCTGAAGCGGTCACCGAGGCGACTGGCTACCTGATCGAGCAGGGCCATCGCCGCATCGGACTGGTGACCGGGCCGCCTGGCTTCCGCTCTGCGCAGGAGCGGCGGCGCGGCTTCGAGACGGCGCTTGCGGCCGCCGGGATCAAGCTGCCGCGCGCGCTGGTCGCAAGCGGCGACTACCGCTTCGGATCAGGCGTCGAGGCGGGCAACCGCCTGCTCGATCAGGTGCCGATGCCGACCGCGATCTTCGCCTCGAACGACGAGATGGCCGCTGGCGTTCTCCACGCCGCGCGACAACGTAACCTTTCCGTGCCGCAGGATCTGTCGGTCATCGGTTTCGACGATACCGTCATTGCGGGCCATGTCTGGCCGCCGCTGACGACGGTACGCTGGCCGATTGCCTCGATGGCGCGCGCGGCGGCCCTGAAGCTTCTGGCTGGAACGTCCGATGACGATGGCGGGGCGGAGGAACCATCGCTGTTCCTCTCGAAATTGATCCGCCGCGCCTCGGTCGCCCGGCCGGCACATGCAGTGGGCGGAGAAGCCCCATGAACCTGCCGCGGCCCGTGCCGCTCCACCCATCGGAGAAGCCCATGTTCGACCGGACCTATTACGCGACCCATCCCGACATGATGGAGTGCGTCTCGAACGACGAGTTGCGCGATCGCTATCTGATCCAGGACCTGTTCCGCGCGGGCGAATGCGTGCTGAACTATACGCATGCCGACCGGTTCGTGATCGGTGGCGTCGAGGTGGCGGATGCGCCAGTCAGGCTGCCCGACCAGACCGAGCCCGCATCGGCTGTCGGCCATCCGTTCCTCGAACGCCGCGAACTGGCGATCGTCAATGTCGGCAGGACGGACGGCACTGTGCTGGTGGACGGCGAGAGCTTCACGCTTGGCAACAGGGACTGCCTCTACGTCACCATGGGCGCGAAGGACGTAACCTTCTCCGGCGCCGGTGCGCGTTTCTATCTCGCTTCCTGTCCGGCGCATAAGGGCTTCACCACGCGCAAGCTGTCGATCGCGGACGCCAATGCGCTCGAGCGTGGCAGCCTCGAGGAATCGAACGAGCGGACGATCTTCCAGCTCGTCATTCCCGGCGTGTGCGATTCAGCGCAGCTGGTGATGGGCCTTACGGTGCTCAAGCCCGGCAGCGTCTGGAACACGATGCCGCCGCATATCCATGAGCGCCGCAGCGAGATCTATTTCTACTTCGAGCTCGACGGGCCGAACGACCGCGTCATGCACTTCATGGGCGAAGGCGAGGCGATGCGGCACATCGTCGTCGGCAACGAGGAAGCGGTGATCAGCCCGCCCTGGTCGATCCATATGGGCTCGGGCACCAAGGCCTATGCCTTTATCTGGGCCATGGCGGGCGAGAACCAGGATTATACCGACATGAAAGTGCTGGATATCTGCCAGCTCCAATAGCCGCACGGCGGTGCAACGAAGATAGATAAGGGAGAGCGTGATGAGGACCCTATCCACTCTGGCAGTGCTTCTGGCGCTGACGACGACCAGCCTGGCGGCGGCGCAGGACACGTCTCCGGTCGCGGCCACACCCGCCGCCACGTCGACCATGCCGCCGCCCAGCGCCGCCGAGCGCGAGCGCCGCGCGGCGGTTGCGCTGGCCCCCTATCGCTTTGACGACATCCTCTGGGAGAATGACCGCGTCGCCCACCGCATCTATGGCCGCGCGCTCGAGGCCAATGAACCGCCGTCGAGCTCGGGCATCGATATCTGGGCGAAGAATGTCCGGTGGCCCTTCATGGAGCGGCAGCTGCACACCGGGCGCCAGCATGATTACCATGGCGAGGGCCTCGACTTCTACAATGTCCACACCGCGCGGGGCGCCGGTGGGCTCGGCATCTGGCTCGACAACAAATTATGGGTCTCGCGCAACTATGTCCGCCCCAGGATAATGCAAAATGGTCCGAACGTCGCGTCGTTCGAGGTCCAATATGATCCCTGGCCGGTCGATGTCGTGCGCAAAGTATGGGAGACCCGCCGCTTCACGCTGCCGGCAGGTACCAACTTCACCCGCATGGTATCGACGATCCGGTCGGACCGGCCCGATCCGCTCGTCGTCGGCATCGGCATCAGCAAGCGGCCCACAAGTGAGGAGAAGCTCGGCACCCTCACGGCCGACAAATCGACCGGCCGCGTTTCCTGGTGGGGCCCGACTGACCCTACCGCCGGGACGATGGCGGTCGCGCTCATGGTCGATCCAAAGGCGCTGGTCGGCGTGACTGAGGATTATGACAATTATCTGGTGCTGGTACGCGTCCAGCCCGGCGTCCCCTTCGTCTATTATATGGGTGGTACGTGGGACAAGGGCCTGGACTTCCACAGCCGGGCCGAATGGGACGCCTATGTCGCCGGACAGAAACCCGACTTCGACGCGTCGCATCGCTGAAACCGCACTGGACGTAGCGAGTGCAGCGCAACGGCCACGTTGTCATACAAATTTTTAGAGTTGTCATACATATTGAGCGATTCCTGTTGACAGGTCTCTCCTTTTGCCATGACTAGAGGTTGACACCGGTGGCAGCATGTTCGCGCGAGTCGAGCAGAAAGCATCCGGGCAATAGAGGGGATTGTCATGAAGAAGCTTGGTTTGCACACGGGTGCGGCGGTTTGCGCTCTTCTGGTTACGATGCCGGCCTGGGCACAGGAGACGCCCGCTTCCACTCCGCCGAGCGGGCCCGGAACGGCGGATGACGCGGGGAAGGCGCAGGCCGATATCGTCGTCACGGGCTTCCGCCAGTCCTATGCCGACGCCCTCAGAACCAAGCGGGATTCGGCGCAGGTCACGGATTCGATCTCGTCCGACGGCCTCGGTCGTTTCCCCGACCTGAACGTCGGCGAGGCGATCCAACGCCTGCCCGGCGTGCAGATCAACCGCGAAGCCGATTCCCGCAACGCGACGATCAGCCTGCGCGGCCTGCCCGGTACGTTCGCCCGCACTACCCTCAACGGGGTGGGCTTTGCCGACCCCATCCTGTCGAGCGCAACCAACACCGCCTCGACTCCGCTCGGCGCCTTCAATTCCGATATCTTCACCTCGATCACCGTGATCAAGTCGCCTGACGCGTCCGATCTCGCTGGCGGCCTGTCGGGGAATATCGATTTGCGGATCGCCTCGGCCCTGTCGCGCAAGGCCGGCGGTTATGTGAAGGCATCGTACGAATATGACGATCTGGGCGGCCTCGGCAGCCCCAGTTTCTCGGGCGGCTATAACGCCCATATCACCGATAACTTCGCTGTGTTCGGCGTGCTCGCCTATAAGGAAGAGAAGTTCCGCCGGGATTCGATCTCGGTCAACACCTGGGCCAACAAGCTGGGGTCAATTCAGGTCGGCAATCAGAAGGTGCCGGGCGCCAATCCAGTCTATGACGCGCTCGTCGCGCAATATCCGGGCGGGGTCTATTATCCGAGCCAGATCCGCCAGTTCGTCCGGTTCAACAAAGGCCATTTGCTGACCGGTGCCAGCGGTTTCGAATGGCAGGCGTCGGATAGTCTGAAGATCGGCGTCACCGGCTTCTACACCGAGCGCAACCTATCGGAAGGCACCAATCAGCTCCAATATGTCGACACCTCTGCCGGCAACAACACCAACACCGCGCTGAGCGCAACCTCGGCGGTGGCGCATTTCACCAGCCTCGGGACGCCCTATGTGGTCCAGACCGCAACTGGTCCGCGGGCCTATATCAACAGCTTCTCCGCCGAGAATCTGCAGACCTATGATTCGATCCGTTCCGAGCCGGCGAAGCAGAAGACCTGGGCGATCACGCCCAGCGCCGAGTTCAAGAACGAGCAGTGGCGGATCGGCCTGCAGGGGACAATCTCGCGGGCGCAGGTGCTGGCCAACCAGATCGAACTCGACATCATCGAGAACCCCTATCGCAATCTCGGTTCGGCCGGCCTCAACGGGATCACCGCCTCCGCCAATACCGGCGGCACTGACCTTTCCAATTTCAGCATCGTACTGAACACGCCCAATGCATCGCATATTCCCGTCGGCGGATATCCCTTGCCGTCTGCAGCCAATCAGGCGACCCAGGCCGGCGCGCCGATGCCGGGCCAGGCGGCGACCATCCAGGGTGACCGCTTCGGCGTCACCGGCACCAATGGCCTCGGCCTCAACGAGCTCAACGCGGCGCAGTTCGAGGTCGAGCGCAGCTTCGAAGGCTCGTTCCTGTCCGGCATCGAGGCCGGTGTGCGGTACGAGAACAACAAATATACCTCGAGCGGGTCGCGCAACACCTCGCTGGGCGCGAACACCGGGAACATCACCCCGGCTATGTCAGTCGTGAATCCGTATGTCGGCGATTTTTTCGGCGGCGCCGCGCCCGGCTATGACACCGCATGGCGTTCGCTGAACGTCAACCAGGTCCTCGGCGCGATCACGCCGGTCAATACCCAGCCGCGGACCAGCGCCAATCCAAACGGCCTGCCCGGCCAGTTCGTGATCGCGCCAAATTCGGGGGTGTTCCTTACCCCCTATGGGCTGGTCAACAACTACTGGGACCCGAATTACTGGAATAATAATTTCACCAACCAGAACAATATCTTCTCGGCCTTTGGCATGGTGAAGTTCGACGGCCATTTCCTTGGCATGAAGGTGAGGGGCAATGCCGGCCTGCGCTATGAGCATACGAGCAACACCATCGTTGCGCTCAATTGCCAGAATTGCTCAAGCGCCCTGTCGGTCCCAACTGGTCCGGTCAATCACGGGGTGGACAACCGCACCTACAAGAAGAATTACGGCTATTTGCTGCCATCGGCGATGTTCGCCGCCGACCTGAGCGACAAGCTCTTGCTGCGCGGTGCCTATTACAAGACCTATGTCCGCCCGCAGCCGCGCGACACGATCCCGATCACGTCAATCCTGATACCCGAAGCGCTGACCCCGCCAGTCGATCCGGTCTACAATGTCACGATCGGCGCGACCAACATCAAACCCTATACCGCGGACTCGTTCGACCTCTCGCTCGAATGGTATAATCGCAAAGGCGGGCTGTTCGCGGTCGCGATCTATCAGAAGAATGTGAAGGGCTATATCGGCCCGATCACCGACCAGAATGTGTTGTGCCCGGCCAACGGCCTGATCAACGGAATCGATTATGGTCTCGGCACGCTGAGCGTGGTGGGCCCGAACTGCATCAGCTCGAATACCTTCAACGGGGCGGCAGGCACTCCGGTCAACGCCCGGGTGTTGATCAGCGGCGTCACCAACCAGTCGCCGATCCGGGTTCGCGGTGTCGAGGTCGCGGTCCAGCAGAATTTCGATTTTCTGCCTGGTTTCCTGAAGAATTTCGGCGGTGCCGCGAACTACACCTATACCAGCATCTCGGGGAAGGACACGGCCGGCAATCCGATCACGCTGCCGAGCGTGTCGAAGGACAATGTGAACGTGATCGGCTATTATGAAACCAAGCTGTTCGGCATTCGCCTCGTGTATAACTGGCGCGGCAAATATGATCTGGCCGCCGGCAACAGCTTTGTGGGCGATGCCCGGACGGTCAAGGCGCGGAGCCAGCTTGATGCCTCGGCATCGCTCAACATCACGAAGAACATTTCACTTTCATTCGATGCGTTCAATCTGACCGACGCGACACGATCGGAATATGAATCCGATCCGATGCTGCCGCGTCGCATCGATTATGACGGCCGAACCTATCAGGGGACCCTGCGCGTATCCTTCTGACAAGAGCAGCTCTCGCTTAAAGGGGGGCACCCGACAGCGGCGGTTGAACCCGCACGCTGTCGGGCAGCCCCCTCGTCCCGACAAGGATGGCATGCCATGTTCCTGATCCTCTTCATGTCCACGATGGCGCTCGCCCAGCCGGCGCCGACGGCGGCCGACTATGCTCTGCTTGGCGCACATTTTGCCGCTGGAAAGGTCGAGAGCGACGCGGCGAGGGTGACGATAGCGCGGGCTCGCGCGGCGCTCACCCGCCCGCCGGGGGCGATCCGGCAGCTCCACACCGAGGGCACGCTGCCGGGCAAGGGCATCCGCGAAATCAGCCTCGTTGCGAAGCGCGACCAGCCGATCGTGCTGGATCTGGCAATGGCGTGGCGGCTGACCGGCGACCGCGCGTTCCTCGATCAGGCCGGGCGCTATCTCGATGCCTGGGCGCGCATCTACCAGATGAGTTTCAATCCGATCGACGAGACCGGCTTCGATCAACTGGCGATGGCTTATGACCTGACCGAGGCCGATCTCCCCGCCGATGTGCGGGCGCGGTGCGACGCTTTCTGGCGGCGAATGGCGGCGGGCTATCTCGACGCGATGGATGAACCCGGCCTGGGCCATGCCAACACCAATTGGCAAAGCCACCGCGTGAAACTCGCGACCATGGCCGCTTTCCTGACCGGCGACGGTAAGCTGATCGACCGTGCACGCGCCGCCTATCGCAAGCAGATCGCGATCAACCTCAGGCCCGATGGCTCGACCTTCGATTTCGAAGAGCGCGACGCGCTCCATTATGTCACTTATGATCTCGACCCGCTGATGATGGCAGCGCTGGCCGCCAGGGCGCATGGCGAGGACTGGTACAGTTGGAGCGCGCCGGGCGGCGCTACTCTGTCCCGCTCGCTCGATTGGCTCGCGCAATTCGCCGACGGGAAGCGCACACATATCGAGTTCGCCAATTCGAAGATCCAGTTCGATCGCGACCGCGCCGCATCGGGTCAGGCGGAATATGCCCCGCATGTCTGGCAGCCGGACGCTGCGCTCGACACCTTCGCGATCGCTGCGTTGCTTGATCCGCGTTTCGCCGATCTGGCCGCAGCGCTGGCGGCGAAGAGCGGGCGCACCCCAGCCGCCTGGATCACCCTCTTTTGATGCCTTCAGCGGGCCAGCACCGGCGCATTGTACGACAACTTTCGCGTGCCGGGCTGGTGCCCGCCGGGATTGCTGATAGGATTGCGCCATGACGACCAAAGCCGCATCGCTCGCCGACGATCTGGTGAAGCAGTTCGAGCGCCGCATCGAGGTTGGCGACATGCCGCCCGGATCGCGCTTCCCGACTGAAAAGGCGATCACCGACAGCTTCGGCGTAAGCCGGACGGTTGTTCGTGAGGCATTCGCGCGACTTGCGGCCAGGGGCCTGCTCGAATCCCGGCGCGGATCGGGCGCCTATGTCGCCGAGACAGCGCGCTATCAGGCGTTCCAGGTCACGCCCGAGGAAATGGGCGAAATGGACGACGTGATCAAACTGCTCGAGATGCGCATGGCGCTCGAGACCGAGATCGCCGATCTCGCCGCCACCCGCCGAACCGGGGAGGATGTGGCTGAAATGCGCAAATGGCTCGAGTTGATGCGGACGAGCGGCGATATCGACGAAGCCGTCGCCGCTGACATGGCGTTCCACCGCGCAATCGCGGCGGCGACCCGCAACGACTATTATCTTCGTTTCATGGACTTCCTCGGCATTCGCCTCGTGCCGCCGCGCCGGCTTTATCTGAAGGACCGGGCCGAGACTGAGCACCGCGCTTATGCGCGCGATATCTACCGCGATCATGAGGCGATCCTCATTGCGATCGAGGCACAGGATCCCGCGCGTGCGCGCCGGGCCGCACGGCGCCACATGCAGAAAAGCCTTGAGCGCCATCGACGCCGCAAGGCGGCCGAGTGTGAAACAGGGGACTGACATCGGAAGTCACGTCTGAGACGAGCTGCGCAATTCCGCGGGTCGACTAGTGTATGACTTGCGTCGGGCTAGACGCTCCTCAAAACCCGGTTCGTCGTCGCCTGCCCGACAGGCATAACTGGTGATCTACTGGCACCGGCCTTGTACATGCTGGGTCATAGGGTTGCTCGGCCTTGTCGCGATCGGCGCTCCCCGCGAGCCTGCGCTCAAAAGCGTTGGGAGAAACATGATGACCCGCACTCCGCTGACCTTGTCGCCCAGCCAGAAGAGGGACCTGATGGGCGCCTAAGCAGCTGACTGCACGATACAATTTCTACCAGCGGACCGCTGAAGGTCACAACATCAGCCACTTCCGTAAAGCAACCGTTCTCAGAAACTTTCCATTGTTGGTTGCGACAGTCTCGGTTCCCGGCGCCCGTTTACGGAGCCCGCCTGCCTGCTCCGATCGAAGCTGACTTCCGGTTCCGGATGGCGGCGGGGCCCGGATCGCAGAGCTGGGCGCGTATTAGGGGCCGGCAGGTGGCATTGGGCCCGGGGTGGTCGCGCCATTGATCGGCGATCAATGTAATCCTGATCGATCAGCGGGTTGTGAAAAAATTCGAGCTATCAAAAAATATCGCTAAACAATTTTCATTCTTTCCCGATCTTAGTTTGAGGTGCCGCGCGATGCGGCCGTTTCGGGGTGCCTCCTGACAAATTCGGGGGATTCCATGGTTGCGATTTTCACAGGTCTCGGTGCCGGCACAGAGCGCGGATCGGCTTCGGTTCTGGGGGGCGTCGGGCTCCTTGGCGCCGCGTCGCTGGGGCGAAATGGCGAGCGGCTCGCGGTGAACGCGGCCAATGGCAATCTCCTGATCACCCAGCAGGACGAATTTCTGGTTGGGCTCGGCCTGAATTCGTCGATCGGGCGGGCCTATAACAGCATCGAAGACGTGTCCGACGGGGATAATAACGACCATTGGCGCCAGAGCACGACGCGTGCCATCCATGGGCTGACCGGCACGCTCAACGCGACCGGCAGCACCGTGAAGCGGACATCGGGTGACGGGTCGGACGTCACCTACACCTGGAACGGTACGGCCTATGTCGCCACTGACGGGAGCGGCGCTTATGACACGCTGACCAATACGAGCGGTGTGTGGACCTGGACCGACGGCGACACGCAGTTCACCGAGAAATATACAGGCTATGGCGTCTACGGCCTGACCGGTACCGTCAACACCGCTGGCAGCACGATCACGCGCCTCAAATCGGACGGTACGAGCAGCATCTATAGCTGGGACACGGCGACCTCCAAATATATCGTCAGTTCAGGCACGGCGAGCACCGACAATCTGACTTATGCCAGCGGCGTGTGGAGCTGGTCCAACAGCGGGAGTCCCGTCGCCCAATATTACTACAGCAATGGCGCGAACTGGCGGATCACCGAGTTTGGCGATACAAAAGGCAACAAGCTCAGCTTCACTTATAACGGGGCGAACCTTGACAAGGTGACGACCCAGAACGGCGAATATGAGCAATATAGCTGGGATAGCAGCGGCAAAATAACCGCGATCGTCACCCACTACGGGACCGGTAACACAAGTACGATTACTCGGACTCAATATTTTTACACCGCCGCCGGTAAGCTATCATCAGTACAGGTCGACCTGACCCCGGAAAATACCGGAGACGGCGCGGTCGCGAACACGACGTATACAACCAGCTATAGCTATTATAGCGATGGCCGCATTTGGGTAATCAGCGAGACTGACGGTTCTTCGGTCACGGTAGAGTATGACGGCTCAGGTCGGGTCTCGAAGCTGACCCAGGCGGTTACGGGCAGCGCGAACCGCGTGTCGACATTCGCCTACGATACCGCCACCCAAACGACCATCACAGACGCGCTGAACCAGAAAACCGTCCTGACATATGACGTGAAGGGAAACCTGACCAAGATCGTTTCATCGGCGGGGCAGGTCCAGCAATTCGCCTACGATCCGAATAACGGCAATGTGACGTCGGTTGATAAGGGAAATGGCGAAGTCGTCTCCTATGGCTATGATTCCTCCGGGAACCGCACCAGCGAGCAGGATGCGCTCGGCAACAGGATCGAGCGAACCTATTTTAAGGGGCGGGTGCTCACTGAGACCCGATTTGTTACTCCTGATCCGGACGGTGCGGGGACCCAGACAGCAAATTTGCCGCAGATCAGCAGGTACTTCTACGACCCGGCCACGCTGAATCTCCTCTATTCGGTCTCGGCTGAAGGCGCCGTGACTGCCTATGGCTATGATGGGAATGGCAACCAGACGAGCGTGATCGAATATGCGGGCGCCAAATTCGACTTTGTCACGTATCCGACACCAAATGCCTCGAACGTTAGCGACTGGATCATTAGCAACGCGAGCAAACGGAGCGCGGCGAGGCGCACTGAGACAGACTATGACGCGCGCGGAAATGTGAAGGCGGTGCGGGGCTATTCGAAACTGTTGTCGAGTGGCCAGTTCGACCTCGCATCGACCAAAAACGAAACCACCTACACCTATAGCCAGCACGGCGATCTGCTCACACGGCTGGTCTCCACTGGTGGCCGGACCAAGATCGAATCCTACACCTATGACGGCCTCAGCCGCATCAAGTCGACCAGCGACAATGACGGCGTCGAGACGTCAGTTCTCTTCGAAGATGCGAACCACACGACCACCGTCACGATGGTCGGTGGTGTCACGCGCGTGTCGGTCTATGATCTTGCCGGCGAACTCATAAGCTCCACTGAGTCTGGGGCCGACGTGGCGTCTGTCATGTCGACCTACAAATATGATGCCTTGGGCCAGCTCAAGCTCAAGAAGGATGCGCTCGGGAACTATAATTATTTCTTCTACGATAGCGTCGGGCGCAAGACCGGTGAGGTCGACGGATCGGGAACGCTCACCGAATATCGCTACAACGCCCAGAACGATGTCACCAGCACGACGCGCTATGCGACGAAGCTCAACTATAGCCAGCTGGTGGATAGCAGCGGCAACCTCGTAACCACCGCCACGCTCGACACCGTGCGTCCGACCGCGAATCCAACCGACGATCAGTGGACGTTCAACATCTACGATCTCGCCCAGCGCCTGGTGCAGACGATCGACGGGACCGGGGCGACCACGGTCTATGCCTATGACGGCCTGTCGCAGCTGGTCTCGACGACTCAACGCGCGGGCAAGGTCTCTCCGACCGATATCGCGACGCTGAAGGCCTTGGAGAGCGGGCCTCCCAATCTGATCGGCAACTGGTCAACCAATGGCGGGTCGCTCATCGGCGGCACGCTTACCCAGACGGCAACCGGCACTTCGGCCTCTATGTGGCAATATTCCCCGATAACGACATCGGGCCAGACGGTCACCTTCACGGTCACGCTCCAGGCGGGCTCGGCAAGCAGCGCGGTCATCGCTCTGTATGGCCCGAGCTCCGGATGGGGCAATGCCGGCGATGCCACGATTTCGCTGTCGGGTCCCGGGACGGCTACGGGGTACCTTGGCGCCAGCTTCCAGATCTCCGGCCTCAGCGCCAATGCCCCGACGGTTATCCAGATCTCGCGCGTCTACAACGCACCTGACAGCCAGATGCAGCCGGCGATCTGGATCGGGACCGGGCTTTCCGCAAGTGCCGGAAACACGCTCCTCGTATCCGCGCCGGTTCTCACCGCGCAAAGCGCGGGCGCGACGATGCCACACATTCCGAGCTATCTGCCGGGTACCGATCCCAACGACCGCCTCAGCCGGATGTTCTACGACATGGACGGCAATGTCACCGGCACCCTCGACGCGGACGGCTATCTCACCAAGATTGTCTATGACGCCGGCGGGCTCAAGACCCAGACCATCGCCTATGCGGCCGCGACCACCTCAAGCCTGCGCGCTGGCGGTACTTTTGCGCAATTGCTTGCGAGCGTCGGCGCCACCAGCGCAACCTCGACCAACAAATATGATGCGCTGGGTCAGCTCAAGCTCAAGGTGGGTGCGCTTGGGCAGTACACCTATTTCTTCTACGATGGCGCCGGACGCAAGACGGCCGAAGTCGATGCGTTGGGCGCAGTCACCGAATATCGCTACGACACTCAGGACGATGTCACCAGCACGACGCGTTATGCGACGAAGCTTAACTATAGCCAGTTGGTGGACAGCAGCGGCAATCCCCTGACCACGATGGTGGATGGCAGCGGCAATACCGTGGCCTTGACGCTTGACGCTGTGCGCCCGGCCGCGAGCACGGACGATCAGTGGACGTTCAACATCTACGATCTCGCTCAGCGCCTGGTGCAGACGATCGATGGGACCGGGGCGACCACGGTCTACGCCTATGACAGCCTGTCGCAGCTGATCTCGACCACCCATTATGCGGGCACGGTCTCTGCGGCCAACATCGCGACGCTGAAGGCGAACGAGACCGCCCCCAATCTGGCCCCCACGGATATCACCCTGTGGACGAAAAATAGCGCGTCGGTCAGTCCCACCACGGTCAACGGGGCGTCTTTCTATCAGGTCACGCAGTCCGCGGTCGGGGCATATTCCACCGTGGAGTTCTCATCCCCGGTGACCGGTGCGGATCAGCAGGTCACCTTCACGGTCACGCTCATGGGGACCGGTGCGGGGACCAGCGCGGTGGTGGCGCTTTATGGCGCGAGCACCGGCTGGGGCGCCAACGCCGATAGCTCCTATGCGATCGTATCGGGCTCCGGCACAATCGCCGGCTATGGCGGCGTCAACTCCGGGGTGACCGTATCGGGGCTGAGCACCAGCGTTGCCACGGTCGTCAGGATCACGCGCACCATCCGTTCCCCTGAAACCCTGCTGAGGCCGTACATCGCCCTGGGCAGCCCTACCGTGGCGGGAACCACGAGTGCGATCCTCCTGGTATCGCCGACGCTGATCATACAAAGCGCCCCCCCACACGCCGCGAGCTATCAGCCGGGTACCGATACAACCAACGACCGCGTCACCCGAATGTTCTACGACCTGGATGGCAACGTCACCGGCACGCTCGACGCGGACGGCTATCTCACCAAGATTGTCTATGACACCAGCGGGCGCAAGACCCAGACCATCGCGTACGCGGCCGTGACCATCTCGACCCTGCGCGCCGGCGGCACTTTTGCGCAATTGCTTGCGAGCGTCGGCACCGCCACCAGCGCAACCTCGACCAACAAATATGATGCGCTGGGTCAGCTCAAGCTCAAGGTGGGCGCGCTCGGGCAGTATACCTATTTCTTCTACGATGGCGCCGGACGCAAGACGGCCGAAGTCGATGCGTTGGGCGCAGTCACCGAATATCGCTACGACGGCCAAGGCGATATCACCAGCACGACGCGCTATGCGACGACGCTCACCTATAGCCAGTTGGTGGACAGCAGCGGCAATCCCCGGACCACGATGGTGGATGGCAGCGGCAATACCGTGGCCTTGACGCTCGATACCGTGCGTCCGGCCTCGAATCCAAACGACGAGCAGCTGACCTACAAATATGACGCTTTGGGTCAGCTCAAACTCATCAAGGACGCGCTCGGGCAGTACACCTATTTCTTCTATGACAGTGCCGGACGCAAAACCGCGGACATCGATGGATTGGGCGACATAACCGAGTATCGCTACGATGCCCAAGGCGATGTCACCAGCACGACGCGCTATGCGACGAAGCTGACACCGGCCCAGCTTGCCTCCCTTGTGGACGGCAACGGCAATCCTACCAGTGTCACGCTGGGCAGCGTGCGTCCGGCCCCGAATCCAAGCGACGATCAGTGGACGTTCAACATCTACGATCTCGACCAGCGCCTGGTGCAGACGATCGACGGGACCGGGGCGACCACGGTCTATGCCTATGACAGCCTGTCGCAGCTGGTCTCGACGACCCAATATGCGGGCAAGGTCTCTCCGACCGATATCGCGGCGCTGAAGGCCTCGGCGGGCGGGGCCCCCAATTTGATCGGCAACTGGTCAGTCAATGGCGGATCGTTCAACGCCGGCGCCTTCGCCCAGACGGCAGCCGGCACTTCGGCCTATCTCGCCCAATGGGTGCCCGTGACCGCGGGGCAGACGGTCACCTTCACGGTGACGCTCAAGGCGGGCACCGCGACCAGCGCGGTTATCGATCTATGGGGGGAGAGCACCGCTTGGGGCAATGGCGGCGACGCAACCATCTCGCTCTCGGGCCCCGGGACGGCCACGGCCTTTATCGGTGCCAGCTTCCAGATCTCCGGCCTCGATGCCAATATCGCGACGACCATCCAGATCTCGCGCGTCTTCAACGCCCCCGATGCGCAGATGGCGCCGCAAATCTGGATCGGGACCGGGCTCACCGCGACTACCGGAAGCTCGATCATCGTGTCCGCGCCGGTTCTCACCTCGCAAGCCCCGGGAGGGACGACGCCGCACGTTCCGAGCTACCTGCCGGGTACCGATCCCAACGACCGCCTCAGCCGGATGTTCTACGACATGGACGGCAATGTCACCGGCACCCTCGACGCGGACGGCTATCTCACCAAGATTGTCTATGATGCCAGCGGGCTCAAGATCCAGACCATCGCTTACGCCCGGGCAGTTGGCACGACTGCCGGCCTACGCGCGAGCGGCGTCTTCACTGATCTTCTGGCGAACGTCTTAAGCGGTGGCACCCTCACCACCTCAACCAACAAATATGATGCGCTGGGTCAGCTCAAGCTCAAGGTGGATGGGCTCGGGCAGTATAATTATTTCTTCTACGATAGCGTCGGGCGCAAGACCGGTGAGGTCGACGGATCGGGAACGCTCACCGAATATCGCTACGACGGCCAAGGCGATGTCACCAGCACGACGCGCTATGCGACGAGGGTCAGCTATGGCCAGTTGGTGGATAACAGCGGCAACCTCATAGCCACAGCCACGCTCGATACTGTGCGTCCGACCACAAATCCAAACGAAAATCAGTGGACGTTCAACATCTACGATCTCGACCAGCGCCTGGTCCAGACGATCGATGGGATGGGTTCGACCACGGTCTACACCTATGACAGCCTGTCGCAGCTGGTTTCGACGACCCATTATGCGGGTGCGGTCTCTGCGACTGATATCGCCACGCTGAAGACCTCGGCCGGCGGGGCCCCCAATCTGATCGGCAGCTGGTCAGTCTATGGCGGATCGTTCAGCGGCGGCACGCTCACCCAGACGGCAACCGGCACTTCGGCCTATCTCTACCAATATGCGCCCGTGACCGCGGGGCAGACAGCCACCTTTACGATCACGCTCCAGGGCACGAGCAGCGCGACCAGCGCGGTTATCGATCTATGGGGGGTGAACACCGGCTGGGGCAATGCTGGCGAGGCAACCATCTCGCTCGCGGGCCCCGGGACGGCTACGGCGCACCTCGGCGCCAGCTTCCAGATCTCCGGCCTCAGCACCACGGCCCCTACGACCATCCAGATATCGCGCGTCTTCAACGGCCCCGACACGCAGATGGTGCCGCAAATCTGGATCGGCACCGGGCTTTCCGCGAGTGCCGGAAACACGCTCCTCGTATCCGCGCCGGTTCTCACCGCGCAAAGCGCGGGGGGCGCCGCCCCGCACGTTCCGAGCTACCTGCCGGCTACCAATGGGCTCGATCGCGTAAGCCGGATGTTCTACGACAAGGACGGCAATGTCATCGGCACCCTCGATGCAGAGGGGGATCTCACCCAGTTCTTCTACGACGCCGCCGGACACAAGGTCCACACGATTGCCTACGCAAAACAAGCGGACGCCTCTCCCCCGAGCCTGCGTGCAACCGGCACATTTGCAGATCTGCTGGCCAATGTCGGCGCGAATCCGACAACCGGGGCCAGTTCCAACCCGAAGGACATTCATCACTGGATGGTCTACGATGCCCGCGGGTTGCTCGCAGCCGAGATAGACGGCGAAGGCGACCTCACGCGCTATTATTATACAAGCCAGGGAGACCTTGCGCAGCAGGTGAGCGGCCAGCAGGTCGATCCGGCGGCATATATGACAACGCCACCCACCATAGCGACATTGCCTGGCGCCGGGAGCGCGATTCTCGATACCGTCGACTATACTTACAACGCCTTTGGCCAGGTGAAGACCCAGGTCAGAAAGCTGTTGGTGACCGCCTCGACGACTGTCTCGACGACGACCAGCTACACCTATGATCAGGTAGGCAATCTGGTCTCGACCACGACCCAGTCGGACAGCAGCGATCCGCATGTGTTCAACCAGCGCTATGACGCGCTTGGGCGGCTGACGGGCGCGCTCAATGCCGAGGGCAATGCGAAGCTCACCGCTGGAATGAACCAGACGGACATCGACGCGGTCTACGCGGCCTGGGGCATCACCTATACCTATGATGCGGACAGCCGCCTGATCGCGACCAGCGAGGGGCGGGGCACCGGTTCGTCCCCTGCGCGGACGCTGAACTATTACAACGCCGATGGCACGCTCGCTTATGTGATCAAGCCGCTCGGAGAGGTAACCGGATACAGCTATAACGGCCTCGGCCAGCGCACCGACACGACCCTCTACGCCAAGCGGATCGACGCCGCCGCCATGACCGGCGGCGCGGCCAGCAGCATCTCGGGCACAAACGCGATCCTCAACCTCCCGACCAGCGGTGCCGATTCCAAGGTCCATGTTGACTATAATGTCGATGGCACGATCAAGGACTCGATTGACACTCTCAACCTGACAACGAACTATTATTACGATGCGTTCGGCGACCTGACCTCCGAGACGGATCCGTTCGATTCCACCGTGTCGCCCACGATCGAGACCAAAAAGACCTATGACCGGCGCGGCCTGCTCAAGACATCGATCATCGACCCGACAGGCAAGGCGATCAGCACCGGCTATGAATATGACGCGTTCGGGCGGGTTGTAACGCTCACCGATCCGGCCTCGCAGCCTACCATCAAGACCTATGATCGCGCCGGGCGGCTCAAGACCAGCAAGGACGCGCTCAACAACATAACGACCTACAGCTATGACGGGCGCGGCAACGTGGCGGCCGTCCAGGATGCGCTCAACAATGTGACGCGCTACGTTTATGACAATGCCGAGCGCCTGATCTACACGATCGACGCGCTCGGTGGTGTCATCCAGAACAGCTACGACAATGAAGGCCGGGTGATCCTCACCCAGGCCTATGCGAAACCGCTTTCTTCCACGAATCTCGCCAGTCTCATTACTCTAGGCACTGCGGCCAAAGTCAGTGACATCGCTTCCTATGTCGTTGCGACCCCGGCTAGCGATGAACTGACCCACTCAGTCTATGATCGCGACGGGAAGCTTCGTTACAGCTTCGACGCGGGCAATTTCGTGACCCAGTTCGACTATGATGTGACCGGCAACGCAATCCGCAGCATCGCCTATAAGGCACCGCTCACCCCGACGGCCTATACGGTCGATGCAATCTCGACCGCCCTCGGCACGCCGCCCAGCGATGCGCAGATCACGCGCAACGTCTACAATACCGATCATCAACGCACCTACGCGATCGACGCCGCCGGCTATGTGACTGCTTACAGCTACGACGCGTATGGCAATGTGACCAAGCAGCTGCAGGCCTTTACGAATTACGTCACGGTTATGGCCGATACGACGGGTAACCCCACCGACGCCGCCATGGCGAACTTCGTGGCGGGCTATCCGAACACCACATACGATCGCATCTCGCGCGCGATCTACGACCAGGACGGCCGGCTGCGCTTCGATGTCGATGCCGAAAAATATGTCACCCAATATACCTACAACGAGGGCGGCAGCGTCCGCTCCACCACCCGTTATGGCGACCGGTTCGATGGTACCACCACCGGTGGCGTCACATATGTCGCCTTCGCCGACAACACGACCCTAGACCTAGCGAAAACCTACGTTGCCGTTACGCCGAGCCCGGACAAACCCGCGGCAAAGACCGAGTATCTCTATGACTCCGCCGGACGCCTCGTCGAGACCGTCGACCCCACGAACGTCCGCACTGTCCTCACCCTCAACCAGCTTGGTCAGGCGACCACAACCGTCTTCGCGCCCGGGACGAGCGACGAAACCATCACCAAGCAGAGCTATGACGCACTCGGCCGGCTGACCTCGACGACCCGCGCCTTCGGCCAGAGTGAGGTGACCACCACCTCCTACAAATATGATGCGCTCGGTCGGGTCACCGGCAAGCTCGAGGGCAATGGCAGCGTGGTCCTCACAGCGCTGGTCTCGCCAAGCCCGACCGATATCGACAATGTCTATACGGCCTACGGCACGACCTACACCTACGATGCCAACGGCAACGTCCTGACGACCTCGGTCGCGCTCGACTCCGGCGTCCCCAACGCGGTGACGACGAACACTTACGACGCTTTCGGTAACGTGCAGACTGTCACCGATCCGCGGCTGAATATCGGCTATTTCTACTATAACACTCTCAACCAGCTGACGCTGCAGGTCGATCCCGAAGGCTATGCGACCGGGACGACCTATACCTTTGCCGGTGAGACCGAGTCGGTAACGCGCTACGTGACGGCGCTGGTCAGCGGGACCTATAGTGCCGGTGTCCGCCCCACGATGGCGCCCCCCGGGGCCGCCGATGAAACCACCACCTTCGGCTATGATTTGCTGAATCGGCTGTCCAGCACGACCGATGCCGCGAATTGTACCGAACGCTACGGACTCGACGCCTTTGGAAACCGCCTTTCGATAACCAATAAGCTCGGCACCGGTGCGGCATACACCACAAACTATACCTACGACCTACGCGGGTTGATGCTCACCGAGACGCTTCCGATACAATCGATTGCAGCCAATGGAACGATAAACGCCAACTCCGTCACGAACACCTATACATATGATTCGCGCGGCAACCGCTTGAAGATGGTCGAGGCTCAGGGCCTGCCGGAACAGAGGACGACACGCTATGAATATGACGCTCTTGATCGCCTGACCAAACAGACGGGTGATGTCGTCGCGACGCTCAACCAGGGCACCGTGGCGCCCGTTACCCGCTATCAATATGACCGACAGGGCAACCTCCTCCTGACCACGGATCCAAACGGGGCCAGGACGTTCAGCTATTACGATCATCTCAATCGCAAGACATTGGAGATCAACGCGGTCGGCACGGCCAGTGCCTGGACTTATGATGCCAACAGCAATGTCGTTCAGCAAAAGATCTACGGCACGGCACAGACTGTGCCTGCGACAACGGACGGCACTAAACCGCCTATCACAAATTCGACCGTTTTCCGTCAGACCGACTATATCTACGACCGCAATAACCGGCTGAAGTCGACCAGCACTCCCAGCGCCCTAACCGGAAAGTGGAATGGGTCGACCTATGTCACCACGCTCGCCACGTCGGCTAACCCGTTGGTTACAGGGCAGACCGCCTATGACGCGTCGGGCAATATCGTTCAGACGACCGATGGGAACGGCGTAAGCGCCTATACTTACTATGATAAGGCCGGTCGCAAGGTCGGGCAGGTCGATGGCGCAGGCTATCTCACCGCCTATGTGCTCGATCAGGACGGGAATGTCCTGACAGAGACGCGCTATGCAACCGCGGTTACGGGTGCGAGCACCAGTTCGACCTTGACCAGCCTGATCAATCTGGCGGGGTCGATCACGAACGCCCGTATCACGCAGTTCGCATACGATAAAATGGGCCGCCGCCTGACCGAGAAGCGTTTGAACGTCGCGTCGGCGATCATCGACGTGAATGGCGGGATGACCACCACGACTGCCGATTCGCTGATCACCTACACCTATAACGGTCTCGGGGAGGTCACTTCCAAAACCGAAGCGGCTGTGGACGTCACCAGCGGTGCGCGCGATGTGACGAATTATACTTATGACGCCGCTGGCCGCTTGATAACGACGCTCGGCGCAAAGATGACGGATTCGGCCGGTTTGCCGATCAGGCTAAAGACGAACAATTCCTATGACGGTCTGAACAATGTGACTCGGACCCAGGTTGGCGCGAATACTGTCAGCAATTGGGTCGACCGCATTAACACCTATGCCTATGGTGCGGACGGCAGGCTGATGGCGACGACCAACGCAGGCGTCAATGCCGCCGAAACCAAGCTCACCACCTATTTCGTCTATGATCTGGCGGGCCACCTTGTGCGGCAGGACCAGATCCGGAACACGTCGGATGCGGCCTCCGATACCGTCGATTTCCGAACCACCTTCTCCTACGATGCCCTTGGTCGCGCAACATCGCAGCAATCTTCCTATCTGTCGGCGACCGCCGCCGCCGTTTACGATTACAGCAAAAATCTGATCGTCAATGGCAGCTTCGAAGACCTCGGCGCGGTCGACCACACGGCGGAGTGGGGCTCTATCACAAGCTCGCTCCCCGGCTGGACGAAGGCCAATACCGGTCTCCTTAATATAACAACCGGTCTGGGATACGGCATTGGTCCTACGGACGGTATTTACGGCCTGGATTCGGATGGCGAAGGCGGTTCGGGCAGCAATATAGACATCAGCCAGACTATAAACGGTTTGACTGCAGGTCAGGTTCTTCAGTTGGGCCTTGATCATATGGGTACGGCATCCTTCTTCCCTAACTCCGTCGAGGTGTCCTGGAACGGCGTGGTGATCGGTACCTTGTCGGGTACTGGCGCCGTAATGAAGACGGACTGGCTCAACGTTACCGCGATCGCGGGAGGCAATACCCTTCGGTTGCGCGAAACCGGGGTTATTAATGCCTATGGCATGGTGTTGGACAATATCCGCCTTTTCGCGGCGCTCCCATCGTCCGCCAGCAGCGGCTGGGTCAATGGCGACAGCCAGGGCGTTACCTATGATACCTATGGCGAAATCGTCGCCCAGAACATCAACGGCACGCTGACCACGCAGGCGGTTTATGACAGCACCGGCCATGTCGTGCAGTCGAACAGCGGGGACGGCACCTGGAAGACCTACATCAATGATGGCAATGGCAATGCCACATTGACGATCCAGACGATCGGCACGACGGACCTTGCACCGCTGACTGTCGATCAGGCCCTTGCGCTGGCGACAAATAATGGGGCCAATACAGCGGGTGCGGCCGCCGGCAATGGCGTGGTGGTGACCATCGGCGTCTTTGACGGCCGTAATCAGCAAACCGAGGTGCGGATGCCGCTCCGTGATTCAGTCATGGACGCCAATAACGTCGTCACCTCCTATACCGTCGGCCAGAACCTCATCAAAACGACACAGGCTTATAACGCCTTTGGCGAGGTCACATCGCAGACCGACGCCCGCGGGAACATCACCAGTTTCGTCTACAATAGCATGGGCAGGGTAACCGCTCAGATCAGCCCGCAAGTGCAGATAACGGGTGAAGACGGCCAGCCGACCAGCTCCGTGCAAACGCGGTATGACGCCAACTCAGCCTGGAACACCACGCCGACACAATATAGCTATTTCGATGCTTCGGGTCGCCTCGTCGCGACCCGCGACGCCAACGGCAATTTGACGACCCGCATCCTGCTGGCGGGCTCGGGCTATGGCGGAGCTGATCCGCTCACGCTTGTCGAAATTCATCCCGACGGTGGCAAGATCAAGACGGGCTATGACGTTTTTGGCGACGCGGTCACCATTACGGACGCGTTGAATAAGGTCACGACCAACACGTTCGACCAGGTCGGCAACCTCATCGAGGTGGACCATCCCATCCGTGCCTACAATTCGGATGGATCGGCGGGCGATGGTTTGCAGCTGAAAGACTATTATAGCTATGACGGCCAGGGCGAACGGGTTGGTCACTCGAACAATGTTCTGACTGATTCCGGGGGCGCGCCTGCCATTGAGACGACCTCGTACGATGCGGAAGGCCGTGTCGTTTCGACCACGGATTTTGGCGGCCATACGATTCGATATATGTATCAGTGGAATGCCGCCCAGGCGACGGCCGGGTTGGCGACGTACGGCGGGTGGACGAAGACCGTCGTCTATCTGGATAGCTCGAAGATCTCAAAGGACTCGACTGATTCTTTCGGTCGTGAAGTGGCCAAGACGGATCTCGGTGGAAATGTCTATAGCTATACCTTCAACAAGGCCGGTCAACTCGTCACGGAAACGAGCGTAACGGCCACAGGGGTGGCAGCTGAAAACATCTCCTACAGCTATGACAATACCGGCAAAATCAGTAAGATTACTGATAATTCAGCGAGATCGTCGATCTATTATTCGGCCAGTGTCGAATCGAAATTTAGCTATGATAGGTCCGGTAATCGGGTAACCACCAACTACACTTCGACCAGCAATTATCAGAATTCATATTACGGCTACTATTATAGCATCCCCATCACGACGGTCCTGGAAAATTCAACCGCGACCTATGACGCGATGAACCGGGTGATGAGGATTTTGGATCCCGGAGACAGCGGCAACAGCCGCCCGAGCTTCGACCAGACCCGCACCTATGACGCCAATGGCAATGTGCGCTCGAACATTACCACGCACCAGGGCATCGATGGCTACCAGAACCTCACTGCGGCGACCACGGATACCTATTGGTTTGCCTATGACAGCATGAACCAATTCACGGTTACTGAGGGCACGCTTTCGGGCCCGCCGGGCGCGGCGGGTACACACGTCATCGCCGGGACAACGGGTACGGCGATCACCTACTATGCGACTGGTCAGCGCAAGACGGCGACTTCCTATTCCGGCTATCAATATTCGCAGGACACCTATGTCTATACCGCCGATGGGTATCTCTCGACGGTCGGCATCGGCACGTCGTCGAACGGGGGCGCCACCTTCACGTCCCCGGTCACCCGCTCGGTGGACACGCGCGACGCACTTGGCCGGGTGACGGGGCATAATGAATATAATGCCAGCGGTACTGTCGTCGTGTACTCCCGTACGGCGATCTACAACAATCTCGGTCAGGTTACGTCGGATCAGGTAGCGGCCGTGCAGGGGAGCGACACAAATGTCGGCTCCACGACCTATCTTTATTCACAGGCAGGGGTGAGTGGGACCTATGTCAACGGGAATATATTGAGTCAGTCAACAATCAACAAGAAAAATGGTACGTATAAATCCACCGTTACTACGGCAAACTCCTATAGCTGGTATGACAATGCGCAGCAGAGAGAAATCACGGCTGCAACTACGGGCGATCAGGCCGGCAATACCACGTCCATTTTCAGCTACGACGGCAATGGTCACGTCGCGCAAGTCACGCGCACCGGGCAGAATGCCAACACCATCAGCTATACCACCACCTCTTCCGGGCAGATCATGGCCCGCAAGCAGCAGCAGTCCGCCGGCGGCGCGAGCCCTGCGGAATATTATTTCTACCTCAACAATGTCATGGTCGGCGAGATCTCCAACAATGGTTCGGAGAACCCCAATTATGCCGCCAGCATCACCCAACACACCACCGCGCCCCCCTCGCCATCCGGGCCCTTTGCCAACGGCGCGACGACCGGCTCGTCCTACGCCAATTTCGATCTGAGCTATCAGGCGATGAACCCTACGGCCATGGCGGAGAATGGTTCAGGCCAGGCCTACACGGTCATCCAGGGCGACACGCTCTCCACCGTGGCGCAGAATATCTATGGCGACAGTGCGCTATGGTATCTTATCGCCGAGGCCAACGGACTGAATGCCAACAGTCCGCTCACGGCCGGGCAGCTTCTGATCGTCCCATCCAAGATAGCGAACTCGCACAACAACGCGTCTACCTTCAGGCCCTATAATCCCAACGCAGCGCTTGGCGATATTCAGCCAGGCGCGCCGGTCCCGCCGAAGAAGGGTTGCGGCATCCTCGGGATGATCCTGCTTGCCGTGATCGCGATCGCGGTCACGGTTGTGACTGCCGGCGCGGCAGCGGCTGCCGCCGCGCCCTCGATTACCGGAATTTTTGGCGCTGGCGGAGGGATCAGCGCAATCTTCGGCGGAACCCTTGCTGGAGCTATAGGTGGAGGCTTGGGAGGCACATTGGGTGTCATCGCGATCGGTGCCGGTTCGGCTGCCATCGGCTCGATCGTATCTCAGGGGATAGGTGTCGCCACCGGCTTGCAGGATCACTTTAGCTGGAAAGCGGTCGGCATGGCCGCCTTGGGCGGAGGGGTGACCGCAGGCATTGGCGGGGGAGGTATATTTGGGACAAAAAGCTTCGCTGCAGGTTTGGGGATTGGCAGCAAGGTACTGCAGGCTGGTGTTAACGGCGCCGTGGGCAGCGCAATCACCCAAGGTCTAGGCGTCGCGACTCGACTTCAGCACGGCTTCGATTGGGTTGGTGTAGCCGCCGCGGGAATCGGTGCTGCAGCAGGCGAAATCGCCTTCCCCAAACTTCCCTCACTATCCGGAGGGGGCAACACAATCGGCAATTATGCGGCGCATTTTGCACAGAACAGTGTGAGCGCGATTGCTAACGCCGCAACGCGTAGTCTCATCACCGGCTCCGATTTCGGTGACAATATTGTTGGAGCGTTGCCCGGTGTGATTGCGCAAACAATTGGCGATTTGATCTCCAATGGGGTTTCCAGCGCAGATAAGAAAAAACCCGCGGGCAAGGTGATTGATCCTGGTGAACATCAACAAAGTACGGACACTTCGAATACAAGTGGACTGTCACCGGAATCCGTTGATGCCGCCCGGTTGGACAAGGTGCGCGCAATCGTCGAAGCATCTGCGCAACGGCAATCTCTCAAAATTGTCAGGCGCGGGATTGTACAACAGCCTTTAATTCCGAGTGGAAACTTCGTTGATACAGCCCCAGATATTGATTATCAACCAGGGGTGGCTGATCGCGGCGGGCAAAATATTACTTACAATGGGGACATTACCGGAAAAATTCTATACGGTGCGTGGGGGCTATTCAGTGATGGCACCGTGAATGAATTCTACCAAGTCAACGATGGCCCCGCAGATCGCTATACCGGCGGTAATCAAAATTTGGATAATGGTCTATCGATTGTCTACGGCCCAAGGCAATCGGATGTAGTTGTTACCGGCACCAGAATAAAGGAGCAGCCTCAACCGGAATCTCAGGAAGAAAGAGATATGGACGAAGCTGCTGCGGAGATGAGCCGTGGCGATTTGTATAGTAATCACTACGCACCGGATGATCCTTCGGTTTTTATGCCAGCCACACCTTCGCAGAGGTTGGAACATGCCGCGACCACGATATCAAGAGCGAATGATAACGTATATGATTACTATAAAACGCTGAGCAAGCTGTCTGATCGCGTAACTGATCGAGTTCCTGTGTTGAGAGGAGTGGTATTCGAGGCAGACGCCGCGATGGCCTTTGGTCATACCGTGGTAAAGGCTGGAACTAGTACCATGCATGCCGTTGCTGATCCTGTGGGTGCTATAAAAGGACTGGGGACGGGGCTTGCTCATGGTGTGGATGACTTACTGAATCTAAACAACACGCCCGCATATGTAGAGCTGGGCAAGCTGGCGAATTACGTCTCGCACCTCGATAGGCACCAAGTCGCAGCAGGATACGGGACAGGTGCCGCGTATGTGGTCATGGCCCTCAATCCGGCGGGGGAAGTTGCTGATGGCGTGGAAGCATCTACGCTGATAGCGAGGGACATCCGGGCTCTCAACGAGTTTGGGGATGAGAGTGCGATGGCGGGCGCCGCAAGATCATCGACGCCCAGTATCGAAGTTGGCTCTGCTCCGGTCCGCAACGATGCGCTCATGGAATTGGCGCAAGCTGCAAGCCCGCGTGGGCGTGCAGTCGCTGCTATGTCGGACGCTCGGATCGCTACCAGCGGGTCCGGGATTTCCGAAGTCGATTCATTGGTAACGTCTTCAATATCCCGCGTTGAGGACGCCCAGGCGGCGATCGACATTCAGCGCGTTGCCTCCGGAGGAAGCGTCATTGATCTCGGTGTCGACGCTAGTCCGCTTGCCAGTTCGCGCATTGCCGGATTCGAAGAGCCGGTGGGGAGGATTCAGGCTCTCGCTCCGGAGCGCGGGCTCGGCGGCGGAATCTATGACCTCGGAATCAGCTMGCCACGATACACACTGAATGCCCCAACAAATACTTGGGCTGGGAATACTGCGGGAACGGTCCGCGCGTTCGCCGCAAACAGGGTAGGCGCCGACCTGATCGTCAGCAGGCCAAAAATATTGAGCAACGCGAACCTACCGCCCGATGAGCTGGCTTATTTGCAGAAGCAGTTCTCTAGAAAAGCGTTGTCGATCCAGCGTGCTGCAAAACGCGGCGATCTCACATTCTCTCCGGGAACTGATAGTGTTCGTATCAAAAGCTTGCAGGAAGCATATCGCGCCGATGTCATCGCACGATATAAAAGCATGTATGGGAAACCTCTCGATCTCAGTAGGTTTAATGCCGACCACCCCGTTGATTTGATCGTCGGGGGCGCGGCCGATCAACGGCTTAGGCTGCTGAACGACACAATAAATCAGAGCGTAGGTTCCTCCTTGAGGCAGGCTGCGAAGCGTGCCAACCTCATCCCAGGGGCTCCAATCAATAGCGTGACATTCAGATAAGAGTTGCAATTATGACCAGCATCACAACCGACACAGCCACGTTCTGTCTGTTTGACCTTGAGTGCCTCCGGCATCGGAAAGATGATGCGGGAGACTGGTGGTCCATCCACGCAGACAAGATCGTAGAGATAAACAAAGGTAATATAATAATCTGCGACCTCGGATCGGATGGAACGTATGAGGTCATATTCTCAGATCAAAATATTGAGACTGATCATAGATATAACTTCAAGACGGAAACTGGTAAGGTGTATTACGGGCCGGGCGAGGAAATATCCGGCGGAGGCTTCGAGCCTGACGGCTCGTGGGGCGGCGGTTTTATTTTCTTAGAGCCGGGAAATTACACTTGTAGCGTAAAAAAATATCTTAGTAATATAGTCGTTCACATAAGTGCGAGTGACACAGGCACAAATAATATTATTGAAGTAATAAGGATTTAGCCAGCTGCTGCAGAGTGGGCGTCATACGCAAAATTTCAGGTGGCGGTGTCAATTTTGAAGCGCACTGCGGCGCCTTTGGCGGGAATTACCGTGACGTGGCGTAATTGGAATTACGGTGACACGTGCAATAACCCCTTTTCTCTGAGCTCCGGAGCCGCTAACCTCCCACAATGGCCCGCCTCCCACGCATCGTCCTCCCCGGCATCCCCCATCATGTGACCCAGCGCGGCAACCGGCGGGAGAAAGTATTCTTCGAAGACGGTGACTACGAACTCTATCTCGACCTCCTGGAATTACGGTGACACGTGCAATAACCCCTTTTCTCCCGCACCTTCACCCGCTAACCTCCCACCATGGCCCGCCTCCCGCGCATCGTCCTCCCCGGCATCCCGCATCACGTGACCCAGCGCGGCAACCGGCGGGAGAAGGTGTTCTTCGAGGACGGTGACTACGAACTCTACCTCGACCTGCTTGCGGATGCCGCCGGCCGGGCAGGGGTGGAGATCTGGTCCTATTGCCTGATGCCCAACCACGTTCACATCGTCGCCGTGCCGCGCGACGAAAAGGGGCTGAGCCGCGCCTTTCGCTACGTCCACCGCCACTATACCGGCTATATCAACGCGCGGATGCGGGTGACCGGGCATCTGTGGCAGGGCCGCTTCAGCTCGGTCGCGATGGACGAGGCGCATTTCGTCGCTGCGCTGCGCTATGTCGCGCTCAACCCGGTCCGCGCCCGGCTGACCGAGCGCGCCGAGGACTGGCGCTGGTCGAGCACCAGGGCGCATCTTGCCGGCGAGAACGACCATGTCGTCACCGTCACCCCGGCGCTCGAGCGCGTCGGCGATTTCGCCGCCTTTCTCGGCGAACCCTTTAATGAAGCGATGGCCTATGCGGCGCTCCGCAAGGCCGAGAGCGTCGGGCGCCCGGTCGGCTCGCCCGAATGGCTCGAGGACATGGAGGCGCGAACAGGGCTCACGCTCGCGCCCGGCAAGCGCGGGCCCAAGCCCAAAGCCGCTTAGGGGTTACCGCACCTTTTTGTCGCACCCGCCGATCTGTACAATGTTCTGTACAGATCCCCCCGATACCCCCGACAGGCATGACAAAATTCTCCAACACGTCAGACGCCATTTCGCGCATTCCCCCTCGTGAAACTCCAACGCGACCGCCCAAACCCCACCTGAATTATGTCACACGTCCAACAT
>NZ_JBFUHA010000018.1:0-51583 GCF_056402635.1 Sphingomonas sp. P3_C5
CGGCACGGTTGCCTCGCTCCGGCACGGTTGCCTCGCTCCAAGCCCCTCCACCATTCGCCGGAAGAGGCGAATGGTCCCCCTCCCCGTTCCGGGGAGGAATGAGTCAGGTATCGCTGATCAGCGGGCTTACCATTCCGCCGAGCGCCGCTCGGCGCTCGATCGTCAGTTGCGAGAGCAGCGACGGTTCGGCCTTGATCTGGCGGGGTGTGTGGCCGGTGAATTGCTTCACTTCGCGGATCAGGTGCGACTGGTCGTAAAAGCCGCGGGCGATGAGATCGTCCACTGATTCGCTGTCGGTGACGAGGGCGACCGCTGCTCGCAAGGCGCGGTATTTGCGGGCGAGCAGCTTGGGCGGCGCGCCGTACAGTGCCTTGCACTTGCGCTCGACCTGGCGGCGGGAGAGTCCGGTCGCGTCGACCAATTCCTCCATCTCGGGCGACGGACTGCCGGCGAGCCACGCATCGACCTTGCGGACAAAAGCTGTCGCGCCGCGATCGCCGCCTCCGATCAGCTCGCGGATCAATTCCTCGGCGACTGCCACACGCTCGGTGAGATTGGAGGCCATACGCAAGGCGCTGGCCGCCGCGCGCAGCCGCGGCGCGCCGAACAGGCCGCTCGCATCGATCACCCGGTTGAGCATGCTCGACGCGTCGATGCCGATCAAAGCGGACCAGCCCGGTGGCGTGAGCCCCATGCCGAACACCATGACCGGCCCCTGGCATCGAGTCCGCACCGCGCCGCTGGTCGGCCCGACGATGTGAGTCTCGGCCGCCTGCTGCAGATTGCCATCGGGGAAACAATAGTCTGAACCGCCCGGCGAGAGGCGGAACCGGAACTGCGCGTGGTCGGCGCGCTCGGTATCCTCAAACAGAGGTATATTTGCGCGGAAGTCGTAGAAAAGCGTGACGTATTCGCCCAAGTCCGCGGCCGGGACCGCGTAGTCCAGCTGGATATCCGACAATGTGCGCGCCCCTTGTTCTCTTTCGGAACGGGCAAGGGGTACCCCGTTGGCGCGACAAATAAAAGGGGCCCGAACGGCGTGCCGCTCGGGCCCAAGTGAAAGAGACCCCTGTAAGGAGCTCTTCGGGTCGCGAGGAGGCTTACAGCATTCAATGCGCGCCGTGTATTGGATGAATGCGCCAGATTGGACCGATTTGGATATATTCTGGCTTTTTTTGACCGCTGCGCGACGCAATGCCAAAGCGTGGCGATGGTTTTCCCACTCCTCCGCCCCGCCCTGTTCGCCTTCGAGCCGGAGCGCGCGCACGAACTCACGATCGCAGCGCTCGATGCATGGGGTCGTGCCGGTGCGCCGCTGGCCGCGGGCACGGGCGATCCCAGCTTGAGGACTGATGTCGCGGGGCTCAACTTTGCCAACCCGGTCGGGCTGGCCGCCGGACTCGACAAGGACGGCCGGGCGATCCCCGGACTGTTCGGGCTCGGCTTTGGCAGCGTCGAGATCGGCACGCTCACGCCGCTGCCCCAGGCGGGCAATCCCCGGCCCCGCCTGTTCCGCCTCGCTGAGGATCGCGCGGTGATCAATCGGATGGGCTTCAACAATGGCGGGCTCGACGCGGCGCTGCCGCGCGCGATCGCGGCGAAGCGAAGGGGACTGCTCGGCATCAATGTCGGCGCGAACAAGGATGCTGCCGATCGCATCGCCGATTATGCGCATGGCGTCCGGCTGGCGGCCGACGTCGCCGATTATATCACCATCAATATCAGCTCGCCCAACACGCCGGGGCTGCGCGACCTGCAGCATGGCAGCGCGCTCGCCGAGCTGCTGGCCGCTGCCGATGAGGCGCGGCGCGGGCCGATCGCCCGCCCGCCCTTGTTCCTGAAGGTCGCGCCCGATCTCGAGCCGGCGGACGTGGACGCAATCGCCCGTGCCGCGATCGAAGCGCGGATCGGCGCGCTGATCGTCAGCAACACGACGATTTCGCGACCGGCATTGCGATCCGCGCATGCGGGGGAGACAGGCGGCCTGTCGGGTGCGCCGCTTGCAACACTCGCGCGCCAGCGACTCAGTGATTTTCGCGAGGCGACCGGCGGCGCGCTGCCGCTGATCTCGGTGGGGGGGATCGACGGCGCCGACGAAGCCTATGCGCGGATCCGCGCCGGGGCGAGCCTGGTCCAGATCTACAGCGCTCTGGTCTATGAGGGCCCAGGCCTGCCGCGCCGGATCACGCGCGGCCTTGCCCGGCTGCTCAAGCGCGACGGCATCGCCCATATCGCTGAAGCAGTCGGAGCCGGTTGACGTAGCGTCGCCCACCGTTACCGTCCCTCCCCATGAAAAAACTGCTCCTCGCCCTTTTCCTGCTCATTGGCCCCGCCGTCGCTTCGGCGCAGGGGATGGTATCCGCAGCCGATCCAAGAGCGGCCGCCGCCGGGGTCCAGATCCTGCGCGAGGGCGGGAGCGCGACCGATGCGGCGATCGCGACGATGCTGGCGCTGAATGTCGTCGAGCCGCAGAATTCCGGGATCGGCGGCGGCAGCTTTCTGGTCCATCACGATGCCAAAAGCGGCCGAACGGCGAGCTTCGATGGGCGCGAGACAGCGCCGATGGCAGCGGATCCACACTGGTTCTACGCAGCCGACGGCAATCCGTTGAAGCATTTCGCGGCTGTGCCCGGCGGGCGGAGTGTCGGCGTGCCGGGCAATCTGCGGATGATGGCGCTGGCGCATCGGCGTTACGGCCGGCTGCCCTGGGCCCGTCTGTTCGCGCCGGCGATCGCGCTGGCGCGCGACGGCTTCGCGGTCACGCCGAGATTGCATAACGGGCTGGTCAATGGCGGCAGCCATGTCGACGCCTGGGCGCGGGGCCATTTCTTCGGTGCGGACGGAAGCGCGGTTGCCGTCGGGGCGATCCTGAAGAGTCCCGAACAGGCGGCCTTGTTTGAACAGATCGCGAAGCTTGGCGCGGATTATTTCTATGTCGGCCCGCCGGCGCAGCGGCTGGTTGCCGCCGTCAATGGCGCTGCGCGCAACCCATCCAAAATGACGCTCGGCGATCTTGCCAGCTATGATGCCAAGGAACGGCCGCCGGTTTGCGGCACCTATCGCACCTATCGCATCTGTGGGATGGGCCCGCCTTCGTCCGGCGGGACGATGGTGCTGATGATCCTGAAGCAGCTCGAGCGCTTCGATATGGCGAAGCTCGGCAAGGACAGCCCGGTTGCCTGGCATCTCTTCGCTGAATCCGAGCGGCTCGCTTATGCCGATCGCGACATGTATCTGGCCGACAGCGACTATGTGAAGGTGCCGGTCCAGGGCCTGCTCGATCCATCCTATATCGCCGCGCGCTCGGCGCTGATCTCGCCGGACCACAGCATGGCGACGATCGCGCCGGGGGTGCCGAAGGGCGCGCCGCCGCGGATTCGGGTTGCGCCGAGCGAGGTTCCCGGCACCAGCGATCTGGTCGCGGTGGACCGGCAGGGCAATGTCGCCGAGGTCACGACCACCATCGAGGGCTATTTCGGCTCGGGCCTTTCGGTCGACGGGACGATGCTGAACAACGAGCTGACCGATTTCGACATCGTGCCGGAGCGCGATGGCTCTCTCGTCGCCAACCGGGTCGAGGGCGGCAAAAGGCCGCGCAGCTCGATGGCGCCGACCATCGTCTATGACGCGAAAGGCAAGGTACGGATTGCACTCGGCGCGGCCGGCGGATCGACGATCATCGCCCAGATCGCGAAGGCTCTGGTCGCGGTGCTCGACTGGCACATGCCGGCGCAGGACGCGATCGCGCTCGGCCTGCTCTATGCGCCTGGTCCTAACGCGATTGCCGAGAAAGGGACTCAGCTGGATGCGATGGTTCCGGCGCTCAAGGCGCTCGGCGAGCGGGTCCAGGTGGCGCCGCTCGGCCTGAAGGCGAATGCCATCGAGCGGGTGAATGGCCGCTGGGTCGGTGCGGCCGACCCGCGTAGCGAAGGCGTCGCGATGGGCGAGGATGGCAGCGTCACGCAGATCGTGCGGGCCGGCGCCGTGCAGCGGCCGCCCGAGTGATGCCTGGTCGAGATTTATCAACTGAATAACCACGCAGCCGAACACGGCGCGCCTCGGGAGAGACAATGCGAACGCTCGAACATTTCCCCAATCTCGTGACGATGTTCTTCACGCGTGCCCGCGAGAAAGGCGACAAGCCATTCCTGTGGCACAAGGAGGGCGGCGCCTGGGTGTCGCTCAGCTGGCGTGACAGCGCACAGAAGGTCGCGAGCCTCGCCACCGCGCTGAAGGCGATCGGCCTGGTGCCGGGCGACCGGGTGATGCTGGTGGCGGAGAACCGGCCGGAATGGTGCATCAGCGACCTTGCGATCATGGCCGCGGGCTGCATCACGGTGCCGACCTACACGACCAATACCGAGCGCGACCACACGCATATCATCGAGAATTCGGGGGCCAAGGCGGTGATCGTCTCGACCTCGAAGCTCGCCAAAACGCTGCTCCCGGCCGCGATCCGCGCCACCGAGGCGAAGATCGTGATCGGCATCGACGATATCCGGGTTGGCCAGTCGGGCGAACTCGAAGTCTATAGCTGGCCCAAGCTGATCGCCGATCACGCGACAGACCCGTCCGAGATGGTGATCACCGCGACCCGCGAGGACACTGCCTGCATCATCTACACCAGCGGCACCGGCGGCGCGCCGCGCGGCGTGAAGCAGCATCACGGCGCGATCCTCCACAATGTCGATGGCTGCTGCACCGTCATCAGCGAGGATTTCGGCTGGGAGGATGAGGTGTTCCTCTCCTTCCTTCCGTTGAGCCACGCCTATGAACATAGCGCCGGGCAGCATTTCCCGATCGGGCTCGGCGCCGAAATCTATTACTCCGAAGGCCTCGACAAGCTCGCCTCCAATATCGAGGAGACGCGGCCCACCATCATGGTCGTGGTGCCGCGGCTGTTCGAGGTGCTGCGGACGCGCATCTCCAAGACGATCGAGAAGCAGGGGAAGCTCTCGACCTATCTGCTCAACCGCAGCCAGCAGATCGGCACGCGCGAATATGAGAAGAAGCTCAGGCTGATCGACCAGCCGATGAACCTGATCCTGAAGGCGACGCTCAAGCCCAAGATCCAGCAGCGTTTCGGCGGACGGCTGAAGGCGATGGTGTCGGGCGGTGCGCCGCTCACGCCCGAGGTCGGCATCTTCTTCCATTCGCTCGGGCTGACCTTCCTGCAGGGTTACGGCCAGACAGAGGCGGCGCCGGTGATCTCGTGCAACAGACCGTCGGTCGGTCTCAGGATGGACACTGTCGGGCCGCCGCTGAAGAACACCGAGGTGCGCATCGCCGATGACGGCGAGATCCTGGTGCGTGGCGAGCTCGTCATGCACGGCTATTGGCGGAACGACGCCGAGACGGCGCGGGTGCTGAAGGACGGGTGGCTGCACACCGGCGATATCGGGCTGATCGACGACAAGGGCCGGATCAAGATCACCGACCGCAAGAAGGACATCATCGTCAACGACAAGGGCGACAATGTCGCGCCGCAGAAGATCGAGGGGATGCTGACGCTTCAGCCCGAGATCGTCCAGGCGATGATCTATGGCGACCGCAAGCCCTATATGGTCGCGGTGCTGGTGCCCGATCCGGAATGGACCCAGGAATGGTGCGCGAAGAATGGCGACGCCTGCGATTTCTCCCGGCTCGAGCAGAACAGCGAATATCGCACCGCGCTTGGGGCCGCGGTGGAGCGGGTGAACAAGGACCTTTCGGTGACCGAGCGGGTCAGGCGGTTCATCCTTGCCGATGGCGGTTTCACGATCGAGAATGAGCAGCTGACGCCTTCGCTGAAGATCCGTAGGCATGTGCTGAAGGAGGTTTACGGGCCTCGGCTGGATGCTTTGTACAAGGGGTAGCTTTTCACACAAACAGGCGACTTGTTGAATCACTTGTTCCTCCCCGGCACGGGGAGGGGGACCATTCGCCTCTTTCGGCGAATGGTGGAGGGGCTTGGAGCGCGGTGCAAGCGTTCCGCGCTCCAAGCCCCTCCACCACCCCGCTGAAGAAGCGGGGCGGTCCCCCTCCCCGTTCCGGGGAGGAACTAAGGAACTAGGAACTGAAGATTAGTTGGCCGCGATCGTACCGCTGGCGGCTTTCGGGACCACTTGCAGCGTCCAGTCCTTGTCGGGGCGGAGATATTTGCGGGCGGTTTCCTGGAGCTCGGCAGCCGTCATCGTCGCGATCGATGAATAGAGGCGGCGGAAGGCCTCGATCCGGCGGGGATCATAGCTCGCGCCGCCAAGCTGGATCAGCCAGAACTGGTCGCCGGTCGACTGGCGGATGATCGCCTGGGTCATCGGCCCGATCGTCCGCTTGAGCTCATCATCGCTGACCGGATTGGCGACCAGATCGGCCGCGATCTCGCGCGACAGGCGGAAGAACAGCGGCAGGTTGGCGGGCGCGACCTGGCCGATCGCTACCAATCGCCCGCCGCCAGACAGGCCGACCGGCCATTGGCTGGATACGCTCGGGCTGTAGCTTGCCCCGGAATCGGAGCGGAGCCGATCGAACAACCGGTCGCTGAAGATCGCAGCAAGCACGTCGAGCCGGCGGCTTTCCTGGATATTCTCGATGCCGCCACCAGTCGGCCAGGCGATCACCGCGGCGGCCTGGTTGGCGGGGCCGTCATGGGTGAGGACCATGGGCGTCGCATTATGCGCCGGGAAGCGGATCGGCGCCGGCGTCGGATCGACTGCCGCGCGCGGCTTGAGCGCGCCGAGGCTTTGCGTGACTGCCTTGATCGCAGCGTCAGTGCTGATGTCGCCGAACACCTGGACTTCGATCGGCCCGGTCGCGAGCAGCGGCTCCCAAAAGGCGCGGAACGCCTCGGGGGTTGTACCGCTGATCTGATCGCGGGTCGGCGTCCCCCAGCGCGGATCGCCACCGCGCAGCAGGCCATCGAGATCGCGCGAGATCACGCCGTCGGGCGACGCGTTGAGCCCGGCATAATTGGCAAGCACCAGCGTCTTGGCGCGCGCCAGCGGGCTCGGATCCCAGGCCGGCGCGGCGAGCTTGGCGGCCATCAGGCGGAGCTGATCGGGAAGATCGTGCGGCGAGGTCATCGCGGTCAGCTGAAAGGCATCGTCATCGACACCGAAATCGAGGCCGATCCGCCGCCCGGCGGTGAGCTGCTCGATATCCCCCTGGCGGAGCTGGCCGATGCCAGCCGCGACCAGCGCGAAATCGCCCGACCAGGCAGGCGTCGGCCGATCGGCCGGCAGCGCATTATAGCCGCCGCCGAACCGCACCCGGACATAGACCCGGTCAGCCTCCGATGTGGTCGAATAGACCATCAGCCGAACGCCGTTGGACAGGACGATCTTGTCGAGCCCGAATTCCGACACCTTCTCGCGGCTGACCACCGTGGCGGGCGGCCCCAGCTTGGGCAGCTTCGAGAAGCTGACCGCAGCCTGGGCGGTGCGCGCGCCGGCCAGACCCTTCACATCGCTGGAGAGCGCGGAGGCGAGCTTGGTCGCAGCGCCATCTTCGGGCTTTTGCGTGCTGACGATGGCGCGGGTGGCGACACCCTGGAAGATGCGCTTGGTCGACGCGAACACCCGCGCCGGCGAGAACATGCCCTTGCGCTTGGCGTCGAGGAAAACGCTCTGGATCACGGCCGCCGTGGTGGTCGTCTCGCGGATATCCACCGCCTGGACCATGTCGTCGGCAAGCTTGCTGCCGGCATCGGCGCGCGCGGTATCGACCATCGTCTTGTAGGTGACGGCCTGATCGGCGAGTTCGCGCTCGATCTCGGCCTGGGAGGGCGGGGTCGCCTGGGCGTCGGCGATCACGGCGCGGACATCCTTCAGCGCCGCCTGCCAATCGTCGCCGACCGGCATGACCTGCAGGAAGGTGCCGTTCGCCGATCGCGCCGGATCATCGAGATAGACTCGCGCCAGCACATAGCTGCCGCCAGCCCGCGCGCGGGTCTCGAGCCGGCGGTTGATCACCTGAGTCGCGATCATGTCGACCAGCCGCTGCTGGTTGAAGATCACGGTATCGTTGTTGAAATGCCAGGGGCGGAGCACCGCCATCTGAACCGAGGCGGGCATACCGGGCTCGACGATCGCAGCGGTGGTCGGCTGCTTGGGATCGGGAGCGCCGAAATCGGGCTCGGCCGGCGCCGGGCCGGTGCCGCGCCATTTGCCGAAATATTTGGCCACCAGCCGCTCGAAGATCGCCGGATCGAAATCGCCCGCGACGACAACTACGGCGCGTTCGGGGCGATACCAGCGATCGTGAAAGGCCTGGACGGTCGCAGGCGTCGCCGCCTCGAGCTCCTTGACGTGGCCGATCGGCGAGCGATCCGCAAAGGGCTGGCCGGCGAAGAACACAGCGCTGGTCGCATCGGCGAGGCGGACCTGCGGCCCGGGCTGCTCGCGCTGCTCGGCGAGGACCGCGGGGCGTTCGCCGTCGAGCGCGGCCTGGGTAATCTTCGGCTTGTCGGCCATCCCGGCAAGGATCTTCATCGCCTCGTCAAGGCTTGCCTCGGTGGCGGCGGGCAGATCGAGCTTGTAGACCGTCTGGGTCGGCGTGGTCTGGGCATTGCTGTCCGACCCGAAGGTCGCGCCGAGACGCTGCCAGATGCGCTTGGTCTCGCCGTCCGGCACATATTCGGAGCCGCGGAAGGAGAGGTGCTCGATGAGATGGGCATAGCCGCGCTCAGCATCAGTCTCCATCAGCGAGCCGGCATCGATCCGGATGCGGACCGAGACCTGGCCCGGCGGCACGCCATTCTTGCGCACCGCATAGCGCAGCCCGTTGGTGAGCGTGCCGAAATGCCAGGCCGCATCGGGGACAATGTCGCTGCCCTTGTACAGCCAGGCATCGCGACTTGCGATATTGCCCGCGGGCGAGGCGTCGGCAGCCGGGACATTCTGCCCGGTGGCCGTCTGCAGCCCGACCAGCGGCAGGCCGAGAATTAGGGGGAGGAGGAGCGAAAGGCGCACCGCGCGCGGGAAAGCATACATGTGTGTGATATTAGCGGCCAAATCCCGCCACCGCCAGCATTGCCGCGCCGTGCCGTTCTCCGGCGCAGGTTCAATGGTGCGCGTGCCTCGAAACCAAACGGCTGTCGCCATGTTTTTGACCCAGATTCGAAATAGCCGAGTCACGTGTCCACCTGGGAGAGCGGACAGATAGCCGCACCGCATCAAGGGCCAATCCGGCCCGGCAGCGCGGCATGGTTTGCGTAAACGGAGGGACATGTGCGCGTTGAGACTATGCCGGCCGAGGCTGATTTGCGGCAGGAATCGGGCAGTGCGCCCGGTCCGGCACGGGATTCGCGCGCCAGCCATACCTCCGCGCTGACGCTGATTCCGGGTACGCCGCCGCCCGGCGCGCCGTTGCAGGCGGAGCGCAACCGTCCTTTCGTCATCCGAGTCGGCAAGCATCTGCGCGGTTTTTTCGACCGGCTGATCGCATCCTCCTCGCTGGTCTCGAACGCGCCGGTGCTCGATATGCGCGATTTCGCCTGGACCGCTGTGCTGCGCGCCAATTGGCGAACGATCCGCGACGAGGCGATCGAGGTCGCGTTGCGCCGTGGGACAGCGCCGAGTCTCGCGGCGATCTCGCCCGACCACCGCGCGATTGCCGAGGTCGACAAATGGCGCTCCTTCTTCCTGTGGGGATACAGCTTCCCGATCGACGAGAATCTGGAGCGCTGCCCGAAGACGGCGGCGATCGTCGAGCAGATCCCGGGACTGAACAGCGCCTTTTTCTCGATCCTCGCGCCGGGCACGCACATCCCGGCGCATCGTGGAGTGACCAAGGGGCTGGTGACCTGCCATCTCGGGCTGATCGTGCCGCGCGACGGCGATGTGCGGATGCGCGTCGGCAACCGCGTGGTGCGCTGGGCCGAGGGCGAGACCCTGGTGTTCGACGACACCTATGACCATGAGGTGTGGAACGAGACGAGCGGCACGCGCGTGGTGCTGCTGATCCAGTTCGAGCGGCCGCTGCGCCGGCCGGGCAAATGGATCGCCGATGCGTTCCTGAAGGCGGTGCGGCGATCGGCTTTCGTTCAGGAAGCGCGGCGGAATATCCATATCTGGAACCAGACTATTCGTCAGATGGATGTCTGACGGCACGGGCGCGGTGGCTGGTTAGCGACTAGCCGGATCGGGCACGGGCGCGGGCCCTGTCTGGCTCATAGAAGGGCGCTGGCACTTTCGCCTTTGGGCGGAATGGGATCACCGGCGGCTGGTGATCAGCGACACGGGCAAGCGCTCTCTCGATCATCTCCTTGGCGGTCGGATCGCTTCTCTCCTCCTCGCGGATCCGCCATTTGCGCGGCTGGCGGACGCGGAGCCATTGCAGCGCTGCGTTGGGATCGGGTGCGAGCTGGTGCTTGTAGTGCGCATAGACCGGATCGGGGTCGCCGGCGTGCTTGAAGACCTTGGTGCGCTCTACGCTGCACCCGACGGCACGGGCATAGAGCGAGCGCTCCACGCGGGCATCCGCGTGTTCCTTGCCGCAGACGACCGCCTTGGCGAATTCCTCATGGGTATTGCGCCAGCGATAGATGGTGCGGACGCACACCTTGAAATGCTCGGCGAGCTCTTCGTCGGTGGCGCCCAGGCGGCAGAGTTCGGCTGCCTGCTCAGCATATTCGGGTTGGTAGATCATGGTGGCGGAATAGCGCGGGTGCGGGACGGTTTGAATCAACCTCGCGGGTCGTGCTGATCGCGGAGCGCGTGTTGGGAATGTCAGGAGGGTTCTGACTTTTCTGACGAAGCGAAGAACATGAATTCATGTATTATCATATAGTTATAGTGCTGCGCCAGGTTGAACAATTATTATATAAAACGGCTGAAAGTCTTTCCGAAATTTCTTTTCTCAGGAGTTCTGGCTATAATCCTACTCTCAGTCCAGTGCAATTGAAGCAAATCGGTTGTATATCGAGTTGACAATATTCCGAATGCAATAGCCTCTACGCTTGATGCGGTCTATCTGATGAGGGGGCTGACACGTGGAATTTAATCACATTGGCAAGTTCTCACTGTTGATTTTCCTGCTTGCAGTGCCTGCGCACGCGCAGGAGCTGGGTCAACGTGATCTCGAAACCACGTTCAGCTTACCAGGCCTGAAGAAGAACTTCGAACTACCCAAGAATCTTCAACTTCCACAGCCACACCCTTCCAAGGGAGGCTTGCTGGTTGAGCCAGAGGCGTTGATACCAAAGCTGGAGTCGGAGACCTTACTCGATGCCTTGAAGCGCAAACAGATTGAGGTCCAAATTCCCTCAGATCCGGAGGCAATCGCGACGGCGCTGACGATTCGAGCGAAGACGTACGGGCTGGATTGTCCAAAACGCGCTTATGCATGTGCACAACAAGATCAGTTAACTAAAGTCGCCGAAGGTTTGCGACTCGGCAGCTCAATGGCGATGGGCTGCGCGGCTGCCGCTCTTGAATTCCAGAAGAGCTACACGGACGGCGATCCACCTCCTGCGGTGGCGCGGAACTACGACATGGCTTGCCTCCGTAGCATTGAGCGTCGATCGGTCAACGGCGTGCCGGAGGAGCTGGTCGCTCCTCCGGCGCTGTTCGGGCCCGAGGTTCACGGCGCACTCTCTGCGATCGGCATCCTTGAGGAGAAAGGTAGCCGCCCTTTTTGCGGGGGTCTCATTCGAAATGACCGAACCGTCGTCACAGCCCATCACTGCTACGAAGGCAAACGACAAGCATTCCTTCAAGGTGCGATTACGGTTCGTCCAGCCGACGGGAGACATGGTCCGTGGAGACTTGCGGCCGAGCCAGTTGCAGAACCAGCCTCCCAAGGCGACGCGGTGAAAGACGACTGGGTCGTGCTGCGTATCGACACTCTCGACTCTATTGACGCGCACGAGGCTTCACTCCAGCCTTTATCGGCCTTGGGCGAGGTAACAGTTCTCGGCCACTACGCCTATTTTCCTGAGGTCGACTATGTGCCTGGTACCCCTGCCGAAAATTGGCGGCGAGGGCTTCGATATCCGAAACCCGGCCTCTGCCAAGCTGTGAAGGTGGTAGGGTATTGCCTCCAAATCGCTTGCCAGACGGTTCGCGGTTTCTCCGGCACTCCTGTTTTCAGCGCCTCCGCAAGCAAGCCAGACAGCCCGCTGCGAGTCGTCGGTTTTGTTAGTCAGCCAGACCAGGATGCGGGGCAGTGCAATGGGTTCGTTCTGAATGGATCCACCTACGCGGTGTCAGCGGATGCTGTGAAATAATAGAAACAAGTCAAAGGAGGTGAGTGCAATGCGGCAAGTAGTTACGACCGCAGCTTTGTTGAGCTTAGCGCTTTCACCGCTCTCGGCCGGTTCAGCTTATGCGGAAGAACGAGCAGAATCCACGAAGCTCGCGAGGATGTTTAGCGCGCCAGATTGTCCGATAACTCCGGACGGGGTGCTAAAAGGAGAGCAAGGCGCAACCAAGGAAATCCTTCCACTATTGATCGCTACACTTATCGCGGGTGTTGCCGGGCAGCTCGCAACTGGAGGAATTAATGCTGCGGGAGATGCGCTCGAGCAAGCCTCAAAGGAAAAGGGAATCGTCTCCGAGGGAACAACCAGCTTCTACATGTCGCGTCTAGTGCTAGCGGACAAAAAGTCGAAGGTCGCGCGCATCGAGCCTCAGGCGATTTGCCTGGTACTTTTCAGCGAAGGATCCGGTGATCTCGATGACCTCGTAAATGAGCGCGCGTTGATCAACCTCAAAGACGTGGCGATCGCTAGTGGCACGCCTCCGCTAAAGCTCTTTGGCAAAGACAGCGAACGGGAAGATGTCCTTGGCGTTCTCCGCAAGCACGGACTCGGCCATATCCCTTCAATCTACACTGAAGTGAGAATTCTCTCTACCGATGAAGGGCTCTACCTTCGCCCGGTCCTGATCTGGTATCGCGACAAATTGGCCGGAGCCCCGCCGGGCTCCGCAAACGCGGAATATCACCTGAACTTAGCGACGCCCGGTTCAGGAACGGGGGCTGGTGACATCGGAACAACGTTTGCTGGCGCTCGAATGATCCTGCCAAAGATACGCCCCGGCCAGATTCTGAGTTGGGTCGAGCTAAAGTCGGCTACGTCTGTAATGGTGCCACTTCGACCGTCAGCGGGCTTTGTGGATACGAAGCTTGCTGCAACCAACACGATCTACGCGCAATTCGCCACACGGAATAAGGAACTCGCTGTCGCGAACAGTGCGTTTCTAGCGGCTCAGACTAAGGACAAAGCCAAATCGACACCCGAGACACGCGATGCGCTCCGGACTACTGGCGAAGCATTGAAGGAGGCGACAGCTGAACAGAAGGCAGCGGCCGAGCAGGTAACCGCACTTACGGGAAGCGACGTGGGCGCGACAAATGCGAAAGGCCGATTTGTAGTGGTGAAAGACGCTAACCAGTTCGGCCTCGCGCTTGCCAAGGCGCTCAAGGGTCAAGCGGACGCCGCGGGCAAAGCGGTTACAAGCGCGTTGACGCCAGAGCCGACCTGGGCGGCGAGTGACACCGCATATGTAACCGCGAAATCCGATCTTGACGGGGCGCAGAGGGACTATGATGCCGCCTTAACTAGCGGAGACAGTGGGAACATCGCGAAGGCTGGCGACGCACTATTGTTGAAAAAGGCAAAGCTTAATGAAGCTGCTGCAGGTCTAAATCGAGCGCTCCCCTATCCGAATCTAATCAATCAATAGTAAAAGGCTGATCCTATCTGAGGGTGAATAGCCCAAAATGACAATGTGCATGTTTCTTTCAATCGAGCGTTAGTTTTCACCAACAACGAGCAGTGCGAATGCCGGGAAGCCGCTCCGGGGTGGACGGATCGTGCGAGTGCTGCGATGACAACGATATCATCAGCGAACCGGAGAGATCGCGACCGTGGCAGAGGAGCAAGTTCAGCAGTTGGCCGGTAGCGGTCCGGCGATCAGCCGTCGCGGGTTTATTGCTATGGCGGGCGCATGTGCTGTTGTGCCCAGTTGGGCAGCGGCTGCGGAGACGCCAGTCACGATCCGGATCCTGTCGCCCAAGGGCGCCGCGATGATCGATCCGGCGGCTGTGGTCGAGACGATCGCTACGGGCATCCAATGGGCCGAGGGGCCGGTTTGGGTGCCCAAGGCCAAGGCGCTGTTCTTTTCCGATCCGCCGGCCAATATCATGCGGCGCTGGTCGCGGAAGGACGGGGTTTCCGTTTTCCTGAAGCCTTCGGGCGCGGCGGTGTTCGATCCGAAGCTGGTGCGCGAGGCCGGTTCGAACGGGCTCGGCCTATCCGTCGATGGGGCGTTGCTGATCGCCGATAGCGGCAGCCGGGGGATCGAGCGGTTCGACCTCGCAACCCGGCAGCGAACCACGCTGGTCGATCGGTACCGCGGCAAAAGGTTCAACAGCCCGAACGACATGCATGTGGCGCGATCGGGCGCGATCTATTTCACGGATCCGCCTTATGGTTTTGCCGATGGCGATGCCTCGCCGCTCAAAGAGGTGGAGCAGAATGGCGTCTATCGCTGGACGCCCGGGGGGGAGGCAGTGCTGGTCGACGGCTCGCTGACGCGCCCCAATGGCGTTGCGCTCTCGCCCGATGAGCGGCGGCTCTATGTGTCGGTGTCGGACGAGAAGGCGCGGCGGATCATGGTCTATGATCTCGACGCGCGCGGCATGCCGCTGCGCAGTCGGGTGTTCTTCGACGCGGGCGCGCTGCAAGGCCCCGGCAATCCGGACGGCATGAAGGTGGCGGCCAATGGCACCCTGTTCTGCAGCGGGCCGGGGGGCATGTATCTGATGTCGCCCGAGGCCGAGCTGCTCGCGCTGATCTCGCATGGCGCGCCGATCGCCAATTGCGTGTTCGGCGAGGATGGCTCGACCCTGTTCATGACCGCGAACGACCGCGTGCTGCGGGTCCGGCTGCGGATCAATGGTTTGCACCGCTGAGGCGGGCTGCCGGTTCGATCGCGAATCTTCGATCCGGGGAATAGTCGCGCGCACCTGACTGCGGTCGCGGCAAGGCCCGGCCGCCTGCAGCGCGCGCACCGATAATTAAATATAGTGTCCCCGAAATAAGGATTGCCGCTGTCGGCCCTGAATCCTTGTCGGGCCGGTCGCGCGGGGACTCGGGCCCGTACGGCCGGCTTTCCGTTCGCCGTACGACGCGATGCACGGCATTTGCGACCAAGCGACCAAGTTAAGACCAAATCCACCCTGAAAACGCACCGAATGTCGGTTTCATGCAATGATCGACCGATCGACATTGCTAAATACGACTCACTCGATGCGCCTGAGAACGCAAAGCATATGGCATGCTATATGCTTTTGGGAGCTGTGCCTCGGCGAGATTTGAGTACAATCAGAACAATATTCCGGGCCGCGATGTTAGGAAACCTGACTCTTAATCTGACTGGAGACTTGAAATGGCACGCCCACCCAAACAAACCGACAAAAATGTTGATAAGACGATCGAAAAGCAGGTCGAGAAGACGCTGATCGCGGACAAGAATCATCATAAGGAATTCAAGATCGAGAAGATCGAGAAGCCCGAGGTCAAGGAACACAAGGACCTGAAGCACGAGAAGGTCGAGAAGAACGAAGCCAAGGAGCACAAGGACCACAAGATCGAGAAGCTCGAGAAGAACGAGGCGAAAGAGCACAAGGACCAGAAGGTCGAGAAGCTCGAGAAGAACGAAGCCAAGGAGCACAAGGACCACAAGTTCGAGAAGATCGAGCACAAGGAGCTCACCAAGGTCGAACATGGCGAGAAGCACATCGGCAAGGAGAAGGATGGCAAGGAGATCTTCGAGGGCCCGGGCGGCGACCCGCTCGGCGATCCGCTCGCCCAAGGCGCCGGCGGCGCCGCGCACTTCATCCAGCCCGAGGAACGCCCGGACCTGAGCCGCGGCGCACTTTCTGGCGAAGCTGACGCGAAGCCGAAGGGCTGATCTGACCCATGGTCATGATCCTGTGTGAAATCGGTGATGGTGCCGCGCTCTGGGCAGCCGGAAGGCTGCAGGAGCGCGGCATCCGCGCCGACCTGGTGACCGCCGCCGCGCTCGGCGCGGTGCGGCGCTGGGAACACCGCATCACCGGGACCGACGTCCGCACGTCCATCACGCTGCCCGACGGGCGCGTGCTGGACAGTGCGGGCGCCGAGCCCATCCTCAACCGGCTGAGCTATATCCCGACTGAAAGGCTGCGCGCCGTTTCGGGCGCGGATTACGGCTACGCGATGCAAGAGCTGTACGCGCTTTATCTGAGCTGGCTCGCGGGCTGGCCGGGGCGGGTGATCAATCGGCCGGTGCCGCAGGGGCTGTGCGGCAATTTCCGTCATCCGTCCGAATGGGCGACACTGGCGGCGCGCGCCGGGCTGCCCACCACGCCGTGGAAGCAGGGATCGGGCGACGCGCCGGATCAGGCCTGGCTGCCGCGGCCGGCCGAGCTCAGCGTCTATGTGTGCGGCGACGAGGTCGTGGCACCGATCGCGCTCTCCGACGCGTTGACTGAGGGGTGCCGGGCGCTGGCACGTCTTGCGAACTGCGACTTGCTCGGCGTGGATTTCGAGCGGGTCCCTAATGATGCGGCGAATGGCGGCGAGTGGCGCCTGACCGGTGCCTCGCCCCTTCCCGATCTGATCCGCGGCGGCGATGCGCTTGCCGACGCGCTGGCAAAGGCGTTCACGACATGATCCTGCTGGCTGGAATCCCCTCCGAAACCCCGCTCGCAATGGTCGGCGGGGCGCTCGACGCGCTCGGGGCTGACTATCGCTTCGTCAACCAGCGGCACGTCGCGAGCGCGGCGATCGACTGGACCTCCGACGAGACGGGCGTTTCGGGCACGCTGCGGATGGGGGACGAGACGATCGATCTCGCCACCGTGACCGGCGCTTATATGCGGCTGATGGACGACCGGATGCTGCCCGAGCTGGAGGGTCTCGCGCCCGACGATCCGGCGCGGACTCACTCGCGCGCGTTCCATGAGGCGTTGTTCCGGTGGAGCGAGGTCTCGCCCGCGCGGATCGTCAATCGTGCTGAACCGCAGGGGTCGAACGGATCGAAACCCTATCAGGCGCAGCTGATCGCGCGGCACGGGCTGTTGCCGCCGCCGACGCTGATCACCAACGATCCGGCGGCGGTGCTCGCCTTCCGGGAGGAGCATGGCACGATTATCTACAAATCGATCAGTGCCGTGCGATCGATCGTGAAGACGCTCGATGACGAGGATATGGCGCGGCTCGAGCGGATCGGCTGGTGCCCGGTCCAGTTCCAGGCGGCAATCCCGGGGACCAATATCCGGGTCCATGTCATCGGCGATGCGGTGTTTCCGACCTGGATCGAAAGCACGCATGTCGATTACCGTTATGCCAAGAGGCAGGGCGGATCGACTGAGCTGTCGGCGCATGAATTGCCCGAGGAGATCGCGGCGCGGTGCGTAAAGCTGACCGCCGATCTCGGCCTCGCCTTTGCCGGCATCGACCTGAAGCTGACGCCCGATGGCGATTATTATTGCTTCGAGGTGAATCCCTCGCCCGCCTTTTCCTATTTCGAGGCGAATACCGGTCAGCCGATTGCCGCCGCTGTGGCGCGCTATCTGGCGGGGATGGACCAGGCCGTGCCGAAAGCCAGGCGCGCGGCGGGGAAGAGAAGGAAGGGATGAGCGCGCGCCGGCCTATTCCGGGCTGACCGTTTTGGGTGCGCGGGGTTTTCGCTGCCTTGGGGGCTTCTCGGCGCCGGTGACCTCCTGCTTGGCCGCGCGGCGTGGCTTTTTTTCCGCTGCCGGAGCAGGCGGTTTCTGTGCCGCTGCCGGAGCGGGCGGTTTCTTTGCCGCTGCCGGAGCGGGCGGTTTCTTTGCCGCTGCCGGCCGGGGAGCCTTCTTTGCCGCTGACCGTGCGCGCGGTTTCTTTGCCTTCGGCGGGGACGCGTCGTCCTCCCGTTTTGGCCATGTGAATGGCTCCAGCGGCGGTTTGGGCGCAACGACGGGTTCGACCTTCGGTGGCGGCAGATGGTCGGCGATGGTCGCGAGCCGCCATCGCTCTCCGGGCTTCTGGATCATGTTGAGCTTGCAGCCGCGACACCGCGCGCGCTGATATTCGGGTGCGGGAATGCGCAGGCGGCCGCGTCGGTGAAAACCCAAACGGCAAAGCAGAGGCTGAAGTCGATCGAAATTCATCTGTCCGTCAATCTCTCCGCAACCGCCGGCCGGCGCTGACATCATCCTTGCGCACGCGCGTCAACCCGGCATTTTACGAAAAGATCCCCAAATCAGCTGGCCGGAATCACGTCGGCCGTGTCGATACCGGCGTTTCACAAGTGATCGGTTTCCACTTCACGGCTTGATCCGGGCGCCCGCCGGGGCCACATGCCCCTGATGCTGATCGAAACCGAAACCACGCCCAACCCCGCGACCMTTAAATTCCTGCCCGGACGGACAGTGATGGAGGCAGGCACGCGCGATTTCGCGACGCCCGAGGAGGCGGAAGCGTCTCCACTGGCCGAGGCGCTGTTCGGGCTGGGTGACGTGACCGGCGTGTTCTTCGGGCGCGACTTCATTTCGGTGACTGCGGCGCCGGGCGTGGCATGGGAGGGGCTGAAGCCCGACGTGCTCGGCCTGTTGCTTGACCATTTCAGCGCCAATATGCCGCTGTTCCGTGCCGGCAACGCCGGCGGGATCTCAGTGCCCTCGGACGACATGATGTTCGCCGAAGACCCGGAAGACGCCGATATCGTCGTCCAGATCAAGGATCTGATCGAGACGCGCGTCCGCCCGGCGGTTGCCAATGATGGCGGCGATATCGTTTATCGCGGCTTCGACAAGGGCAAGGTCTATCTGCAGATGCAGGGCGCCTGTTCGGGCTGCCCTTCGTCAGCTGCGACGCTGAAGAACGGCATCGAGCAGTTGCTCAAATATTATGTGCCTGAAGTCACCGAGGTCCGTGCGGTCTGAGGGCCGGCCGCCATCGTCCACATACAAGGGGTCCTGCCATGACCGAGAAGCTGTCCGACGCGGCGCTCGATACGATCTTCCGCGCCGCGCGCACCTATAATGGCTATACCAGCGAGCCCGTCTCGGAAGCCGAGCTGCGCGCGATCTGGGACCTGATGAAATGGGGCCCGACCTCGGCCAACCAGCTGCCGGCGCGCCTGATCTGGTGCGTGAGTGACGCCGCCAAGCAGAAGCTCGCCGCCTGCGCGAGCGCGCAGAATGCACCCAAGATCCTGGCGGCGCCCGTGTCGGTGATCATCGGCATGGACACCAATTTCCACGAGCATCTGCCCGAGCTGTTCCCGCACAACAAGACCGCGAAGAGCTGGTTCGACGGCAATGCCGAGCTGCGCGAAGCCTCGGCGATGCGCAATTCGTCGCTGCAGGGTGCCTATTTCATTATCGCCGCGCGCGCGCTCGGGCTCGATACCGGGCCGATGTCGGGCTTCGACAATGGCAAAGTGGACGCGGCCTTTTTCGCGGACACGCCTGCGGTGCGATCCAACTTCATCTCTACGCTCGGCCACGGCGATCCGAGTACGATCTTCGACCGCTCGCCGCGGCCCGAGTTCGAGAAGTTCAATCACATTGCCTAGCCTCTATTCTCTCCCGGCCTTTTTCCGAAAAGGGGAGGGGTAGGTGAGAACCTTGGTGATCGAAACCGCCACCGCCGCCTGTTCGGTCGCGCTGATCGACGGGGGCGTAGTGATTGCCGCAGCACATGAAGTGGTCGGGCGCGGCCATGCCGAGCGATTGGTGCCGATGATCGCCGAACTGCCCGAGGGTGGTCGCGCGCCGCGCATCCTGGTTGATTGCGGGCCTGGCAGTTTCACCGGCGTGCGGGTCGGCATTGCCGCCGCGCGCGGGCTGGCGCTTGGCTGGGGAGCGGAGGCTTGCGGCTTTTCTTCGCTGGCGCTGCTTGCCGCGAGCGGATTTGCCGCCAATCCCGGCTGGACCAGCCTTGCCGTCGTGCTGGAAGGCGGGCATGGCGAGGTCTTCATGCAGGCCTTTGACGCTCCGCTCACGCCGCTTGGCGCGCTCGCTTCGCTGAAGCCCGAAGCGGCGCTCGCTGGTCTCGCCGGCTGGCCGGCGATCGGCAACGGCGTTCGCTTCCTGAGATCGCTCGGCGGTGACGCATTGCTCACCGAAGCACTGCCTTGCGCAGCCGACGCGGTCCTGCTGCCGTCGGCGCTTGCCGCGCTGCCGCCACGCCCGATCTATGGCCGCGCGCCCGATGCCAGGCCGCTCGCGGCGCCAGTGTGAGTACAGTGCTGCAGATGATCGAGCTTCGTACCGGCGGTGTGGCCGACCTTGCCCTTGTCGATTCGATCATGAAGGCGGCGTTCGATCCCCGCTTCGGCGAGGCATGGACGCGCAATCAGTGCCTCGGCATTCTCGCCTTGCCGGGCGTGTCGCTGACGATGGCGGCGCTCGACGGGGTGCCTGCGGGATTCGCGCTCTGCCGACTCGTTGCCGACGAGGCAGAGCTCCTGCTGCTCGCGACAGTGCCCGCGCTGCGACGCCGCGGCGTCGCCTCTGCATTACTGCGATCCGTCATCGCCGATTCCATCGCCGAAGGTGCGCGCAAGCTCCATCTTGAGGTGCGTGAAGGCAATGATGCGATCAAGCTCTATCAGGGTACAGCTTTCATTAAGGTTGGCGAACGCCGCGATTACTATCGCGGCACGACGGGGCAGTCTTTTCACGCCTTCACCTATAGCCGCGAACTTCCCTAAAATCTCTCTTCACTGCAATTGTTACTTGCACGAGGCGAACCAAAGGACGATAGCGCGACGCATGGTTTGCTGGAAAAAGCAACCACAGTTAGGGTCGAAAGGAATATAATGGATACTCAAAGCGAGCTTCAGGAAACGCTGATCACGCTCACCGCCGATATTGTCGCCGCGCATGTCAGCAACAACAGCGTCGCGGTCTCTGATCTGCCGGTGTTGATCGCGAATGTTCATGGCGCGCTCAGCGGCCTTGGCGGCGCCCCGGTGGTGCCTGAGGTCAAGCAGGAGCCGGCGGTTTCGATCCGCTCTTCAATCAAGCCGGACTTCATTGTCTGTCTCGAGGACGGCAAGAAACTCAAGATGTTGAAGCGCCACCTGATGACCCATTATCAGATGACGCCGGAGCAGTACCGCGCCAAGTGGAACCTGCCTGCCGACTACCCGATGGTCGCACCCAACTATGCCGAGCAGCGCCGCACGCTCGCCAAGAAGATCGGTCTCGGCACGAAGCGCCGCAAGACGCGTTAATTCTATCGCGGTGCCGGCCCGCTCCCCCTCCCGACATCCCATTCAGTATAAATTCTGTGGGAGGCCGGGAGCGAGTGCGGGCCGGCGGCGCATGTCGCAAGCAATGCGCTTATTGCGAGTCGGTCGCTCTTTATCGATCGCCGCAAAGTCACTACATCGGCGCCATGGCGCGCAAGATAGACCTCGAAGCCCTTTGTAATGAAAGAGGCCTCCGTATCACCGACCAGCGTCGCGTGATCGCGCGAGTCCTGTCGGATGCAGAAGACCATCCCGATGTGGAGAAGGTCTATGCGCGGGCATCCGCGATCGACCCCGGCATTTCGATTGCAACGGTCTACCGCACTGTCCGGCTGTTCGAGGAAGCCGGTATTCTCGACCGGCATGATTTCGGCGATGGCCGCTCGCGCTACGAGCCTGCCCCCGAATCGCATCACGACCATCTGATCGACGTCGAGACCGGCAAGGTGATCGAATTCGTCGACCCCGAACTCGAGCAATTGCAGAAGGCGATCGCCGAGCGGCTCGGCTTCCGCCTCGTCGACCACCGCATGGAACTGTACGGCGTCGCGCTCGACCGCAAGGCTTAGGCCTTGGCCGACGCCGCCCAGAGGCGCGCCGACGCGGCGGCCGGCAAGCCGGCACCGATCGATACGCTGGGCTGGATGCGGATCGGCCTGCGCGCAACCGGGCTGATACTCGCGCTCCTCCTCACCGTGCCGCTCCATTATCTCTGGCGGCTGCTGCGGATCGGATCGCCCTGGCCGCGGATCTTCCTCGGTTGGGCGGCGCGGATTGTCGGGGCGAGAGTGGAGCGGATCGGTGTGCCGCTGAAGCGCGACGTCTTCTATATCTCCAACCATTTGAGCTGGATTGATATCCTCGCCATCGCCGGGAAGAGCGGCACCGCATTCGTCGCCAAGGAGGAGATCCGCGCGGCGCCGGTGGTCGGGTGGCTCTCGACGCTCAACCGCACCGTTTATGTGAAGCGCGAGAACCGGCTGGGCGTGGCCGAACAGATCAACCAGCTGCGCGATGCGCTGGCGGACAATTGGTCGGTCACCGTGTTTCCGGAAGGGACGACGACTGACGGCCAGTCGCTGCTGCCGTTCAAGACGCCGATGCTCCGCGTGCTCGAGCCGCCGCCGCCGGGCGTGATGGTGCAGCCGGTGCTGCTCGATTATGGCGCGGCCGCCGAGGAGATCGGCTGGGTCGGGGAGGAGAGCGGGATCGACAATGCCAAGCGGATATTGTCGCGACCCGGCTCTTTCCGGATGCGGGTGGAATTCCTCGAACCCTTTCTTCCGCAGGATTTCCCGGGGCGTAAGGCGATTGCCGCCGAGAGCCGGCGACGGATCGAGGAAGCGCTGGTCGCGCGGCTGGGCAGGCCGCTCAGGCACTTTGCCTATGATGTCGGATCGGTGCGGTATGAAGCGCCCGCTCCTGCACCCAATGGCGAGGAACCTCCGCCACCGGCGTAGTGCCTGTGGTCCCCTAAAGAACTGAGGTTTGTGCAGCAGCGCCCTTCCGCCTATAGGCGCGGCATCATGAAACCTGCCCCCAAAACCTTCCACGTCAAGTCGTTCGGCTGTCAGATGAACGTCTATGACGGCGACCGCATGAGCGAGCTGATGAGCGCGCAGGGGCTGACGCCGGCAGAGGCGGGCGAGGCTGATCTGGTCGTGCTCAATACCTGCCACATCCGCGAAAAGGCGACCGAGAAGGTCTATTCGGATATCGGGCGCCTCAGGAAACATGGCCGCGCGCCGATGATCGCCGTCGCCGGCTGCGTCGCGCAGGCCGAGGGCGCGGAGATCGTCCGGCGGGCGAAGGTGGATGTGGTGGTGGGCCCGCAGGCCTATCACAACCTGCCCGATCTGGTCGCGCGGGCGGCGCGGGGCGAATCGGCGCTCGATACCGATATGCCGGTGGAGACGAAATTCGGCGCCCTGCCCGCGCGTCGCCGGGTGCCGCCATCGGCTTTCCTGACCGTGCAGGAAGGCTGCGACAAGTTCTGCACCTATTGCGTGGTGCCCTATACCCGCGGCGCGGAGGTCTCGCGGCCGTGGAGCGCGATCGTCGATGAGGCGAAGGCGCTGGTCGATGCGGGCGCGAAGGAGATCACTCTGCTGGGTCAGAACGTCAACGCCTGGGAGGGCGAGGACATGGCCGGCAATGTGCAGGGGCTCGACGGGCTGATCCGTGCGCTCGACCGGATCGAGGGGCTTAAGCGGATCCGCTATACGACCAGCCACCCCAACGACATGCGCGAGGGGCTGATCGTGGCGCATGCCGAGGTCGAGAAGCTGATGCCCTTCCTGCATCTGCCGGTGCAATCGGGCAGCGACCGGATCCTCAAAGCCATGAACCGCAGCCACAGCCGCGATTCCTATCTGCGCATCCTCGACCGGGTGCGCGCAGCGCGGCCCGACATCGCGCTGTCGGGCGACTTCATCGTCGGCTTTCCCGGCGAGACCGAGGCGGACTTCGCCGATACGCTGAGCCTGGTCGACGCAGTCGGCTATGCCCAGGCCTTCACCTTCAACTACAGCCCGCGCCCCGGCACGCCGGCCGCCGATATGGCTGACCAGGTGTCGCGCGAGGTGATGGACGAGCGGCTGCAGCGGCTTCAGGCGGCGATCAATCGCGACCAGGAGGCGTTCAACGTGGCGAGCGTCGGACGGACCTGTGACATCTTGCTTGAGCGCAAGGGCAAGCTGCCCGGCCAGCTGATCGGGAAGAGCCCGTGGCTGCAATCGGTGCATCTGGTGGCGGACGCGGCGATCGGCGATATGGTAGAAGTCGAGATCGCGGCGGCGTGGCCGAACTCGGTTTCGGGCGTGGAGCGGGTGCGCGAAGCCGCCTGATATTGGGAAGGCGGGGACTTCATGGCTCTTTTGCTGCTGGCTCTTCAGATCATGGTGATGGCGCCGCCCGCCTCAGGTCCGGTGCCGGTGTGCCCTCATCATGATGGTCTGATCGATGGGCCTGTCGTTCCTACGGCCGAGGTTGCACGCGGGATCTTCGCTGCGGTGGCCAAGCCTTTGCAGAGTGAGCAGGCGGCGAGCAAATATGTGCTTACTATTGCCGATCAGGGTGCGGACTGGGCGGTCTATCAGGCGCTTCCGAAACCCCCGGGGACGATCACTGTGGGTGGTGGCGGGCTCGAGATGCGGATCGACAAATGCACCGGCGCGATCAGCGAGATGCATTATTCGCGCTGAGCGCATACCCCTGCGATTTGCCGGGTAAGGTTTGGAGGTGAGACGGAAGAGATAGCGGAAAGATCGGGAGTGTTGCCCGTTTCCCTCTGTCCTCTGCGCTTGGGACCTGCCATCTTGGCCTTGGATGCAGCAGACTCGCCCCTCCGCCGGAACACCGCCTCGCGCGGGCCGTTCGGGTGAATTGCTCTCCCTCCACGACATATCCCTCCTGCTCGAAGGAACCGCATGAGCCGCAAGCCTGTCCCAGCCCAGTCCGGTGATCGCAGCCGCGCCGAGGTCGTGTTCGACAAGCCCCAGCTCATGGCCCAGCTCTTCGGGGAGTATGACCAGAATTTGCTGCTGCTCGAGAACCGGCTCGGCGTGTACATCACCGCGCGGGGCAATCGGGTTGGCCTCGAAGGCAATGCCGAATCGGTCGCGGCGGCGCGGGATGTGCTACAGGGGCTGTACAACCGGATCGTGCGCGGCGAGCGGGTCGATCCCGGTCTCGTCGAGGCGGTGATCACCATGTCGTCCGAGCCGACGCTCGACGGGATCATCCGCGCCGACATCGCCGGCACGCCGCAGATCATGATCCGCACGCGCAAGAAGACGATCGTGCCGCGCACCCTCGCGCAACAGCATTATATGCGCGAGCTGCTCAACAACGACATCATCTTCGCGCTCGGGCCGGCAGGCACCGGCAAGACCTATATCGCGGTCGCGCAAGCCGTGGCGCAGCTGATCACCGGGAGCGTGCAGCGGCTGATCCTGTCGCGGCCGGCGGTGGAGGCGGGCGAGAAGCTCGGTTTCCTGCCCGGCGACATGAAGGACAAGGTCGATCCCTATCTGCGGCCGCTCTACGATGCGCTCAATGATTGCCTGCCGGCCGAGCAGGTCGAGCGGCGGATCCTGTCGGGCGAGATCGAGATCGCGCCGATCGCCTTCATGCGCGGGCGTACGCTGGCCGATGCCTTCATCATCCTCGACGAAGCGCAGAACACCACGCCGGCGCAGATGAAGATGTTCCTCACCCGCTTCGGCGAGAACAGCCGGATGGTGGTGTGCGGCGACCCCAAGCAGACCGACCTTCCCGGAGGGATGAATGCCTCGGGGTTGAACGATGCGGTCGGGCGGCTCGAGGGGATCGAGGGGATGTCGATCTGCCGTTTTGGTGCCGGGGATGTGGTGCGGCATCCGATCGTCGGGCGGATTGTCGAGGCTTATGAGGGCAAGGATGCTTAGTCGGGGCTTCAACCCCTCCCCTTTAGGGGAGGGGCAAGGGGTGGGGCAGCGACGAGCGGGGCTCGATGCCCCGATCGACGCTTCGGTGCTCGACGCCAGGAGTCTTTTTGAGCGTGCAGACGCACGCCCCCACCCCTTAGCCCCTCCCCTAAAGGGGAGGGGCGAGTAAGAAGCATGCTTGAGACCGCCCTTTCCGTTGAATCTCCCTGGCCGGACTCCACCGACTGGGAGGCGCTTGCTCACCGTGCAGCCACCGCCGCGATGGAGCGGACGCCGCATGGGGAGATGCTGACCTTCCCGTCGATGATCGAGATCTCGGTCCGGCTTGCGACCGATGACGAAGTCCAGACGCTCAACAAGCAGTATCGCCACAAGGACAAGCCGACCAACGTCCTCAGCTTCCCGATGGTGCAGGCCGATCTGCTCGACACGATCGACCAGAATTCGGACGATGGCGAAGTGTTGCTCGGCGATATCGTGCTCGCTTACGGGGTCTGTGCGCGCGAGGCCGAGGAACGGAATATTCCGATCGCCGACCATGCCACACATTTGATCGTGCATGGCACGCTCCACCTGCTAGGATATGATCACCTGGAGGAACGCGAGGCTGAAGCGATGGAGGCGATCGAGATCGATGCGCTCGCCTCGCTCGGCCTGGCAGACCCCTATCTGATACAAGAGGACTGAACGACCGCCATGGCCGACGGCCCCAGTACCACCGGCACCGGCTCGACCCATGCCGGCGCCGACAGCAATGAAGGGAGCATCTGGCGCTCCTTCCGCTCCTTCATCTTCGGCGGCCCGGGCGACGATTCGCTCCGCGCGCAGCTCGAGGAGGCGATCGATGCGCATGAGGACGATCCGGAGCCCGACGCGGCCGGCGACCTTTCGCCGCTCGAACGCCAGATGGTGCGCAACCTGCTCCATTTCGGCGAGCGCGACGCGGGCGATGTCGGCGTGCCGCGGGCGGACATCGTCGCGGTCGAGGAGCAGACCAGCTTCGCCGACCTCGTCACCCTGTTCGCCGAGGCCGGGCACAGCCGGCTGCCGGTGTACCGCGAGAAGCTCGATACGATTATCGGCATGGTCCACATCAAGGACGTGTTCGCCATCCTCGCGACCGCGGCGCCGCACCCGGAGACGCTAACCGCGCTGATCCGCGAGCCGCTGTACGTGCCGATGTCGCGCGGGGCGCTCGATCTGCTGGCCGACATGCGCCAGAAAAGAGTGCATCTCGCGATCGTGCTCGATGAATATTTCGGCACCGAGGGGCTCGTCACCATCGAGGACCTGATCGAGGAGATCGTCGGCGATATCGAGGACGAACATGACGACGCGCCCGAGGCGCTGCTCGTGCCGCTCGATGGCGGCGCCTGGGATGCGGATGCGCGCGCCGAGCTCGAGGATGTCGGCACGGAGATCGACGAGCGGCTGGCCGAGGTTGACGGCGATATCGACACGCTCGGCGGGCTCGCCGCGGTGCTGGCGGGCCATGTGCCGCAAAAGGGCGAGTGCATCGTCCATGAGAGCGGCTGGACGCTTGAGATCGTCGCGGCGGATTCGCGCCGGGTCGAACGGCTGCGGCTGCATCCGCCGGTGAAGCAGGCGGCTGAAGAGAGCTGAGCCTGGCCTGATTCCGGAACAGGTGGCCGCGCGGCAGATGGCGCCGGACGGGGCGTACGCGACCTGGCGGGCGCGGCGGAGCGGCAGCGCTTTCCGAGCTCACCCCATTTCTCCGGCCGGCGGTGGCGCAGCCAGAACATCGCCGCGCCGACATGGGCCGGCACCTCTTCGCGCCAGCTTACCGTGATCGGCACATCGGCATGGGCCGGGGTGAAGGCCCTGGTCCGCTTGCGCTGATAGCCGGTGGCGCGGCGATAGAGCGACTGTTCGACCCGGGCGTCAGCGATCCGGCTGCCCTTGGCGATGGCGGCTGCGAAATCGGGATAACGGCGGCGCCAGTCCTTGAGGGTTGCTATGTCGATCTCGAAGAAACCGGCGATATCGCGCGGCTCGGCACCGAGACAGCAGAGCTTGAGCGCCTGGGTGGCGAACACGGGGTCGTAGGATGGCGGGGCTGACTCTGCAGCGGCGGTCGCGGGAGCGGCGCTCGGCGGCGGAAATTCCCTGTTATCGGCCACTTTTATTTTTTTAGGGCCGTTCTCGGCCGTTTTGTACTGTTTTCCGGATTTAGAATCAGCGGCTTGCGGGCAAATTCCCTGATAATCCGGAACAGGGAATTCTCCGGTGCGGAACAGGGAATTCTGTTGGACGGAACAGGGAATTCGGCGTGGCCGGTTGCGGGCATTGACCGGAGCGAGCGCTCGGGCTGGCGCATCGCGCTCGGCCAGGCAGAGGGCAGCGTATAGCAGGGGGAGCGCGGACGCGAGTGCCTGCCAGACTATAGGGGTTTGGAGCAATGTCATTGGGGAACGGTAGCGTAGCTTCGGTTGCGGTTGAATCGCGCCCGCCTGGTGGAGTGGTGACCTCCAACTCAAGGGAAAGTCGCTGTAATTTTACGCTTCGTGCGTCGATCGAGATCGCTCGTTCGTTGTCCAGCCGAGCACCGGGAGGGCGCGCCGTGCCCCGCGAAAAGCGGGGCAGGAGTGATCGGGGAACATTGAGCCACGGTGAACGGCTGCTTCAGGCCATGGTCAAGTAACATGGATTAATTTGCCATGATAATAGACGGTTGAGGATGCTATCATGGACCGCTTGTTCACCAGTATTGCGTCGCGCAGCGCGAACATCATGGGGCAGCCCTGGGCTTTCCTCCTGTCCGTGTTCCTGTGTGTCGCCTGGGCCGTCAGCGGGCCGCTATTCCACTATTCGGACACGTGGCAGCTCGTCATCAACACAGCGACGACGGTGCTCACCTTCCTTGCCGTGTTCCTGATCCAGAACAGCCAGAACCGGGACGGCGCGGCGATCCAGGCCAAGCTCGACGAAGTGCTCCGTGCGCTGGTGGACGCGCGAGCCGAGTTCGTCGGCATCGAACATCTGACCGACGCGCAGATCTGCGCGATCCGCACCGCGCTCGAGCATGAAGTGAATGGCAGCGACGGCGAGGCGGAGAGCGCCGAAGAGAGCGTCGACGAGCTGCTGAGGCGTCGATGATCATGACCATTCAGGATGAGGAAGGGCCGCCGCTACCGCCGCCCGCCGCGCTGGGCGAGATCCTGCGGCGGGCCTATGAAGACGACTATCATGCCGATTTGCGGTTCGAGCTGATCAGCCTGTTGCTGGTGCTTGCGCATGATGCGCGGGAGGGGGAGCTGCGGCTGCTGTGAGGTGCGCGTGCGGACGATTGTGGTGTGGCGTCATGACGTCAGCAAGTTCGGGGGGAAAGGCGGAACTGCGTATCTCCTGAATTCTGATAGGAATTCAGGGCGCGCCACAAGTATCACCAAAACGGTGACATCAAAATTCATTACGATCCCGGAATAAACTTCGACATCATGTCAAGTTTTATGAAGTACAATTATTTCAGTCAATTACCAATTCCACTCTCTATCCAGCAATTGGCGTGCTCTTCCGCAACCCTTTGAGCGATTTGTGGATATTCGTCCCCAAACAACTTCTCGTGACCGTGAGCCTATAGTATGAAGGACTTGCGACTCGATGTCGCGAGTAGGAGACAATTGATGGCGATTCCAAAAGTGCAGCGCCAGGCGCTGACGCTCGAACGGCTCCACCTTTTGCTTGATCCGGGCCGCGTCTATTACCGGCCAGTCGTGTTCGACATCCTGCAGCGCGCCGATGTCGCCGAGCTCAAGGCGCTCGTGGTTGGCGCAAAGGAACTCAAGGCCGAATATGGCGACCTGGACGGCATCATCAAAGCTGCCGAAGGGGCGATGCGAAAAGCTTCGACGTGATCACCGAACGGGCCGATCTATCGCTGCCCGTTCGCTATTCCGGTCTCGACGACATCCTGAAGCGGGTTCCAGTGAGCGTGGTCTGGGAGATCACGCTCGCCTGCGACCTTGCCTGTCAGCATTGCGGCTCGCGCGCCGGTCGGCGGCGGCGCGATGAGCTGACGACGGCCGAGGCGCTCGATCTGGTCGATCAGATCGCCGAGCTTGGCGCGCGCAGTGTCGGCCTGATCGGCGGTGAGGCGTATCTCCGCAAGGACTGGCTGCAGATCATCGCTGCGATCCGCGCCGCCGGCATGGAGTGCGATCTCCAGACCGGCGGGCGCAACCTGAGCGACGAACGCGTGGCGCAAGCCGCCGCGGCTGGCCTTAACGCGGTCGGGATTTCCATCGACGGGATCGGCGCGACGCATGACCGGCTGCGCGGCGTTATCGGCTCGTTCGAGATGGCGCTCGCGGCGATGCGCAATGTTCGGGCGCATGGGCTCGAAGTCGGCGTCAACACCCAGATCAATGCGCTCACTCTGCACGAGTTGCGCCCGCTGATGGACATCATCATCGAAGCCGGCTGCCATAACTGGCAACTCGCAATCACTACGGCGATGGGCAATGCCGCCGATCATCCCGACATGCTGCTTCAGCCCTGGCAGATGATGGAGGTTTTGCCGCTGCTTGCCGAGCTTGCCAGCGAGGGCCGGGAGCGGGGGCTGTTCCTCCAGCCGGCGAGCAATATCGGCTATTTCGGGCCGCATGAATCCCGCCTTCGCAATGTGATGAACGAGGAAATCCATTTCCACGGCTGCAACGCCGGCGACACGGTGATGGGGATCGAGGCCGATGGCACGATCAAATCCTGCCCGGGCCTGCCGAGCCCCTATGCGGGCGGCAATATCCGCGACCGGCGGCTGCGCGACATCTGGGAGAATGCCGAGCCGATGGCGTTCAACCGGCGGCGCACGGTTGAGGATCTGTGGGGCTATTGCCGGACCTGCTATTATGCCGAGACGTGCCTGGCCGGTTGCACCTGGACGGCACATGCGTTGATGGGGCGCGCCGGCAACAACCCGATGTGCCACCATCGCGCCCTTGATTTCGACGCCCGCGGGCTGCGCGAGCGGCTGGTGAAGGTGAAGGACGCCGAGGGGCGATCCTTCGACCATGGCGAATTCGAAATCATTGTCGAGCCAGTCGACCATGCGGCGCTCGCCGATGGCTGAGGCTGGACGAATCCCGGTTCCGCTGCGCCTGTGTCGGGGGTGCCGCCACTTTGTCCGTATCGAAAACGAGCTGTGCGATTTCTGCGGTGGCGATCTGGCGGCGCTGGAAGCCGCCCATGCGGAGACCGTTGCCGAAATTCGCGCGGCGACGGCGGCGTTGCGCGCGGCGATCGCGGCGAAGAGGGTTGAGATGGGGGGCGCTGCCGAGGCGCGCTGATCATTGCTTCTTCGGCAGCTTCGCGATCTCATCGAGCAAAGCGTCGATGCGCCGCTCGAGCTCCGGTCGTGCGTTCGGATAGTCGTCGTTGACCGAAGGGGTCGCCTCCCAATCCCGTGTCGGCCGGGTTGCAAGCTTCACCGGCAGCGGATTGAAGATGACGACGATGTCAGCCTTTCGGAGATCCGCCGGCGCCAGTTTGCGCAGCGGATCGCGCGCGGGGTCGATGCCATCGGTGGTCATGCTCGCTCGCGCAGCTGCTGAAAGATGCTCGGCCGGTGTGATGCCGCGCGAGAATGCGATTGCCGGGATGTGCCGCTCCGCGGCGCGTTTGCGGAAAAGCTCCCGCGCGAGTGCGCTTTTGACTGTGCCATATTGGCAGACGAACAGCACCCGGACCGGCGCTGGTTGGACTTTCGCGCTGCTGCTGCTCGACAGGCCGGCAAGTGCCAGGACAATCAACAACTTCGAAGCAAGGCCACGGCGCGTGAGTGTCGAAGCGGATCGAGGCGATTTCGAAATGGGCATGCGGCGTCCTTGGGGAAAGCGGACGCGATACTTCGGCATGTCGCCTCATGGGGTGATCGCGGTCCCCATCGGGCGATACAATCGTCTTTGCGGTTCGCTGTCAACGATATCGCGGCTTGTGGGCACCCTCCTTCCCCACTCCTCTCAGGAGAGGGGCAAGCTGCGCAGCAGCGCGGGGTGAGGTTGAGGTGGGGACCGCTCGTGCTCGCGCTTTACGCCGCCGGCAGCGGCTCCAATATCCCATAAGGATCATCCCCCGCCGCGCGCCTGACTTCTTCGATCAGCCAGTCGCGGAAGGCGCGGACCTTGGGGAGGTTGCGCTTGTGCTCCGGGTAGACCAGCCAGAAGGCGTTGCCGTAGTTCGCCACGTGCTCAAAGGGCTGCACCAGAAGGCCGGCGTCGATCGCCGGCTGGAACATGGGCGGGCTGAGGATCGCGATGCCGTGGCCGGCGATCGCCGCGTGCCCGTCAAGCACCTGCGATTCGAAGCGGATTCCGGTGCGGGTGGGGCCGCGGCCGTCGACGGCCAGGGACTCGAACCAGAGATCCCACCAGTCATCCTCGGGCGAGATGCGGACGGCGGCGTGCAGATCGGCGGGGGCCTCGAGCTTGTGGGTCGCCAGGAAGCTGGGGTTCGCCAGCGGCGTCACCGGCATGCGCATGAGGAAATGCGACACCAGGCCAGGCGCCGGAGCGGCCAGGCCGCGAATGCCGACATCGAATTCGCTCGAGGCGAGATCGACCATCTGGTCGGTCACGTCGAGGCGCACGGCGAGATCGGGGCGAATGATGTGGAAATCGCCCAGCCTGCCGGCGAGCCAGTTGGTCGCGAAGGTGCGCGGCGCGGTGATGGCGAGCACCGAGGCATTCTCGGCCCGCGCGATGGCGAAGGCTTCGCCGAGCGCGGCGAACGCATCCGTGACTCGCGGCGCGATGCGGCGGCCGAGATCGGTCAGCTCCATGCAGCGCCCTTTCCGGATGAACAAGGGCGCGCCCAGACGCTCCTCGAGCAGCTTCATCTGATAGCTCACCCCGGCCTGGGTCATGCCCAGCTCCTCGGCGGCGCGGCTGAAATTCTCATGGCGCGCGGCTGCCTCAAAAGCGCGGACGGCAGATAGCGGTGGGATCGGTGGCATGGGCAATATATAAGTACAGCTTGTAAGTTGCGTCCATCGCTTTGTTGGTAACTCAGGCCGCGCCGCGTCAAAAAAGCGTTGTCGATCCCGACAAGCAAAGGATGCCAAGGCCATGTTGAAATTGATGATCCCCGCGCTTCTGCTGAGCGCTTTTGTTCCGACCGTCGCGGTTGCGCAGGAGAAGGGCGACGTCGCTATCCACGTCGCCTATCGCGACCTCGACCTGCGGAGCCCGGCCGGCGTGAAGCAGCTGGACCGGCGACTCCAGCACGCCATTGCCGAGGTCTGCCCCGACTACCCCATGACCGACCTGACCCGCCAGCGCGTGGTCGAGACGTGCCGGGCGGAGAAATGGGCGGCCGTCGCGGATCAGCGCGCCACGGTGTTGCTGTATAGCGGGCGCGGCGATGCCCAAGCGGCAACGATAAGCGCCGCCCGATAATGATTGGAGGACGCGCGACCCTGCGGACGGGCTTGTTACCCGGACGCGGGTCGTCGCTCCAAACCGCAAGCCAGGCTGATATATGGCGAGGCCGCCCGGCTGGCCTGGAAGGCTCTGCCGGCAGGCGGGCCGGTTCAAATCGGGCGCGGGATGGTTTAGCCGCCGCGAGCCTGACCCCCAACAGGAGAAGCAATATGCCCAGCACAGCGGAAAAGCGCGCCAGTTTTCGTGCGCTCCATGCCCAAGGGTTTTTCATCCTTCCCAACGCTTGGGACGGCGGGAGCACGCGGCGCCTGACCGCGCTCGGCTTCAAGGCGATCGCCTCGACCAGCGCCGGTGCGGCATGGGCAGCGGGCGTGAACGATGGCGAGCTCAGCCGCGACGCGGTGCTGGAGCATCTTCGCCTGCTCGTCGCGGCAACCGATCTGCCGATCAATGCGGATTTCGAGAATGGTTTCGCCGATGCGCCCGAGCAGGTCGCCGCCAATGTCGCACTGGCGATCGATACCGGCGTTGCTGGCATCTCGATCGAGGACTGGTCCGGTAGTGCGATGTACGACACAAGCCTTTCGGTCGAGCGCCTGGCGGCTGCCCGTGCGGCGATCGACGCGGTCGACCCCGCCGTGATGCTGATCGGCCGCAACGAGAATTTCCGCGTGCCCGACATGCCGGTCGCGGAGAGTATCAGGCGGGCGGTCGCCTATGCCGAGGCCGGTGCGGACTGCCTGTTCGTCCCCTTCATCCTCGACCGCGGCGCCGTGGCCGAGCTGGTCGCGGCGGTGGCACCCAAGCCGGTGAACGTGGTGGTGCATCGCTATGACGAGAGCATCGCTGAGTATGCGGCGCTGGGGGTGAGGCGGTGCAGCCTTGGTGGGAGTTTGGCGAAGATTGTGTGGGATGCTTTTGATGTGGCGGCGCGGGCGGTGAAGGCTTGCGAGAGCGGTGCCGCGGCCATGACCGCAGTGATATCCGAAGACAAATAGACTCGACGAAGTTCCAGCCGGATCGTGCCAAGCTTCCATTGGCGTGGCGGCCCAAGAACCGGTTGCGACCGTCCATGACCGGAGTAGAGTCCACGTGATGAATGAAGCTCGATTATCCTGGTCCAGCCACCACGTTGCGCTGGAACGCCTGTTCTCCTGTACCGAGCCCCTCAACGCAGTGGCCCGCGGGAGGTGTTGATTGGCCTGATCCTGTTGCCGCAGGCCATTCAGGTAGCGCAAATGCCTCGGTTCATGCCGCCCGTGACACAAAGCATCAGATGTTTGGGGGTGGACGAGCACGATCGCCCACAGACGCTGATTCTCGTCTCACGATGGATTGAAGCTGAGGACCGGACGGCGGTTTTCGTCCAGGAGGATTCGAGTGGGACGTTGAAAGAGGGTGACTGGATCGAGAACCAGAGTTCAGCCTACAAGGATAGCGACCGCAAATACGGGATCGCCTTGGCTTGGGACGACACCCAATTTTCCAAGCATGTCGGCGACCAATATGTCCGTATTACTCTTCAAGAGCATGGGATCGATTCAGCTTCTGTGCTTTATGTATCCCGTCGTTATTCKGATTACGAGCAGACGACCGAGCGATATTCCAATAAGGGTTTTATCAATTTAGTGGGGCACTGCACTTTGTTCGTTGGCAGCGAAAAGCGAAATTCCCAGAATATGCCGCAATTGGGCCCTGTGCCTAGGTAAGTCGGATATCGTGGCATTTCCGTTGGAGCCCGACGCCCACATCATGCGATTGTAGACGATCGGGAAGCAGGGGGACGACACGCATGCTGAAGACAATCGATCGCAGCCTGGCAGGCCTGCTTCTCCTCGGCGCTATAGGCCACACCTTCGGGGTGATGCAGTTCTATGCGGGGCAGCCGATGATCCTGTTCTGGTCGCTCGCGGCCGGCGCACTCACCTTCCTGCTTGCGGCGCTGAATTTCCTGCGCGCGGGGCGGCCCGGGGATCGGGCGCTCGCCTGGGTGACGCTGACGGGGACGCTTTGCCAGTTGGTGATCACGCTTCGGTTCGGGGTGTTGATCGGCGACATGCTCGATCCGCGGGTGATCTTCTTTTCGGTCGTGTGTGTTGGGTTGGGGGTGTTCGGGTTGCGGAGTGCGTTCGGGCGGGCGTGAGTGTGGCTGCCGTGCCTGCCGTGTCGGGATTGGTGGTGATCGAGATGGCATCGGTGGGGCCAGGGCTTCCCGCTCCAAGCCCCTCTACCACCCGCTGAAGAAGCGGGCGGTCCCCCTCCCCGAGCGAGCTCGGGGAGGAACTGGAAGGATCGCGGCTGCGCCTCTCTCGCGATGCCAGGAGGAAGGCGCCCAACCCGTCGCAAATATCACCCGATCGATCACTGATCGCGGTTTAATGCATTTCCTCGATTTGAGTGGGCGTGGCATGAAGCGCCAACACCAAAAAGCGAGGAGATACTGAAATGGACGCAAAGACGAGCGGCGATCCGCTGAGCTGCCCGATGAAGGACCCCGCTGCGCTCCGATCGCTGCTTGGGCGGACCAATCGGGATTGGTGGCCGAACCAGCTTTCGCTCGAGATTCTCCAGCAAAATGGCCTGTCGTCGAATCCGATGGGCGACGATTTCGATTATGCGGCCGAGTTCAAGACGCTCGATTATGCCGCGATGAAGCGCGACCTGACTGCGCTGATGACCGACAGCCAGCCCTGGTGGCCGGCCGATTATGGGCATTACGGCCCCTTCTTCATCCGCATGGCGTGGCACAGCGCCGGCACCTATCGCACCGGCGACGGGCGCGGCGGGGCCTCTTCGGGATCGCAGCGGTTCGCGCCGCTCAACAGCTGGCCGGACAATGCCAATCTCGACAAGGCGCGGCGGCTGCTCTGGCCGATCAAGCAGAAATATGGCCGCAAGCTGAGCTGGGCCGATCTGCTGATTCTCGCGGGCAATGTCGCGATCGAGTCGATGGGCGGGCCGGTGTTCGGTTTCGGCGGCGGCCGCGAGGATGTGTTCGAGCCTGAGAAGGACATTTACTGGGGCACCGAGGAACAATGGGTCGGCCATCCCGAGAACCAGACCCGCATTCAGCCCGAGCGCGAGATGGTGCTGGAGAATCCGCTCGCCGCGATCCAGATGGGGCTGATCTACGTCAATCCCGAGGGGCCGGGCGGCAACCCCGATGCACTCCAGTCGGGCCGCGACATTCGCGAGACCTTTGCGCGGATGGGGATGAACGACGAGGAGACAGTCGCGCTGGTCGCGGGCGGGCATACGTTCGGCAAGGCGCATGGCGCCGGCGATGCGTCGAAGGTCGGCGCCGAGCCCGAGGGTGCGGATATCGCGCAGCAGGGGCTTGGCTGGCAGAGCGGGCACGAATCGGGGATCGGCGACCATACCATCACCAGCGGCATCGAGGGCGCGTGGACGCCGACGCCGGTGAAGTGGGACATGAGCTTTTTCCACATGCTGCTCGACTATGAATATGAGCTGGTGCGGAGCCCGGCTGGCGCCAAGCAGTGGCAGCCGGTCAACCAGAGCCCTGAGGATCTGGCGCCCGGCGCGCACAGCCCCGAACGGCGGCTGCCGACGATGATGACGACCGCCGACATGGCGATGAAGGTCGACCCGGCCTACCGCGCGATCACTGAGCGGTTCCGGAACGATCCGGCTGCGTTCGGCGATGCCTTTGCGCGGGCGTGGTTCAAATTGTGCCACCGCGATATGGGGCCGAAGGCGCGCTATCTCGGGCCCGAGGTGCCGGCTGAGGACCTGATCTGGCAGGACCCGATCCCCAAGGCCGATTATGCGACGATCGATAGCGGCGATGTGGCTGGGTTGAAGGCCAAGATCCTGGATTCGGGGCTGAGCGTTGGCGAGCTGGTGTCGACTGCTTGGGCCTCCGCTTCGACCTATCGCGGATCGGATCATCGCGGTGGGGCGAATGGCGGGCGGATCCGGCTTGCGCCGCAAAAGGACTGGGACGTCAATGAGCCGGCGAAGCTGGCGCGGGTGCTCGAGGTGTATGAGGGCATCAAGCGGGACTTCGATGGGGCTGGCGGCAAGAAGGTGAGCATTGCCGACCTGATCGTGCTGGGCGGATCGGCTGCAGTCGAGAAGGCGGCGAAGGATGCCGGCCAGGAGGTGACGGTGCCGTTCACGCCGGGGCGGACCGACGCGAGCGCCGAGCAGACCGATGTGGCCAATTTCGAGGTGCTCGAGCCCAAGGCTGACGGGTTCCGCAATTATCTGTCGGTGCGGTTCAGCGTGCCGACCGAGGAGCTGCTGCTGGATCGGGCTCAGCTGCTCGGGCTGAGCGTGCCTGAGATGACCGTGCTGGTGGGCGGCCTGCGGGTGCTGGGCGCCAATCACGGCGGATCGAAGCACGGCGTGCTGACGGATCGGCCGGGGCAGCTGACCAACGACTTCTTCGTCAACCTGCTCGATATGGGCACGGCGTGGAAGGAAGTGGACGAGGCCGGCGACGAGGAGTTCGTCGGCACCGACCGCCGCAGCAACGAGCAGAAATGGACGGCGACGCGGACTGACCTGGTGTTCGGCTCGAACTCGCAGCTTCGGGCGGTGTCCGAAGTCTATGCGGCGAGCGATGCCGGCGGGAAATTCGTCAGGGATTTCGCCGCCGCCTGGACCAAGGTGATGGACGCGGACCGGTTCGACCTGCGCGGCTGACACCCTCGACTTCCCCGAGCGCACGCGCTCGAAGGCCGCCGGCGTTCCCCCTTCGCCGGCGGCCTTTTTCTTTGCAGCGGGCGGGCGCGCCGAATTAGAGGGTGGCAGGCCTTCGCTTCAGCAACGCGGTCCGCAGGCACGAGCAGACTTCCTCGTCCCGCTGGTTGAGCATGCGGTGGCGGAAGGTCACCAGCCCGGCGTCGGGGCGGGACTTGCTGTCGCGCAACTCCACCACATCGGTCTCGCCGCGCAGGGTGTCGCCGATAAAGACGGGCTTCGGCATCACCAGCTTGTCGTAACCGAGGTTCGCCACCAGCGTGCCCAGCGTCGTCTCGCCGACCGAGATCCCCACCATCAGCGCGAAGGTGAAAGTGCCGTTGACGACGATCCGGCCGAACTCGGTGCCAGCGGCGTATTCGGCATCGAGATGCAGCGGCTGCGGATTATGGGTGAGCGTCGACATCAGCAGATTGTCGGTCTCCGTCACCGTGCGGCGGAGTTCGTGGACGATCCGGTCGCCGACCTGCCACTCGTCATAATAGCGGCCGGCCATCAGCCGATCCCGCCCAGGCTGCGGCCGGCGGTCCAGCCCCCATCGGCGGGCAGGACGACGCCCGACACATAGCGCGCATAAGGCGAGGCGAGGAACAGGCAGACGTCCGCCACATCGTCCACCGTGCCCATCCGCCCGAGCGGCACCGCTTTGGCCGAGCGCGCCTTGGCCTCGGGCGTTGGTGCGAGCCGCTCCATCCCTTCGGTCCCCTCGATCGGCCCCGGCGACACCGAGTTCACCCGAATCCCTTCCGGCCCCCATTCGATCGCCAGCGTCTTGGTGATCATGTCGACCCCGGCCTTGGCCGCGCAGACATGGACCTGCATTGCCGTCGCGATAAAGGCCTGGGGCGCCGAGATGTTGATGATGCTCGCGCCGGGTTTGGTGAGGTGCTCATAGGCGGCGCGCATGACGTGGAAGGTGCCGAGCGTGTCGATCTCGGTAACCGCCTTGAAGCCGTTCGAGCTCAGCATTGCGGCAGGCACGGGGAAGTTGCCCGCAGCGCCTGAGACCAGCACGTCGATCGTGCCGCGCTTCTCGCGGAAATCGTCGATCGCCGCCTTCACCGCATCATAGTTGCGCACGTCGAGGCTGTAGCCGAGCGCCGGCGTCTCGCCCGAAAGCGCGGCGACGGCGGCGTCGACCTTGTCCTGGCTGCGGCTGGCGACCGCCAGCTTGGCGCCGTGCCGCGCAAAGGCCTTGGCGATGCCGAGGTTGATCCCGCTCGTCCCGCCAAAGACCATTACGGTCTTGCCGGTGAAATCGAAGCCGTCGGCCATTGCCCTCTCCCTTATTCTTGTTCGAGCTGCAGCTTGAACCCGGTATGGCTCTTGTTCCAGCCCATCCGTTCATAGAAGCGATGGGCATCGAGCCGGGTCGCCTTCGACGTCAGCTGCGCCATATGGCAGCCACGCTCGCGGCAGCGCTCGACCGCCCATTCGATCATCTGACGGCCAATGCCCTGGCTGCGCAGATCGCTGGCAACGCGAACCGCCTCGATCTGCCCGCGCCAGCCGCCGCGAAAGGCGATCCCGGGCAGGAAGCTGAGCTGCATCGTGCCGACCACACGGCCGTCCAGCTCGGCGACGATCTGCAGCTGGTTGGGATCGGCGGAGATGGTCTCGAATGCGGCGAGATAGCGCGGATCGAGCGGCAGGCGCGCATCTTCGCGGTCCTTGCCATACTCGTCATCCGCCAGCATCGCGACGATGGCCGGGAGATCGGCGGCGGTCGCCTCGCGGAAGATCAGGTCGCTCATTCGGCCCGCTCGATCTTGGCGAGAACGGCGCCCTCATTCACCTGGCCGCCGGTCTCCGCGTTCAGTTCAGCGACAACGCCGTCGAACGGCGCGACAAGGCTGTGCTCCATCTTCATCGCCTCGAGCGTAAGCAGCTTCTGGCCCTTGGTGACCGTAGCGCCTGTCGCGACATCGACGGCGATGATGCGGCCCGGCATCGGGGAGAGGATAGCGCCGTCGGCGGTTGCAGCGGTCGCGCCCGCCCCAGCCGAACCCATATACCGCACATAATGCGGCCCAAAGCTCGAGTCGTCCGATACCCAGATGGCGTCGCCCTCCACGTCATAATATTCCGGCTCCACCGGCCCGGTTTTATCCAGGTCGATGTCKGTCGGTTCGCCATCGACCGCGAGCCTCACGACCCTTTTCGCAGCGCCGTTGAGGCGAAAGCCGAACAACGGATTCCATTGAGTCGAGGAGCTCGCGACCCATTCGCGGCGGCCCGTGCCGGACAATATCGGCCGCTCCATGGGCGGGTCGTCCGGGCGGGCGAGCCACAAAAGGGCACCCGCCGAGAGAAGGCGGTCATCCGGTTCGTCGCGAGAAACGAGGCTTTCGAGGTGACGGTCGATAAAGCCTGTATCCAGCTTCGCTTCGGCGAACGCCGCCGTTGAAAGCGCGCGTGCGAGAAATACGGCGTTGGTTTTCACCGGCCGGATTTGGATTTTAGCGCATCCTCTAGCGAGCTTCTCTCTCGCATCGTCGCGCGTGGACCCGTGCGCGATGATCTTGGCGATCATGGGGTCGTAGAAGGGGCTGATCGTCGCCCCCTCTCCGACACCGGTTTCGACACGCAGGTCATACGGCAGGGAAAATGATTCAAGTTTCCCGATCGACGGCAGAAATCCTGCCGCGGGATCCTCGGCGTACAGCCGGGCCTCGATTGCCCAGCCACGGATAAAGAGCTCATCCTGCCGCCTTGGCAACGGCTCGCCTGACGCAACCCGCAATTGCCACTCGACCAGGTCCTGCAGCGTGATCTCCTCGGTAACCGGATGCTCGACCTGGAGCCGGGTGTTCATCTCCATGAACCAGATGCGATCCGCCCTCAGGCCCTCGCTCGCATCGGCAATGAACTCGATCGTGCCGGCACCGACATAATCCACCGCCTTCGCCGCCTTCACTGCAGCCGCGCAGATCGCTTCCCGCGTCGCCTCGTCCATGCCCGGGGCAGGGGCCTCCTCGATCACCTTCTGGTGGCGGCGCTGCAGCGAACAGTCGCGCTCGAACAGATGGACGACATTGCCGTGGGTGTCGCCGAACACCTGCACCTCGATATGGCGCGGCGAGAGGATGTATTTCTCGATCAGCACCTGGCTGTTGCCGAACGACGAAGCCGCTTCGCGCTGGCACGAGAGCAGCGCATCGGCAAAATCGGCGGGATCGTCGACCCGCCGCATGCCCTTGCCGCCACCGCCCGCAACCGCCTTGATCAGCACCGGGTAACCAACCTTCGCAGCTTCGGCGGCGAGGCGCTCGGGTGCCTGATCTGCGCCGAGATAGCCCGGCGTCACCGGCACGCCGGCCGCTATCATCCGCTCCTTGGCTGCGTCCTTCAGGCCCATCGCGCGGATGCTGGAAGGGTTGGGGCCGACCCAGATAATCCCGGCGTCGATCACTGCCTGCGCGAAATCGGCATTTTCGGAGAGGAAGCCATAGCCTGGGTGGATCGCCTCGGCCCCGGTTGCCTTGGCCGCGGCGATGATCTTCTCGCCCACCAGATAGCTCTCGCGCGCCGGGCTCGGGCCGATATGCACTGCCTCATCGGCCTGGCGAACATGCAGCGCCTTGGCGTCCGCATCCGAGTAGACCGCGACCGTGCGGATGCCGAGCTCGCGGGCAGTGCGGATGATCCGGCACGCGATCTCGCCGCGATTGGCGATGAGGAGGGATTTCAGCAAGTCAGGCTCCGCAACCTATGGTCCGCTGCGACCAGGTGATGTTGAGGATCTTCCAGCTGCCATTCTCCCGGACGAGATCGAAATGGTCGACGCCGCAATGCTGCGCCTTGCCGTCGACAAAGAAGGTGTAGGCGCCCCAGACCATGGCGATGTCGCCATCGACCTCGACCGCGGGGTCAGTCAGCCGCTCCTCATATTTCTCCGGGCCTGGCTTGATGCCGGCGGTGAATTCGGCCCAGCTCAGATGACGGACGGCATGGCTGCCATCGGCCTTCTCGACAGCGATGGTCGCGCCGCCATCAGTGCGAAGCTGCGCGCTGATCGCCGCCGCGTCCCGTGCGGCGAGCCCCGCGAACAGGCGATCGACTGGCGCCATCACCGCTGCCGTGTCGACGTCCGCAAGGGGGAGGCCGGTTCCCTTGGGCATCGGCTGCATCGGGGTAATCTGCGCGGCGAGAAGAAGCGAAAGGATCAGGGACATTGAGTATCTCCATCTAAATCCTCCCCGGAACGGGGAGGGGGACCATCCGAAGGATGGTGGAGGGGCTGGTCAGGCGCGACCCTAGCAACGATGTAGGCGATCACGGCCGCCACATCCTTAAGAACCGCAGTTGCCGGAATCCGGATGACACGAACGCCTTCCCGATTCAGCCAGGCATCTCGCACCCGATCTTTCTCAGGCTGGTCCCCACGCCCATGCACCTCTCCGTCGATCTCAACGGCGAGCTTCGCGCTCGCGCAGAAGAAATCGACGACATATTTCCCTGCCGGATGCTGGTTGCGAAACTTCAATCCGGCTGGGCGTTTCCGCAACTCCCTCCACAGGATGACCTCAGGCAGCGTCATCTCCTGGCGGAGACGCCGGGCAAGGCGGACGGTCTGAGCAGGCCCGGTCAGCACGTCCCAAGCCCCTCCACCATGCTTCGCATGGTCCCCCTCCCCGTTCCGGGGAGGACCAGAAACGTCACGCTCTGCATCACATCCGGAACACACCGAACTGCGGCCGTTCCGGCACCGGTGCGTTGAGCGCCGCCGCAAAGGCTAGCCCCAGCACATCGCGCGTCTGTACCGGATCGATAATCCCATCATCCCAGAGCCGCGCGGTGGCGTGCCAGGGATTGCCCTCATCCTCATATTTCTGGCGGATCGGCGCCTTGAAGGCTTCGGCCTGTTCCTCGGTCCAGCTCTCCGCATCGCGGTGGACCGTAGCGAGCACCGAGGCGGCCTGCTCGCCGCCCATCACGCTGATCCGGCTGTTGGGCCACGAGAACAGGAAGCGCGGCGAATAGGCCCGCCCGCACATGCCGTAATTGCCGGCGCCGAAGCTGCCGCCGATCAGCACGGTGATCTTGGGCACGCTCGCGGTCGCGACCGCAGTGACGAGCTTGGCGCCGTGCTTGGCGATGCCCTCCGCTTCGTAGCGGCCGCCTACCATGAAGCCCGAGATGTTCTGGAGGAACAGCAGCGGAATGCGCCGCTGGCAGGCGAGCTCAATAAAGTGCGCGCCCTTCACGGCGCTCTCGCTGAACAGCACGCCGTTATTGGCGAGGATCGCGACCGGAATGCCCCAGATATGCGCGAAGCCACAGACCAGCGAGCTGCCGTAAAGCGCCTTGAACTCATGAAACTCGCTGCCATCCACCAGACGCGCAATCACCTCATGCACATCATAGGGCGCCCGAACATCGCTCGGCACGATGCCGTACAGGTCCTCCGCATCGAACTTCGGCGGGCGCGGCTCCTTGAGGTTCACGTCAGCCATCACCTGGGGCGCCAGCGTCGAGACGATATCGCGCACGATCGTCAGCGCATGCTCGTCATTCTCCGCGACATGATCGACCACGCCCGATTTGCGGCCATGCGTGTCGGCACCGCCAAGCTCCTCCGCCGAGATCACCTCGCCAGTGGCAGCCTTCACGAGGGGCGGGCCAGCGAGGAAGATCGTGCCCTGGTTGCGCACGATCACGCTCTCGTCGGACATTGCCGGCACATAGGCGCCGCCCGCGGTGCAGCTTCCCATCACACAGGCGATCTGCGGGATGCCCTTGGCTGACATGGTCGCCTGGTTGAAGAAGATCCGCCCGAAATGGTCGCGGTCGGGGAAGACCTCATCCTGGTGCGGCAGGTTCGCGCCGCCGCTGTCCACCAGATAGATGCAGGGCAGGTGATTGGCCTCGGCGATCTCCTGCGCGCGCAGATGCTTCTTCACCGTAAGCGGATAATAGGTCCCGCCCTTCACCGTCGCATCGTTGCAGACGATCATGCACTGCCGCCCGGAAACCCGACCGATGCCGGCGATCATCCCCGCGCCCGGCACCTCGCCGTCATACAGGTCGAACGCTGCTAGCTGGCCGATCTCCAGGAATGGCGAGCCGGGGTCGAGCAGCCGCTCAACCCGGCCGCGGGGCAGCAGTTTGTTGCGCGAGACGTGTCGTTCGCGACTTTTCTCGGTCCCGCCCAGAGCCGCCCTGGCGACGTCGGCGCGCAGTCGCTCGGCAAGGGCACGGTTATGCGCTGCGTTGGCACGGAAGGTGTCGCTCTCGGCGACCAGCTTGGTGTCGAGCACAGGCGCGCTCATGATTGCATCCTCATCCCGGCACTGCCTAACCAGCGTCGCCGCGAATGGGAAGCGAAGCAGCCGCCCATTGGCTTCGCCCAACGATGCTCAACGCGGCAGACAGGTATCTGGCGTTACCAAAAACGCAAGTGTATTCCACGCGCCATACACCCTTGAGAGGTCATTCCATGAAGCGTTCCACGATCCTGCTCGCTGCCTTGCTCGCCACCACCGCCTGTACGCAATCGACCAGCAGCCAGCCGGCCGGGAGCCTGGCTGGGGTGGATCAGAGCCTGATCGACAAGTCCGTGAAGCCGGGCGACGATTTCAACGCCTATGCGAGCGGCGCCTGGGCCGCGAAGACCGAGATTCCCGCGGACCGTTCATCCGTCGGCGTTGGCTTTGACGTGTTCAAGGTTGCCGAGGCGCGCAACCGTGAGCTGATCGAGGGCGCGGCCAAGGCCAATGCGGCGGCTGGAACCGATCAGCGCCGGATCGCCGACTATTATGCGGCCTATACCGATACCGCCGGCATCGAGAAGCGCGGCATGGCGCCGATCAAGCCTCAGCTCGATCAGATCGCGGCGTTGAAGGACAAGGCGGCGCTTTCCGCATTGTTGGGCGCCACCATGCGTGCCGACACCGATCCGCTCAATGCGAGCAACTTCCAGACCGAGAATCTGTTCGGCCTGTTCGTCACTCAGGACCTGAACCGGCCCGACGTGACGATCCCCTATCTCATGCAGGGCGGCCTCGGCCTGCCTGATCGCGACTATTACGTGTCGGCCAAGCCCGAAATGGCGGAACTGCGCACGGCCTATCGGGCTTATGTCGAGAAGCTTCTCACGCTCGCGGGCATTCCTGATGCGGCAGCGCGCGCTGACCGGATCATGGCGCTCGAGATGAAGATCGCAAACGCCCATTACGACATCATCGCGAGCCAGGACGCGCATAAGGCGCAGAGCTGGAAGCGCGGCGATTTCGCGAAGAAGGCGCCCGGGATCGACTGGAACGCCTATTGGAACGCAGCCGGCCTGCCGGCGCAGCAGGATTTCTCGGTCTGGCAGCCAGAGGCGATTACGAAGCTGGCGTCGCTGGTCGCGAGTGAGCCGATGCAGTCCTGGCAGGACTGGCTGACCTTCCACCAGATCAACCAGGTCACCTCTGTGTTGCCCAAGGCGATCGACGATGCCGCCTTCGCTTTCTACGGCACCACGGTGAATGGCACGCCGGCACAACAGCCACGCGACAAGCGGGCTATCGCCGCGGTCAACGGCGCGCTCGGCGACGCGGTCGGCAAGATCTACGTCGAGAAATTCTTCCCCGCCTCCTCGAAGACCGAGATTCAGGGGATGGTGAAGAACATCGTCGCTGCGTTCGACACGCGCCTCGCGGCGCTGCCGTGGCTCGCCCCGGCGACCAAGGAGGAGGCGCGCAAGAAGCTGAAGGTGCTGATCGTCGGCGTCGGCTATCCCGACACATGGCGGGACTATAGCAGCCTGGAGGTCCGCGCGGACGATCCGGTCGGCAATCTCCAGCGCGCGCGCCTCGCCGAATATCGCCACCAGATCGGCAAGATCGGCAAGCCGGTCGATCGCAATGAGTGGTGGATGACGCCGCAGACGGTGAATGCCGTCAACCTGCCGGTGCAGAATGCGCTCAACTTCCCGGCCGCGATCCTCGAGACGCCCTATTTCAATCCGAAGTTCGATGCGGCGTCGAATTATGGCGCGATCGGCGCGGTGATCGGCCACGAGATCAGCCACAGCTTCGACAATCTCGGCGCCGATTTCGATTCAGCCGGCAGGCTGCACAATTGGTGGACGGCCGCGGATCTCAAGCATTTCGAGGAAGCCGGCGCTGCGCTGGCTGCGCAATATGACGGCTATGAAGCGTTTCCCGGCCTGCATCTCAACGGCAAGCAGGAGCTTGGCGAGAATATCGCCGACGTCGCCGGCCTGACCGCGGCCTATGAGGCCTATCGCAAATCGCTCAACGGCAAGGAAGCGCCGGTGATTGACGGGCTGACCGGGGATCAGCGCTTCTTCCTCGCCTTCGCCCAAAGCTGGCGTACCAAGATGCGCGACAAGGCGCTGCGAGCCCGGGTCGCGACCGACGTGCACGCGCCGGCCATGTGGCGCGTGCAGACGGTGCGTAACCTTGACGCCTGGTATTCCGCGTTCAACGTGCAGGCAGGACAGAAACTCTATCTCGCGCCCGATAAGCGCGTACACGTCTGGTGAATCAAACGGAGGGCGAATCATGCTGCTGATCGGACAATATGATTCGCCCTTCGTCCGCCGCGTCGCGGTGACGCTCAAGCTATATGGCTTTGCCTATGAGCATGCGCCGCTGTCGACCTTTGGCGATGCCAACGAGATCGCGCGCCACAATCCGCTGCGGCGCGTGCCCACGCTCGTGTTCGATGACGGCGTGGTGATGGTCGACAGCGGCGCGATCATCGAAATTCTCGACGAGATGGTCGGCCCGGACAAGGCGTTCCTCGGCCGGCACGGCGACGATCGGCGCGCGATGCTCAGATGGTGCGGCTTTGCATGCGGCGCTGCCGAAAAGGGCGTGAGCCTGGTCTATGAAGGCGCCTTTCGCGAAGGCCTGCCGATGTGGGTGGAGCGGTGCAGGGCTCAGGTGATCGATACGCTCGACCTGCTCGAACGCGAACGCGCCGCCGCAAAAGGTCCGTGGCTGCTCGGTGAGACGATGTGCCATGCCGATATCCTGCTCGGTACGATGGTGCGCTTCATCTCGGAAGCGCTGGCCGGGCAGTTCGTGATGGACGGCTGGGCGGCACTCTCCCGCCACTCCGAAGCTTGCGAAGCGCTGCCGGAATTCGCGGCGGCATACCAGGCATTTGGCCTTACACCGCCAGGGCAGAACTGACCCCGATTTACGCGGAATTGGCGGGGCCGGCGCTTGCGATCGCAAGGGGTTAAGCCTATCTTTCGCCAATCGGTCGTCCATGAGAGTCGCGCCCATGTACCGCGTTGCCGCCACAGCCCTTCTCATCATCGCCGCCACGCCTGCCGCCGCGGCACCGCCCAGGGACGATGCGCGTGCGGCGCTCGCGGTCGCGGGCAATCCGATGGTCGACAAGATGGTCGCTGACCGGCTCGCCGCCGTCACCCATGCGCTGCTGGATCTGCGCGTTGACGGCGTCCTCCGCGCCGCCGATCCGGTTCATGCCGGCGATCCCGGCGCGCCTCGCACTCTCCGCGATATGGTGACACGGGACGATCCGGATGCTGAACGGCGCATGGTGGAGCAAACCGATCGCGCAGTCGCGACAGTCGGCCGTGCCGCGCGCGCAACCGACAAGCTGATCCCGCAGATCGAGGCCCTACGCGATACGTTCGTGGAAGCCCTCAACGACGATCCGCACTGATCGCCGGCATTGCGAGCCCCCGCCGGACGCGTGGATTAGGCAGCAGTATCGGAACCGCGTACTGACTCGCGTCATGAAGGATCATGAGAGCGATGCAGGAGGCACCGGCGAGCCGGTGTCACAACGGCAGGTCAAGGCGGCCGGTATAAACTTCCGCATCAATGAGGCGGGGCCGCGCGACGGACCGGCCATCATCCTGCTGCATGGATTCCCCGAATCCGCGCGCGCCTGGCGCAAGCTGATGGACCCGCTCGCGCGAAAGGGTTTTCGGGTCATCGCCCCCGATATGCGTGGCTATGGCGGGAGCGATGCTCCGGAGGGCATCGAGCCGTACGCCCTCGGCACGCTGGCGGCCGACATCCCGGCGCTTGCCGACGCGCTCGGCATCGCGGGCTTCGTGCTGGTCGGTCATGACTGGGGCGGCATCATTGCCTGGGCGGTCGCCGCTGCTTACCCGGATCGCGTCGACCGGCTGATCATCCTCAATGCGCCGAATCCCGGCATTTTCGGCCGAACGGCGCGCCGCTATCCGTTGCAATTGTTGCGCAGCTTCTATGTCGGCGTCTTTCAGCTTCCCCGCCTGCCTGAGCGCCTTCTCTCCGCGAACAATTTCAGCCGCTTGCGAAAGACGCTGATCCGCTCCGCCCGGCCGCTCATATTCAGCGAGAGCGAGCTGGCCGCCTATGTCGAGGAGTGGTCCCAGCGGGGGCGGCTCATCGCGATGCTCAATTACTATCGCGCGCTGCGCCTGCCGCAGCCTCGGCCCGGCCCGATCTCGATGCCGACCCTGATCCTGTGGGGCCGACGGGATTCCTTCCTCCTGCCGGCCCTGGCGGACGAATCCGCCCGCACCTGCCTCGACGGTCGCATCCGATGGTTCAACGACGCCACGCACTGGCTGCATCACGAGCAGCCGCGTCAGGTCGCAACCGAGATCGCCGCCTTCGCGTCCGGCGGGAAATAGCGGCATTTCCCACTCCTGGCGCGCCCAGGATAGCGCTGATCGCCGCTCGTCCAGAGGCCCTGCGCGAGCCCTCAAGGCGGCCATAAGCGACTGCGTCGCGATTCCAGGGTTGCATCGATTCACCGGAACAGATGCACAGCCCAACAGAAAGGCGGGAACGGGAAAGCACCATTTTGGTTGCACCTGTCGTCAATCATAAGGGAGAACCTGATGTCGCCGTCTTTAACGAAACTTGCCCCCATGGCCGTGATCATGGTCGGAGCGCTTGGCCTGGGTGGCTGTGCCACCAAGAGCTATGTGCGCGAGCAGATCGCTCCCGTGAGCCAGCGCGTCGATACGCTTGAGACGAGATTGGCGGAGACCGACAGCACGGCGAAGTCGGCATTGGCACAGGCGCAGGCAGCATCAGGCGCGGCGCAGAATAACGGTCAGCGTCTGGATCAGCTCAGCGCCCGTGTGGACGGCGTCGAGCAGCGCATGGTGGAAAATCAGCGGAAGCGGCCTCGCAATTGACGCCGCACATTGGTAAATGCTGATCCTATTGTGATTTCCAGCATCGGCCGCTTCTCAGGGCGACGACTGCTTAATGTCGAGCCCTACAAGCGATGATCAATGTCCTTCTGGCGATTGCCGGACTCGCGTTGCCCGTGCCCGTACAGGCGCAGGTTGCTGTTCCCACGCACGCGCCAGCCAAGAAGCATGTTCAGGAAAAGCGCGCTCAACGGCCAAAACCCAAGCCGTCAAAGCCGAAAAGCGTGGAAGCTGATGCAATGGTCCAATCGGCGGCGGCAATGCGCGTCGCCGATTGGATCGCCGCATCGGGGGACAATGGTCCGCTGCCCTATATCATCATCGACAAACCCAATGCTGCGCTCTTCCTGTTCGACGCGAAGGGGAAACTGCTCGGCACGGCGCCGGTTCTGATCGGCGTCGCCGTCGGAGACGAGGCAACGCCGGGCGTCGGCAGCAAGAACCTCGCCGAGATCGGTCCCGCTGAGAAGACCACGCCTGCCGGCCGCTTCCTTGCAAAATTTGGATTGGCCGCCGGAAAGCAGAAAGTGCTCTGGGTCGATTACGCCACGTCCGTTGCGCTCCACGGGATCCCGCCAGGGGCCAGCAAGAAGGAGCGACGCCGTCAGCGGATGCTGTCGCCGACCAGCGAAGACAACCGCATTACCTTTGGCTGCATCAACGTGCCCGACAGTTTTTACAGCAAGAGCGTGGCGCCGCGTTTCCAGAGGAAGGGCGGATATGTCTATATCCTGCCCGACACCAAACCGATCGAGACGGTCTTCCCGAGCCTGTTCGCCCAGCCCCAACAAATGGCCGCCCGCCCTGAAAGCGCGGAGCCGGTGGCGCAGGCGGACAGCGGTCAGACGGCGAACCCATAGGCGCTAAGCTGCCGGGTCAGCCGCGATAGGGCGATCCATCCGGATATTTATAGTCACGCTCGGGCGCCTCGGCCTCGCTCGGTGCGTCGCCTGGCGAGTCTTCGCCCTTATCGCGCTCGTCCTCGACGCTTTCCGGGATGAGATCGTGTCTCGCCCGTTCATCACTGGGCAGCGGATGATGGCCGGCCTTGGCTTTGTCCTGCATCGGATCCTCCTCTCGACCGCCTGAGCCTGACGATCAGGCGAGCTTGAAGCCTTCCTTGTTCGCCTGCGCGGTCAGTTTTGCATTGCCGGCTTCGCCAAGAGCCGCGTGGAGCGGCGGGAAGATCGCATCCTCCTCCTCGCGGATATGGTCCTCGATCTGGGCACGAAACTCCTCGACCTTTTCCAGGAACGCGGGCGTGCCATTATCCATCTCTTCCAGATCATAGAGATACTGCTTCACATACCCGTGATCGTGGTTGAGCTTGTCGGCATCCGCTTTGTCGCCCCAGGCGCGAAGCGCGGCGTAGATGACATTTTCCTCAGTGAAGGCGTGCTTGCCCAAAGCGTGTTTCAGCTGGGTCAGCAGCGCACTGCGCTTCGCCGTCTCGCTGTCTTCAGTTGCCTGGATCTGATCGAACAGCGCCAGCGCAAGCTTGTGCTCGACCTTCAGGCCTTCCAGCCAGTCTCCGGCAAGGGCGGTAGGCGCCTGCACCACCACCTTTCGTCCGAAATTGACGGCAAGTCCCGTCACCAGGCCGGCGGCAGCCGCGCCCACCAGAGATGCGGCGCGCCCAGTAACCGCTGACTTGGCGGAGTCGAGCGCAGCGCCGGCGCCTTTACGCACCGTCTTTGGCGCGCCGGCCGCGATGCTGCGCGTCGAGGCAGTCCCGCTACGCACCGCACTCGCAACCCGTCGCCGCAGGCCCGCCGCGGGACGCGTTGCCGGCGCGGCGGCCTTGGCGATCGGCTCGATCACGGTTGCCGCGGCTGCCTCGACTGCTTCCGTCACGGGGGCGGCGGTCTCGGCAACTTTTCTCGCGACTGAGCTACGCGACGCGGAAGCGCGCTTCGGCGCGGCCGCGGGAGCGCTCGCTCCGTCGGACTTGCCGGTGGAAGCCCGGCGCCGCGGCTTGGGTGCGGAATTCTTCGCCTTTTCAGCAACCGCTGCATCGAGCTTCGCTCGGTCATTGCCCACACGCTCGATCAGCGCCTGCGCCTCCTTGCTGGTGATCCCGTGCCGCTCGGCGAAATACTCGACCTCATAAGTCTCATCGGCTGAAACCCGCGCACGATCGCGAGCACCGCGCTTGCTCTTGCTGTCAGGCATGATCCATCTCCCAGGCGTTTGCGACACAAAGCACGATGGAGAGGAGAGTTCCGTTAGCCGTACGCGGCAAAAAAGCGCGCGTTACAGCATATGCCACTCGAACATTGCGTGTGACGTCTGGATGTGGGCGTGGAGCATATCGTCCCTGCCACCATCCCACATGTCGGATTGGAGGGTGTTGCTGAGAATGTTGCCGCCCAGCAGGAAGTCGCTCGCGCTCAGCGATGCCTCGGACACCCCAGCGAAGATCACCGAATCGCCGCCGCCCAGGGTGAGGATGGTGTTGCCGTTGCTTTCGGTCATCGCGGCCTGCACATCCTGCCAGGTCAGGCCGAACGCTGTGAGGTCGACCTTGTCGGTCCCCACGGCAAAGTCGACGATCTGGTCCATCTGGCCGCCATGTTCGAACACGAACGTGTCGGCGCCGAGCCCACCGGTCAGCTTGTCCAACCCGGTGCCGCCCTTGAGCGTATCGTCACCGCCTCCGGCGATGATCACGTC
>NZ_JBFUHA010000019.1:0-33501 GCF_056402635.1 Sphingomonas sp. P3_C5
GCAAGCGCGGGCGCAAGCGCGGGCCCAAGCCCAAAGCCGCTTAGGGGTTACCGCACCTTTTTGTCGCACCCGCCGATCTGTACAATGTTCTGTACAGATCCCCCCGATACCCCCGACAGGCATGACAAAATTCTCCAACACGTCAGACGCCATTTCGCGCATTCCCCCTCGTGAAACTCCAACGCGACCGCCCAAACCCCACCTGAATTATGTCACACGTCCAACATCGGCCTCGATCGCCACGTGGAATGCGGATTGACCCGCGGTAGCGCCCCCAATTCACTTCCGCCGGCCTATGGGCGATCAGGCGAGTGTACTTGCCCTCGAGACAATTGCTCGATCCGCACCACCGGTCCCGTCCGCGCGCCGGGTATCGGCCGGATGACGGCGAGCAGTCTGCCCCCGCGCAGCAGGTGTGCGTACCGGTCCAGTTCGGCGGGGAAGTGCACGGCGTCGGCCCGGTAGCCGTCATAATGGGTGAGGATCGCAATATCGGCGCGGCAGGTCGGAAGCTGCGCCACGTCCACATGCGCCAGGTCGACCACGGCCCGCCCCGATCGCAACACCTCCACGCGCGAATAGCGGATTCGCTTGGCGAGGATGTCGCGCGCATCGACGCATCCAGCCGAGCCGAGCGGGAACAGGAAGCGCCACGGTCCACCGAGCAGATCGAAKGCGGCATGCTCCACCACGATGCTTTTCCCAGGCGCGACATTGGCGCGCACCCACGCACTCGCGACCTGGCGCGTGTCCTGCGCGCGCTCGATAGCGCTCGTGCGCGTTGCCTGGAGCATCGGGATCATCAGCAGGATCGCCGCCGCCGCTTCGAGAAAATGCAGCGGACGCTTCAGGTGCACGCGCAGGCGATCAGATCCCCAGCATAGCCTGCACCCGCGTCATCGCGACAGCAGCCGGAACCCCCAGGGCGCCAGCGTCATGGTCATGCCCTCGCGCAAGGTGACGGCGCTGCCGTCGCGCTCGTCGCGGAAGGTGCCGTTGATCGGTCCATCGCTGAGCGTCACCGTCTGCGCTTCGCCCGAGAAGTTGAACACCGCCAGCACATGGTCGTCGCCCTTCTGGCGGACGAAGGAGAAGATCTTTTCGGGACGGTCGTTGACGACGCGGATCATCGGCGCTCCCCATGGCGCATTGTCGAGCGCTGGATGGGCTTTGCGGAAGGCGATCAGCCGCCGGAACAGCACGGCATTGGGGTGATCGCGCCAGGCGATCGGGTCGCGTTCGAAGAATGCGAGGCGCTTCGAGTTGCCGGCTTCCTGACCGTTATAGATCAGCGGCAGGCCATCGCTGACAAAGCTCAGCGCGGTCGCCGCGGCAAAGCTCTTGCCGAACAGCTCCTCGTCGCTGCCGTCCCAGCTGTTCTTGTCGTGGTTGGTAGTGAACAGCATGCGCATCGCCCCGCGCGGCCAGGCGCCGTCGTCCAGCTGTAATAGCCGAACAGCGCGCCGGCATCGCTCTTGCCGGTGCCGATCGCGTGCATCGCGTCCCACCAGTCCCAGGCATAGGTCGCATCGAAGGCGCGTGCATGATAGTCGGGCCAGTTCCACTCGGCGAGCATGAACACTGGCTTGATCGCCGCCAGCTCGGCCCGCGCATTGTTCCAGAAATCGAGCGGCACCATGCCCGCCACGTCGCAGCGAAAGCCGTCGAATCCGACATCGCGCACCCAGTATTTCATGGCCGCGGTCATATATTGCCGCAGGCCCGGCTTGTCATAGTTCAGGTCGATGATGTCCGACCAGTCGAACCACGGCGTCGGGCGAAACCGGCCCTTCCAATCATGCTCGTACCAGTCGGGATGCTCTGTCACGAGCTTGTTGTCCCAAGCCGTGTGGTTCGCGACCCAGTCGAGGATGACGTGCAGGCCGAGCCGGTGCGCCGTGGTGATGAACGCCTTGAGATCGGCGACCGTACCGAACTCCGGGTTCACGCCGTAATAGTCGCGCACCGAATAGGGGCTGCCGAGCGTGCCCTTGCGGTTCTTCACGCCGATCGGATTGACCGGCATCAGCCACACCACATCGACACCGAGCGCCTTGAGCCGCGGCAGCTGCTTCTCGGCGGCACGGAAGGTGCCTTCGGGCGTGAACTGACGGGTGTTGAGCTGGTACAGCACCGCCTGCCGGCTCCATGCGGGATGCTGGATCTTCACATAAGACTGCGGCGTGTAGCGCGCCGGGACCGGCGCCGCGCCCGCGGCGATGGGCAGGGCGAGGGCGGCGATCAGCAGGGCGATGATCCAGCGCATAAGCGGTCCTTCAGGCAAGCTCGGCCAGCACGGCCTTGTGGTCGCGGAAATTGAGCGCGGCGCGACGCAGCAGTTCGTCGATCGCGGTCATGTCGTGGCGCAGCGCGGCAGGTTCGGGCGCGCGGATGTGTCCGGCGTCGGGAAGCTGGCCATAGCCCGCGAGCAGGCAGTGCCACGAGATCGGGGGATAATAAGCAGCAATGCCCTGGTCGGCGATCTCGCGCTCGAGATCCCCGCCGGTGAACCAGCAGGTCATGATCGCCTTGAGCGAATCCGACAGCCGGTCGTTCGCCGCATTGTCGCGCCAATAAGCCGTGTCACTGCGGCGGTTCATCCGATAGTGGCAGACGATATAGTCGCGAATGCCGTCATACCGTGCAGCGATGCGCTGGTTGAACGCGTCGCGGCTGGCCGGGGTGGGGCCGCCTTGCTCCCACGCCGCTATGAAGCCCTCGACCGTGGCCTGTACGATGTGCAGCGCGGTCGCCTCGAGCGGTTCGATAAACCCCTGCGCCAGGCCGATGGCGAGGCTGTTGCCTGCCCAGCTTTGCTCGACCCGCCCGACCTTCATCGTCAGGTGGCGCGCCTGCACCTCTTCGCCGACGCCCAGATGCGCACGCAGCTCGGCCTCCGCCTCGTCGGACGTGGTGTAACGCGATGCATAGACATAACCGTTGCCGGTGCGGCTGGTCAGCGGGATCTCCCAGGCCCAGCCACTCTTCATTGCGGTCGCCTTGGTCGCGCTGGCGGTGCCGGTCGGATCGGTCGGTGTCGGCATTACGACCGCGCGATCGTTGAACAGGTTCTCGGCGAAGGACCGGAACGGCACGCCGAGAGCAGCCTGGTGGATCACCGAGCGAAAGCCGCTCGAATCGACGAACAGGTCGCCGGCAATCGTCTCGCCATCTTCAGCCGCCAGGTGGGTGACCATCCCGTCATCGATCGCCACGTCGACGATGCGGCGCTGGAGATGGGTCACGCCGCGACCGATCGCATGGTCGCGCAGGAACGCGCCGACGAGGTGGGCGTCGAAATGATAACCGTAGCTCGGGCCGAGCGGGAACTCTTCGGGCGCGATCGGCGCAAGGCGCTGTGCCGTGAGGCGCGGCTGCAGGAAGAAGCGATCGGGGTGCGCCGGGACATCGTTGCCAATGCGCCGCGCGAGACAGTTGAAGAAAAAGGCCGGGGCGGTGTGCAGATCGAGCGGGCCAGGGAAGGGGTGGAAATAGCTTTCATGGCCGGGCCGATCCGACCAGCCGTGAAAGGCGATGCCGTTCTTGTAGGTCGCGTTGCACGCCGGCATCCATTCGCCTTCCGCGATGCCGAGCGTGTCGAAGAACGCCTTGAGCTGCGGGGTGGAGCCCTCGCCGACGCCGATGATGCCGATTTCCGGGCTTTCGATCACGGTCACCTGCGCGGTGCCCGGCCAGCGCTGCGCGAACAGGTTGGCCGCCATCCAGCCGGCGGTGCCGCCGCCAAGGATGACGATGCGGCCGGGGGTGTTCATCGCAGCAGCCAGCCGAAGATGTCGTCGAGCCGTGCCGCCCAGGCATTCTCCTCGTGCGCGGCGCCGGGATAGGTCCGGCTCTCGAAGTCGCGGCCCTTGCGCCAGCCGAGCCCCGTCAGGTCGGCATCGATGGCCGCTTGCCAGGGGCCATACAGCGCGTCGAGGGTCTCGGTGCCATGGTCCATCCACAGCTTGCGGCCAGCCGGGGCGCCGAGATGCGCGCCGAGATAGGCTTTCCACAGGCCGAGCACATCGGCATCGGCAGGCAGTTCCTGCGGGCCTGCGAGCAGCCAGTGCGTCGAGACGCAAGCGGCGCGACCGAAGACGCGGGGATATTGCACGAAGGCGTAGCACGAGATCAGGCCGCCCATGCTCGACCCGACGATTGCTGTATGGGCCGGATCGCGGCGCGTGCGATAGCTGCGATCGATCAGCGGCTTCAGGTCATGGACGAGAAAGGCGAGATAGGCGTCGCCAGTGATCGGCCCCTTGGCATTGGCGTCGAACACCGTACGCACCGCAGGCGGGGCGGCATCGTAGAGCGCCTGCGGGAAGAGCTGGCGATACCGCGCGGCGCCGGGATGATCGACCGCCACGATGATGAACGGGGCGACCTTGCGCGCCGCGATGAGGCGAAGCGCGGATTTATCGGCGGCCCATATTTTGTTGAAGCCCGACCGCTCCGCGAAGAAGACGTTCTGGCCATCGTGCATGTAGACGACGGGGTAGCGGTCGCGGGACTTGTCATAGCCCGGCGGAACCCAAACCACGACGTGCGGCGCGGTGATGGCGGGCTGGGTCGATGCGGCGGCGGGGATTTCGACGAAGCGACCGGCTGTCTGGGCCGGAGCCTTCGCAGGAAAATAGAGCTCGAACAGGAGTAGTACCACCCCGGCGAAGGCCAAGGCCCAATTACGGTTCTCCGTGCTGGAGCGCAGATGATGAGTCACCGCCCCGCCACGAAGCGGATCGCCTCGCCGCCGCCTGGCGCGAGCGGGAGGCTAAGCTTGTCGCCCTTGCGCACCTTCACGCGCTCGATGGTGATCGCGTGGCGGCCGTCGGTGCGATAGTCCGCGCCTGGCCCGTCGCGGTAGATTTCGGCGGTATAGCTGCGCCCGGCATCGAGAAAGTCGAGCGTCACGTCGAGCGTCCGGGCATTCTCGTCGGTCACCGCGCCGATATACCAGTCGTTCGAGCGGCGATCCTTGCGCGCGATGGTGACATAATCGCCCACTTCGCCGTTGAGCACCCGGGTATCGGACCAATCGGTCGGCACATCCTTGATGAACTGGAAGGGGCCCGGATATTTCGCATAATTCTCCGGCAGGTCGGCGGCCATCTGGATCGGCGAATAGATCACCACGTACAGTGCTAGCTGCTTGGCGATGGTCGAGAGAATGTCGCTGCCGCCGCGACCCTTGAGACTCAGCACACCGGGGGTGAAGTCCATCGGCCCGCCGAGCATGCGGGTGAAGACGAGGTTGGCTTCGTGCTCGGGCGGGTTCTTGGGCGCCCCCCAGGCGTTATATTCCATGCCGCGCTGGCCCTCGCGCGACACCCAGTTGGGATAGGTGCGGCGCAGGCCGGTGTCCTTGATCGGTTCGTGTGCGTCGATCGCGACGTGGCGCTTCGCTGCCTCGGTCACAACCAGCAGGTGGTGGACGGACGACGCCTGCCCCTCATGCCATTCGTACCGGATCGCGCCGTCAGGCCCGGTCTTCGCCTTGAAACCGCCGGCATCCGAGACATAGCCGGTCTTGACCGCGTCGATGCCGAGCCGCTGGTCGAGGTCGAACGCGGCGCGCATCTGTTCTTCGTAATGGGCAGCATTGGCCGAGGTCTCGTGGTGGCCGATCAGTACCACGCCTTTCGATTTGCCATAGGCGGCGAGGCCGGGGAGATCGAAATCGGGATAGGGTCTGGTGAAGCTGAAGCTCTCTCCATTGGCGAACCACTCGCCGTCCCAGCCCTCGTTCCAGCCCTCGACCAGCACGCCGCCGAACCCGTTCTTCGCGGCGAAGTCGATCATTGCGCGGGTGTTGGCGGTGGTCGCGCCGTGCTTCGGGCCGGACGCCCAGCTCTGCGTGTCGAGATGCATGCCCCACCAGATGCCGACATATTTGCGCGGGTGGACCCATGACACGTCGCCGAGCTTGTTCGGTTCGTTGAGGTCGAGGATCAGCGGGTTCGCCATGTACAGCCCGGTCGCATCGGGCGAAATCAGCATCACGCGCCACGGTGTCGGGAAGGGCGCCATGCGGCTGACCTTCGCGCCGGTCGCGGCCGGGGTCAGGACGGCCTTGAGATTGCCGCCGACCACCTTGGCGATGTTCATGCCGGCATAGTCGACCAGAGCCGCCTCGTGAAAGGCGACGTGCGTACCGTCAGCGAGCTTCACCGTCAGCGGCGTCTGGGCGATACCGATCTCCGCCACCGGCGTGTGGTGGTAGAGATACTCCTCGCGGTTGGATTCGAACGCCTCGCACCACCATGCTTCGGCCGGCTGGGCGAGGTTGAACTGGGTCAGCTCCTCGGCGATGTTGGCCTGGTGAAGGCTCGGCTGGTCGGGGAATTCGTAGCGGAAGCCGACTCCATTATCGAAAACGCGGAACACCACATCGAGCGCACGGTGCAGCGCGCTGGTCTCGCGCAGGCGCAGCCGCAGCTCGCGATAATGGTTTCGCACCCGCGTCCATTCGCCCCAGGGCTGGTCCCATGTGTCGTCATGGTCGCTGGTCGACTGGCTTTCGAGCGCGAAGTTGCGCAGCATTTGCGGCGCGTCCGTGAACAGGAAGCCAAGGTGCGATTCCGCGATGATCGGCTTGCCCGACCGGCTGACCTGATATCCAGCGCGACCCTCACCGTTGAGTGTCACCTCGACCTTGATGCTGGCATCGGGCGACGCGACGCTGGCGACGACCTGCGCTGAGGCAGGGGCGGCGGCCAGCGCGAGCAGCGCGAACAGGGCCGGGAGCAAACGCATCTCTTGATCCTTATGCTGTACGTTCAGCCACCAGCGCCGCGAACGGGCCGAAATGCCAGTCGGTCACGTCTCCGACCTGTTCGACAAGATGCCACGCATCGGCATCACCCGGCTGCCAGTCGCGCGGTGTGTCGCCAATATTGAACACGCACAGCAGCCGCTGACCGGGTGCGATGCGCTCGAAGGCGAGCAGGCTGTCGGACGCCTCGATGACGCGAATGTCGCCGGTCAGCAACGCGGGGCTGGCGTTGCGCAAGGCGAGCAGGCGGCGGGTCAGCGCGAGCAGCGAGGCAGCATCGCCTTCCTGTGCGTCGACCGCCAATGGGGCATGATCCGGTCCGGTCGGCAGCCACGGCTCGACCACCGAGAAGCCGAGATGCGGCTTGTCGGCCGACCACGGCATCGGCGTGCGCGCGCCGTCGCGGCTCAGCGTCAACGGCCAGTTGGCGATCGCCTCGGGATCCCGCAGCCGGTCGAACGGGATATCGACCTGGGTCAGGCCGAGCTCCTCGCCCTGATAGAGGAAGATGTTGCCGCGCAGGCACACCAGGAGCAGCATCTTCAAGGCGGCGAAGGCGTCGCGCTGGTCGGGCGTCGTCCAGCGTGACAGCGCGCGCGGGGCATCGTGGTTCTCGAACGCCCAGCTCGGCCAGCCTGTGCCCGGCACATCGGGCCATTGCTCGACCGCCTCGCGCACGAGCGCAGGGGTCAGCTTATCGGCGTAGAGGAAGTTGAAGCCATAAGCCGAGTTGAGCCGGCGTTCGTCGGCGGTGAAGGCGTGCATCTCGCGCTCGGGCGAAGCCCCTCCGACCTCGGCGACGGTGAAGCGCACGCCATATTCGTCCGTCAGTGCGCGCAGCCGCTCGAGAAAGCCGGGGATATCGGGGTGGCTCTGATTGTGGATATGCTGCTGGAAGTCGAACGGGCGGGTGCGCACGCCGTTGGTCTCGGGTGCAGGTGGGTTATCGCGCAGTTCGGGGTCGTGCATCGCGAAATTGATCGCGTCGATGCGGAAGCCGTCGACGCCGCGCTCGAGCCAGAAACGGGCCGTGTCGAGCAGGGCCTGCTGCACCTCGGGCAGATGAACATGCAGCTGCGGCTGGGCGCTGAGGAAATTGTGCATATAATATTGCCGACGCCGCGCATCCCAGGTCCAGGCCGGTCCGCCGAATACCGACTGCCAGTTGTTGGGAGGGCTGCCGTCTGCCCGCGCATTGGCCCATACATACCAGTCGGCCTTCGCGTTGGCGCGACTGCCGCGGCTTTCGCGGAACCAGGGATGCACATCCGAGGTGTGCGAATAGACCTGGTCGATGATCACGCGCAGCCCGAGCGCATGAGCGCGCGCGACCAGTGCATCGAAATCGGCCAGCGTGCCGAAGATCGGGTCGACGTCGCAATAGTCCGCCACATCATAGCCGAAATCGGCCATCGGCGAGGTGAAGAAGGGCGACAGCCAGATACCGTCGACCCCCAGAGACGCGACATGGTCGAGATGAGCGGTGATGCCGGCGAGATCGCCAATGCCGTCGCCATTCGAATCCGCAAAGCTTCGGGGATAGATTTGGTAGATCGCGGCGCCGCGCCACCAGACGCGCTCGGCCTGCTGGTCGGTCGTTGTGATGGGCTGGGGGATGATCTCGTTCACGGACGCGCCTCGCAGATCGCGTAGCCGAAGGCGGGCAGGGTGACGGTTACGCTGCCCGGTGCGCTGGCCGCGGCGCAGTGGCCGGCGAGCGTGGTGAAGGTCGTTGAGCGCGTCTCGACCTGGACCTGCTTCGTCACGGGCGCGGCCGAGCTGTTGAACGCGAGCAGCAGCTCGGCGCCGCTAGCCGGATCGAAGCGCGACACAGCGAGCAGCCCGGGCTTGTCGTCGCGGACGCGCAGCACGAGGCGACCGCGGGTGAGCGCGGGATGGGAGACGCGCAGCCGGGCGAGCGCGGCGATCTGTCTGAACAGCGGATTGTCCTCGCCGAAATGGGCCTTGGCGGTGGTGGTGTCGGTGCCGATCAGCCGGTTGTCGTTATAAATCGCGACCTGACTCGCGAACATATCCTCGCGCGCATCCTGATCGCCGCCATCGCCGGCGAATCCCTGCTCGTCGCCTGCATAGATCGTCGGCACGCCGCGCCAGGTCAGCAGCATTGCGTTGGCGAGCATCGCGCGTTTCAGCACCTCGTCGTCGCTCGCCTGGGGGAACGCCTTGCGGATGTAGAAGCCGAGCCGGCCTGCGTCGTGGTTCGAAACGAACGTCGGCAAGGTCAAGGCGGTGTCGAAGCCATGGGCGTAGAGCGCGTCGCCAGCGACGAGCTTGTCCCACACATCGGCCTCCTGCTGCCCCGCGACCGTCTCGACCACCGCCTGCCGAAAGGCGAAATCGAGCACTGCAGGGAGCTTGTCGACAAGGGTGTGGCGCGCGAGCAAGCCGACATCGAGCGATTCCGAATAGACCTCGCCGAAGATGTGGAAGTTGGGAATGCCCTTCGCTCTAGCGCGGTCGAGCATCGCCGGCACGAACTGCGCCCAGAATTCGGGATTTACGTGGCGCGCGGTATCGATGCGGAAGCCATCGACGCCGTAGCGATCGATCCAGTCGCCGAAGATGTCGATCATGCCCTGCAGGACACGAGGGTTCTCGGTATCGAGATCGTCGAGGCCGGAAAAATCGCCCAGCGTCGCGCTCTCGTTGATATAGGTCGTGTTGCCGCGGTTGTGATACCAGCGCACGTCGTTGAGCCAGGCCGGCACCTTGATGTTCGCCTCGGCGGCCKGGACATATGGCGTGTAGGCGAAGCTTGGGTCAGTCAGCCGGGCGAAATTCTCCGGCGTCTGCACGCCTTCGCCGAGAAAGCCGGCATTGATTGCCGCGCCGTTCGGGCCTCCGCGCCGCTGGAAGGGATAGTCAGCGATCGACCGATAGGGGCAAACGCTGCCCGGGGCGCACTCGCGGTACTGGATCACGTCTGCGCTATGGTTGGCGATGATATCCATATAGACCTTCATCCCCCGCGCATGTGCGGCATCGACCAGCGCCTTGAAGTCGGCATTGCTGCCAAGATGCGGATCCACTCGGGTAAAGTCGGTAATCCAGTAACCGTGATAGCCGGCGGATTCCTGTCCCGGCGGACCCTGAACCGGCTTGTTCTGGAAGATCGGACCGACCCAGATCGCCGTCACGCCGAGATCCTGGATATAGCCAAGCCGCTTGATCAGCCCCTTGAGATCGCCGCCGTGATAGAAGCCCTTGGCGGTCGGATCATAGCCGGTGGTGAGCCGCCCGCCGGTGAGGCCGCCGCGATCGTTCGACGGATCGCCATTCTCGAAGCGGTCCGGCAGCAGGAAATAGATCACCTCGTCCTGTGGGAGGCGGTCACGAAAATTGGCGACGGCCGGCGCGGTCTGCGCGGGCGCGGCGAGCGGCAATGTCGCTGCGACCAGCAGGGTAAGGGCGCCAAGGCGCGTCGAACGATTCATCCCACCCTCTCCTGGCGCGCGATCGACACCGCGCACATTATCTGCTTGGCGCTCTCTTGAGATCGCCGCCGCGCCAAGCCAATCTTCTGGCATACGTATTCAGAGCGGAGGGTCACCGCGACGCCGCGCAATGGCGGGCGATGAACTCGGCATGGCCCGACATGCGCGAAGCCTCCCGCGCGTAGAGCAGCTCGATCGTCTCCATGAACTCACCGAGTTCCACTTGCTCGATCTGGTCGGCGAGTGGGTGATAGCCGTGCGGCATCACGCCCTGGCCGATCAGCACCTGCAGCCACCCAACCTCGGTGAACAACTCCTCATGCTCGCGCACGATGTTGCCATTGGCCTGGAACAGCGCGATCTTGCGCGCCAGCGTTTCCGGCAGCGCCATCGTGCGGCACGCCTGCCAGAAGGCCTCGTCACGCGCATTGGCGTGGTAGTGCAGGATCAGGAAATCGCGGATCCGCTCGATTTCGAAATCGGTCTGGCGGTTATATTCGTCGCGGTCCGCGGCCGCGACATGGCGGCCGGGCATCAGCTTGAGCAGCCGCGATACTGCTGCCTGGATCATGTGGATGCTGGTCGATTCGAGCGGTTCGAGAAACCCGCTCGACAGCCCGATCGCGATGACGTTGCGTTCCCAGGCGCGCTTGCGCTTGCCGGCCTTGAAACGCAGCGGGCGAGGATCTGCGAGCGGTTCGCCGTCGAGATTGGCGAGCAGCAGCGCGGTCGCCTCGTCGTCGCCCAGATGGCTGCTGGCATAGACATGACCGTTGCCGACGCGGTGCTGCAGCGGGATGCGCCATTGCCAGCCGGCGGTCAGTGCGCGGGCACGCGTATAAGGGGTCAGCGCGCCGCCGCTCGCGCTGGGGACGACGACTGCACGGTCGCAGGGCAGCCAGTGCGACCAGTCCTCGAAGCCGCTTTCCAGCGTCTGCTCGATCAGCAGGCCGCGAAAGCCGGTGCAATCGATGAAGATGTCACCGGCGATGCGCTCGCCTGACTCGAGCAGCAACGCGGCCACGTCGCCGCTCTCGCCATCACGGACCACTTCGATCACCTTGCCTTCAGTGCGCTGCACCCCTCGCAATTCGGCGAAACGGCGCAGCCAGGCGCCATAGAGCCCGGCGTCGAACTGGAAGGCATAGGGCAGGGCCGGGATGGCGGCGCCGCTCAATGGCGCGCCCCGATGCATCTTGTTTCCGCGCGCCGCGAGCTCGTTCAGCGCATAATGGTCGAGAGTCCTGGCCAGACCGAGCCGGCGCGCGCGCAGCCAGTAATGCTGGAAGGCGATCAGCCCGACGTCGCGGCCGACCGCGCCGAAGGCGTGCATGTAGCGCTCGCCCGGCCGCGACCACCCGTCGAATTCGATGCCCAGCTTGAAGGTCGCCTGCGTCGCCCGGACAAAGGCGTCCTCGTCGAGGCCGAGTGCCTCGTTGAACAGCCTGATCTGCGGAATGGTGGATTCACCGACCCCGACGGTGCCGATCTCTTCGGATTCGATCAGCCGGATCCTATAGCCGGTCTCCAGGAAATGCCCGAGCGCGGCCGCCGTCATCCAGCCGGCGCTGCCGCCGCCGGCGATCACGATGGTGACCGGGTCTGGCTGTTCGGTCACGGATGCTCCCTCTGATCTGCCGGGTCTTATAGCGGCCCGTGGGGTGGAAAAAGGACAGGGCCGCCGACAGATTCCATGCCGGCGGCCCCAGTTGTGACAGGAGGGGGCTCCGTCAGAACTTGTAGGTCAGGCCGAGATAATAATCGCGGCCATAGCGCTGATAGTCGATCACTTGGCGGCGATCGTTGTTCTGATAGGTAATGAACGGCCGGTCGGTGAGGTTCTTGGCCTGGGCCAGGATGGCGAGACCCTTGAGCGGACCAACCTGGAATTCATAGCCGATCTGAGCATCAAGAATGCCTTCAGCCACCACCTGGCGATAGGTCGGTGCAGCCGACAGGCCGGCGACTTCGCCGAGGAAGGACGAGCGATAGCGGTAGCTGGCCCGCAGCTGGATGCCGTGCTTTTCGTAATAGACTTCGCCGCTGGCGACATATTTCGACAGGCCCGGCAGCGTAATGGCCTGGGTGGGGTTGCTCCCCAGCTTGACCGAACTCTCACTATAGCTGCCGCTGCCGAAGAAGCCGAACCCGTCGAGCGCCGGGGAGATGGCCTTGAAGGGCAGTGACAAGGTCGCTTCCATCCCGACCAGATAGCCCCGTCCGGTATTGGCGGGTGCGCTGGACAGACCTGTCGTCCAGCCGTTGGCGACAACAATCGCGCGCTGTGCCGGGCTGAGCTGGCCGAGCGCCGCAGTGAAGTCGAACGGCAGGCTGTTGTTCGGATCGACGAAGTCGGTCAGGTGTTTGAAATAACCCGCCAGCGCGACGTAGCCGCCGCCGGAGAAGTATTTCTCGAACGACATGTCGATGTTGGTCGATTGATAGGGTCGCAGGTTGATATTGCCGCCGTTCGAGCTGAACGGGCTGTTGAGGTTGCCGGGGTTCCCGATATTGCCGGGCGACACGCTGAATTCCTGGTTGATCCGTTCTTGGTCAAGGCGTGGACGTACCATGGTCTGGGAGGCGCCGAGCTTCACATAACCGCCGGGGATCAGCTCGACTGACATCGTCGCGCTGGGCAGAAAGTTGGTATAGGTTGAGGATCCGCTCGCCGGCAGCACCGTCACGGTGAAGGTCGCGGGGTTAAAGTTGGAGATCGTGCCGGTCGAGGCCTGGCGCGTGCGAATGACCTGCAGGCCGAGCGAGCCCTTGAGCTTCTTGCCGCCCAGCTCGCCATTGATGATCAGCTTGGCATAGCCGGTATAGACGTCTTCCGTCACATTGTTGTCGCGTACAAGCGAACCGGGGCGGTTGTCGAACACGGCGTTATAGGCGTTGTTGTAAAGGTACATCGGATCGAGCGCGAGCACCGCGGGCACGCCGAGATAGCCCAGGGGGATGTTCCGGTTGAGGATCGCCGCGCTGGGTATCGCTGCCGAAGTCGGGGTCCCGCTTGATACGGTGCAGTTGGTGCCGGCGCCCTTGGGGCAAAGGAAATAGGAGGTATAGGCGCTGTCCTTGGAGCGGCGGCTATAGTTGGCACCGACTTCCCATCCCTTGAGCACGCCCGCATCGATCTCGCCGTTGAGCGTGGCGCGCAGCGACTTGAGATCGTCCTTGAAGCTTGGGCGGTTCAGGAACCCGGCCTGTACCACCGGGGTCGTGCCGTTATAGCCCCAACCCTGCGGATCGGTCAGCTTGAAGATGCTGGTGTCGGTATAGTTGAGCGTCGGCACGATCTTGTAGAGGCCGTTGGCCTGCTGCGTCACCGTGACCGTGTCGCCCGGGCCGCTGCCGCCATAACCGACACCAGTATAGGTTTCGAGCAGGAAGTCGGTGCGCGTCGCGCGCGACCAGCTGGCGTCGATGTTGAGCTTGAGTTTTTCGCCGAGGCGGATGTCGTTGTTCCACCCAAAGGAGAAATTCTCGGCACGCCGGTCGTTCAGGTCGTTGCGCTGGATCGCATGAACGTTGCTGAACGTCGTCGTGGTGGCAAAACCGTCCGAGACGTTGATGCCGCTCTGCGTCGGACCCGAAAAGCCGAGCGGGAATTCGATGCCGCGCAGCTTCTGCGTTTCACGAAAGTGCGAATAGAGCGCGTCGAAGGTAGAGTGGAAATTCTCGCTCGGCTGCCACTCGATCGTGCCCACTGCTCCATAGCGCTTGAGCAGGTTCGACTGCACATAGGGCTTGGCGCCGCCCAGCACGAACGGGCTCGCCGCGGTTCCGCTCCCGGCATAGCCCCAGGCGTTGTAACGTTCGTCCTGCGAAGGATTTTGCGAGGCCGACACGCCGATCGCGATCCCGAGCGTGTCATTGGCGAACTTGTCGACATAGGTCGCAGAGGCGCGATAGCCGTAACGCGAAGAATCCGGGTTGAGGGACTTGAGGCCGTTCATCTCCCCGCGTGCCGCGAGAGAGAGCACGCGATGCGACTGATCGAGCGGGCGCAGCATGCGCAGGTCGACAGTACCGGAAATGCCGGAGGCGATCAGCGACGCGTCTGCGGTTTTGTAGACATTGACGTTCTTGAAGAATTCCGACGGATACTGGTCATATTCGACGCCGCGATTGTCGCCGACCGTGACCTGCTCGCGGCCGTTGAGCAGCGTGGTGCCGAAATCGGGGCCGAGGCCGCGGATCGACAGGCGCTGGTCGCGGCCCTCGAGCCGCTGCGCGGTCACACCGGGAAGGCGGGCGAGCGAGTCGGCGATCGACACGTCCGGCAGCTTGCCGATGTCCTCGGCCGAGACGGAGTCGACGATCAGCGTCGATTCACGCTTGATCCGCGCCGAGGAGGCGAGCGCGGCCCGGATGCCGGTGACGACGATCTCGGGCGAGTCCGGATCGGCGGCGGGGGTCGCCGCGGCGGCGTCCTGTGCCATGGCTGCATCGGCGCCCACAAGCGACACGACGCCGCTCAGCGCGATGGCGCTGGCGCGTAGCGCAAGCCCGGTGCGCGTCGAAAAACCACGATGGTGCCGAGAAACGTTCATTCAGGTTCTCCCCTTGCGCTGGTGCGCAGCCGCCGCTCGCTTGCCGCGATCGATCTGCCTCTCGATTAGGCGCCGCGATGGCCGTGTGGGAAGCAAGGCACATACGTATTCACTTGGCATTCAGGATGGGCGCTCGCGCCCCGTGATATCTTGCGACAGTCGCTGCGAACTAACGTGCACCGAGGAACGTGTTGACGGTGAGACGCCCTGTAGCGGGGTCGGCGCTCATCGTCATATCGTCGGGAATATCGGCGCAATGCAGTGTGTTGCTGCGGTAGAGGATAGCGCGATTGAACACGGCGTCGAACCGCGCGACCTGCTCGAACAGCTCGGTGTCGCCGGCGATATAGGCTGGATCGGGCAGGCCGGTGCGGCGCAGATCGGCATCGAGCGCGGTGCGGTACGCGCCAAGGCGCGCCGCATCGACGCTCTCGAAGCCGGTGGCGCGGTGGCGGTAGAAGGCGGTGCCGCCGCGTGGATCTGGCGAAAGATAGTGGAGCAGCGCCAGCCGCCCGTCCTCGACCCCGTCGAAATGCGGCAAGCGCTGGATCGGTGCCAGCTCGCACGGCGGCGTGGTGACGAGCGAGTAGAAAGCGTCGATCACCTCGAAGCTCGAAATACCGAAGGATTCCGCGACGACCGGACCGAGCGCCCCCAGCAGATCGCGGAGCAACGCTGGCGCGACGAGCGCGCGGACACCGGGATAATGCTCGCCGATCGGACGGAATGCGAGGAAGGCGGCGTCGTCGGTGAAGCGCCGCGGGTCGGGCGCGAAGTCGTCGATCACGACCACAGGCTGTCGCTCGCTGCCGAAACGCGCGACGTGCATGTCCCAGTTTGTCGTCACCCCCGTCATCGCGCATCGCTCCTTTCTGCCTGCGTCGTGCCTCGACTACGCCAACACCCGCCGAACGGGTAGCTTCCCCCCGAGGTCCAACCCGGCTAGTCACGCAGGAAAGGGCCGCAAAGGTCCCACCTGTCTGGATGGAGGGAGGTCGCCCGGATGTCGGTGCAGGACAAGCCGACCAGTTTCGATATCGCTGCGCTGGCCGGTGTGTCGCAGCCGACCGTCAGCCGCGCGCTGCGTGGCGACCGCACGGTGAGCGAGGCGACGCGGCTACGCGTCGAGGCGATTGCCCGTCAGCTGAACTACACCGTCGACAAGAACGCCTCGTCGCTGCGGCGCGGCCAATCGAACACGCTGGCGCTGCTGTTCTTCGAGGACCCCACACCCGACGATTCGCTGATCAACCCGTTCTTCCTGTCGATGCTCGGGTCGATCACCAGGACCTGCGCGCTCAGGGGGTATGACCTGCTGACCTCCTTCCAGCAGCTCTCGAACGATTGGCATGTCGACTATGAGGACAGCCGCAAGGCGGACGGCATCATCCTGCTCGGCTATGGCGATTATGAGGATTATCGGGCGCGGCTTGATCAGCTCGCCCGGCAGGGCACGCATTTCGTGCGCTGGGGCTCGGTCCGTGCCGGGCAGCCCGAGACGACGATCGGCTGCGACAATCTGCGCGGCGGCGAGGATGCCGGACGCCACCTGCTCGGCATGGGTCGGCGACGGATCGCCTTTCTCGGTGAGGCGTCGAGCCACTATCCCGAATTCGAGGATCGCTATCGTGGGTTGAGCGCGGCACTTGCGGCCGAAGGCATCCGCCCGGACCCCGGGCTTCAGGTCGATGCGATCACTACCGAGGCGGCTGGGCACGACGCAGCGCTGCGCCTGATCGGGCGCGGCATTCCGTTCGATGCGATCTTCGCGGCGAGCGACCTGATCGCGATCGGCGCCATGCGCGCCCTGGAGGAAAGAGGCCTGCAGGTGCCGCGCGACGTTGCCGTGGTCGGATTCGACGATCTGCCGGCGGCGAGTCTGGCCCATCCGCCCCTGACCACCGTGGCACAGGATTATCGTCGCGCCGGCGAGTTGCTGGTCGATACGTTGCTCGCCCGCATTCGCGGTGAAACGACCGAAACGGCGCTGCTGCCGCCCCGCCTGATGGTACGCGGCACGACCTGACCGGCCAGCTTGCGGGAGGCAAATCGCGCTGCCACGCTCGCGCGTGAGTACGCACGTGAGAGGGTTCAATGAACGAACGGCCGCGCCAGTCGCTTGCAGGACTGTGGAATATCTCGTTCGGATTCTTCGGAATCCAGGTCGGCTTTGCATTGCAGAATGCGAATATGAGCCGGATCTTTCAGACCCTCGGCAGCAGTCTCGACGACCTGCCCGCTTTGTGGGTCGCTGCGCCGCTGACCGGGCTGCTGGTGCAACCCATTATCGGCCATCTGTCCGACCGGACATGGCTCGGCCGGCTCGGGCGGCGCAGGCCTTATTTCCTGACCGGGGCGATCCTCGCCACGACCGCGTTGCTCGTCATGCCGCTCGCGCCGCAACTGCTTTTCGCCGCAATGATGCTGTGGATTCTCGACGCTTCGCTCAACGTCTCGATGGAGCCGTTCCGCGCCTTTGTCGGCGACATGCTGCGCAAAGACCAGCACAGTGTCGGCTATGCCGTGCAGACCGCCTTCATCGGCGCCGGCGCGGTGATCGGTTCGATCTTCCCCAAACTGCTCGATCATTTCGGCGTGGCCAACACCGCGCCGCCGGGCGTGGTGCCGGATACGGTGCGTTTCGCCTTCTGGTTCGGCGGCGCGGCGCTGTTCCTTTCAGTGCTGTGGACGGTGCTGACCACGCGTGAATATTCGCCCGACGAGATGTCCAGCTTCGACGGTATCGAGACTGACGATGACGAGGAGACGCTGCGCCTGCTCGCACAGCGCGATCCGGCCGGCAACCTGGTGTGGATCGGCGCGGGTGCGCTCGTCATGCTCGCGGTCGGGGCCATGGGTCTCGAGAAAGAGGTCTATCTGCTCGGCGGCTTGCTGGTCGCTTATGGCGTGGCCAGCCTGGTGGCGACCGGCGCGGCGCGGCGCGGCGGCAAACCCTCGATCCTCGGCCATATCGTCGGCGACTTTTCGGGCATGCCGGCGCTGATGAAACGGCTCGCCTTGGTGCAGTTCTTCAGCTGGTCGGCGCTGTTCATCATGTGGATCAACACAACGCCGGTGGTCGCGCAATATGCCTTCGGCACGACCGAGGCGACGAGCGCCGCCTATCAGGCGGCCGGCAACCATGTCGACGAGCTGTTCGCGATCTATAACGGCGTCGCCGCCGTCGCCGCACTGACCCTGCTGCCATGGCTGTCGGCACGGATCGGCAAGAGCCATACCCATGTCGTTGGGCTGCTGTGCGGCGCTGCCGGCTATGCCAGTTTCTTCTTCATCCGCGACCCCGCCATGCTGCGCTTCAGCGAGATCGGCATCGGCATTGCGTGGGCGTCGATCCTCGCCATGCCCTATGCCATTCTCGCTTCCAGCCTGCCGCAGCGAAAGCTCGGCATCTATATGGGATTGTTCAATGTTTTCGTCGTGGTTCCGCAGTTGCTGGTGGCGACGGTGATGGGTTCGATCATGAAGGCGTGGTTCCCGACCGAGCCGATCTGGACGATGGCATTTGCGGCCGGCGTCATGGTTCTCGCCGCTTTGTCGATGACGAGAGTTGACGCGCGGTGATGCGGGTAATTTCAACACGCCCTTCGCGCGAGCCGCAAAGCGCCTCGCGGCGCTTCTGAACTCCGTTCCATTGTGGCCGTCAGGTACCGATTATCGGGTTCCATTCCATGCTCGCGCCGGTAGGTCTGACGTGTTTCAAGCTGCCTATGCCCGCGCCCGTTCCAGTACAAAATGAGCACCGGGTTGAGGCCAGAAGGCTTTCTGAACCTCGACGAGGTGAAACGTCGCGCGCGCCTGAGGAAGTCGATGATCTATCGCTTGATTCAGGAAGGTAAATTCCCCGCGCCATACAAGCTTTCGCCTGGTGCTGCACGCTGAAGCCAGCTCGTCGCTTGGAAACAAAGGTCGCAACATCAGGCCGCAGACCGAAGCCTGCAAACTGGCCGAAAGCAATTGCCAGTTTCTGCTCGTGATGCCAGCTGGCGGCAAATCCTGGCACCGGAACTATGCTTCGACGGCAAGCAGAAGAGCATGCCTTCGGCGTATGTCTGCTCGTGAGCCTGGGCGGGCGGAACCGCGACGGTGTGGAGTTACATTGCAGTCAGTACGATCTTGAGTCCGGCCGAACCGTGGGGGTCGCATCATCGCGGGCAAAAAAGTGTAGGCTATTAAAAAATAGCGCTAAACAATCCTCACATTCTCCTGATCACAGATCGAGGTGCAGCGCGATGTGATCGCTTCGGGGTGCCTCTTGGCTGAATTGGGGGATCCCATGGTTGCGATTTTCACAGGTCTCGGTGCTGGTTTCGAGCGCGGTTCGGGTTCGGTCCTGGGGGGCGCGGGGCTGCTCGGCTCCGGGTCGCTCGGGCGCAACAAGGAGCAGGTGCTGCTGAACGCGGCGACCGGCAATCTGATGATCAGCCAGCAGGACGAGTTCCTGGTCGGGCTGGGTCCGGATTCGACGATCGGCCGGACCTATAACAGCATCGAGAGCGTGTCGGACGGCGACAATGGCGACCATTGGCGCCAGAGCACGACGCGCGCCGTGCACGGGCTGACCGGCACGCTCAACACGGCCGGCAGCACGATCAAGCGGACCTCGGGCGACGGCTCCGACATCACCTACAGCTGGAACGCGGCCATCTCGGCATATGTCGCGACGGACGGTGCCGGCGCCCATGACAAGCTGGTCAATGCGAGCGGGGTGTGGACCTGGACTGACGGCAATACGCGATCCACCGAGACCTATAGCGCCTACGGCACCGACAACTGGCGGATCACCCAGGCAGCCAATGCGATCGGGGTGGCGCTGACCTTCACCTATACGGGCGCGAACCTGACCCAGGTGACGACGCAGGACGGCAGCTATGAGCAATATAGCTGGTCGGGCAGCAACATCACCCAGATCGTCACCGGCTATACCGATCTTGTCACCAGCACCGCGAAGACGCTCACCCGCACGCGCTATGGCTATGACACCTCCAACCGGCTGACCAGTGTCACGATCGACCTGACACCTGAAGACAACAGCGTCAGTGATGGCGCGACTTATGTCACCACCTATACCTATGACGGCACGTCGACGCGTGTGGCATCGATCAGCGAGACCGACGGGTCTTCGCTCGCGATTCACTATGACAGCTCGGGCCGGGTCGATTCGCTGACCCAGACGGTCACGGGCGCTGCCACGCGCGTGACGGGGATCGCCTACGGCGCGGGTTCGACGACGATTACCGACTCTCTCAACCAGGTCACGACGCTTGAATATAACGCCGACGGATCGCTGAAGAAAATCACCTCGCCGCCAGCGTATAGCGGTGCGGCCCCTCAGGTTGTTCAGTTTGGCTATAGTGTCGAAGACGGGGTTGTTCTTTCCATCACCGTTTTAGACGCGCTCGGTATAGCCTCGTCATCTACCTATGATAGCTCGGGCAATCTCATGTTCTCGGAAGACGGCCTCGGCAATACCGTCAGCCGCACCTACGGCTCGCTGAACGAGATGCTGACGGAGACGCGTAGCGGATCCGATGCAGGCTCCGCGGGCGCGAACCACACCACGCGTTATACTTATAATGGCAATACCTTATCATCGAAGATTGATGCCGAGGGTAGGGTGACTGTGTACCAGTACGCTACGATCAATGGTGTGCTGACCGACAAAATACTGATGGAAAAGCAATATAATGATGCATTTTACGATGTAAGTGGCCTGACTCCCACTGATGTCATAACGACTGCGCAAGTAAGCTCCTTCCTGGGTTCGATGGCGACGAAGGTCAACACTGTCACCACAAACTATCAGTATGATCTCCGCGGGAATGTTTCATCGATCCGCACGACGAGCAGCGCCAATTCTGCCGGCGGTGGCGACACCACCCAGCCCTATGCCTTGACCAGCTATGTCTACGACCAGGCCGGCCAGCTGGTCAAACGTACCGCGAGCGGCTTCAATCCCGAGACCTTCGTCTATGACGGCATGGGACGGATCAAGGCGTCCACCGATCTGAACGGCGGCACAACCAGCATCGCATTCTACGATTCCACGATGACCACGGTGGTCACCCTCGCCAGCGGCCTCACCCAGACCTCGGTCTACAACAAGGCGGGAGAGCTGGTCTCGTTCGGCGAGTCCGGCAGCAATGTGACCGGCGGCACCGCTTATTACGAGTATGACAAGCGCGGCCAGTTGCGCATCGCCACTGATGCAACCGGCCACAAAAGCTATATCGTCTATGACAAGACCGGCCGGAAGATCGCCGATGTCGATCATTACGGCAATTTGATCGAATATAAATATGACGCTGACGACCGGCTGGTCGCGACCGTGCGCTACACCAATGACGTCGCATCGCAGCTCGCCAATCTTGCGAATGTCGATTTCAACATGGAGATGTCGACGCTGCGGCCCACCGCGACCTCGACTGATCTGTGGACCTGGAACGTCTATGATGCCGACAGCCGCGTCATCGAGACGATCGACGGCGCCGGCGACGTCACCACCTATCAATATGACGCCTCGAGCCGGCTCATCGGCACGATCCGCTATGCCACCAAGCTGACACCCACTCAGATCAGCAATATCAAGACGACGCTGCCAACCAGCGCAGTTCTGCCGGCCGCCGACAGCGCGCACGACAGCGTCGCGCGCAACTTCTACGACAAGACCGGCCTGCTGATCGGGGTGCTCGATGGCGAGGGCTACCTCACCAGCTTCACCTATGACAATGTCGGACGGAAGATTGCCCAGACCGCGTTTGCGACTGCCACGACGTCCGGCTTGCGCGCCTCTGGCACTTTCGCCGCTCTCATCACTTCGCTTGCCTCGACGAGCGACCGGACGACGCGCTACGTCTATGACGGCCAGAGCCATCTCCGCTTCCAGATCGATGCGCTGAACCACGTCACTGAATATATCTATGATTCCGGCATCGCCGAACAGGCAAGCGTGCTGCGCGAGACGATCCAATATGCCGGCACGATCAGCGCGCTGAGCGACTATAAGCTCGCGACCGTCAAGACAGCGGTCGCCGCCCTCGCCGGCGATACCAGCAACCGCAAGAGCTGGGCGGTCTATGATACCGCCGGCCGGCTTGCCTATTCCATCAACGCCATCGGCGCGGTGACGGGCTATAGCTACGACACGCTCGGCAACCTCATCAAGACCGTCCAGTTCGCGACGCTACGCGCGACGACGACGCTGCCCGATCTTGCGACCATGACGTCGTGGCAGACCGCCAACGCCAACACCAGCGCCACCGGCGACCGCATCACCCGCAACTATTACTCGGCGCGGGGTGAGCTGCGCTACACAGTCGATGCCGAAGGCTATGTCACCCGGATCGACTATGACGCTGAAGGCCGCGCGACCACCAATGTTCGCTGGGATACAGCGATCGTCACGACCGACAGCACGACCATCGCCAATGTCGCGACCCTCGCGACCGGTGCCTCCACCACCACCTCGACCACCTATGACAATGACGGCCGCGTCGACACGACCACCGATGGCGAACTGGTCGTCACCAAATATGCCTACAACCACAACGGCACGCTGGATTCGGTCTATCAGGCATACGGCACCGCAGATCAGGTCCAGACCAAATTCGATTATGACAATGCCGGTCGGAAGACCACGCAATATGACGCCTATGGCACCACCGAGCAGACGACGACCTCGTCCGCCTATGACGGCCTCGGTAACGCCCTGACCTCAACTGACCCGAACGGGGCCGTCACCACCTACGACCATGACCATCTTGGCCGGGTCATCACCCGGACCGACGCCCTCACGACAGGGGTCGTCCATTATCAGTATAATGGCTTCGGCGAAGCGGTGAAGGTCACTGATGCCCGGACAAATGTCAGCTATAATTATTACAATAATGACGGCACGCTGGCGTACACGATCGCGCCGCTCGGCGAGGTCACCGAGTATCGCTATGATGCGTTCGGGGAACTCAGCGACACGATCCGCTATGCGAGCCGGATCAGCCTGTCGGGCCTGACCGGGGGCGCTGCGTCGAGCATCGCCGCTGCGGTCACGGCGCTGGCCAACAGCGCGCTCGATTCCAAGACCCATCTCGCCTTCAACGCCAACGGCACCGTCAGCGCGAAGACCGATGCCCTGAATGCGGTGACCAATTTTGGCTATGACGCCTTTGGCGATGTCACGAGCGAGACCGATCCGCTCAACACCGGAACCACGATCCAGACGACGCGCATCTATGATCGTCGCGGTCTGCTGAAGACGCAGGTGGTGGATTCAGCAGGTGGCGGCAAGGCGATCACCACCAACTACAACCTTTATGATGCGTTCGGCCGTGTCCTGACGCTCACTGACCCCGAGAACCACGCCACCACCAAGACCTATTACCGCGACGGGCGGGTTTCGAGCTCGACCGACGCGCTCAACCACACCACCAACTATTACTATGACAAGCGCGGCAACCTCGCCGCGGTCCAGGCGCCGCCGCCCAATACGGGCGATCCGCGCCCGGTCACGCGCTACGCCTATGACAAGCTCGATCGCCTGGTCTACACCGTCGATGCGTTGGGGGATGTCACCCAGAACAGCTATGACAATGACGGCCACGTCATCCTCAGCCGCGCCTATGCGACCCCGATCTCGCTCGGCTCGCTCCCGATCGTCGCGAGCGTCAGTGCCATTGCCCTGCTCGTCGGCTCGACGAGCGGAGACGAGATCACCCATTCGGTCTATGACGCCGATGGTCAGCTTCGCTACAGCATCGATGCCCGCAATTTCCTGACCGAATATGATTATGACGTCGCCGGCAACGCGATCCGATCGGTCGCCTATTCGGCTGCGGTTACGCTCTCGACCTACACGATCGCCTCAGTGCAGGCGCAGATCACGGCGATGTCCCCGGCTGCAATCGCGGCATCGCCGATTACCCGCAACGTCTATAACGCGGACGGCCAGCGCAGCTACACCATCGACGCGCTCGGCTATGTCACCGCTTACACCTATGACGCGCTTGGCAATGTCATCAAGCAGCAGCGCGTCGCCGCACCCTATACCCCCACCGGCGATCCCACCGATGCGCAGATGGCGACGTGGCTGACGAGCAACAGCAACGCCACCAACGACCGCACCTCGCGCGCCATCTACGACCAGAACGGCCAGCTGCGCTTCTCGGTCGATGCCGAGACCTATGTCACCCAATATACCTACAACGCCGATGGCAGCGTGCTGTCGACCATCCGCTACGCCGACAAATTTGACGGGCATACAACCGGGTCGAGCACCTTTACCGCCTTTGCCAACGGGACGACGCTTGCGCAGGCGATCAGCTATGTCGCCGTCACCCCGACCAAGCCCGCAGCAACCACCCAGTTCATCTATGACAGCGCCGGGCGCCTCACCGAGACGGTGGACCCGATGAATGTCCGCACGGTGATGGTCCTCAACCAGCTTGGCCAGGCGACGCGAACCACGGTCGCGTACGGAACGGCCGATGCGAGCGTCACTGACCAGAGCTATGACGAGCTTGGCCGTGTGCATACGGTCACCCGCGCCTTTGGCCAGAGTGAGGTGACCACCACCACCTACGGCTATGACGCGCTCGGCAATCTGCTGACCGTCCAGGACGGCCGCAACAACACGACCACCCGAACCTATGACGCGCTCGGCAATGTTCTGAGCGTCACCGTGCCGCTCGACACGGGTGTCAACGCGGTCACCTACAACAGCTATGACGCGTTCGGCAATCTGGTGAAGGTGATCGATCCGCGGAACAATACCGGCTATTTCTATTATGATCTGCGCAATCAGCTCTCGCGGCAGATCGATCCGGAGGGCTACGAGACCAAAACCACCTACACCTTCACCGGCAAGACCGACACGGTCACGCGCTATGTCACGCATGCGACCTGGACGGGGACGCCCAGCGCCACGAATCTGCCCAACGTCACTGCGGCCGATGCCGCCCATGATGCTGTGTCGAGCTTTGGCTATGACCTGCTGGATCGCGTCACCTCGACCACGCAGACGACAGACGCCAACAGCGCCAACAACATCAAGGAGAGCTATGGCTATAACGCCTTTGGCGACCGGACCTCGGTCACCAACAAGCTGCAGACCGCATCCGTAAACGGCACCACCACCAACACCTTCGACAAGCGCGGCCTGCTGCTGAGCGAGACGCTGCCGGTCTATGCGACCGGCACGACCTATATCGCCAATGTCTACACCTATGACGCGCGCGGCAACCGCCTGACCATGGTCGAGGCGAGCGGTGTCTCCGGGCAGCAGCGCACCACGACCTACACCTATGATCTGGCGGATCGGCTCACCCTGACCACCCACGACGCGGTCACGATCGTCTCGGGCGATCTGTCGACAACGACAACGAATTACGTGCCGACCGAGGGTCTGAGCTATGATCTGCGCGGCAATGTCATCAAGTCGGTCGACGCGAACGGCGCTGCGACCTGGACCTATTATGATCATCTCGATCGCAAGATCGCCCAGGTCAGCCCGCTCGGCATGCTCACCGGCTGGACCTATGACGCCAATGGCAATGTCCACACCGCAACCGTCTATGGCGATCTGCTGACGACGCTGCCCACTACCGGCGGCGGCACGCCGCCGTCACCGGTCAACGCCGCCAATTACCGCACGACCACCTATGAGTATGACAAGAACAATCGGCTGATCTCGACCACTGGCGCTGCGATCAAGATGGGATCGTTCGACGGCACCAACTACGTCATCACCACCGATGCGGCCGCCTCGCTGGTCGCCTATGATGCCGCCGGCAATGTCACCCTCCAGACCGATGCCCGCGGCGGGAAGGTCTGGTCCTACTATAACGCACTTGGCCAGATGACGGCTCAGGTGGACCAGGAGAATTACCTCACTGTCTGGGTCCGCGACGCCAACGGTAATGCCACGAGCGAAACCCGCTATGCGACCCGGATTGATCCGGCGGCCCATACCGTCGCCGCGAGCACCTCGGTTGTCACCCTGCAAGGCTGGGCCGGCACCGATGCGACCAATGATCGCACGACGACCTTCACCTATGATGCGGCTGCCCGACGCCTGACCGAAACCCGTCTGAACGTCATCACGCTGACCTCGACCTCGGGGACGCCCACCACCTCTTCGCAGAGCTCGCAGATCGTCTACGCCTATAACGGCCTGGGCGAGGTGCTGAGCAAGCAGGAAGCCAATGGCGATATCACGACGTACACCTATGACGGGATCGGCCGCACGCTGACCGAGATCGATCCCCAGCACGCCGACCAGACCGGCCCGACCAATATGGTCAGCAAGCGCACGACTTATGCCTATGATGGGCTGAACAATGTCGTGAAGATCACGGTGGACGATGCGTTCGGCCATTCCGGCGGCGCGAGCGAAGTGACGTTCAACACCTATGGCGCAGGCGGCCGGCTCCTGACCAGTACCCGCGGCTATGGTCAGCCAGAGGCGACAACGCACACTTACTCCTATGACGCAGCCGGCAACACGATCGGCGATGCCTATACCCGCACGCCGGGCAGCGGCAGCGCGTTCAGCGAAGTGATCAACTATCGCTACGATGCGGCGGGGCGGCTGGTCTACCAGACCGTAGCGCACAAGGCGATCGGCGCCTCGACCTGGATTTTCGACGCCGACACCAATCAGGTCAGCTACAACGCTTATGGTGATGTCGCCGCCAAGGGCATGAACGGCCAGTGGCAGGAAACCTTCGACTATGATGCGAATGGCCATGCCTGGCGCTCGAACACGGGCGATGGCAGCACACGCATCTTTCTTTACGACAAGAACGGCAATGCCACGCTGACGATCGCCTCATCGGGTACCGTCAACCTCGCGACCTACACGCTCGACGCCGCCTTGAATCTCGTCACCAACACCAACGCATGGACTGCCGGCAGCCACGCGGTAACGGGCGCGATCGTCACCATCGAGGTGTTCGACAAGCGCAATCAGGATGTCGAATCTCGCGAACCGTTCCGCGAAATCAATCCCAATATTTCCAACCCCGCCGTCTTCGATACCGCGCTGGTCAGCCACCAGCGCGGCTACAATGCGTTCGGCGAGGTCGCCTGGCAGCTTGACGCCCGGTACACCCAGCAAAGCACGGCGATCCGGGACGCTGAAAAAACGCTATACACCTACAACACCATGGGCCGGGTCATCCAGAAGCAGAGCCCGACTGTTTCCGTCACTGCCGAAAATGGCGGGATCAACAGTGCGGCGCGGCCGACTGAAAACGACTATTACGACATCTCCGGCCGGCTCCTCGCTGTGTCCGATGCGAACGGCCATGTGACCCGACGCACGCTCCTCGCGGGCACCGGACACGGCGATGACGCGGCGCTGGTCACGGTCGCCACCCATGCCGACAGCTATAGCGTTCAGACCACCTATGACGTGTTCGGCAACGCCCGCACGATCGGCGACGAATATGGCAACACCGGTACGCATCTCGAGACACGAACCTATGATTCGCTCAACCAGTTGAAGAGCGTCGCCCACCGCGCCGGCCTCCTCACCGATTATTATGCCTATGACGAGCTCGGCCAGCGCACCCAGCATTGGAACAGTCAGTTCGGATCCGGGGTAAAGGATCTGACCAATTATGACGGCCAGGGCCGCATCACCTTGCAGGTGACATCATCCGGGTCTGCTGACGCGGTGACGACCGGCACCAGCTACGTCTGGACCGCCAATAGCGGCGCCGGCTACTGGACCAAGACGACCGTCAACACCGCCGGCCTGCCGGCAAGCGAGAATGACGATTATTTCGGCCGGGTGCTGACCCGTACCGACTATGGCTTGCATGTCTTCAATTACACTTTCGACTACGCGGGACATCTGACTGGCCAGACCAGCAGCGCCGGCGAGAACATCGTCTACACCTATTACAACAGCGGCCGGATCGCGAAGATGGTGACCGGCACCAATGATGGCTGGTCGGGCGAAAGCGCGACGTCCCAGTATTCCTACGATGTGGACGGCAACCGTATCCGCGAAAGTCACGCCGTCACCGGCAACTGGTATGATTATTATAACGACATCTCCTATAACTACACGACCTCCTACCAGGACGCGACAGTCACCTGGGACGCGATGAACCGGATGGTGAGCTTCACTGACACCGGTGCGAGCGGATCGGCGCCGGCGTCGATCGCCTATGAATATGATGCGGTCGGCAATGTGCGGCACATGGCGGCGAGCTACCGCGCGATCGATGCCCAGGGCAATGTCGGCACGACGGCGACGAACCAGGATTACTGGTACCTCTATGACAGCATGGACCGGTTCACGACGACGATGGGCACCTTCACCGGCACCCGCGGAACCACAGGCGCGATCACCCGTGGCGCCACTGGCCTGAACATCACCTATGACAACGCCGGCAGGCGGTCGACCGTGACCGGAACAACGACGATGAACTGGTCCGGGTTCAGGGCCCATATGAAGGGCGACACCGGCTATTACTGGTACACGGATGACATGGATAGTGGAGACGATACCACGATCTATACCGCCGCGACGGCGACGTACCAAGGAGGCTATCAGGACACCTACACCTATCGCGATGACGGCCAGCTGATGGGGGTGACCTCCGCGACGGAGGGCGCCGTTTCCGGTGGTCAGACCATCACCGCCGGGCCGATGGGATCCCCCGTCACCACTGGCACCTATACCCGCGACGCGCTTGGCCGCACCACCAGCTATTCCTCTCCGGGCTACAGCGCGACCTCCCTGACCTATGACTATCTGAATGAGCTGACCAGCCAGACGACCAGCACCGTCCGCGGCAGCGATACTTTTGTCTCGACCACGACCAATAATTACCGAGCGGAAACCTATGCCGGCTCGGGCATGTGGACCGGCACCTATCAGGGCGGCTCGGTCGTGCACAGCCGCACCACCACCACCAAGAACTCAGTCTCGCAGCCGACCACCGACACCAAGACGACGCTCACCTGGTGGGACGGGGCCGAGACGAGCCACGTCACCTTCACCCCCGATCTCTCCTCGCCGGGCACGACCAATAATTCGAGCTATTATTATGACGATGCCGGCCATCTCCAGTCGGTCTACATCCAGGATGGCCGCAGCCGCACGGTAAGCTTCGTCAACAATGCCGAAGGGCAGGTCCTGAGCCGCGACGAGGCCGATAGCCTGGGCACCGGAGATCCGCGCGAACTGCATTATTACTTCAACGGCCAGCGCCTCGGCGACATCTCGAACAACGGCACGAGCAATGTCGATTATGTCACGGCCAATGCACAGCGCGTCGCCACCCCGGGCACCGGCCCGTTCGCGAACGGCTCGGCGAACAGCAGCCCTTATGCCGATTTCGACCAGAGCTATGATCCGATCAACGGCCTCAATTATGGCCAGGCATCGAGCCGCTATACAGTCAATACCGGCGACACGCTGACCTCCATCGCCTCCGCTTTGTGGGGCGACCAGAGCCTCTGGTACCTGCTCGCCAGCGCCAATGGCCTGACCGGCTCCGAGACGCTGCCGGCCGGCATGAGCCTGATCGTGCCGAACAACGTCCAGAACACGCATAACTCGAGCTCGACGTTCCGGCCGTACAATCCCGTCGAGGCCGCTGGCGATCTGTCGCCGACTGCCGCCGCGCCGCCGAAGAAGGCGAAGAATTGCGGCGTGCTTGGCATGATCCTGATGGTTGTTATTGCCGTAGCGGTTGCAGCTATTGCCGGGCCAGCGATCATCGGCGCGCCTGCGGTGTTCGGGGCAGACGGTGCCCTAGTTACCGCCGCGACAGGCTTGACCGCGGTTCTTGGAGGTACAGCTGCTGCCGCAGGAAGCATCGCGGCCATTGGCGCCGCTGTGATCGGTGGCGCGATAGCGGGTGCCGCAGGTTCGATTGTTAGTCAGGGTTTCGGTGTAGCTACAGGAATCCAGGATAAGTTCAGCTGGAAGGGAGTAGCGCTGGGCGCACTATCAGGCGCGGTCGGCGGCGGCGTGGGCTCAGTTTTCGGCAAATCGGTTCTGCTGGGTAGCCATTTGGTGACTGACGTCGCTAAGGGTGTTGTAACCAACGTGGCCACGCAAGGAATCGCGGTCGCGACCAAATTGCAGCCGAAGTTCGATTGGGCCAGCGTTGCGGTCGCGGGCGCCGTAAGTGGCGCGGTAGGTGTCGCCAACCGAACGCTCGCTGCCAACCACATTGGAACTGAAAGCTCGCAAATCAGCCGCGCCACCCCGCGAGACTTTGGCTTCTATGCGAACCAGGCGCTCTCAGGAGCCGCCGGCTCTATTGCCGGGGCCGCAATGCGCAGCATCATCAACGGATCAAATTTCGGGGACAATATCGTTGCCACATTGCCGGATGTAATAGGTGCGACCATCGGGAATCTGGTGGCTGATAACGTAGCTTCAATAGGCGGGGCATGCTTTATCGCCGGGACGTTAATCCACACTGTGCATGGATTGGTTCCTATCGAAGAAATAAAGGTCGGAGACTGGGTTTTTGCGCGCGATGATCAGGGTAATGATACTCAAATCCATCGTCGAAAAGTCATTGAGTTGTTCAAGTACGACCATCGCTCAACGCGTGAGATAATTGTATCTGATGCCCGAGGCGCGACTGAGAGCTTCATCGCTACGAATGAGCACCCTTTCTTTGTGCCGGAGAAAGGCTGGACGCCGGCGCGGAAGCTCGAGCTGGGCGACACGCTCTGCTTAATCGACGGATCTACCGCAGAAGTAATATCGAGCGATCCTGGAAAAGGCTTGAATACTGTATACAATTTCTCGGTCGACCAGGATCACAGTTATTTTATCGGTAAAAACGGGGTGTGGGTCCACAACCAATACTCTCCGGACGACGACATAGTAGTCACCGCAAAGAAGATGACCTATCTGGAGAAGGTGGAGTATGATTACTACCATCCGTATGATGCAATTAACAGATATGCAACTTATGGCTATAATAAAGCTGGAGAGTTCACGGACGCGTACATTAAACCGGCCGCGCGTTTCGCAGAAAAGGTCATAATCTCTAGTAACATTGTTGCGAGGGGCGCTGATTATCTTGGTTATCACAAGACAGCAGCATTGATGCGAGGCATGGAAGGCGGTGCGCTGGAATGGGCCGGAGAGACAGTAAATAGTCTATCGCACCTTCCAGGAAGTTTAGTGCTTGGGGCCACCGGGCTCGCGGCATACGCTGAACGCAACGGTGGCAGGGCCACATTGCACATGGTAATCGATGCAATTGATCCGGTGAACTCGGATCGCCCTTTGTATCTAGCCGACAAGGCGGTTGCAAAATACAATTCCATTTCGGCGGACATCAATAGTGGCGACCCGGTGAGGATCGAGCGAGGAGCAGCCGAGGGCACTAAAGTCGGATTGAATGTTATCTCGGCTGTGGTTCCTATACTGGATGAAGCGAAGGCGCTCTCTCTCGGTGGCGATTTGCTTAATGCGGGCCGGGAGATTTCCGCAGCTGGCGGCATTGCGGGGGACGCCGCCCCAGCGATGGACGGATTGCGGGCCGTCGCCCGTAATGAGGACGTCGTCAGTGCCGGGCGCGCCGTCAACGAGGCGTCGAGCGCCGGGCGCGCCGCCAACGAGGTGTCCAGCGCTGCCAGGGTGCCGGTGCAAGTGGCCGAAGACGTGCGCGCGGTCGCCAATGGTGGCCAGTCCGCGAGCGCGGTGCGGGCTAGCGAGACACGCTTGCAGTCACCTGTTGCCGCAGGTGGTGCTGCGGCGACCGAAGTTGCAGAAATTGGCGTCCCGGTTACACGCGCTACAAATCCTCTTAGCCCGGTTCTGGAGTTTGATGCCCATGGTAATGAGATTTTCTATCGCGCTATGAAGGACAGCCATTACAGGACGTTAGCCGAAAGCGGAGAGCTTGTGGGTACGGGCGAAACTTCCTTAGCGCCGCTGGAAGCGTACTCTACGAAATTCAAGGGGACACTCGTGCGTCTCACGACTAAGCCGGGTACTTCGGCGCAGTTGCAGGAGATCGGTATCGCAGCTAACGGCCCGGCGGCGGCTGAATTTCCGGGCATGTCCACAAGAACTGGGCCATGGAATAAGACCAATGCGAGATTCAAAGTCGAAGGTCTCGATAATCCGAGAATAAACGATGGTTTTGGCGTTATGAATACCCAGCTTGGCAAAGGCACGGCGTTGGATATTTTTAATAGAAACTTGGTCGGATTCAAGCGCCTGAGATAAGGATGGTGTAAATGTATATTGATGCCGTACCCGGAAAGTTAATTTACGAACTGAGGGAGGATTTGGCTGCAAATCCGCAACGCGTAGCCAAGGCGCAGGCGCTAACTCAGGACACCTCCAGGCCAAATATGGGCTTGAGTGGAGAGAACGGGCTCTTTGGATCGAAGGAATGGTGGGAGAGCGTTGATCAAGGGAGGATTGAAGTCCGTATTTATACAGGTACTATTCAGCAGATGTATGTTGCGGGTCAGGACGCTGACGAAGATTCTGTCAAAGACTTCGAGTATATTTGTGACGACGGACAGACAAGAACCGAAACGTGCGCTGCGAATGACGATAGGGATCTAGATCTTTACAGAACTGGAGCTACCGTTGCCATGGCTTATGCATTGGACAGACTTAAAATACAGCAATCAGGAGATGGCGGGCCGATTTTTCTAGAAATATTGCTTGAGGTGGTAATATCTTGTAATTGAATTTACGAAAGTTCAATAAATACTGATTGCTCAATTAGAATGAGCACCAGAGCACATATGTACGACCTTCTGTACAATCCCCCTCGACACCCGGTACAATTACGGTGACACGTGCAATAACCCCTTTTCTCCCGTACCTTCACCCGCTAACCTCCCCACCGTGGCCCGCCTCCCGCGCATCGTCCTCCCCGGCATCCCGCACCACGTGACCCAGCGCGGCAACCGGCGCGAGAAGGTGTTCTTCGAGGACGGCGACTATGAGCTGTATCTCGACCTGCTGGCGGATGCCGCCGGCCGGGCAGGGGTGGAGATCTGGTCCTATTGCCTGATGCCCAACCACGTTCACATCGTCGCCGTGCCGCGCGACGAAGAAGGGCTGAGCCGCGCCTTTCGCTACGTTCACCGCCATTACACCGGCTATATCAACGCGCGGATGCGGGTGACCGGGCATCTGTGGTAGGGCCGCTTCAGCTCGGTCGCGATGGACGAGACGCATTTCGTCAGTGCGCTGCGCTATGTCGCGCTCAACCCGGTCCGCGCGCGGCTGATCGAGCGGGCCGAGGACTGGCGCTGGTCGAGCACCAGGGCGCATCTCTCCGGCGAAGACGACCATGTCGTCACCGTCGCCCCGGCCCTCGAACGCGTCGGCGATTTCGCCGCCTTTCTCGGCGAACCCTTTAATGAAGCGATGGCCTATGCGGCGCTCCGCAAGGCCGAGAGCGTCGGGCGCCCGGTCGGCTCGCGCGAATGGCTCGAGGATATGGAGGCGCGTACAGGGCTCACGCTCGCGCCCGGCAAGCGCGGGCCCAAGCCCAAAGCCGCTTAGGGGTTACCGCACCTTTTTGTCGCACCCGCCGATCTGTACAATGTTCTGTACAGATCCCCCCGATACCCCCGACAGGCATGACAAAATTCTCCAACACGTCAGACGCCATTTCGCGCATTCCCCCTCGTGAAACTCCAACGCGACCGCCCAAACCCCACCTGAATTATGTCACACGTCCAACAT
>NZ_JBFUHA010000020.1:0-29813 GCF_056402635.1 Sphingomonas sp. P3_C5
CCCACGTCTATCTGRCCTTCCATATTCAGGGGCCGGGAGCTTTCAAATGATCTTTCACGTTTCGATCGACGCCGATCAGCCGCAGCATGTCGCCGAGGTGCTGGCGGAAATATGGGGCGGGCAGGCAACGCCGTTTCCGCCGGTGATCGCCGGCAGCTGGATGGCGATGGCAGGGGACGAGCGGAACACCACCATAGAGATTTATCCGCGCGGCACTGAACTCATGCCAGCCGATGGAGACGCCGATTCCTACGGCATCATCGGCGCGCCGGATCGGCACTCGGCGACTCACATCGCGATTGCGACCAGGCTCGACAGGGAAGCCGTCTACGCCATCGCGCAGCGCGAGGGCTGGCCGGTCAAATATCGCAAGCGCGGCGGCGTGTTCGGCGTCATCGAGTTCTGGATCGAGGGCAGCCGGATGATCGAGATACTGACGCCTGAGATGCAGGACGAATATCTGGGCGCCATGACGGTCGAGAACTGGAACGGCCTGCGCACCTCGATCAGGGGCGGACCGCCCGTGCCGGCGTGACCTAACCGGGCTGCTTCGCCACGAATTTCCCGCCCGAATAGCTTTCGCCGAAATAGACATGGGCGCTGCGGATCTGGCCATCGGCAACGATGAGATATTCGGTGTTGCGGAACTGCACGCCGTCATCGGTCGTGACGAGATAGGTGATATAGGCGCCGTCGATATCGGCGGTGATCCGCTCCAGTTGGAACTCGGCGAAATGGTCGCCCGGCGGCCAGCAGCGCTCGAAAAAGGCGTCGCGGTCGATCGCGTCGTCATAGGGGCTGGTGAAGGTGAAATTGGGGGCGAGCAGCGCCTCGCTGTCCTCGCGCCGGCGATCGCGAAACGCCTCGAACTGCGCGCGAACGATCGCCTCGATGCTGCCGCGCAGGGTCTTGGTCGGGTCCGGCGTCAGGTCGCGGTGCTGGTCAGTGGCTGGTGTCCTCATCGACTGCAGAACGATCGGCCGATGGCTTTAGTTCAGCCGTCGTCTTTGGATCGTCCGCGACCAGCTCCGCATTCTGCCCATAGTCCGGCGCCTCGGGATAGGGCCGGATCATGCCGCCCCGCGGCGCCGCGGTGAAGGCGGTCTGGGTGGGATAAGCGAGGTCGATCCCCTCGGCATTCAGTCGCTTGATGATCCCAAGACCGATCGCGTGCCGCGCGTCGAAAAAGTCCTGGAACGCTGCCGTCGGCGAATCGAACTCTACATCGAAATTATAGCTGGAATCGCCAAAGCCGATAAAGCCGGCCCGCACGAACGTTCGACCGCAGCCCTCGATGATTTCCTTCAATATGTGCGGCAGCTGTTCCATCTTCTCGACCGGCGTCCATTGCGCAAGGGCGAGGGTGAACTGGACGCGCCGATAGGCACGCTGCGAATTGTTGAGGATCTCCTTGTCGAGCAGGTTGCGGTTCGCGATGATCCGCTCTTCGCCGGTGGCGGCGCGGATGCGGGTCGATTTCAGCCCGATCGCCTCGACCGTGCCCGACGATTTGTCATAGGTGATCGCATCGCCGCGCCGGAACGGCCGGTCGAAGATGATCGCCAGCGCAGCGAACAGATCGGCGAAGATGCCCTGCGCGGCAAGGCCGATCGCAATGCCGCCGACGCCGAGGCCCGCGACGAGGCCGGTGACGCTGACCCCCAGATTGTCGAGCACCACGATCAGCGCGATCGCGAACAGCACGAAAGTGACGAGCAGGCGGATGATCCCCATCGCGCTGCCGATCGCCTCACCCGAATATTCCTCGGAATGGGCGCGGTGCTCGACCGCGCCGAGGATGATCTCGCGCGCCCAGATCGCGGCCTGGAACACGGCTGCGACGGTGAAGAGGAAGTTGATGGTCATCGCCAGTTCGGCGGGTGGATCGGCATAGCCATCGACCAGCTTGGCCGCGACCATGACGATGAAGAAATTGCCGGTCTTGACGATGGCGCGGCCGAACACCGCCCCCCAGCCATTGAGGCTCGGGCTGTTGCTGCACAGCCGGTGGCCAAGCCTTCTCAGGAAAATCAGCGCCGCGACGATGACGGCTGCAATGCCGGCCGCGACGAGGATCTGCGCCCAATGCGCCATCAGCCAGGCATAGCTTACCGTAAGCAGGGTCTCGGCCTGGTTGTGCACGTCGTGGACGCGCAGCGACGAAAAGATCGGTGTGCTGCTATTGCCGGGCATGAGGTCAGGCGGCCTTGGCCGGCGCCGCGATCGGGCCGTTCTCGAGGAAAGCGATCAGACCGCGTTCGGCGCGGGAGAGATATTGAGTGGCACGGGGCATCTGCATTGACCGTAGCCCGGCCTGCCCGTCCTTGACCAGCGCGATCAGCGCCGGATGGACATAGGATTTCCGCGCGATCGCCGGCGTGTTGCCGAGCGCCTCGGTCACCGGCTCGAGCATTGTCTTGAGGCTGATGTCATGATCCGCCGTCGCGAGCGCCTCGAAAGCGAGCACGCTCGCCCCCCAGGTGCGGAAATGCTTGGCTGAATAATGCTCGCCCATTGCCTCGCGGATATAGGCGTTCACGTCCGACGAGGTCACCGGATGCGCCTCGCCCTCAGCATCGATCCAGCGGAAGAGGTGCTGGCCCGGCAGGTCCTGGCATTTCTTGACGAAGCGGCTGAGCGACCGGTCAGTGATCGTCAGGACTCGCAGCTTGCCTGATTTGGCCTTGTATTGAAGCTTCAGCGTGCGCCCCTTGAGGAGGGCGTGGCGCTTGCGCAGCGTGGTCGCGCCGAAGCTCTTGTTCGCCTTCACATAGCCTTCATTGCCGATCCGGACATGGCCGAGATCGAGCAGCCGCACGATCGCCGCGACCGCGGTTTCCTTGTCGAGGCCGCGGCGGTTCAGATCCTGCTCGACCCGCGCGCGCAATTTGGGCAGCGCCCGGCCGAACGGCGCGCACAGCTCATATTTCGCCGATTCCTGCGCCTCGCGGAATTCGGTGTGGTAGCGATATTGCTTGCGGCCCCTCTCGTCCCAGCCGATCGCCTGGATATGGCCGTTCGGGTCAGGGCAGAACCAGGCGTCGCGATAGGCGGGTGGCAGGCCGATATGGTTCAGCCGGTCGATCTCGTCGCGATCGGTGATGCGGTTGCCGTCGATGTCGTAATAGGCCCAGCCATGGCGTATTTTCTTTCGGGTGATGCCCGGCTCATTGCCGTCGGAATAGGTGATGTTGGAGGGGGTGGTTGCCATTGGGGTCCTTCGTCAGACCTTTAGAAATGCGCGGCCTGTCGCTTCGTTCCGGAACGGGGGGCGGTTGCGGGGGTTGGAAGCTGCTCAGATCACAGGAGCTTTGTCATGGCCGATCTTTCCAACGCACATGTGCTGATCCTCGCGACTGACGGATTCGAGCAGGATGAGCTGTTCAAGCCGCGCCAGGCGTTGCTCGACGCCGGCGTGCGCGTCACGCTTGCCTCGCTCAAGACCGATCCGATCCAGGGCATGAAGCATGACGAGAAGGGCGATACGATCGTCCCGGACCTCGTCGTCGGTGCCGTGGATACCGATGACTATACCGCGCTGCTGCTGCCCGGCGGTGTCGCCAATCCCGACAAGCTCAGAATGAGTGATCGTGCCATCGAGATCGTCGAGGAGTTTGTCGAAGACGGCAAATATGTCGCGGCGATCTGCCATGCGCCCTGGCTTCTGGTCGAAGCCGACGTCGTCGACGGTGTGAAGATGACGAGTTGGCCGTCGCTGCGGACCGATCTCGCCAATGCCGGCGCGACGGTGGTCGATCAGGAGGTGGTGCGCGACGGGCAGTTCATCACCAGCCGCAAGCCTGACGACATCCCCGCGTTCAACCAGGCGTTGATTGCTGCGCTTGAGGAGGAGATGGCGGAGGCGTGAGGTCAAGATCTTCCGCCCGCTTGCGGAAGGGGAACGTGAGGCCATTCACCCATGCCTGCGCCGGCCGCTCGATCAGGTGATAGAGCGCCACTGAGCTGCCCAGCACCATCGCGAGATACAAGGCGACGAGGATCGGCGGGATGGCATGGGCGTCGTCGACAAAGGCGAGCTTGAAAACGACGAACAGCAGGAAATGGCCGAGATAGGTCGCGTAACTGATCTCGCCGAGATAGTGCACCGCCGCGATCTCCAGCGGATTGCCGCGCCTGTCGGAGGTCAGCGCGAGCGCGAGCAGAAGGCCTGCCAGCGCGGGCGGGACCGACAGCGTCTCGGGCAAGAACCTGGTGGCCCAGCACATCAGCAGCACAATCCCCGTCACAACACCGGCCATGGCGGGAAGGGCAGGAGCGCCGCGCCACCGCAGCCAGAGCGCACAGATTGCGGTGCCGGCGGTGAATTCGGTCACGCAGCGCAACAGGCCGAACCGGGCGATGTCGCTGCCGAGCGTCGCGCCGCCAAAGCTCGCCATGACGAGGTGCAGCATCGCGAAAAGAACGCCGATCGCAGCGAGGATCACCACCGTCGGCAGGCGGCGCCAGTCCACGGCGAGCATCAGCAGCGGGAACAACAGATAGGCGCCGAGCTCGGCGCTGATCGACCAGCTCGGATCGTTCCAGGCGAGATGATCGGTGAAGCCCCAGTTCTGCAGCAACAGCACATGCAGCGGAAGCTCGGCGAACGGATAATGATGCGGGTTCACCCGCCCGGTCGCGGCCAGCAGCAACGCCAGGCCGATCGCGCAGCCGAGCATGACGAGGTGCAGCGGCCAGATACGGGCAATCCGCTTCTGCAGGAAACGCGGCACCACGCGCCACCCGCCGGTGCGAATCCGTTCGCCCCAGGTCAGCCAGATGACGAAGCCCGAGAGCAGGAAGAAGAAATCGACCGCGAGATAGCCCTTGCCGAACACCGTCACCAATGCCGGCGGCAGTCCCGCGATCGAGAAGCGGATATGATACAGGACGACGAACCACGCCGCGATCCCGCGAACGCTGGTCAGGGCACGGAGCTCGGCGCGATCCTTCACGCCGGTTCGGGCAGGGTCGGCCGGGTACGCTTCATCGGCCGCCATGACGCTTCGCTCCGCTTGCGCGCGAGATAGGTGTCGAGCCCGATCTGCGCGCCGATCAGCATATAGATGAAGGGCTGGAAGGCGATAGCGATGAACGCGGCGCCGAGCAGATAGACGATATGCCCCGCCTGCAGCGCGCCCGCCAGCGGCGCGATCCAGGCCTGGTCGGGCGGTGCCTTGCGATAGCGCTGGCGGATCACCTCCATCCGCACGATGCCCATCAGGTTGATCGCCAGCCACAGAATCAAACCCGGCCAGCCCTGCTCGCCCAGCATCTCGAAATAGGCGCTGTGGAAGGCGCGCGCCTTGTCGATCGTCAATTTCTTCTCGACGGTCGCATTCGCCGCCGTCCCCTCCACCTTCTCGGTGTCGTAGCGGATCTGGTTCTGGCGATACATTTCGAAGCCGCCGCCGAACGGATGGTCCTTCGCGTAGTCCCAGGTCCATTTCCACACGGCCAGACGGGTCGAGGCGGATTCATCGGCCTTGTAGGTCTTGATCGTGCTCATCCGGTCCGTGAAGGCGGAGGGCAGCAGCGGCACCGCGGCAAGCCCCATCACGCCGAGCAGGCCGAGATAGAGGAATTTCCGCTTCATATCGCGCAGCATCAGTATAGCGACCAGCCCGATGCAGAGCAGGCCCGTCCGGGTCGAGGTGCCGACCGGGATCAACAGGCAGGAAAAGACCAGCGCGTAGCAAAAGCCCTTCACCTTCCAGTCGGGTGGAAAGATCGTGCCGTGCCTGGTGAACCACAGGATCAGCGGAATGATCGCGATGGCGACCGTCGAGATCGTGCTGCCCTCGTACAGCCCCGAATTATTGTCGACCATCAGGTTCAATGAGCCATAGCCGCCGCCGCCGCTCGCGATCGTCTTGATGCCGCCGACGATGACGATCGACGAGGCGGAGAGGATCATGATCAGCAGCAGCGATTCTATGCGCAGCCGGGTCCGCAATGTGAGCGGCAGGAAGGCGGCAAAGGCGAGCGCCTTCCACACCCACCCCCATTTATCGAGCGCCTCGATCGGGAAGTCAGCCGTACGCGTGGTTTGCCAGCAATAGAGCAGCAGCGCCGCGATCAGCAGCTGGCGCGGCGCGACCTTGGTATCGCGCTTGTCGTCGACCAGCGCCCAGGCGGCGACGCAAAGGCCGACTGCGATCATCGAGATCGGCACGCTGTTGAGCAGATAATAGGTCAGCCGCTGCGGGCTGACGATGTCGATATAGACATAGGCGAGCACGAAGATGAACGGCTTGCGAAAGCCGCCCAGGAAAAAGGCCCCGAGAAAGGCAATGAAGAAGAGATCACGCACCGGGCACGTCTCTGTTCCGGGACGCGGGCTCGTTCGGGCCCGGCTCGCGATCGAGATCGGGGCGGCGGAGCAACAGCCACAGGGCAAGCAGCATCAGTCCGTGGCTGACGGCGAGCGCGAAATTGTCGATCATGCCCTTCGCCCAGCCACCGATTGTCCAAATATGCAGGAAGAGAGATACGCCGCACCGGGTTGAGGCTCCGTTAAGCGTTATCTGCCAGTGAAATCGGCAATGCGCATCCTCCACATCCTCGATCACGGCCTGCCCCTGCAGAGCGGCTACACCTTCCGCACGCGCGCGATCCTGAAGAGCCAGATGCGGCGCGGCTGGGAGGTCGCGGCGGTGACGGGCCCGCGCCAGGGCAAGACCGACCATCAGGCCGAGACGGTCGACGGCATCCACTTCCATCGCACCACGGCGCCCAGGCCGCTGGCCAGCCCCTTTGGCGAACTCAGCGAAATCCGCGCCTTCGCGAAACGGATCGACTCCGTGGTCGACGAATTCCAGCCCGACATCCTCCACGCCCATTCGCCGGTGCTCGACGCCCTTGCCGGCCTCCGCGTCGCCCGCAAGCGCAAGCTGCCCTTCGTCTACGAGATCCGCGCCTTCTGGGAGGATGCGGCAGTCAGCAATGGCACCGCGCGCGAGGGGTCGGCCCGCTACCGCACGACTCGTGCACTCGAAACCTGGGCGGTGAAGAAAGCCGATGCTGTCGCCGTGATCTGCGACGGGTTGCGCCGCGATCTGGTGACACGCGGGATCGACCCGTCGAAGATCTTCGTTTCGCCCAACGGCGTCGATCTCGACATGTTCGGCGCGCCGCTCCCGCCGGACCGCGAACTCGCCCGCTCCCTTGGGCTCGACGGTGCCGAGGTGATCGGCTTCATCGGCAGCTTCTACGATTATGAAGGCCTCGATGATCTCATCGCGGCGATGCCGATGCTGGTCGCCTCGCGCCCGACCGCGCATCTCGTCCTGGTCGGCGGCGGGCCGATGGAGCAGGCGTTGCGGGCGCAGGCGGCGGCATCCCCGGTTGCCGATCACATCCGCTTCATCGGCCGCGTGCCGCATGACGAGGTCGATCGCTATTACAGCCTGATCGACATCCTCGCCTATCCGCGCAAGCGCATGCGCCTCACCGACCTCGTCACGCCGCTCAAGCCTCTCGAAGCGATGGCGCAGCGCCGGCTCGTCGCTGCGTCCGACGTCGGCGGCCACCGCGAGCTGATTCGGCATGGTGAGACGGGCACCCTGTTTCCGCCGGGCGACCCCCAGGCAATGGCCCGCAGCCTCGCCGGATTGCTCGCTAATCAGGACATCTGGGAGCAGCGCCGTACCCGTGGCCGCGCCTTTGTTGAAACTGAGCGAAATTGGTCTATCAACGTCAGTCGTTACGCCCCTGTTTACCAAAAACTAACCAAAACCATGGCAACTGAGACCGCATGGACTTCACCGCCCGCCGTCAACGCCTGAATATACCCGTCGCGCCGCTTGCGGCTGCGCTGGTCGGCGGCGTCACTGCGCTTGCTTTTGCCTTGATGCCGGTCGGGATTCTCGAAGATTTCGTGCTCGATAGTGGCGTCGCTACGATCATGCCGGCAGCCGAACCACCGCTGGGCGTTACCGCCCGTACGGTACTGATCCTGGTCGGCGGCGGCGGCATCGCCCTGATCACATGGTTCACCCTGCTCCTGGTGCTCGGCGCCCGCGCGATCGTCATCCAGCGGGCGAGCGAAGACGGCGAAGAGCCGCCACTGGTGCTGCGTCGCGCCGATGCGCATCCCGATGCGCCGGCGCGTCGGCCGCTGTCCGCCACGCGCGATCTCGGCACGCCCTTTCTCGATATTCGCGCTGATCGTCCGATCCATGTCACCGCCGAAATGCCCGAAGAGGCGAGGCAGGCTGACGTCGCACCCGCATTCGTGCCGCCATTGGCGGAGCGTGAGATCCCGGCCGATCTCGACACGCCGCTGGCCGCGTTCGATCCGGATGCGATCCCGGCCACACCGGTGGCCACCTGGCCCCCCAGGCGCGCACCGCTGGTCGATGGCCCGCGCCCGCAGAATAATGTCGTCGGTATCGATGCCGCCCCCTTCAATCCCGACGCGATTCCGGGTGGGCCTACCAGCGCGGTCCCCACGCGTGACCCGGCCCCGATCCGTGAGCCGGCCCCCATCCGTGAACCGGCCGTTGTGTGTGAACCGGCCCCAATCCGTGACCCGGCTCCTATGCGCGATCTGGCCGCCATGCGGGAATCGCCAATCCAGCCCCCGCGTCGGCAGGTCTATGATCCGGGTGAGCGTTTCGAGACATTCGAGCTGAAGCCGCCGGTGCGTAGCCCGGCACCTGCCGACCCTGCGCCGGCTTCCGAGTCGGTATCGCGTCCAGTCCCGTCGCGTCCGCGCGATTCAGCGCGCGTCGAGACGGATCCCTCGGCCAGCATTCACGCGTTGCTCGACCGGCTCGAGCGCGTCGTCGGCCGCCGCGAGGTCATGGCCCCGCCGCCACCGCCCGTGCATCAGGACAGCCTTCAGGAAACACTGGGAACGCTGCGGCGCCTCGCCTCCAGGGGCTGATGCTCACTCCTCGACGGTAAGCGCCTCGAGCCGGATCGTCGCAAACCCATCCGCCCGCCGGACTGACGTTACAACGACATCAGCGACCAGATGGCCGCGGATCGGCAAATCCGCCTCGGGCAGTTCCGCCAGCCACGCATCCAGGGCACCCGATTCGTCAGCTTCCAGAGTCACGTCGTGCCGCGCGCCGGTGAAGGTCGCGCTCGCCCAGCGGGTCCAGTCGGATGCCTTCAACCGCACCGGAGAGCCTGCGCGCCCGGCATTGGCCTCGAGCGCGCGAACCAGCGCGGTGCCTGGATCAGGACCGCGGCTCATTGCCCCGAGTCCTGTTTCATGGCGCCCGGTTTGTCTGGCTGGCCCTCGGCGCCCCGTGCGATAAACGCCTCGATGCGGGCGACGAGATGCGCGCCCGGTTCACGGCCATTCTTCAAGTCTCCCACCAGCCGTGGGTCATTGACGGCGAGGCGGCCGAATCTGGTCGGCGGCATCGCGGTTTTCTTCAGGTACAGCTCGATCTTCCGCAGCATCGACATATCCATCGCCCTTTCCGAGTCTCTGTGATGTGTTCTCGATCTGTTCCATAATTTCCAACTTGTCTAGGAAAAATCCTACGTCTATTAGAGCCGATATGGACACAGCCGATCCCCGTGCGGCGCTGGACGCGCTCGTTATCAAAAGCGGCGAAAGCTATGCCGCGCTGTCGCGCATGCTTCAGCGCAACGAGGCCTATCTCCAGCAATATGTGAAGCGCGGCACACCCCGGCTCTTGGCCGAGCGAGACCGCAAATTGCTCGCGAGCTATTTCCGCGTGGACGAAGCCGTGCTGGGCGGCCCTGTGTCGGACGCGATCATCCCGCCAAGCGCCCAGGTCCGCCGGCTCGACATCGCTGCGTCCGCCGGTCCGGGCGTGCTGGCCGAGGATGATCGGGTGCTGGGCAGCGAATATTTCGATCCGCGCCTGCTCCATTCGCTCGGCGTGCGCGCTGACCGGAGCGCAGCGCTTCGCGCCAAGGGTGAATCCATGGCGCCGACGATCGAGGACGGGGATCTGATGCTGGTCGACGAGAGCGACCGCCGGATTTCCGCGCGGGACGGAATCTTCGTGATCCGCATCGACGGCGCACTGATGGTGAAGCGCGTCGCGCATTTCGGCGAAGTGCTGAAGATCACCAGCGACAACCCCGATTTCCCGGTGATGCTGCCGAGGCGTTCGGACTCGATCGAGATCGTCGGCCGCGTCGTCTGGCTATCGCGCACGCTTAAGTGAGGTCGACTGCAAACGCGCGCTGAGTAACAGCGATCTGGCAAATCCTCCCCCTGGCGGGCTACGGCATTCACACATCGCGACGCGCTTCTCTTCTCCCTCTCCCAGCGGGAGAGGGAAGGGGCCCGTCACGAAGTGACGGGAAGGGTGAGKGTGACCAGCATTCAACCTCACCCCCGCGCTGCTGCGCAGCTTGCCCCTCTCCTAAAAGGAGAGGGGAAGAAGGGCGCCGCACAATGTGTGAATCCGGTAGCCCTGGCGGGGGAGGATCGAAGAAGTCCGCCGTCACAGCCGTTCCGACAAGACGTGCTTGCGGTCGACATAGCCGCCTAAAATAAAAGGCCTAACCCCGCCGATCAAACAACCAGATAACCAGCGCAATAGCGGCACCCCCGCCAACCCCGATCAGGAATCCGGCCGTAACCTGCCCCCTGGAAAGCCCGATCACGGCACCCCCCATCGCGCCGATCGCGATCAGTGCGCCACCGGCAATTGGGTTACGGGCTGGGGGTTTGCTGGCCATGGATCCGCTCTGCCATGTCCCGCCGCAGGACGCCAGCGTCCCGCTGCGGGACCAGTGGGGCGGCCCTCGGAGCGGCGTTTACCATTAACCACCGCACTAAGCGCCAATCCCGCCGCTCTGGCACGAGCCTTGTAACGAGACCTTGGCTGAACCGAGGAAACCACGATGTCGTACATGCCCTATCTCGCTGACAGAGCCCAGGTTGTGGATGCGACCACGCTGATTGCCCTGTTCGGCGACGATGCCGGCATGGAAGCCGCGGCCCGCGCCGACGAGAGCCGCGACATCGGCAATTACCTCCACTTCTGCCGCTGGCGGCAGATCGAGCGGCTGATCGTCCTGCTCTCGGTCGACAGCGCTGTCGGCACGGTGCACTAAGGGCCTGCGTTAGGCGGCCTGATCGGTAAAAATCGATTGGTATCGATTGGCGATCAGGCGAGCGCGGCGTCTGTTACGGTGACACGTGCAATAACCCCTTTACTCGGGCGGGCGCGGGACGGTGTCAATTTTGAAGTGCAACAGTAGGCGCTGCGGTGGCGGCGTTTTCGGCGATCTGATGATAGACCTATAGGCATCAGGAAGTCAGGGATTTTTCCCAGGGTGGAGTATCTCATGGCCGTGACAAAAATAGCGCGCCCCTTTGGTTCGGTCGCGATTTTCTCATGTCTTCTACTCGCCGCGTCTTGTGGCACTCAGGAAAAACCTGCTGAAAATCGTCGCGCCTCGATTGTCGCGGCGCATATCGATGCGTTCCGCAAGGGGCCGTCTGCGGAGCAAGAAGAACATATATGGACGGACCTTATCGATCGTTTTCATCGCAACCCTGAGCTAGCAAGCGATGAGGACATGAACGCTTTGATTAAATTGATGAGTGCTCCCAATGATATGGATCGAGAGCGTGCGGCAATAGTCCTCGGGGAACTCGGTATGAGGGCGCGGCCCGCTGCGCCAGCACTAATTTCTGCTTTCAAAGAAGTTGAGTGTTTGCGCGTGGATCGTTCTTCTGCACAGAGTATTGCTGCTGTACTTACGAAGATAAATGTGCCCATCCCTTTCAGCGGGTGCAATCCGTTTCTTGAAACAATGATAACTCATAAAGGAGAGGATTACATTAAAGAAAGCGAAAGCAATACTACAACTTACTGACAATTATAGTTACGGCAACATGGCGCATAATTGCCTTAGCAATTGCGGTGGCAAACGCAACAATCCTTTACCATAATGCGAGTTACTCTGCTAACTTATCAAATACAGTGATCGCTGGTTTAGATCGTGCCTCCAACTCAAGACAGGCATTGATGTGCGCATCAGGCCTCGTCCTTCTCCCCAACACCCGGATCACCGCAGACCCCGATCGCTGGTCGACAATGATATCCTCCGCTTAGAGATCACAAGCGTCATGCTCGGTTCCAAGCCGCTCCCACCGCTTCGCCGCTCGTTCCTGCTCGTTGCGCTCGATCACATTGAAGATCGCCCCATAATCGCGTGTGGCATATAAGAATGGCGCGGCACGGGCTGCAGGAAAAGAGGTTCAAAATGCCGGAACGCATAAAAGCTGGAACCCCTTTTCGAATGGCGTGCCTGGCGACCGCGCTCCTGGTGACGGCGGGCGCGACAGCGGCTGGTTCGGCCCGCACCGATCCCGTGGTCGAGCCCGGCATCGTTTCCACGGCTGCGGCAGAGGTGCGGATTGCCTATCGGCCCGACGGGCGGCAGATCGTCTGGGGCAGTATCGGCCGCGAGGCCGCGCCCGATCAGCAAGACATATGGGAAATACACCGCACTGCGTCGGGCTGGTCCGCCCCGGCGCGCGCCTCCTTCGACACCAACGCAGTCGAGTTCGATCCCGCTTTCTCGCGAGACTCGCGGCATCTCTATTTCGATTCGGATCGGGCAGGTGGGTTCGGCGGCACCGATGTCTATGTGGTTGATGTGGACGCCGTCACCGGGCGCTTCTCCTTGCCCCGGAACCTCGGCAAGGGAGTGAATTCGAAAGGGGACGAATGGGCACCGACCCCGACCGCACGGGACACGCTGCTTTTTGCGTCCGACGGCTGGGGCGGCGAGGGGAAACACGACCTGCTCGAAGCGAATTTGCGTCACCCGAGCGCGCCCCGGAACCTGGGGCCCAGGATCAATGGCCCGGACGAGGATTTCGATGCCGCCCTCTCGTCGGACGGCAAGACGCTGATCTTCAGCTCAGGTACGATGAGCGATACCGCGGCCGACGTGCACCTGTTCAGATCGCGATTTACAAGCAAGGGCTGGGCTCGTCGCGAACGCCTCGCGCTGGGATGCTCGGACTTCGTGATCGGGTCCGCGTTCGCGGTACATCGGCCTGACCTGCTCTATTACTCGGCCAATTGTCCGAACGGTCGCGGACGAATGGATATCCGCGTCGGACGCTTGGAAAAGCCTCTGCCAGGGCCTCGGCCGTGAGCTCCCGCCCACGCCGAAGCCAGATCCAGAACCAAGGCACATCAAGATTGATGATTGAGGAAAAATATGAGGCGAAACAACGAATTGCAGATGATGTTGGATGGCGAGAAGCCGATGGCGGTATTTTATCGAGCAGTTCCCGAGAGATTCGATGAAAAGAGCGGGCAGCCATTCGATGAATTTGTCAAATCCGGGAAAATTGGCCGCCTGACATTCTACATTAAAAATAAGTCTCAGGACTTCAGAATATTTTATACAGTCTATACTTTACGTGGCGAAGAGTGGCGGGCGGAAATGTATAAAAAATCTGAAGAAGATGGGTCAAAATATTTGGAGCGAGGACATGCAAGCTATCGAAGGTTTGTTGTACGGGTACCGAAAATAGTAAGTATACTACCATTTTCTCCGAGCTAACCCTTGCCAAGCGGTTGGTCGCTGTCTGGAGATTGTCGCAGGTGTCCGAAAAGGCGAGCAGGCGCATCATCAGCCTTCCGCCATGACCTGTACATTGTTCTGTACAGGTAGGAAATGTCAGTGACCCCTCATGACATTCCCAACACCGCGGAGACGCTGAGCGCTGTCCGCACTTGTCTCGGCCCATGCCCTGACTGCCAATACCCCCGATAGGCACGACAAAACTCTCCAACACGGGCGCGCCGCTTTCCGGGCATTTCCCCTCGTGGAACCCGCCTCCAGCGGCCAAAACCAGCGCCGAATTATGTCACACTTCCAACATATCCGCCCCCGGGGTCCGCCCCCCGCGATTCAACCCGTGCCTGGAATCGCCCATAGCGGTACCGCGGACCGTCGGAAGCGGTGCGCGCTGCTTCTTCACATGATTGGAATCTCGTCCGTCACCGTAATCCGCCCACCGTGGCTCGCGTAATTCATAATTCACCGTAATTTCATAAGATTTGACAAGATGTATTCGCATATCACGCGCTGTACCGCGAAGGCTTGCCCACTCCTCGCGCAACAAGAAGCGCGACGTCCAACGATCGCCCCTATCCGTATGTCCAGGCCGTCCGCGGCCAAAGGCGTTGCCGCATGCTTGCCCAGCATGATCTCATCGCCCGCCTCCGCGTCTCACAGGTAACAAGAGGGAAACAGCCGATGACGATGTCCGCCGACCCAGGCGATTCGAAACTTGCCATCGTCGCGGACGTCGGGCGGCGCGCGGTACGGCTCGGGCTCACCGATCATCGCGGTCGCCTGCGCCCGGAAACAATTCGCGTTTACGACCCGACGGAGCAACCGACGATCTCGGGCGCCCTCACCCGGTTCGGAAAAGATTGCGGGCTCGAGCAGCTGCCGACGCGCTGTGCGATCGCGGTCGCGGGGATAGCGAGCGGCGACACCATCTCGATAACCAACAGCCGCTGGTTCCTCTCGCGTTCGGGGCTGGCGGCAATGCTCAAAGCCCCGCCGCTCATTCTCAACGATTTCGCGGCCATCGCCTGGGCGCTCGGCGCCGCCGACAGCGGTGGGCGCTTCGAGGCGATGGGCGGGTCGGCCCTTATTCCCTCCGGGCCGGGCACGCGTTGCCTGATCGGGGTCGGCAGCGGCCTGGGGGTTGCGGTCGTGGCGGAGGATGTCGATCGTCACGTGACCGTGCTGCCGACCGAGGCCGGTCATTGCCACTTCATGGATGGTCTGCCCGAACTCGGCCCGGTGCTGCTTCGCCTGCGCAAGACGAAAACTTCCCTGGTGGCGGAGGATTTGATCTCCGAACGCGGACTCCTCGCAATCTATCAGGCGGTGGTGGCAATCGATGCCGCCACACCGCGCGCGACCGATGTCCAGGGTGTGATCCAGCTCATAACGACCGGGCGCGACGCCACCGCATCCAAGGCGGCCGACCTGTTCTCGCGGGCGCTGTGGTATTTCGCAGGCAATATGGCGCTCGTTTATGGCGCGTGGGACGGCCTCATGCTCACCGGCAACGTCGCCGTCGCGTTGCGCGGCTCGATCCGGCAGGCCGCGGCTGCCGAAAGTTTCGTGATGAGCGGTCCCTATCAGCGGCAGTTGCGTGCGCTTCCGCGCGCGATGGTCACGCTCGATCATGCGGAATTGCACGGCGCGGCGCGGGCCTTGCTGCTGCGATAGTCCTGACCTGTCGGCTGCGTCGTCCTTGGCGCGGCCCTCAGAATTTGTAGCCGATGGTCGCCCCGAAGGTGCGCGGCGGCAGCCATGTCGCACCGATCAGCCGTCCGGTCGCCAGCGCGAAGGTGCTCGAAGGGCGGAACACGTCGGTCAGGTTCTTCACCCAGACCTGGAAATTGATGCGCTTGCCGTCGAGCTGATAGTTCAGCGAGGCATCGACCGTCGCATAGGCATCCGCGCTCTCGATATCGCGCCTGAACTCGCTGAAATAGGTCTTGCCCTTGTAGGACACGTCGATCGACGGGGTGATCGACCCGTTCAGGCCCGGCGCCTGGATCTCGTACGCCCCGTGCACATTCCACGACCAGCGCGGGCTGTTGCGCGTCGGGTTGCCGGCGAGCTGGATCGGCCCGCTGCCCGGCGCGCCAAAGGCAGTGGGGCTGGGGTTGGTGACCGGATCATAAGCCGGGCTGCCGGGCGTCGCGACGTTCGCCGGGTTGAGCGGATCGAGCGTCAGGTAATCGACGAAGTGCGAGTCGGTATAGGAGACCGCGCCCGACAGGGTCAGGCCCTGCAGCGGCCGCGCATTGACCTCGAGCTCGAAACCCTTGGCCCTCGTCTTCGCGGCGTTCTGGAAGATCGTGGTATAGCCGGTCGGCCCGCCCGCGATCGTCTTGTTCAGCTGGAGGCCGTTCAGCGTATAGCTGTATCCAGCCAGGTTGACCGTCAGCCAGCGTGCCGGCTGCGCCTTGATGCCGACTTCATGGTTCTTGATCGTCTCGGGATTGACGATCGTCGTGCTGCCAGCGGCATTCTCGGGGGAGCCCGCCTTGAAGCCTTCCGAATAGGTATAATAGAGCAGGATATCCTCGTTGGGCTTCCACTCGATGCCCGCCGTCGGGGTAAAGTCCTTGAAGGTCCGCTCGCGGTGGGTGCCGGCCGCGGTATATTGCAGCACCGGCCCCACGCCGTTGCGGGTGATGACGATCGCCGGATTTTCGCTGTCGACATGCTCGCTCGACCAGCGGCCGCCCAGCTTGATCGTGACCCCCCTCAGTGCGTCGGAGACCGCGCCGAGCTTGATTTCCGTCTGGCCGAAGATCGCGAAGGTCTCGTCGCCCAGGTTCGAATGGGTGCAGACGCGTTTCGGGGCGATCACCGTGCCGCCGACCGTACCCGGCGAATAGCCGCACAGCGCGTAAGCCGTGTTCAGGTCGACGCCTGCCGCTTGCAGCACCGCGATGTTCTGGAACATGCCGTTGCGGTTGGTCAGGCCGACATTGTCGATCGGGCGCTGCCGTTCAGTGAAGTAGAACAGGCCGACGACCGCGTTCATCAGCTCCGAATTATAGTTGATCTGGAATTCGTTGCTGAACTGCTTTGAATCGATCCGGCGCTCCTGCACCGTGGTCGCCTGGCCGTTTGTGGGCAGGCTGTCGATCACCGCCGACAGGTCCAGATCCTGGAACAGCGAGGTGCGGAAGCGGCGGTAATTGGTGATGTTGGTGATGCCGAGCGTATCGGTGAATTCGTGCCGGAAGGTGCCGGTGAAGGAATAGGTCTCGCTCTTGGTGCCGGGGCTCGATTCCGTCGCCAGGTCGCGCGGATCGGTCGCATAACCGCCTACGCCGAGCGGGGCGAGCCGCGCCACGCCGGGGAAGGACGCCCGCAGGTAATGGATCGCGCCCGACGCGTCGTTCTGGCGGAAATATTCGCCCATCAGCAACAGGCTGGTCTTCGGCCCGAAATCGAAGTTCAGCTGGACTCGGCCCATCTGGCGGCTGAGATCGTCGATGTCTCGCCCGCTTACCGGGTTCTCGCCAAATCCGTCGCGATTTTCGGTCTTGCCCGCGACGCGGAAGCTGATGCCGTTGGCGATTGGTCCGCCGATCGCGGCCTCGGCGTTGATCGCGTTGTAATTGCCGTAGCCGAGCCGGACATAGCCTTCGAAACTGTTGCTCGGCTTGGCGGTGATAAGGTTGATCGATCCGCCCACCGCGTTGCGGCCATACAGCGCGCCCTGCGGACCGCGCAGCACCTCGACCCGCTCGACATCGAACAGGCTGGTCAGCTGGGCCTCGGCGCGCGCGACATAGGCGCCGTCGACATGGAAGGCGACGCCCGTCGCGCTGCCCGTTGTCGAGGTGTTCGCACCGACGCCGCGGATGAAGATCTTCGCCTGGTTGAAATCGCTGCCGAAATTGACCGAGGGGACGATCGTCTGCAGGTCCTGGATATTGTTGACCTGCGCGCTCTGCAGCCGGTCGGTGCCGATCGCGCTGACCGCCGCGCTGACATCCTGCAGCGACTGTTCGCGCTTCTGCGCGGTCACTATGATGTCGGGGCCTTCCTCACCGGGCACATCGGCCTGGGGGGCAGGGGCAGGGGCAGGGGCGGGAACGGGGGCCGTCTGGGCATGCACGCTGGTCGCGGTGAGCAGGGCGACGGTCGTCAGAATGAAGGTCTTCATTGCAACTCTCCCTTAGTGCGGCCGGCTCTGGCGTCCGGCCGCAACAAGCGCATCACCGCGGTGCGCACGGTCGGCCCACCAATGGGGCCCAATGTTCGCCCTGGAGCGCTCGTGCGATCACGTGCGCGGCACTCGAACCGTCTTGGCGCGTGCAGCAGCCGAAACGAAGGTCACAACTCCTCACGCGCTTTCAGATATGCGAAAACTTCGTCTATGAGAAATTACTATCGTTTTCGAGATAGACTGGCAAGGTAGATTCTGCCCGGTCATTAATGCGGCGCTCGGGCTAGCTGTTCCCGCGGGGTACGGTCCCAGTGCATTTAATTGCCTTCGCCATCGGCCAAGACCAAAACCGAAAAAACAAGTGCAATGTCATGGCAATCCGAACCGCGCCAAAGCTGCAAAACAGTCATCGTTGATCGAGGTCGAGATATGAGGCGTTCATGGTGTATCGGCCTTCTGCCGCTGCTGACGGTCCCGGCATGGGGTCAGGCTCTTCAGCAAGGTAAACCGTCCGCCCCACCGGATCGGCCCKATGCGATGGTCGACAGTCTCTACAAGGAGGTCGTCGCCCGTCATCCGCTTGGCGTGCCGGACCTGAACGTCTTCGGGCCCTATCTCAGCAAGAAAATGCTTCACAGGTTCGATCTGGCCAGGGCTTGCTTCGATGGCTGGCGTCGAGAGAATCCGGATCCCAACCTGAAGCCTCCATCCCTCTTTATAGAATATGGGTTCTTCTCGGGCGACAGCGAGGAATCGGAGCCGCAGACTTTCCGCATTGAGGACACCGAATCCAGGAAAGACGGCTCCTATCGGGTTCGGGTTAAACTCACCTGGGCAGACGCATCGAATAAACTGGCCTGGCATGTAGTGGCGGTCGTGGTGCAGGAAAACGGTCGGCCTGTCGTGGGCGACATGTTGTATCTGAAGGACAATGATCGAGACGTCGGATGGCGGCTATCCAAGTTACTGACGCAAGGATGCAAGGGTTAACCGCTAGGTCGGAGACCGCACCATCCGCACCATCGTCGCTCGGGGATTGGCGCGGGTGTCCAAAAGGCTGGGCAGGAGGGTGGCCAGCGCGCTGACATGATATGTACAATGTTCTGTACAGATAGGAAATGTCAGTGACCCCTCATGACATTTCCAACAACCACGGAGACGCTGATCGCTGTTCCCACCTGTCTCGGCCCATCGCCTGGCTGCGAATAGCCCCCGATAGGCATGACAAAATTCTCCAACGCGGGGGCAGTTTTTCGGGCATTTCTCCGTCGTGGAACCCGCTTTCGAGCGCTGAAATCCACGCCGAATTATGTCACACGTCCAACATATCCGCCCCAAAGCTCGCCCCTCGCGATTCAACCCGCGCCTGAAATCCCCCATAGCGGCACTGCGGACCATCAAAAGCGATGCGCGGCTCTTTCACATGCAGCATCAGCACCTCTCAATCGAGATATCCATGGCTGCGCATAAAAGGGGTTGGTGTACATCCATGGCGCCGGAGCCCAGCCAGAGATAGCAAGGGGCAAGCGAAGAGGGGGCGGCGGCTTGAAGGAATTTGGGGCAATTCTGATCCTGCTTCTGGCAGGGTGCGAGAGCGAAGCGGACAAGCAGCAGTCGGCCGTGCCTGAGAAGGTCAAGACGATGATAGCTGCGGACTTTCCGGCCGACGGCCAGATTCATATCCAGAGGCGTGGCAAGATCAGGATCAGCTCCGATACGACGGTCTGTCATCTCGACCGTGATTTCTGGATCGGTTTGTACGCGCCGGCAGGCAATTCGGCGGCGACGCCTGACGGGCGTCCTCAGAAATCGGTAGCTGAACCCGAGTGTAAAAGCGATCCGAAGGCTGTGTTTATCGATGGGCTTAAATTCAAGAACCGTATTGGAAAGCCGTATAAACTCGTGCTGGCGGTGTGGCAGGGGGATGCTGTGTGGATAGGGGGCGTGGAGCGGATCGGAGGCCCCCGATCGGACTCCTACGTGGGCAGCCTCCCGGTCAACGACATTCCTATCTTTCATGGCCCCACCCGAGCGCAGCGTGAGGAGAAATCCAAGGCCGAGGTCTCGGAATACCTTGACCGGAAAGATCTGACGGCCGCGTTAGTGCTGCACATTTCAGGGAAAATCGAATGACTTGTGGAAAGCTGCTCATGTCACCGAAATCGCTCGATCACTCGACTGCCTGGTGGCGCAAAGCGCTATCAATTTTGGAGGGGGCCGCGTGATGCGGTTGGGACGAGCTATGGCGGGCGCTCTGGCCATTTTTGCACTGGGAAGTTGCAGTTCCGTCACAGACCGGTGGAATTTTTGCAAAGCGGAAAATCGGCGTATTCCTGATGCGGAGATGAAGGGGCGACTGCTGCTGAATGTAAGGAAACAGGAGCGAAGAGGCTCCGACGGGACAATAGTTAGCGGCGGGCTCCCACCTTATATGGAGCGTTACCTGGCAACGCGCCTTTCAAGAAATGCCACGGATAAAGAAATTGAATCTGAACTCGCGTCATTTTCGCAGAAATATCCACTCTGCTGCCAAATCAATGAGAGTGACATATTGTCGCCTGACAATCCCTACTTGGGAATTTATCCTGATGGTGATTTCGGCGCGAGCGATAGGGAGGCTGATGGCCAATACTATTTTGCAAATATATATATATCGCTAAAGAACCCTTTCAAAGGGAATTATCACATAGCTCTTCTAATTGGCGATATATATACGGATCAGCGGCAGCTTATAGTTGCGGCCACGCGAGCGTTCTGACCTCAGGTTGATGAGCTAAAGATTCATTGTGCCTGAATGTTATGGCGACAGAACATTTAATAGCCTTCGCCGCAGGCGGGGTAAATTTCGAAGTGCAACATGTGGCGTTAGCTGGCGGCGGTTTCGGCGAGCCGATGATAGACCTTATAGGATGTCCGAAAAGCTGAGCAGGTGGGCTATCATGCCTCACGACAGCAGTTGTACAATGTTCTGTACAGATAGGAAATGTCAGTGACCCCTCATGACATTCCCAACAGCTACGGAGACGCTGATCGCTGTCCCCGCCTGCCGCGCCTCATCCCCCGGCTGTGATACCTCCCGATAGGTGTGACAAAACTCTCCAACAGGAGCGCCCGGTTTTCCGCACATTCCCCTCGTACAAGCCCCCTCCGGCGGTCGAAACCAGCGCCGAATTATGTCACACTTCCAACATATGCACCCCAAGCTCGCCCCGCGATTCAACCCGTGCCAGAAATCCCCCATAGCGACAGCGCGGACCGTCAAAGCGGTGCGCTATGCTCTTTCACATGACTGGAATCATCACGCACTCGGTCGAAAGCGCTGTCGGCACGCCGCACTGAGGGCCACCCTCGTGCCACCCCCTGTCGCTGGCCGATTTAAGCCGCTAGGACAGTCCTATGTCGTCTTCGCTGGCGCGGCGTGGCGTACTGTTGTGCGCCGTCGCGGGACTTTTCGTCTGTACTGCCCCCTGTGCCGTCGCGCAGGAGAGCGCTCCGGCGAGCGTGTCCCAAACCGCACCGCCTGAAACCGCCATGCCCCAGTCGGGCGGCCTCGATCCGCAATCGCCGCTGGCGCCGCTCCCCGGCCTCGGCGTCGACTGGCCCGATCTGAGCGCGGCGCCGCCCGAACCGGTCGACCCCAATGCTCCGGTCGAAATGAAGGGGGAGCAGCGCTACACCTACCGCGTCGAGGGCATCGACACGATCGAGAGCGCCATGCTGCGCGAGCGCTTCGCGCAATTGTCGACGCTCCACACCAATGAGGGGCAACCCGCCAACGCGGCTCAGCTCGATCGGCGCGGGCGCGAGGATTCGGCGCTGCTCGTCACGCTGCTGCGCGGCGAGGGCTATTATGACGCGCGGGTGACCTCGCGGATCGAGCCAAACGGCACCCGCCCGATCGTCGTTCTCGAGGCCGAACCGGGCACGCTCTACAAGTTCGAGGGCGTCACGCTGAACGGCCTCGCCGCAGCAGATGGCAAGACCGATACGCTGCGGGGCGCCTTCGGGGTCAAGGCCGAGGACCCGGTCAACGCCGATGCCATCGCGACCGGCGAGGCGAAGCTGCGCGCGACGATCGGCGAGCAGGGCTTCCCCTTCGCCCAGGTCGGTGAGCCCGAGATCGTGGTCGATCACGCAACCCACACCGCCACCCTGGCGATGACGGTCAATCCCGGCGGCGAGAAGAAGTTCGGGGTCATCACAACGAGCGCCAACAACAAGGTGTTCGACGCGAAGCACATCCAGGAGATCGCGCGCTTCAGCCCCGGCCAGCCCTTCGACACCGCCATGCTGACCGACCTTCGCCGCACCCTGATCCAGACCGGCCTGATCTCCGGCGTCGACATCAAGCCGGTGCAGGGCAGGGATCCCGACACAGTCGATATCGCGGTCGGGCTCGAGCCGGCGCCGCAGCACACCATCGCCGGCGAAATCGGGTACGGCACCGGCGAAGGGCCGCGCGCCGAGATCAGCTGGACTGACCGCAACATGTTCCCGCCCGAAGGTGCGCTCACTCTGCGCGGCGTGCTCGGCACCCAGGAGCAGCTCGCAAGCGCTGTGTTCCGCCGCAACAATTTCCACGGCCGGGACCGCGCGCTGAACCTCCAGGCGGTCGCCTCCAACCTGCGGCGCACCGCCTATCGCGCGAAGACCTTCTCGCTCTCGGGCAGCATCGAGAAGCAGACCAACATCTTCTTCCAGAAGAAATGGACCTGGTCCTTCGGCGCCGAGCTGGTCGCGACCGACGAGCGCGATGTGGACCCCTTTACCGGCGCCACGCGCAAGCAGACCTATTTCATCGGCGCGGTGCCGACGACGCTCAGCTATGATGGGTCGGACGATCTGCTGAACCCGACCCGCGGGTTCCGCTTGAGCGGCCGGTTCTCGCCCGAAGCCTCGCTCGAGGGCAAGGTGTTCGGCTATGCGCGGATGCAGGTCGATGCCAGCACTTACAGATCCTTCGGCAGCCGCGTGGTCCTTGCCGGCCGCGTCCGGCTCGGCACGATCGCCGGCGCACCGCGTGACGCGATCGCCCCCTCGCGGCGCTTCTATGCCGGCGGCGGCGCCTCGGTGCGCGGCTATGGCTATCAGGATATCGGGCCGCGCGACCCGAACAATGTGCCGATCGGCGGGCGCAGCCTGAGCGAATTCTCGATCGAGGCGCGGGTGAAGGCGTTCGGCAATTTCGGCGTCGTGCCGTTCTTCGACGGCGGCAATATCTACACCTCGCCGCTGCCGAAATTTACGGATTTCCGCTACGGCGCCGGCATTGGCCTGCGCTATTATTCGAGCTTCGGCCCGATCCGTCTGGATATCGGCACCCCGCTCAACCCGCAAAAGGGCGATGCCCGCGTCGCCGTCTATGTCTCGCTGGGCCAGGCGTTTTGAGCGAAGCCGAGACCGACCCGGCGCCAGCCCCGGTCCCAGCGCCAGCGAAGCCGCGCCGACGCTGGCTGCGGTGGGTGGCGGGGACCGTCATCGGCGCTCTGGCGCTGCTGGTGGCCGGCCTGGGCCTGCTCGATTCGGACATGGGCCACCGTTGGGTGGTCGACCGGATCGCCGCGCTCAAGCCCTCGAACGGCCTGCGCTACCATGTCGGCCGCATCGATGGCTCACTCTTCTCCAAGGCGACGCTGATCGATGTGCGCGTCTCCGATCCCAAGGGGCTGGTGTTCATCGCCCCCACGGCCGAGCTCGGCTGGAAGCCCTTTGCCTGGCTGAGCAATCGGCTCGTCATCCAGCGGCTGATCATCCCGCGCGCGACCCTGGTGAAGCTGCCCGAGACGATCCGCACCGGCAAGGCCGGGCCGATCCTGCCGGGCTTCGATATCAGGATCGGCGATCTCCGCGTCGAACGGCTGACCGTCGCCCGCGCCATCACCGGCGTCGAGCGGACAGGGCAGATCCGCGGCCATCTCGATGTCCATGCCGGCCGCGCGCTGGTCGACCTCTCGGCACGCGTCCAGGGCAGCGACCAGCTGACGCTCAAGCTCGATGCCGAGCCCGATCGCAACCGCTTCGACATCGACGCGCATGCCCGTGGCGCGGCGAGCGGCGTGCTGGCGAAGCTGGCGGGCATCACCCATCCGATCGCGCTCGATATCGCCGGCAACGGCACCTGGAGCAGCTGGAACGGCAATGGCCGCCTCGATGTCGGGGCGGTGCGCGTCGTCGATCTCGGGCTGACCAACCATGCCGGCACCTACGCCCTGTCGGGCGTGCTCGATCCGGCGTCGCTGGCCACCGGCAAGCTGGCCCGCCTGACCAGGCCGCGCGTCCTTGTCCACGGTGCGGCAACCCTCGCCGATCGGCGGCTGGACGGCACGCTCAATCTCCGCTCGGCCGCGCTCGCGATCGACGCTGTCGGTGCCCTCGACCTGGGGCAAGGCAGTTTCCGCAACGTCCGCATCCAGACGCGACTGCTTCAGCCGCCGGCGTTGTTCCCGAACATGACCGGGGAGGGGATCGAGCTCCGCGCCATCCTCGATGGCCCCTTCTCGACCGCACGCTTCGACTATCGCCTGACGGCCAATCGGGTGGCCTTCGACAAGACCGGCTTCGAGGTCGTCCGCGCTGGCGGCACCGGCCACCTCTCGAAGCAGCCGGTCATCGTGCCGATCCGCCTCACCGCGGCCCGCGTCACCGGCGTCGGCGATGTCGGGGGCGGCATCCTGCGCAATCTGAGCGTGGATGGTGTGCTGCGGGTCACCAGCAAACTCCTCCTCGGCAATGATCTGCGGGTGAAGTCGGACAAGCTCACCGCCCGGATCAACCTGATGCTCGATCTCAGGACCGGTGTGTACGAGGTCGGCGTCAATGGCGGGCTTGGCCGCTATCTCATCCCCGGCCTCGGCGTCGTCGATGTCCAGTCGATCCTCAAGGTCGTGCCCGGTCCCGGTGGTCACGGCACCCGCGTGGTCGGCACCGGCACCGTGCAGGTTGTGCGGCTCGACAACGCCTTCTTCCGCTCCCTCACCGGCGGGCTGCCGCACATCGTGACCGGGCTCGAGCTGACGCCGGACGGTGTGCTCCACCTCAACAACCTCGTCCTGACCTCGCCGTCGCTCCGGCTGACCGGCAACGGCATCCGACGTCGCGACGGCACCTTCCATATCGAAGGCAGCGGGCGGCAGGCGACCTACGGTCCGCTGAAACTGAAGCTCGACGGCAAGATCGATCATCCCACGCTCGATCTGGTGTTCGAACGCCCCAATGCGACTCTGGGCCTGACCGACGTCGTGCTGCATCTCGATCCGAATGTGGAGGGCTTCGCCTTCACCGCGCACGGCGGCTCGATGCTCGGCGCGTTCAGCGGCAACGGCCAGATCCTGCTGCCCAAGGGCGGCGACGCGACGATCGCCATCGCGAAGCTCAATGTCAGCGGCACTGAGGCGAAGGGCGCGCTCCGGGTGGTGACCGGCGGGTTCGATGGCAAGCTCGATATCGCCGGCGGTGGCCTGTCGGGCGTTCTCCTGTTCAGCCCCGTCGGTTCGATCCAGAAGATCGAAGCCCATCTCGATGCCAACAACGCCCATCTGGCCGAGTCCCTGACGCTCCGGCGCGGGCATCTTGACGCGGTCGCCCTGCTCGATCCGGCGGGCACGTCGATCGAGGCGACCATGACCGGCGGTGGGCTGCGCCGCGGCACCCTCACGCTTGGTCGCTTCGCCGGGCACGCCTCGCTGCGCGGCGGTACCGGCGAGATCCGCCTCTCGCTCTCAGGCCAGCGCGGCCGCGCGTTCGACATCCAGACGGTGACCAAGGTCACGCCCGACAGCTTCGCCGTCTCGGCCCAGGGCACGCTCGACCGGCGGCCGGTGCAGCTCGTCACCCCGGCGCTGTTCACCCGCGATGGCGACGGCTGGCGGCTCGCCCCAACGAAGCTGAGCTTCTCGGGCGGCAATGCCGAGGTGTCAGGCCGCTTCACCGGTACCTCGAGCGCGATCGATGCGACCATGTCACGGATGCCGCTGTCGATCCTCGATATCGGCTATCCCGAGCTCGGTCTCGGCGGCACCGCATCGGGCAAGCTCTCCTACGCGCAAGGCAATGGCAACGCGCCGACCGGGCGGATAGACGTGACGGTGCGAGGGCTCACCCGCTCCGGCCTCGTCCTCTCGTCGCAGCCGGTCGATGTTGGCCTCGCCGGCATCCTCCAGCCGGGCAAGGCAGCGATGCGCGCGGTCGCCGCGACTGGCGGCAAGACAGTCGGCCGCGCCCAGGCGCTGCTCACCCTCTCCGGATCTGGCGACCTCGCGACCCAGTTCAAGAACGCGCCGCTGTTCGGCCAGCTCCGCTATGACGGCCCAGCCGATACGCTGTGGCGCCTGACCGGCCTCGAGATGTTCGATCTGAGCGGCCCGGTCGCGATCGCCGCTGATCTCGGCGGCAAGGTGTCCGATCCGCAGATCAAGGGCGTGCTGCAGGCGAAGGGCGCGCGGCTCGAAAGCGGCGTGACCGGCACGATCCTCACCAATGTCCAGGCAACTGGCCGGTTCGGCGGATCGAAGCTGGTGATCGACACCTTCGCCGCAGACGCCGGGAAGGGCGGGCGCGTCACCGGTACGGGCTCCTTCGATCTCGCCGCGGCTAACGGCTTCGGCATGGACCTCAGCCTTCAGGCGCAGAATGCAGTGCTGATCAACCGCGACGACATCGGCGCGACCGCCACGGGGCCGGTCACGATCAGGTCGGACGGGTCGGGCGGGGTGATCTCGGGCGATCTGCTGCTCAACAAAAGCCGCTACCGCCTCGGCCAGGCGACCGCGGCGACCGCTGTGCCCCAGCTCAACATCCGCGAGATCAACCTGCGCGGCGGCGGCGAGGAGGATGTGGTGCCGCGCAAGCCGTGGCGCCTCGATGTCCATGCCCGCGCGCCCAGCCAGCTGATCGTCAGTGGCCTCGGGCTTCGCAGCGAATGGTCGGCTAATCTCCAGATCGGCGGTGCCCCCGACAATCCCGCGATCAAGGGCCGCGCCGATCTGATCAAGGGCGATTATGAGTTCGCCGGCCGCGAATTCCAGCTCGCGCGCGGCAGCATCCTCTTCACCGGCGATGTGCCCGCGAACCCGTCGCTCGACATTGCAGCAAACGCCGGCACCACTGGCCTCAACGCCACGATCCGGGTCACCGGCTTCGCGCAAAAGCCCGATATCAGCTTCACCAGCGTTCCCGCTCTGCCCGAGGACGAGCTGTTGTCGCGGCTGCTGTTCGGCACGTCGATCACCAACCTGTCGGCACCCGAGGCTCTCCAACTCGCAGCCGCGGTGGCGGCGCTGCAGAATGGCAAGGGCGGCCTCGATCCGATCAACGCAGTGCGCCGCGTCGCCGGCCTCGACCGCCTCCGCCTGCTCCCCGCCGACCCGCAGACCGGCGCCGGCACCTCGATCGCGGCGGGCAAATATATCACCCACCGCCTCTATGCCGAGATCATTACAGACGGTCAGGGCTATTCAGCGACCCAGGTCGAGTTCCAGGTGACACGCTGGCTATCAGTGCTGTCGAGTATCTCCACACTGGGCCGGCAAAGCGCGAACCTGAGGATATCTAAGGACTATTGAGAGCCGGCCTGGGGACATTCTCGCCGCGTCATATGTTCTGCCCTCATCGCTCCACGCATGAGGCCGCATGACTCTTCCCCAGATGCTTTCGATCGCCACGCTTGCCGGGATGATGGCGCTCTTCGTCTGGGGTCGGTTCCGCTACGATGTCACCGCGATCCTCGCGCTGCTCGCCGCGCTCGCGCTCGGCATCGTCAAGCCGAAGGACGCGTTCACCGGCTTTTCCGACGACATCGTCATCATCGTCGGGTCGGCGCTGGTCATGTCGGCGGCGGTGCAGCGATCAGGCGTGATCGAGATCGCGCTCGCCTTCGTGTCCAAGCGGGTGAAGCGGGTGCGCTCGCAATTGCTTGTGCTCACCGCCTCGGTGGGCATCGCCTCGGCCTTCGTCAAGAATGTCGGCGCGCTGGCGATGCTGATGCCGGCCGCCTTCCAGATGGCCAAGAAGAACGACGCCAGCCCATCCGTCTTCCTCATGCCGATGTCGTTCGCCTCGCTGCTCGGCGGGCTGATGACCCTGGTAGGCACTTCGCCCAATATCATCGTCAGCCGGGTACGCGAGGAGATGACCGGGCACCCGTTTCGCATGTTCGACTATTTCCCGACGGGCTTCGGGCTGCTCGTCATCGGGCTGATCTTCCTGCGCTTCGGCTACCGGCTGCTGCCCCGCGATCGCCGTGCCGCGCCGACGCTGGGCGAAGCGCTCGATATCAAGGGCTATGTCACCGAGGCGACCCTGGCCGAAGGCTCGCCCGCGATCGGCGAAACGGTCGGCGGCTTTATCGAGCGGCACGATCATGAGGTGACGATCACCAGCCTGCTCCGCGCCGGGATGCGCAGCCCGGCACTTCCCGATAGCTGCCTGCGCGAGGGCGATACGCTCATCCTGGGCGGCGATCCCGACGCGCTCGAACGGGTCGTCGCGGGCGACGGGCTCACCCTTGCCGGTGCCGACCGCGACGTACCCCAAGGCACCGAGAAGGAAGAGATCGGCGTCATCGAGGCAGTGGTGAACATCGGTTCGGTGCTGATCGGCCAGACGGCGGGACGGATGCTCCTCCAGCGCCGCTACGGCGTGAACCTGATCGCGGTATCGCGCGGCGGCGAGCGGCTGACCCGGCGCCTCGGCGAGACGATGCTGCGGGCTGGCGACGTGATCGTGCTCCAGGGCCCGCTCAGCCTCTTGCCGGAGCGGCTGCGCGATCTCGGCGCGCTGCCGCTCGCCGAACGGTCGATCAAGCTCGGCAGCTCGAACCGCGGCTGGCTGCCGATCGCGATCCTCGCCGTGGCGATGGCCGCGACGGCGAGCGGCTATATACCAGTGGCAGTGGCCTTCTTCGCAGCGGCCGGGCTCGTCATGGCGAGCGGCGCGCTGCCGGTGCGCGAGGCCTATGACAATGTCGAATGGCCGATCCTGATCATGCTCGGCGCGCTTATCCCGGTCAGCGACTCGCTGCGCACCACGGGCGCCTCGGACGTGATTGCAACCTGGCTTGCGCATGTCGCGGCGACCCTGCCGCCCTGGGGCGCGGTGGCGCTGATCCTGGTCGCGGCGATGGCGGTGACGCCCTTCCTCAACAATGCGGCGACAGTGCTGGTGATGGCACCGATCGCCGCCGTCTTCGCGCATGACCTCGGCTACCGGCCCGAAGCCTTCCTGATCGCGACGGCCATGGGGGCAGGATGCGATTTCCTCACCCCGATCGGGCACCAGTGCAACACGCTGGTGTTCGGGCCGGGCGGCTACAGGTTCAGCGACTATGCGAGGCTGGGCGCGCCGCTGTCGGTGCTCGTCGTGCTGGTCGGCACGCCGCTGGTGATCTGGACCTGGCCACTGCGCTGAAGCCCGGGTTTTGGTGACGGTTTTGGGGTTCTCACATTGCACCCGTCAGAAAAAGCGCGCGTTACAGCATATGCCACTCGAACATTGCGTGTGACGTTTGGATGTGGGCGTGGAGCATATCGTCCCTGCCACCATCCCACATGTCGGATTGGAGGGTGTTGCTGAGAATGTTGCCGCCCAGCAGGAAGTCGCTCGCGCTCAGCGATGTCTCGGACACCCCAGCGAAGATCACCGAATCGCCGCCGCCCAGGGTGAGGATGGTGTTGCCGTTGCTYTCGGTCATCGCGGCCTGCACATCCTGCCAGGTCAGGCCGAACGCTGTGAGGTCGACCTTGTCGGTCCCCACGGCAAAGTCGACGATCTGGTCCATCTGGCCGCCATGTTCGAACACGAACGTGTCGGCGCCGAGCCCACCGGTCAGCTTGTCCAACCCGGTGCCGCCCTTGAGCGTATCGTCACCGCCTCCGGCGATGATCACGTCATTGCCGCCGTCGCCGAGCAGGATRTTCGCACCCTCATTGCCCTGGATCTTCTGRCCGAACTCATTGCCGGTAAGGTTGATCGGATCGGTGCCCGGGCCTGCGCGCAAGCGCTCGACTTCCTGTCCTGCGCCCAGCACCCAGCTGACCGTGGCCACCACGGTGTCGTAATCGACGCCGCCGGTATTCGCTTCGAACACCGTGTCGGCGGCATCGTCCACGAAATAGCTGTCGCTGCC
>NZ_JBFUHA010000021.1:0-23974 GCF_056402635.1 Sphingomonas sp. P3_C5
GGGCTCGTTCACGGTTCAAGGCGGCGACGGCGTCGTGGATTGCGTTATCGAGGGTGTGTATATCGACGAAGGTCTGGTGAGCGAGATGATGGGCTTTGAGGTCGCGCCAGACCAACTCGATATCGTTGAGTTCAGGGGCGTATTTGGGCAGCCACTCGACGGTGAGCCAGTGCTTGCGGGCCTCGATTGCAGCGCGCGAGAGCTTGCTGACGTGGATCGGCCCATTATCCTCGACCAACACGACCGGGGTCGTCATCCGTCCCGGTTGCGGGCCATACAACCGATCCGTTGGTCAAGCCAACGGAAGCTGCTTAGAATCGCGCCTTGTTCCCCGTCAGCACCAATGGCACCAAAATTGATGTTGTGAGCTAAGGAGGATTTTGGCCTCTTCGCAGTGACGAAGGAACGAAGATGAGACCAAAATCCTCAGGTGCCAAGGCGAGCCCCGGCGAGCGGACGGTGGCGCAGGAAGCGCTGTTCCACACCCTCCACATCACGCCAGCGCGCTACTGGCCGGGAATTGGTGGTCGCGCCGCCGCAACAGGCGACGTGCGGATCCCTTGTGTATAACGATGGCCAGAGGCAATCCCCAACGACGAAGCCCAGCGCGCCCGCTGAAATCGACTTCCCGATACGCCCGTCGGACCGCGTTTGCGACCGCCGCCTTTTATTTCCCGATCGCAACGAGCGCGCCGCTGCACCCGGAGATTTTGCTTGCCGGCGCCGCCGACGATGCCCATTCCCACAAGGTTCAACGCGTGGGGCGACGACGAATGATCCAGAAGTCACCCTCGGGCCGTACCGATGCCTATCCGCCAGCGCCGGTGTTTCATGCGCCGATCCGGATCGGTCGCGACGGCACGAAGATACTCGCCGATCCATCTACGGCCGCCAACATCCGCCATGCCCTGGCGGCCCATGGCGGAGCGGTGTTCCACGACGTGATCGACGCGGATTTGCTCGAATCGCTTCGGGAGGTGGCGAGCATGGCGCCGTTCCGCCAGGTCGACCTGAAGGAATATGGCCTGAGAGGGAACGACCTTTCGGCGCAATCGGCGCTGCCCTTCTGCGTCGCTCTCGCGCGCCCGGCCTTCATGCGGTGGCTCGAGGACATTTCGGGATGTGAACCGGTCTCCCATATCGAGGGGCATCTGGTCCAGATGGTCGCCGGCAACAATCTCGGTTGGCACCGCGACGCGGGGCTGGGAATCCGGCGGCTCGCGCTCGTGGTGAACCTCACGACCGCGGAATATGAGGGCGGGGACTTCGAACTGCGGCACCGCGATCCATATATCCCGATGCTGACCTACCATGCCGGCTCGCCCGGGTCGCTCGCCGTCTTTCGGCTTGCGCAGGATCTCCAGCACCAGGTCACCCGCATACTCTCCGGCGGCCCGCGCACCACGTTCAGCGGCTGGGCACGCGGCCCATCGTGCTCGGGCGACACTGAACGAGGCGGCGCGCTGACCACATGGCCGCCCCTCCCGCCCGGTACGCGGGCCTGACCCGATGACGGAGGCCCCGCCCCCCCCAGCGGCCGACCTGTCGCGCCCCTCCCCAAGCCCATCCCCAAGTCCCTCAGGCGCCGCCGCACCGACGATGTTCATTACGATCGAGGGACTCCGCGGCGTGAGCGTTCTCATCGTCATGCTGTTCCATTCCGTCGGCCAGTATGTCCTGCACCTGTTGCCGGGCGCCTTCTTCATCGTCGATTTCTTCTACGCGCTGAGCGGCTTTGTCCTAAGCCACGTCTATGGCGCTCGGCTCGCAAAGGGACTCGGCTGCCGCGGCTTCATGAGATTGAGGCTGATCAGGATCTATCCGCTCTACCTGCTCTCCCTTTTCATCGCGGTTGGAACAAATCTCGCGATCGCGCTCACCAGGGGCTTGCCCGAGCCCGGCCTTTTTCTGGTATCGATCGCCGCGTCGGTGCTGCTGGTTCMGCTGGTCCAGTCGCTCGCCTGGCGTCATCATCACCCCTATCCGTTCAACGGGACGACCTGGACGCTTCTCTGGGAGCTCGTCGTCAACATCATCTGGTCCACGCTCGGCCCGCGGCTGACCAACCGGCTGCTCGTCGTCTTCATCGCGATCGGCGTGGCAATGCTGGTATTCGCGCTGTCGCTCCCGACCGGGCTCGAACATGGTGGAGCCTTCTCCAACTTTCACGTCGGCGGGCTGAGGGTGGTCTACGGCTTCTTCGCGGGGATCGCCGCCTATCGGCTCTGGGAACGGGGTTATTTCCCGTGGCTCAGGTTGCCCTTTTGGGGATCGGTATCGGCCCTGATGGCGATCATCTGCCTGCGGCCGGTCAACGGCAATTTCGTCTATGACCTCAGCGCGGCGCTGATCATGCCGGCGTTGGTGTTCGCATCGACCTCCACGGTACCACGCCGACTGATCCCGATGTTCACAGGGGTCGGCAGAATCACCTATGCCGCCTATATCCTGAACTTCCCTATCCTCCTGGCACTGGATCAGATCCTTCCGCGCCTCGGCCTGCCGTTTCTGACCAGTGCTGTTGTTCGCGTTCCGCTGTTCATCGCGTTGACCTTCGCTGCTTCCTACGCGGCGGACCGCTGGCTCGACCATCCGATGCGCGTGTGGTTATCCCGCAAGTTCGCGTCGGGAAATCGCGGGCATGCGCCGGGAGATCGGCCCGCGAAGCGTGAGAACAGCTGAAGGCTACGCACTGTCCAGGTGTTTCGGATCAGCAGCGGCAAGCGATTGCCTGAGACGCTGATCTGTGGGACTGGTGTTATATCGCCTTGGACAGGGGTCTGATGCCACCCGAAACCACCTCACGCGCTGTCGCCGATGCAAGCACGGCGCAATCGCGGGCAAATCTCCGGTTTCGAGATCTTCGCGCCCGAGTGGGACACCTCACCCCGAGCAACTACGACATCTCAGACACGTGCAACCTGCGCTGCGAAGGCTGCCTGTTCTTCGACGGCGCGGATCGCCTGGGCCATGATGATTCCGCCGACGATCACGCCTGGGACGCCTTTTTCGCGAAGGAAGCCGCGCGCGGCGTGAACTTCGCCTATCTCGCGGGAGCAGAGCCCACGCTCGCCCCCCGCCGGATCAGCCTTGCGCGCAAATACATCCCGCACGGCGTGATCTTCACCAATGGCACCAGGCGGGTCTCACCGGATCTCGACTACCGGATTCATATCTCGGTATGGGGTGCTCCGGCCGAGAATGCGCGGCTGCGCGGGGCCGACAATGTCGCCAAGGCGATCCGCCTCTATGCGGGAGACCCGCGCGCGATCTTCGTCTATACCATCGGCAGGACGAACATCCGCGACATTTTCGAGACCGCCCGCGCGATGCACGAGGCAGGCTGTGCGCTGACCTTCAGCTATTTCAGTCCCACCACGTCCTATCTCTCCAAGCTGGAGAGCGACGTTGCCGAAGATGATTATTTCAAGATAAGCACGGCCGAAGACAATCTCGTCATGATGCCTTCCGATTTCGCCGAGGCGCGATGCGAGATCACCCGCGCGATCGAGGCGTTTGGCGCAACGATTCTCTATTCGCTCGATTATGATGCCTGGATCACCAGCGATGTGCCGCACCGGATCGATCCGGTGTCGGGGATCGCGATCGATTGCGGGAATCGCCTCACCCCGAAGCACCTTCATTTCTCGGTCGATCTCTCGCAATCCACTGGCAAATGCTGTTCTCCGAACATCGATTGCAGCGGCTGTCGCGCCTATGCCCAAGGCTATGGCACCTATCTCAAGCGATTTGCCGAGGTTCGCCACGATGCGGTCGAACTCGATCGGTGGCTGTCGGTGTGGGAACTATGGGCGCGCATGTTCCTGCCACCCTCGCGCTGACATTTCTCCGAAAAAAATGTCATCCGCAACCTGAACGGCGCCCGCTTCTACAAGCCCGCGGCAAACGCTGTTGCGCAAAGCCGGTGCGCTCGAGGTGGCGGCGTAGAGGCGGGCTCAGGATTTCAACACACCGCGCAGGAGCGCCTCGACCTGGGCGAGTGCGGCAAAGTCATGGGGATAGCGCAGGCGGTAGCCTGGCGCTGCCTTCGCGGCGGCATTCAATCGCGCAAAGCCTTGTACCCGGTCGGGCCGTGCCGGATCGCCGGGGTCGAACTGCACCAGCATATGCGCGGCCGTCACGAGCACCTCGGCCTCGCTCATCGGCTCGAGCACGGGGGTGACATCGCCCTCGCGTTTGAGAAAGACGAGCGCGCGGAGCGGCACCGGCGCCAGGGCCGGCTCGCCCTCCGGCACGAAATGGGTTTTGCCGTCATAGGCCGGCATCGGGCGGCAATGCTCCCTTGGAAGGCCGATCCCCTCGCGCGACGCGGGCCAGACGCAGACGCCTTGTGCCGCGGGCGCTAGCAGAGGCTCCTCCTGCCCCCACAGGAGAGAGATATCGTCGCTCAGGATCTGCCAACCGGCATGGCCCAGCGCAGCGGTCATGGTGGATTTCCCCGCTCCGGACACGCCCAGCAGGAGAATGCCGCCCTCCGGCCGCGCCAGCGCCGCGGCATGGATCGCACTTGCTCCGAACAGCGTCGCCACCCGGGGCAGCACCCGACGGATCAGGACATCGACACAGGCGTCGAAAGACGCGCCGGGGGCTGAGATGCACCGCAATGTGCGCCGCTCCCTGCTGATTAGGAACGCCCCATCGAATGACGAGGTCATCAGCCACTCGTCGCCGCAGGTGCCGACGGTCAGCCCGTAACGGCCCGGCCAGCGATAAGAAATGCGGTCGTGAACCGGCGGCTCCCCCGTTTCGAAGGAAAGCGCGACATCGGCCCACGCCTCGGGATGAGACGGCCGCAATTGATCGACCCACCTGTCCGAATGCAGCCGCAGCCCCCCGAAGCTGTAGGTCGACGTCGAACCCATTCCCACCTTTTCTCGTACACCGGGCGAGCAATTGCCAGGTCAGTGAACCATGCTATGCCGAAACCCTGTAAGGCCGGACTGGAGACGAAATTGGGTGCCATTGCCGGCGCGGTCCATATCGATGGCCGCGACATGACCGAGGCACTGCTCGCGTCGATTCTTCGTGCCGCCGTGCCGCGCGGCTTTGACGGCGTCAAGCATTGGCATGATGGCCCGGCGGGCCTGATCCGCTTCGCCCACGCGACCACGCCCGAGGCGGTGGGCGAGGTGCAGCCCTTTATCAGCGATCGCTCCGGCGCGGTCATGGTGTTCGACGGCCGTCTCGACAATCGCGCTGAATTGATCGCGACACTCGGCGCGCAGGGCGAGGGCATGAAGGCAGCTCCCGATGGCGAAATCGCGCTGGCGCTGTTCGATCGGCGCGGCGACGATTATGTCGCGGCGCTGGTCGGCGATTTCGCCATTGCCGTCTGGCAACCGCGCGATCGACGCCTGCTGCTGGTGCGCTCGCCCTATGGCTGGCGGCCATTGGTGTGGACGTTTGACGGCGCGACCTTCGGCTTCGCGACTGAACCGCGCTCGCTGGTTGTCGGCCTCGGCATGGAGCGCAAGCTCAACGAACCCGCGATCGGCGAATTTCTCTCGGCGCGGTTCGTCAGCCAGACGGATACCTTCTGGCAGGGCCTCAACCGGCTCCCGCAGGGATCGGCGCTGGCTTTGGAGAAGGGCAGGGTCAGGCAGTGGCACTGGCATGTCGGGCCGTTCGAGGATCAGTCGCGCCTGTCCGAGGCCGATCATGTCGCGCGCTTCCAGGAGCTGTTCGATCAGGCGTTGATCGCGGCCACCCGCAGCGCGACACCCTTGTCGTCGCAGCTTTCCGGCGGGCTCGATTCGTCCTCGGTCGTGTGTAGGGCGACCGAACTCCACCGTGCCGGGCGGATCGACCGGCAGATCGGGGCGATCACCGCGCGCTTCCCCGGCGAGCCGCATGACGAGACTGAGTGGAGCAGCGCGGTCGAGGCGCATCTCGGCATCACCGCGAAAGTGGTCGGGGCGCACCCGTTCAGCGCGGATGCCGCTGCGGCGTGGTGCGCCGAGACGCTGCAACTTCCGCTGCGGCCCAATGTGCTCGACACCATGGCGGGGGTCTGCGCGCGCCAGCAGGCCGATGGCGAACGCGTGCTGCTGACGGGTGAGGGCGGCGACGACTGGCTCGCAGGATCGCTGGCACACTGGCCCGATCTCGCCAGGACTGGCCGTTGGGGGGCGCTGGTCAGGGCAGGTTTCGAGCAATTTCCCGACAAGCCGGCTTATGTTTCGGCGCGCCGAATCCTCTATCACGGCTTCGGCCCGCTCTTTCGTTCCCGCCACCGCGAACGCCTGCTCAGGCCGCACCTCGATTTCGCTACGCAAGCGCCGCCCTGGCTCAATGCCGAATGGGCTGAGCGGATCGGCTTGACGGAGCGATGGTATGCCGATGCCCTGCCTGTCGATCTGCCCGGCATCGCGCAAAAGCAGCGCTACGGCGTGTTCGCGCTCGCCCGCCGTCATGTGAACGCCGAACCGGCGATGGCCTATTGCGCGAGCTTCGGCATCGAACAGCGCCATCCGTTCCATGATCAGCGCCTTGCCAGCTTCATGATGGGCGCGTCGGGCAATGTGCTGAACCGTTACGGGCAGAAAAAATATCTGCTACGTCAGGCGATGAAGGGAACCCTGCCCGAAAAGGTCCGGACGCGGAAAACCAAGACGGCTTTCGTTGCCCATACGGTCGATGCAATCTCCGAACTGCTGCGCCGCCGCCCGGCTGAACAGTTGCTTTGCGCCCAACTTGGCTGGGTCGACGGCGCGAAGATCGGGGAAATGCACGCTGCCTTCCAGCGCTGGCGCGACCAGGGATCGACCGGTCCCATTCCCGATCAGCCCTGGGGGCCGGTATGGTTCACACTGGCGATGGATATGTGGCTCGAAAACGCTTTCAAGATTTGAACAATGACCCTGAGGAGCAGTGCGAAAAATGCCAGCGACCGACATCGATGAGGCCATGATGGTCAGCCGCAGCCAGAACATGATCGCCGCGGACGTGGGCGACGAAGCCGTCATCCTCGATATCCAGAGCGGCTATTTCTTTCAGCTCAACCGGACCGCCGCGCTGGTCTGGGGATTGCTCGAAGCGCCAATCTCCGCCGGAGCGCTGTGCGCGAAGATGGCTGAGTCCCACTCGGTCGATCCGGCGATCTGTCGTGGCGACGTGATGGAGTTCATCGCCGATATGCGCGACCGGGGTCTAATCGCCATCGGCTGACGGTCGGTGCTCGTCCGCCCGGTAGATCCAGCAATTCACCGCGAATCGGGAATCGCCGAACGCGCCTGACGGGCAGCGCACAGTCAGCACCTCGTGGGGTGCCCAGGAAGGGAAGACTACCAGGCTGTTCTGGTCCGGCGCGATGTCCACCCCCATATCGCCAGGCACCGCGCCGATCCGGTGCAGCCTGAGGCAGCCGCCCGAAAATGCTTTTGGCGCGCGGTGGAAATAATAGACGGCGCTGAGCAGTCGATCGCCGCGGGCGCTGCCTTCCCCGGTGTAGAGGTCACCGTGCAATGCGAAATGCGCCCCCTCATTGTGCGCGACCAGCTCCAGTTCGATCTCGCCTGCGACGAAGGGTGTCACGCGCAGCTGGCCGATCAGCTCTGGCACCATTGCGCGAACGCGCCCCTCGAACAGGCTCGAGAATTTGCCGAGGTCCCGCAAGCTGAGCGAGCGGCGTATCGCCGGGTCGACCAGCCCCTTGTCCAGCGCGGCCGGCTTGAAGCGCGCCTCATTGTCGAGCGCCCAACTGAGCAGATCGTGGCATTCGTCCGGGGAAAGCAGGTCGCGTCGCACCAGCCATGGAGGCATGAGGCCGCGCGAAACACTCATGCCGCGTTACCGCCCGTCGCACGCGCGACATGCTCCCGCAGGAAGCGCAACACCATCGCCTCGTTACGCGCATCCGATTGGCGCTTCATGCGCACCGGTGGGACAGCGGCCGTGCTTCCGAGATGATCGAGTACCGCCTTCACCGCCGCATCATGATCACGTGTCAGATCTTCATAGGCCAGGTCATGGGGAACAGCGCCGATCGCCGCGAAGAAGCCGCGCCAATGGCGATGGCAGAAATCGGCATAGCCAATCAGCCGTTCGATCATCGCGAAATCGAAGCTCGGCGGCGCCGCTTCGGTTCGTTCGCCCATCTGCGGGATTTTGCGCCAGATGCCCGTCTGCACCGCGGCCGCGGCGGAGACCGCCTGCCGCACCCGGTCCCGCCGGGCGAGATGGACATAATGGGCAGCGGGAAACAGAGGCGCGAGCAGCCCGGCGATCTCGCGATACATGTCGGGCGAGGTCGCCTCGGGCGGGCGTTGGTGCAAATCGTCGAAGCGGCCGGGTTGGAGTTCCCCGGCCAGTTCGGCCACATCGCGCCAGAACAGCTTCACGGAGTGGGTGCCGGACGCGTCGGTACGCCAGCGATGTACGGCACGGCCATAATCCGACAGACCGTCGCAGCCCCACCGTCCGGCAAGAGCCGGACGGAACCCGGCATGGAAATATTCCAGTGGACAGCCCAGGCCACCGGCAAAATATAACGCCTCGCCAAGCAGGGTACTCCCCGATCGGGGATGGGTGCAAATCAGGATTGTGCGGAGGGGAACGCCATCCCACGCGGGATAGTCATGCTCCGCCGTTGCGAGATCATACGGCTTGCTGGCCGGGTCCGCGCTCGGCGCGTTTATCACGCCCACGGAAACACGCGCTCCCGGCGCGCCCAACGCCCGGGTCCGTCAGTCATCGTTCAAAACGACGCGTTCGGTCAGGTGAGGTTGCTGATACCGTCGTTCGGCCGGTAGGAGATGCCTTCGGCGGCCTGAACGGGCGCAAAAGACGTAATCTCCGGCTTAACCCATTCGGGCTTGTCGGTGGTTTCGACCACTAGGGCCGGTGCATCGTTGTTCGTATCGCTCATGAGCCGATCCAGCATTGCCTAGCCAATTATCGCCCATGACTTGGAATCGCGTCAAAGTCAATTCGGAACGGGGTTAACCGCGCCAGATGCGGACCCGGTTTCCTTCGTGACAGGCGCCGATCACGAAGGATTCGCCCGGCACCGACATGACTGGCTCGGCAAAGGGCCAGAAGATCGCGCCCCAGCATGAAGTAACGCCTGGCCCGGGATGGTTCTCGTAAGTCTCCCGATCGTCCAGATCGAGCGCGATCCATTGCACCACGCCGCTCACCCGCCCGCCCAGCGATTCGAAAGTGATTTCGCGACGCTCGCCCCGCCAGGGGCCATGCGCGAAATCAAGGGCGAACAGGTCCGCGGCGGCACTTCGCAATGTGATTGCATCGCTGCCGACCGGAATGTCGCGATAAGGCCGTCGCAATTTGTTGAACGCACTCAGGTCGAAGGAATCGATGAGGTCCAGATCCGGTTGCGCCGTGCCGCCATCGTCCATCAACGCGATCCGGATCCGGCCGCGCGCCGGGATGACCGCGCCGCCGGGTTTCAGCAGGCGCGGCACCGCATCCTCATGCGCCGGAAGCGTGCCTTCGCTCAGCATGTCGTTGCTGACGATCTCGGACACAAGGACGTCGGCAAGCCCGCCGACATCGGCGAGGTCGAGCGCGGTCGAATGTTTGTTCACCACGGTCACCCGGTCGGCGAAGCCGTTGATCGCCACATTCTCGCGCGCGGCCGCGGCGATGGCCGGATCGGCCTCGCAGGTGACGACCCGCGCCGCACCCGCCCGCGCCGCCATCATGGCGAGCAACCCGGTGCCGGTGCCGATTTCCAATACGGAGCAGCCTGGAAATATCGCGTTGCGCAGCGCCGCGTCATAAGCCGCGTTGCGCGCCTGGTCACGGACGATCGAGAAGTGCCATGTATGCACGCCGTCGCTCAGCAACTCGGTGGCCAAAGCGCGCACCTCGCCGTCGCCGGGATCCAGCGCGAGTGCGCGGGTGATCATCTCGAGCGCTCGCGTGCGATGCCCGACGGCGGGCAGCTGTCGCGCCAGCGCCAGCATCGCCATTGGTTTCCCCTCGACCAGAGGTTGCATGGCGAGCAATTCCCGCGTGCGATCCCTCATCCGCGCTTCCCGTCTTTCCGTCCGAATGTAGGCAATGGAAAATAGCGGACCATATGCGCCGCTACCCGCCAGGGCACGTAAAGCCAACGAAGCCCTTTTGGCAGTGGGAGATCGCGATATGCTTGCCATGACGGCACCAGGCTTCGCCCGACGGCGCGCGCGTGACGCGCCAGACCTTCGCGCTGGCGCCATTCGATTGCTGTCGTCGCGAACCAGTCCCGCCAGCGGAACAGGCGATCAGCATCCCGGCTGTGCCGCTCCAGCTCGGGTGGAGCGTTGTCCGGGTGGAGGAACCTGATGCAATCCCGCGTCATGCGCGCTGCGAGGCCAGGGCCGGCAGGCCAGTTGCCGGCGACGGCGGCGGCGAGCAGTGCCGGCATTTCCAGGCAAGCGACGACCAGCTTTTCCAGCCCAGCGCGCTTCGCTTGGGCCCGCGTCGCCGTGATATCGAAATCGGGCGCTGCGGCGATCCGGCCGAGATCGCCGATCCAGTGCAGCCGCGACCATCGGTGGCGGCTGTGATGATAGCAGATGTAGACGAACAGATCCGCGGTCGAGAAGACGGGCAACGCCTCGCCTGCGATCGTCACCGTTTCCGCACGGTCGAGCAGTTGTTCGGTCGGGAAGTCGGTCCCGGTGAGATCCACGCTCTGATGAAGGTCGACCATCTGGCCCGATGGCGCGCGCATCGAGATTTCCCGGCTCAGGCCGCACATCGCCTCGATATGAGCCGCGTGGCGCGCCGGTTCGACGGGCAGTTCGAAGGGCTTGCTGAGGCGAAAACCCTGGCCGATCAGATGCGTCACCGTCTCCGCGAACCCTTTCCCGCTGACCAGCAGGTCGAGGTCGCGGCAGGAGCGCCCGCTGACCGAGCCATAGTATCGCTGGGCCAGCGCCACCCCTTTGAAAAGCGCGAAACGGATTTGCTTTGGGCGGAACCATGACCGGTTCAGTTCGGCGGCGATCGCGCCGAGCTGGAGGCCATGGGCGGTCGCCACAATCACGGCGCGCTCGAGCTCGGTGATTGTTTCGGCCGGAACGCAGTCCTGGATCGCGAAGAGTCGCTCGCGCAGCACCGGAAGCGACAAATGATGGGTCGCCTGCCCTAATATGGCCGGCCAGTCGCGAACCTCGCCGGCGAGGCGCCGCAGTTCACCAGGCGCAATCAAAGCGGGATGCAGCGCACAGGCGAGCAGAAGCCGTGCTTCCGCGGGCAGCGCGATCGGCTCGAGCTCGCCAGCGGTGCTCACCCCAGTGTCTTGCTGCGATATGTGTTCCGCAAGTCCCCAAACACTCCAAAAGACGCTCTGGCAAAGACGCTCCKGTAAGTCGCTGTTGCTCGCCGTCCAGCTGTGCCCTGCTTTGGCCGCCGGGTATATCCCCTCCATGCCGAGCGCGGCTCAGCGCCCGCGAGAAAGACCCGATTCCGCTGCAGTCCCGTTCGCCACCTGAACCCGATCCTGCCAGTTATCGGCCTTCAACCAGAGAGGATGCCATCATGGCCCAGCCACTGTCCTTCATGTTCAACGTGCACGCGAAACAGGTGAAGCACGTCACGACCAACCTTCTCGCCGGCTTCAAGGGCCAGGCCACGCATCCGCTGCCCAACATCGTCCATTATCTCTGGCTCGTTCAGCTGCCCGATCAGGTGAACCAGCCAAAGGACACCAAATGCATGCTGCTCACTACCGTCTATGACGAGGATTTCGGCCCTTATGTGAAGGATATCGCCCGGGCTCACCCTGCGGTGTTCGACGCGGCGCTCCCCAATATCGTCGGCATGGAGAAGATGGTGCCGGTGCTGAAGCATCTCGACGCCTTTGCCGCCTTCATCCTGGCGCATGATCTTACCGGCGGCGGCAAGACCCCGACCTTCCTCCAGAACTACACCGACACTGTCCTCAACATCTGGGCGAACGACTGAGATGCGCCTGCACCCGCCACGTTATGCCGAGCCGCCGCGCTCCCATCTGAAGGCAGCGGCCCATGCCCATGTGGCGGGTGCACCCGCCGATGTCGTCCCGGTCCCGCCCGATCCGGCGAAGACCCAGGGCTTCGTCATGCGGGGCTATAACTTCGCCTTCACCCGCTATTTCGCGCTGTCGGTGACTGATGCGGCCAAGGCCCGTGCCTTTATCGAAAGCCTGGTCTCGGGCAAACAGGCCTGGCCGAGCGTGACGATCGCCAGCCAATGGGCGCCGCCCAAGCCGAACCGCTGCCTCAACATAGGCTTCACCTGCCCCGGCCTCGTCGCGCTCGGCGTCCCGCAGGCTGCGGTCGACCAGAGCTTCGGACCGACATCCGACCACAATTCCTTCTATGTCGGCGCCGCCGCGCAGGCCAAAATCGTCGGCGATGTCGGCCAGAGCGACCCCGCCAACTGGCGCCTCAACGACCGCGATTTCGACGTGATGCTCATCCTCTGGGGTGCCACGACCGAGATCATCGAAGAAGATACCGCTATGCTGAAGCCGCTGCTCGATGGCTTCGCGGCGCTGTCTCCGGATCGCATCTTCGATTCCCAGGTGCTCGACAACCACAAGGTCTGGTTCGGTTATCGCGACGGCATCGCCCAGCCGATCGTCGCCGGCGTGCCCTATATCCAGGATCCCGACGGCGACCAGGAACTCGCTGATCCCAGCGCCTTCATGCTGGGCACGGCGCTTCCCGGCGAGGGGTATCTCGGCACCTCCGTCCCGGTCGCGCCGCTCGGCCTCAATGGCTGTTTCGGCGCCTTCCGCATCCTGGAGCAGGATGTCGAGGGCTATGAGGCGCAAGCCAAACGACTCGCCGATGCCGATTTCTGCAAGCTCTACGGCATCACTGATCCCGATCATGCGGTCGAGGCAGTCAAGGCGCTGCTCTGCGGCCGCTGGACCAACGGCGTCTCGCTTTCGGTCTTCCCGATCCAGGGGGACACGCCGCCACCGACCATGCTCGACAATGAGCTCAACAATTTCCTCTACGTCCTCCCCGCCGGCGCGCCCGCCCCTGGCCAGGATCCCGATCCGGAGGAAAATCCGGACATGGGCAGCCATTGCCCGATCGGCGCGCACACCCGCCGCGGCAACATGCGCGGTTTCCCCGAAGCCGATACGCCGTCCCAATATCACCGCATCATCCGCCGCGCGTCCGCCTACCAGCTTCCCTATCCGCCCGTCGGCACTGATCCGGGCGAGCGCGGGCTGATGGGCCTGTTCCTCAGCGGCTGCCTGCGCGATCAGTTCGAATTCGTGCAGCGCAGCTGGATCAACAACTGGATCCACCCGAGCAGCTTCTCCTCGGTCAAGGACCAGAGCGATCCGGTGATGGGCGAGGTGCCGAACGGCTCGGGGACGTTCGACGAAACGATCGGCATACCCAAGGCGAAGAACAAGCTCAGGGGCATGAGCAGCTTCGTCGCGACGCGGGCAGGGGCCTATTGCTTCTTCCCCGGCATCGACGGAATCGCGTGGATCGGCGGGTTGGAGGGCAAGGGTTGAGACCTTTTTCTTCAGCCCCTCCCCTTCAGGGGAGGGGTAAGGKGTGGGGCAGCGTCGAGCGGGGCTCGATGCCCCGATTGACGCTTCAGTCTTGATGCGACGAGTCTTTTGAGCGCGCAGACGCGCGCCCCCACCCCCAAACCCCTCCCCTGAAAGGGAGGGGCTGATCACGCCTCACCGCCTCACCCGTCACGCCACCGGCAACGACTGCGCGTGATGGAAATAATCCTGTGGGTCCCAATGCCGCTTCACCGCCACGAGATTGCGGGGATTGTTCCGGAAATTCCCGAGGAAATACAGCCGGAGCGCATGGTCCACATCCCCGGCCGCATGCGACCCGAGCACCACATCGGGATAGTTGAAATAACACCCGTCGACCGTGCCTGAAGGGTCCCGGGCTGGGTCGGGCGTCCCGCCACTCTCCGCATAGACCGCCGCGTAGAAGCGGTTGATCCAGTCGAGATGCGCCTTCGCCTGCGCCTTGTTGGCAGGAGACTGCTGCCCGCCCGCCGGGCAATCATTGTTCCAATAGGTCTGGTACTGCAATTTCAGGATCGAGCTTCGCTGCGGCACTGAGGTCGCAGTCGGACTCACCCGGTTGATCGCGCCGCCATAGCTGTCCACCTGGAGCAGGCTCTGTGCCATGTCAGCCTCCACAACGCCCTTCGGCACCACCTGAAGCCAATGGAAGATCGCCTTGATCTGCGCTTCCGGAAAACCCCTCCTCATATAGGCCGACTTGTATTTGCCGAACTGGTTCGGGCCTGATCCGTTCAGCGTCTGCAGCGCCTCGAGATAGGTCAGATGATTTTCGTTCTCGCTTGCCGGCAGCGTGTTCATCATGCCGGGATGCCCGCCGAGCGGCCGCAGCAACGTGCTTGAAGGCAGGATCGCCTCGAAACGCGCCTTCAGCCGTTGCACCTGTCCGGAAACCCGCAACCGGTGATCGGCCGCCGCCACGCCAGGCGGCGAGACGCTCTGATAGATCAGCCCGATCTGCCCGGCAGCGACATGGTTCAGCTTCAACAGGCTGAAGTCGGTCTCCGGCATGGTCGAGACCATATCGGCATAATCGTGCAGCAAGGCCCCGAACCTCGCCTCGGTCAGGTCGCTCCAGTTCCATGCGATCGTCCAGAGCGAAGCATGGTCGGGCGCATCCGGCAGCGCGGCGAAATAATAGCGCGCGATCACCCCGAAATTGCCGCACCCTGCGCCGCGCAGCGCCCAGAACAGATCCCGCTCTGCGCTGTCGCCACTGCCGTCCGAAACATACCGCATCCGCGCCCGGCGGTTCGATGCGTCCCAGGTGACGATATCGACCCCGGTCAGATGATCGATCGTCAGCCCGTGCAGCCGCGACAACAGGCCGTATCCGCCGCCCGTGATATGCCCGCCCGCTCCGACCGAATAACAGGAGCCAGCCGGAAGCGTCTTGCCGAACGCGTTGAGCAGGGTGCGATACACAGTCCAGTTCTCGCACCCGGCATCGACGAAATACGCCTTCCGCACCGGATCATAGCCAACCTGGTTCAGCGCCGACATGTCGATCACGGCGCGACTCCCGTCATTATAGACGAAATCCTCATAGCAATGCCGCCCCGACGAGACTTTGACGTCGCGACCATAAGCGGACAGCGCCGCCTCCACGCAGGGCGCGACATGGTCGAGGCTGGTCGGCACGTAAACGGCTTTAAGATGCGACGCGTACCAGCGCCTGTCGAAGCCCTGCCGATCGCTGAGGATCAAGGGAGAGGTGACGCCGCGTGTGGGGGCCTGGGCCATGTCGATTCCCTCTCTCCTGATCGCCTGACGTCGGCAGCGATATCGCGCTTCGTCCGTATCAGGCGATCATCCCCAAAACACGGCCCGATACCCCCGGAATGGCGGCGAATGCGCCCAGGCTCTGCCCATGCAAGCACGAAGAGCAAGCCGATAGCCGCACGCGCCGCAGCAATGCGATCAACTGAAGCTTAAGGAAGAGCGGCCTATTTTCGCCGTACCGAACGCGGCGCCGAGGATAGAATGAAACGTCCCGCATCCCTGTTGGCCGCTCTGCTGTGCCTGATGCTGAGCGCGCACGCCGCCCGGGCGCAGTCCGCCGACGAGACCGCCAGGTCCCGGTTGCCGGAGGCCGCGCGCGCCCTGCAGGACGAGAACGTGGCTTCAGGTCAGATCATCGAGCCCCTCCCTGGCGAATCGCAGCGCGACTTTGTCGCCCGGGCACGGGAGAGATTTGAGCAGCGATCGCAAGGCACCGGCCAGCCGCTGCCCTCATCCACCTCTGCGCGCGCCTGGCCAGACGCTGCGTCCTCGCCCTATTCAGCCGCGAGCACACAACCGAGATCGAGGGCGTTTCCGGGGCTCGGCACCTTAGTGTTTTTCCTGCTCGGCGTGATCTTTGTTGTCGTGATGAAAATGTACAAGGGCGTGTTCAGGCTGGTCCGGATCGTTTCGACCAACGCGCCGCGTGAGGACGGCCAGCCTCTTCGCGAGCTGGACCATATGTTCTTCGACCAGCACGTGGCCAAGCGCCTCGCAGAATTGCAGGCCGGCGGCCCCGTCGAGGAGGCTGCGGATGGCGGGAGCGACCACCGGGCCCCGCCTTCGATGGCTGCCCCTGCGGCCGCACGCGGATTTGGCCGCAAGGTCTGATTCACCGCGCTCGAGCGGTCGAGCTATGTCTCGAATATCGTTCGCGAGATAGCCTAACGAACCCCTCAGTCCCGGAAGAGCAGCGGCGCGAACTCGTGCAGGCTGCGCCGCCAGCTCAGGAATTCGTGCGCCGTATTGGGCGACACATAGAAGACGCTGTTGAAGCCCGCGGCCTTCACCGCTGCCGCGTTCGCACGCGGGTCGGGGCGCGGGGTGCCCGGAGGCGTCGGAGGCCCGCCAGCGCGTCCTTCGAGTTCCCGGCTGCCGAAGCTGACAAAGGTCAGTTTGACCTTGTCCTTGAACCCCGGCGCGTTGACGTCCTCAAGCGAGAAAGTCCCGCCGCTCAACAGCCCGATATAGGCGAACTTGTCGAGGTTGGCGGGCGCGATCAGCTTGGTCTCGAAGCCGCCCATCGAAAGGCCGGCCATCGCGCGGTGGCGCTGATCGGCGAGGGTGCGGAAATTGCCGTCGATATAGGGGATCAGCTCGTTGATGAGCACCGTCTTGAACGGCTTGATATCGAAATTGGCGAGGCCGCCGGGCTTCACTTCGTTGGTCATGCCATAGGTCATCACGATGATGAACGGCCGTGCCTTACCGGCGGCGATCAAATTATCCATGATCAGATTGGCATGGCCCTGGTTCGACCAGGCAGTCTCGTCCTCGCCCCAGCCATGCTGCAGATACAGCACGGGATAGCGTTCGCGTGCATTCTTGTCATAACCCGGCGGCGTATAGACAAAGGCGCGGCGCTGCGTGCCCGTGCTCGGCGACGGAAACAGTATCTGCTCGACGCGGCCATGCGGCACGTCCTTCAGCGCATAGAAGTCCGCGTCATGCGCCGGGATTTCGACGCCGCTTTCCCACCGCGTCGAGCCGTAGAAGTTCAGCGTTCCCGGGTCGTTGAAGGTGCCGCCATCGACGTTCAGATGATAATAATGGAAGCCCTCGTCGAGCGGGCCTGCGGTGGTGCCGGTCCAGCTGCCGTCAGCTGCCTTGCTGAGCACGGTGCCGCCGCGTCCCCCCAGGCCAAGGGTCACTTTGACGTTTTGAGCGTCCGGCGCAACGATGCGAAAGCGGACATAGCCTTGCGAATTGACCTGCGGATATTCCTGGCCCGGCTGGTTCACTGAGGATGGCTTGAAGTCCTCCACGATCGCCGGCGCGGGGGCCTGAGCTTGCGCGGGTGCGGCGGTCTGCGCGGACGCCGGTCCGGCGGAGACGATGGCCGCCAACATGATAGCAATTGTTCGTTTCAAGGCACTACCTCCCCAACAGAATTCTCCCCCGCGGGCTCGCGGCGGAACAATCATCCAGACATGGTGCGAGGTTCGGCATTGCCTCTCCCAGCGCGCCAGCCCCGTCCTTCGGGGTCAGGCAATCAAATATACTATATGATTCGTGGAGGAACCTAGCGGCATTGATGGCGCAAGGAAATAGTCATCTCGAATGACAATCGCCGCGTCCGGCGTGAACTCGCCGCCTAACCGTCCACGCCTGCGAGATCGCGATCCATTGCGGCGCCATCGAATGGAACGACGATCACCTTGCTGCCGTGCCCGTTATTGCCGGTCTGCGCTTCCTTGGGCGTGTCGATCACCGCGAAAGTGATCGCCGTCACATGACCCTTCTCGATGACGACGGCCGGGCGCTCCAGCTTGTTCCAATGGTTCACCGTCCCGTCCGTGTAGCGGATGAAGTCGGCCTCCGGCTCATAGGCCAGGCCCTGGAACCTCCAGCCCGTGATGCCGTTGCGGGAGATCAGATGATAGGCGCGGCGATCTTCCCAGTGATTGACCAGAATATGGTACCAGCCCCCACTGAACCAGATGGCGGGGTCCTCGAGGCGGCTCGGATTTTTCTGCGGGAGCCCGGGCACGCCAAGGAAGATGCTTCGGCCCATCACCTCGTAGGGGCCGAGAATGCCCTTCCTGCTGAGGAGGATCTGGCCTGAGCGTTGCACAATTTCATATGCACCATCCGGCCGCGCGATGAGGCTCACATTCGACGCGTGCCACGGCTTTGGCGTCGCACCCTGCGCCGGCGCCTCGTCGGCGAGAAACACCGAGCGATATTTGCTCTGATCGACGGCGATGCCGCCCAGCAGACGCCACGGCCCATCGATCGAAGAAGAGACGAAGACGTCGCCATTGCGCGTTTCGCTGACCACCACGGCATAGCGCCCGTCATGCATCCGCAGCGGCGTGACATTGTGACCCAGACCGTCCCGGTCCGAAGGCCAACTCAGCCCCCTGTCCCGATAGGGCCCGAGCAACGACGTGCTGATGGCGGTAACGGCCCTGGATTGTCCCCATGCGCCATGACCAAGGGCCTGATCCCAGCGGCTGGCGAACATCCGGTATCGCCCGTCCGGTCCTCTGAGGATCGGCCCGTCCCAGTAATTCCACTGCTTCAAACCGGCATCTTCGAGCCCGTTGCCGGTATCGCGTGGCCCGACCTCGGCCGCACCCCACGCCTTTTCGTTCAAGGGCGTCACGATCGGCGTTGGCTTGAAATAGGCGATGAAGGGTTTTGGCCCGAGCACCGGCAATTCATCCCGCTCGGCTGTCGCCGCCGCGCCGGGCTCGGGGGAGGCAGAAAGCGGCACCGCCATTGCCCCCGCCGTCAGGACGAGGGCCATGGCAGCCTGGAGCGCCAGCCCCACCGTGTTTCTGCGCCTCGACAGCATCTTGATCCTCACGATTGCTGCGTCAGCCTTTAAAGCTCATTTGGCGAGCATGATATCCGCGACATAAAGGTTCGGCGCTTGCTCGCCCTTGCTGTTCTGCACGGCGAGTCCCTCAAGCATCGTGGCCTTGGTGACGCCGAGTTCGCCGAAAGGAATCAAGACCCTGGTCCAGCCCCCGGGGAGCACCTTGATGGCCTTCTTCTTGGCCTCGGGCTTGCCATCGGCGCCGACCTTGGCGCCGTCCGGGATCGCATTGCCGTTGGCGAACGCGAACACGACGAGATCCGCTTCGCTGCCGACCGACTGGATCAGCATCGAAATGCCGCGATAGGGCGCGGCGCTGAACGGTGCATGATGGAGATAAAGCGCCTGATAGCCCTGCGCCTCGACCTTGATCGGCAGGCGCGGATTGCCGATGTCGACGCTGAGCTCGGTCTTGGCCCAGCTCCAATTCTGCCAGCCATCGCCAAGCGCCTTGTTATAGATGGTGGCGGCCGGATCGGCGGCTGGCGCAGGCGCCGGAGCGGCCTGGGCCATGGCGACAGCAGGAACGAACAACAACGCGGCGGCGGCAATCAGCGACTTCATCATAGTCTCTCCCCACTTTTGTCAGTGCATCCCGTTTTCAGGATTGGCCGCATTCATGCCCCCGAGACGGGCCTCAGGGCAAGAGGAGAGTGTCGTTGCGGGTAATGATTGCAGCCGGAACGGGCGATCGCGTCGTCGGTGCGATGGGTTAGCCCAACTGGCGATGCCACGTCTGTTTAACGCGCCAATGGCTCCCCAGGCAGGAGCGAAAGACGCGGTTCGTAGCTCCAGGTCTCGGTCGCGAGCGCCTCGACCGGACCGAGCGTGGCTTCGATTGCTGCGTTGGACGCGCGATACGTGCGCGACAGGATTTCGGGCAGCGTGCCACCAGTGGCGGCAATATCGACCCACCGCTCGCGTGCGACGAAAAGCATGTAAGAGGCGGCACCGCCGCCGCGCAGCCGGCGATACCAGCTGAGCCGCACACCGTCTGCGCGCCGCTCTTGGGCCAGGCTTTCGACCGCCCGCTCGAACGCGATTGCATGGGCAGGGGAAACCGTGAGCAGGAAGACATCGACTGTCTTCCCCGGCTTTCGGTCTTCGAGCGGCGTCGCCGTCGTCGGCTCAGCCCAGAGCACCCATGTCTCGACGTCGATCGGCTGCGCGGAGTCGCCCACCGTCGCGACGAAATCGGCACCGTCGCCGGTCAAGTCCGGGCGAGCATCGAGCCCGGCGAGGCTGGCGCCCGCTGTCCCGTCGATGAACTGGCCGCGGCGCGGGCCCGCCTGAACCGTCCAGGCATACCAGGCGAGCGGGTCGCTGTGGCGCGCGTGCCAGCCAAGATGGGCGCGATATCCTTCCCGGAAGCGCGGCGGATCGACGAGGCGATAGCTGTAGAGCTGCAGGATGGCGGTCGCCGGCTCCTGAGCGTCCGCAACGACGGGGGTCGCGATCGAGCAGGCGGCGAGCAGCAAGGATGTGAGTTTCATGAAAATCTCCCAAGGCCCGCTTACCCGGCCTCGATCGCTTCATCTATTTGGAAGCTTTCGGCGTATGTTTCGGTATAAGTGAATGATGGACAGCAGCACCCTGCGCCGCGCCGCCGTATTCCACGCCGTAGGGCTCGCCGGCGGGATCACCGCCGCTGGCGAGCGGCTCGGCAAGTCGGCTCCCGCCGTGCATGCCGACCTTCGCCGTTTCGAGCGAGACCTCGKGCTGGCGCTGACCGAGCGTGTCGGGCGCGGGCTGCGGCTGACCGCGCAGGGGCGTGAGATCTTCGATGCGGTCGGGCGTACCCTCGCCGATCTTGACCGGGCCTGCGCATTGGCGCGTGACGCTGCGCCGGACAGGAGACCCATCAGGCTCGGGACGGTCACCGGATTCGGCCGTTACCGGCTGATGCCACGGTTGTTGCCGCGCCTGCCGGCCGATGTTCAGCTGATCGTCCGAACGGATACGCATGACGCGCTGATCGCAGCGCTTGCGAACAACAGCATCGATCTCGCCCTGACCTATCGCCCGGTCATCGCAGCGCCATACCGAACGATAAAGGTGGCGTCGGAGGAGATCGGGCTGGTCGGTGCTCTGGATAGCGAGTTGGATCACGCCCTGCAGGGGCGGCTGCGATTCATCACCTATGACGAATATGATTATGTCTTCGGCCGCTGGTTCGCCGACGCCGCGGGTGGTCAGCCGTCTTTGCTCCACCGCCACGATCACTTCACCGAATTGGAGGAAGCGCTGGCGAGTGTCGCGCTGGGGCGCGGTGCCACGATCGCGCCGCTGGACGCCTGCGCCGCGTTCGGTCTTGAGCCGACAGGACCAGTGTGCCGCAACGATATTCATCTCTGCGGCACCGGCACGGCACTCGACTCGCCGCACGCGCACCTGATCACTGCCTGTCTAGTTTCGGGGACACTATACTAATTAACACTTTCCCCAAAGACGCACGCTGCGCTTCGTGACACAGGAGCGGCAACGCCCATCATTCGAGCCCGACGATGTCCGATACTCTCAAGATCCTGCTGCAACATCTCTTGCCGAAGCGGCACCTGACCATGTTCGCCGGCCGCGTCGCCGGAGCACAGGGAAGCGCGTTGACGCCCAGGCTGATCCGCTGGTTCGTGCGCAAATACGGCGTCGACATGACCGAGGCCGAGAACCCGGACATCACCAGCTACGCCAGCTTCAACGCCTTCTTCACCCGCCCGCTCAAGGCCGGCGCCAGGCCTCTGGCCGCGGCCGATTTCATCTGCCCGGTGGACGGCGCGATCAGCCAGTTCGGCGCCATCGACGACGAGCACATCGTACAGGCCAAGGGCCACCGCTTCACCACCACGGAACTGCTCGGCGGAGACACGGCGCTCGCGGCCGAGTTCCGCCACGGCAGCTTCGCCAACCTGTATCTGTCGCCCAGGGACTATCACCGCCTGCACATGCCGTGCGACGGCACGCTCACGCGCATGATCTATGTGCCGGGCGCGCTGTTCTCGGTGAACCCGGTCACCGCGCGCGGCGTGCCGAAGCTGTTCGCGCGCAACGAGCGCGTGGTGTGCGTGTTCGAATCGCCGGACTATGGCACGTTCGCGATGGTGCTGGTCGGCGCGACCATCGTCGGCAGCATCGCGACMGTGTGGCACGGCGTGGTCAATCCGAAGCGCACCGGCAAAATGTCCGAATGGACCTATGCCGATCAGGCCATCGCGCTGAAAAAGGGCGAGGAGATGGGCCGCTTCCTGCTCGGCTCGACGATCGTGATGCTGTTCCGGCAGGATACCATCGCCTTCAACCCGGACTGGGCGCCCGAGCGGCCAGTGCGCCTCGGAGAGATGATGGGCAGCGATAAGGGAGAGCAATGAAAACACTCACATGCCTGGGCGCGGGCCTGCTCGCCGCCTTCGCCGCCGGGGCGCCCTCCACCGCGGCCGCACCATCACCCGCCGCCCGAACCCATATCGTCGACGATGGGCCGCAGCGGCGCATGATCGTCCTGAGCGACATGGAGGCGGATCAGGACGATGCGCAATCGCTCGTCCGGCTCATGCTCTATGCGAATGAAGTCGATATCGAGGGGCTGATCGCGACCACCTCCACGCACATGCGGCACGAGCTTCACCCGGAAACGATCCGCCGCATCCTCGGCGCCTATGCCAGGGTTCAACCCAACCTCCTCAAGCATGACCGGCGTTACCCGGCGGCCGCGAAAATGCTTGCTCTGGTCTCAACCGGCCAGCCGGATTACGGCATGGCCGCGGTTGGGACGGGCAAGGACACAGCCGGCTCGAACGCCATCATCCGCGCGCTCGAATCCCCCGATCCGCGGCCCTTATGGGTGACGGTATGGGGCGGCCCGAACACGCTCGCCCAGGCGCTTCTCACGCTCAAGGCGACCCATAGCGGAGCCGAGACGAGCCGCCTGCTGGCAAAGCTCCGCGTCGCCACCATTTCCGATCAGGACGATAGCGGCGCCTGGATCCGCCGCACTTTCCCGGATCTGTTCTACGTCGTCAGCCCCGGCGGTTACGGCCACTCCACCTGGGCCGCCATCATGGATGTCATCGAAGGCATCGACAACCGCACGATCAGCAATGCCTGGCTGCGGGACAATATCCAGCAGGGGCATGGGCCGCTCGGCGCCGCCTATCCCGACGTCGCTTACGGCATGGAAGGCGATACGCCCTCCTATCTGCCCTTGATCCCGAACGGGTTGAATGACGCCGAACATCCCCAATGGGGCGGCTGGGGCGGCAGGTTCGAACTCTATACGCCCGCCACGAAGGATCTCGATCTCACCGGCTTCACCGGCGGCGTGCCGATCGAGCCCGAGACGCGGCCGATCTGGACGAACGCGTCCGACACCTTCGCGCCCTTCCAGCCCGGCGAATATGGCCGCGCGACGGCGGCGGGCCCTCGGACCTATACGGGTGCGCGCGTGTCGCTCTGGCGTTGGCGCGACGATTTCCAGAATGATTTCGCCGCGCGTATCGGCTGGACGACCCTGGCTTACGAAAAGGCCAACCACCCGCCGCTCGTCCGCCTTGCGGGGCCCGATCGCCTGACGGTCCACTCGGACGAGGTCTTCACGCTGAGCGCGGAGGGCACGACCGATCCCGATGGCGACAGCCTGAGCTATCTCTGGTTCAACTACACCGAGGCCGGCACGCTGAAGGCCGCCATCCCCACGATCGGGGCCGAGAACATCTTCCACATGTCGTTCAAGGCGCCCGTGGTCAGCAAGCCCGAAACCGCCCACTTCATCCTCCGCGTAACGGACAAGGGCACGCCTCCGCTGACTCGCTACAAGCGCGTCGTGGTCACCATCCTCCCGAATTAAGCGCGAGGGCCATATAGTTACGGGGACACTATACTAGGGTCCGGACTCATTAGAGCCACCATATGACGGTAGCGGCGATGGCGATGGTTGCCATGAAGGTTTTGATATTGCGGTCAAAGCGCATGGCGACGCGTCGCCAGTCCTTGAGGCGACAGAACATGCGCTCGATGATGTTGCGCTGTTTGTAGATTGCCCGATCGTGGGGGACCTGTACCTTGCGATTGCGTTTTGAAGGGATGACGGCCTGGGTGCCGCGCTCAGCGAGCCAGGCGCGCAGTTC
>NZ_JBFUHA010000022.1:0-14154 GCF_056402635.1 Sphingomonas sp. P3_C5
GCCGGGTCGGGATGCCGGGTCGGGATTGCCCCCGGCAATCCCTAAACCATGCCGGGGGCATGGTTTACCCGGCTCGGCCGACAACTCCTGAAGGGGAGGGGCTGATAACTTCAGCCCCGGCCGATCAGCCTTTTCGCGATCATGTCCGCCACATCCGACGCGGGTGCGCCGGTGCGGTCGCTTTCGTCCCACACTTCGATCAGTCGCTCGGGGATGCGGGCGATGCGGGCTTCGACTTCGGCACGGTCGCCGTGCCCGAGATATTCGAGACCGACATTGATAATGCCGCCCGCGTTGATGACATAATCGGGCGCGTAGAGGATCCCGCGTGCCGCAAGCTTCGCGCCGTCTGCCTGAGTCGCGAGCTGGTTGTTCGCGCCGCCTGCGATCACCGTGGTGCGGAGCGATGCGATCGAGTCTTCAGTCAGGATCGCGCCGAGGGCATTGGGGCTGACGATATCGGCCTGGATGGCGAGGATTGCGTCCGCTGCCGCCGTTTCAGCACCGAGCTCCGCCGCCAGCGCCGCGGCCTTGTCGGCATGGACATCGGCGAGCGTCAGGCGGGCGCCGTCCTTCGCCAGCAGCCGCGCGAGCCCGCCACCGACGCTGCCGACGCCCTGGATGGCGACATGCACGCCCTTCATCGAATCGGCGGACAGGCCACGCTTCGCGGCTGCCTTGACGCCGAGATAGACGCCCATCGCAGTGAAGGGCCCAGGATCGCCGCCCGCGCTTCCCGCCGCGACCGGCAGGCCGGAGACGTGGCGCGTCATGGTGGCAATGGTCTTCATGCTCGCCTCGGACATGCCGACATCCTCGGCCGTCACATAGCGGCCGCCGAGCGACTCGACCGCGCGGCCAAACGCTTCGAGCTGGGGCACGGTGATCGCATCGCCGGGATTTGCCGCGAGCACCACGCCCTTGCCGCCGCCCATCGGCAGGCCGGCCATCGCGTTCTTGAAGCTCATGCCGCGCGAGAGGCGCAGCGCGTCGGTGATCGCACCGTCGCTATCGGCATAATGCCAGAAGCGCACCCCACCCGCAGCCGGCCCGAGCGCAGTCGAGTGCACCGCAATCACCGCCTGAAGCCCGGAGGCTGGATCAGTGAAGAGGTGAACGCCCTCATGCGCGTCGAAGTCGGGGAAGCCCCAGCCGGTGGTCACGGAAAAATGTTCCTGACTATTGAAGAAATGGGCTGTTGAAGAAAATGGGGCGACCGACGGGACTTGAACCCGCAACATCCGGCATCACAAGCCGACGCTCTAACCAATTGAACTACGATCGCCGCAGAGCGGGTGCCCCTAGCGGGGTGCGGGTGCCAACGTCAAGATTCGTGTCGGGTTGGGGATAGGGCAATTGGTGGATGTGGGGTGAAAGTCGCATTTACCGTCGTCCGCCGGAACAGGTCCGGGGTGACGGTGGGGTTAGAACCGGCCCTCGATCGCCAGCGTGTAGCCCTTCGCGGTCGCCTGAAAGCCGCTGAGCACCAGTTTCTGGATTTCGGTTGGATCGCCCGGCTGCACGGTGAGTTCAGCGCGGAAGCGGCCGGTGCCCCAGAGGCGGAGCGCGATCGTCTCGGTGCCGGCCTGGCTGACCAATGGCAGCAACAGCGCGCCTGCGTCGCAGCGCGCGGTGCCGCTCATGCCCTGGCCGAGGCTGATGCCGGCGAGATCGCCCGACAGGGTTGCTTTCACGCGCCCCTCGGCCTTTTCGCAATTGCCGTCCTGGAAGCGGGCGCTGACATCGTCGAAATCGAGCGCCGAGACCGGCACCGGCGCAAAGACATTGCCCGCCGGCAAGGTGGCAGTGAGATCATCGATACCGAAGCTGTGGCGGGTGACACCGATCGCGCCGCGGAGTGGGCGTGCTGCATCGCCCTGCCCTGACAGATCGATTCGCGCGCGGCCAACCAGCAGCTGCAAGGGCGACAGGCCCGCATGAAGATCGCCGAGCGGTACACCGCCGAAGCTCGCCTCGCGCAGAGTGCCGTACCAGACGCTGCCGCTGACCTCGCGCGCGGTCAGGCCGCTATTGCCGAGATCGAACCAGCCCATGGCGAGCCGGAGCGGCAGCAGGGTAATCAGCGCGACGACGAACGCAGCGCCGAAAAAGGCGAGCGGCCCGGTCTTGAGGCGGATGCGGCTCATTGGCCCCGCACCTTGAAGCTGATCTGCGCCGACACCGTCTTGTCGCCATTATCCGCGGTCGCGAGCGACTCGACGATGATCCCGGCCGATTCGAGCTGGGCGATCCAGCCGAACAGGGCGCCGGGGCGCGCTGTTGCGATCGCGATCTGCACCCGGTTCGGGCCGTCCGCGTTGACGCTCGTCAGCGCGAAGCCAGCTTCATTGGCGCGATCGCGGATGACCGCGTCGAGCGGGGCCCCGAGGGCTGCGGGATGCTGCTGCTCGATCGCTGCGACTGCCTTCACCCGCGCCTGGGTTTCGGCGAGGCGAATCACCGCATTCTCATGGCGTTCACGGGCATTGGAGAGGCCGTCATTCACCGGTCGGATGATCAGCGCCCAGACCAGCGTGACGGCGGCGAGCGCTACCATCACGATCAGCAGCCGCTTCTCGCGCAGGGAGCGTGCGGCGAACCAGAGGCGAAAGCGGTCGGTCATCGCGGTGTCACCGTGAGCACGACCGTGAAGCGGCCGGCACTCGCCGCAATGGGGCTGAGCTGGACGACAAAACCATAACCATGGATTCGGTTCTGCAGATCAGTGATCTGTCCCTCATTCTCAGTCGACGCGGTGACGCGAAGGGCGCCGTTAGGATCGAAGGCAATCGCCCGGACTTCGGCGCCGGGGACCGATTTTACCACGGCGAACACGGCCGCCGTCGTTTGGCCGAAACCGGCACCGCCGCCGCGCAGGCCGGCAAGCCGCGCGTCGAGCTGGCGATCGGCATCGTTGACGGTCTCGCCGTGCGGGAGGCCCTGACGCGCCAGCATATCCGCCTGGCGCTCAACCGCATCGGCCGCGAGATTATATTTGAGGATCTGGACGAGGCTGATCAGCAGCGACAGCGCCAGAATCGCGGCGACCAGCCAGCCGAGACGGCGGATCAGGCCCCAATCGATCGCGCGGCGGAGTCTCCGGGCAAAGGGCCCCTGGCGAAGATCGAGCGGGGGCGCGGCGATGGCGGCGACGATTGCCGCTTCGATCTCGTCGCGGCCAAGCGTCAGGGGGGCGACGCCGCCGGTGATCAGCTCGGTCAGGCGCGCTTCGTCGGCAAAGCCGCTGGTCGCGCCGCGCACTACCACCTCGCCGCCGAGATCGGCACGGATGTATCCGGAATCCGGGCGCGGAAGGAGCATTGGCGATGGAAGCAGCGCGGCGGCATCGACGCCATTGGCGGCGAGCAGGGTCAGCCACGCCTGCATTTGCGCGACCGAGACGACGGCGATCGGCCGTTCGGCATGCCCGTCCTCTCGGCCGACCGCGACGTGCAGTTCGGCGATCGGCGCGGCGCTTGCCTCGGCGACGAGCAACCGTGCCGCTGCCACGGCCTGGGCGGTCGAGCGGTCGGGCAGTTCGGCCCAGTGTAGGGTCAAGGCATCGGCTGGGGTGATGACAATGGGTGGCTCGGCATCTTCGCCATCGAGATCAGGCAACCCCTCCCCTCGCCTGGCGATGGCGCCGTCGGCGATCCGCAGCCACCGCCAGGAGGTAGTGCCGGTGGGGAGGAACAGGACGAGCGTCATGACGGTTCGCCCCATTGCCGCGACGCGAGCCGMGCCGGGAGAGTCGAGGCGTCGATCAGGCCATGTTGTTCGAGCTCGGCGCCGCCGACCGTCACACCCACCTGAAGTGCGAACCACGTGGTGGTCACCGCGCTACCCGCCGCTGCGTCAGACGAGGGGGTGAGTCCGGCCGACTTCCAGAAGGCGCCGACATCGGCATAGCCCTGTGGCTGACGCTGCAGCAGCGCCTGGCGCGCGCCTTCGACCGTCAGCGTATCCGGCATCAGCATGGCCAGCAGCGGCGCCTGTTCGGGCAGGAGCGTGTTGACGTTGATCTTGGAAGGTTTGGCGATGGGCAAGGCACAAATCCAGGGACGAAGCTTTGCGTAGATGGCTGGCGTCACCCCGGCAACCGCGCGGAGCTCGCTTGCATCGCCCATCAGCGTGTTGCCAGTGCGATAAGGCGTCCCCTGCCCGCCATAAGCGCTGTCCTCCGCGCCGAGATCGAGCTGGCTGGTGTCGCTGTCGATCCAGTCCGAGGTTGCCGCCGCGATCGACTCTCCGGACGCGCCGGATCCGCCGACCAGCCTGATCAGCCGCGCGAACTGGAGACGTGCGGGTGTGTAGGATACATAAGTCCCGGGCGCAGTTTCGATCACCAGACTGTTGAGATTGAAGCAGTTTCCGCCGTCTGTCAGCCTCGCGGTGGCGACGCCGCCAGGCACCGGCAGCGGGATCGGGCGGTTGCTCCAGCCCCCTGCGAGCGTGACGCGGGTGCTGTTGGTCTTGAGCAGATCGCTCACCTTGGTCAGCGCCAGCGTCTCGGCGGCGAAGGAATACGCGCGGGCCTGGTCCAGCGCGACCGCATTGCCGCCGAGCCGGGTGGAAAGCCGCAGTTTTTCGAGAGCGGTGCCGGCCAGCACGGCGATCACCGCGACGAGCAGCAGCACCGTGAGCAGTGCGGCGCCCCGTTCGGAATGGGGTCCGGAGGGGCGATCAGCGCGGCGCATTGACCACCGGCTTCACATAGCTCGAGCCGACGAGGAACAGCTGGCGGAATTCGACGCCGTCATCGCGGACAAGGCGCATCTCCATCGCCTGAGGGAGTGCGGTGATCGGTGTGCCCTGCCAGGTGTCGCTCCAGGCACCGCTCAGGCGGTAGCGCAGAGTGACCTGACGGACATGATCGAGCATCGCAGCGGGCGGCAGCGGCTGGGCTCCGTCGAGCATCGGATAGGCGATTCGCTGGAGAACGCCGCCGGTGAGGCGATATTCTACCTTTTGCTCGCCCGGGCGGGGGGCCGAATCGAGATTGCTCCAGCCGCCGCGCACGAAGCGCAGCATCGGGGTCATCGATGATCCGGTTTCGCCGACAAAGGCAGGCAACAGGTCGCCGGATTCATTGCGCGCCTGACGGGTCACGGCCTGGGCGAGATCGGCTGAGAGGGCGGAGGACAGGCGGTTAAGCGCCTGGATGTCGTCGAGCTTCGCCCCCGTCGCGGCCTGTGCGCGAACGCTGAAGCTGAGCAGGGCCACGCCCGCCGCGGCGAGCATGCCGAAGATCATCAGCGAGATCATCACTTCGATGAGGGTGAAGCCGGCGTCCTGGCGCTTCATGATGCTGCGCCTCCGACTGTTCCGGTGCGGACGACGGTGAGATGGCCCTTGCGGCTGCCGCCCGCATCCATCACCTCGACATCGATCCTGACGATGCGAGAATCGCCGGTCGGGCGCGTTTCGCGCGTCCAGCTCCAGGCGCGGCCGCCATTTTGCTCGACGCCCTTGGCGATGCCGATTGTGGGCGCGCGCACATCGGTCATCGCCTCGATCGCCACGTTGCGCGCGACCATCTGCGCGGTGAGCGTCGAATCGAGGATCGAGGCGCCGCGGATCGTTGCGCCTTCCAGCCGAATCAGCGCGAGTGCGGCGAGGCTGAACACGGCGAGCGCGACCATCATTTCGATAAGGGTGAAGCCGCTCGTTCGGCGAGGTTCGGAGCCGCACTTCCCAAACGCTCCGTCACCCCGGACCTGTTCCGGGGTCCATAGCTCCGCATACGCAACGGTAGTGGCGCTCGCGGCACAGTGGACCCCGGAACGGGTCCGGGGTGACGATGGTGGGTGGATGTGACGCGTGTGCATCATGCGCCGACCTTCACGCCGCCATCGGCGCCGACCCGGACCGTGACCGCTTCCGCGTCGCGGGTAAGACGCACATCGAGCGGCCGGTCGGTAAGACCGGTCGAATCGAACATCACCCGATCCCGTCCGCCGACATTCGCGACGATCGCGTGAGTGCCCTTCCCCCAGCTGGTGACCTCGAACGGTTTCTCCACGATCGAGGCCCAGGCGCCGTGACTGCGCTGATCGAAGCCATAGCCGCCATCGGATACCCAGACGCTTACCGGCCGCCCGTCGACCACCGCCGATTGCTGCGCGGCGCGGGCGCGGACCGCGAAACGGGTCGCCTCGTCACGCAACCGCCCGCGCGGATCGGGGATCGACCAGACGACCACAGCCGATGCCAGGCCGATTACGACAATGACAATCATCAACTCTATAAGGGTAAAGCCGCGCGCGCCGGCGCGGGGGCTATTGCCAGCTGCCGATATCGGCATCCGCCCCCTCACCGCCTTCCTTGCCGTCGGCACCGAGCGTCCAGACGTCGGCCTCGCCATGCTGGCCGGGCGACGCATAAAGATAGGGGCGCCCCCAGGGATCGGGCGGCAGTTTCTGGATATAGCCGCCCTTCTGATATTTGCTGGCATCGACACCCGCCGGGGCCGAGAGCAGCGCCTGCAGGCCCTGCGCGGTGGTCGGGTAGCTGTCATAGTTGAGCTTGTAGAGGTTGAGGGCACCTTCGAGCTGCGAGATGTCGACCTTTGCTGCGGTGGTCTTCGCCTTCTGGCCACTCGGCATGACGTTGATCGCGACGATCGTGGTCAGGATGGCGAGGATGACGATCACCACCATCAGCTCGATGAGGGTGAAGCCCTCCTCGTTGCGACGTCTGCGGTGACGGGGTTGGGAACGGGTACGCATCTTGAACCTCATTGGCCGGCAAGCGTGGTAAGCTGGAGGATGGGAAGCAGGATCGATAGCACGATCGTCGCGACGATGCCGCCCATCAGCACGATGATCGCGGGTTCGAGCAGCGACAAAGCGGTCGCGGTGAAGCGATCGAACTCGCGCTCTAGATAATCCGCGGCGCGTTCGAGCATTTCGTCGAGCTGCCCGGCGCTTTCGCCCGAGGCAGCGAGATAGGTGAGCAAGGGCGGGAACACGCCGGTGCGGCGCATCGCCGCCGACAGGCTGCCGCCGCCGCGGATCGATTCGGCGATCTCGTCGGAAGCGAGGCGTAGACGGCGGTTGTGGATCGTGCCGGCGGTCAGCGTCAGGCCTTCGAGCAGCGGCAGGCGGCTTGCGACCATCGTCGCGAGGGTGCGGGCGATGCGCGCGGCGTGGAGGTCGCGGATCAGTCGGCCGAGCAGTGGGAGCTTCAGCACCCAGCTATCGAAGGCGAGCCGGATTGCGGGATCCTTGAGCGCACGCCAGATGCCGAGGCCGATCAGCGCGGCACCAAGCAGGATCGCCCACCAATAGCCGACAAGAAAGGCCGAGAGACCCATCACCATGCGCGTGAGCAGCGGGAGTTGCTGGCCGACCGTGTCGAACTGCTGGACCACCTGCGGCACGACGAACATCATCAGCGCGGTGACGACGCCCAGCGCGACGACCGCGAGCACCGCCGGATAAGCGAGCGTGGTGACGATCTTGCCGTTGATCTCGGCCTGGCGCTCGAGCAGCACCGAAAGGCGCTCGAGGATGATCGGCAGCGAGCCCGAGCGTTCGCCCGCCGAGACCATCGCGCGGTAGAGCGGCGGGAAGCTTTTCGGCTCGCGGCCCATCGCTTCTGCGAGACGGCGACCCTCAACTACGCCTGCGTGGACCGCGCCGACGATGGTACGCACGCTTTCCTGTTCGGTCTGGCGGGTGATAGTGCGGAGCGATTCCTCGAGCGGCGACACCCGGTTGAGCGTCGCCAGCTGGCGGGTGAACAAGGCGAGCTGCTTCGCGCTCATCTTGCGCCGGCCGAAGCGAAGATCGGACAGAAACGGCCGGCCGCGCGGCGCCGGGCCTGAGCCGGGCTCGACCTTCACGACATAGAGGCGGCGGCGATCGAGCAACACGCGCGCATCGTCGATCGAGGGCGCGGCGATATGGCCGCGCGTCTCGCGGCCTTTGGTGTCGATGGCGAGATAGTCGAAATCAGCCATCGGCGCTCGGCTCTGCCACCAACGGCGCCTCGATATCCGCCATGTCGCGGCGCGATACGCGGACGGCTTCCTCGGGCGTGGTCATGCCGTCGCGGACGAGCTGGCGTGCCGCCGAGCCGAGATTGGGGGAGTGGAGGAAGGCGTGGCGGGCGATGATCGCCTCGTCGCCGCCATCGTTGATCAAACGGCGGATGGTCTCGTCGATACGGATCGCTTCGAAAACGCCGATCCGGCCCTTGAAGCCGGTGCCGTTGCATTCGGCGCAGCCTACCGCCTCGAACACAGTCGTGCCCTGGTCGAAACCGAGTAGCGCCGAGACCGAGCCCTGGGCCTGCACTGGGCGTCGGCAGTCAGGGCAGAGCCGCCGCACCAGCCGCTGGGCAATCACTGCGCGCAGCGTCGATGCGAGCAGGAAGGGCTCGACCTTCATGTCCCGCATCCGGGTGATCGCGCCGACCGCATCGTTGGTGTGCACGGTCGAGAGCACGAGATGGCCGGTGAGCGAGGCCTGGACCGCGATCTCGGCGGTCTCGCGGTCGCGGATTTCGCCGACCATCACGACGTCGGGATCCTGGCGGAGGATCGCGCGGAGGCCCGCGGCGAAGGTCAGACCCACCTTGGGGTTCACCTGGGTCTGGCCAACGCCTTCCATGGCATATTCGACCGGATCCTCGACGGTCAGGATATTGCGGCTGCCATCGTTGAGCAGGCGAAGCGCCGCATAGAGCGTGGTCGTCTTGCCCGACCCGGTCGGGCCGGTGACCAGGATGATGCCGTTGGGCTCGGACAGAGCGCCTTTCAGCATGGTGTTGATCGCGGGCGTCATGCCGAGCACGTCGAGCGTGATCCCGGCATTTTCCTTGTCGAGGATGCGCAGCACGACCCGCTCCCCTGCCCGGCTCGGCAGGGTCGAGACGCGGACGTCGAGCAGTTTCCCGCCGAGCGTCAGGCCGATGCGGCCGTCCTGGGGCACGCGGCGCTCGGCGATGTCGAGCCGTGCCATCACCTTGATGCGGCTTACCACCACGGGCGCGACGTGCGGCGGCATGCGCAGCGTTTCGCGGAGCACGCCATCGATCCGCATCCGGACGACGAGGCCGGTCTCATAGGGCTCGATATGGATGTCGGACACGCCGTGGCGGGCTGCGTCAGCGATGATGCCGTTGATCAGGCGGATCGCGGGGGCATCGTCGGCGGTGTCGAGCAGGTCGTCGGCGGTGGGCAGATCGCCGGCGAGCAGGTCGAGTTCGTCGCCCAGGCCGAGCGTGCCGGCCGCGACCGCTGCTGCCTGGCCGTCCATCGCGTAGCGATCGGAGAGCAGGCGGTCGAAATCCTCGGGCGTGACGAAAGTGACGTCGAACGGCMGGGCGAGGTGGCGGCGCAGCTCGAGCAGCACCTTGGGGTCCGAGCCTTCGCGCATGGCGATCGAGAAATGGGTGTTCTGCCCCGTATCGAGCGCTACGCCGAATTTGCGGGCAAAGGCGTACGGGATGGTAACAAGCCCCTCCCCTGAAGGGGAGGGGCTCGAAGAAGAATCATCCGTCGTCATTTGTCTCTCTTCCGACGAATCACACTTCTAGAACTGCGTTGCACCGGCACTGCCACCCGCGGATCATCGATCCCGCCTGGCGTTCCCGCGGCCGGCAGAGGCGCAGCCGCGCCGAAATAGTCGCGGACCAGCTCGTCGATGCTCGGCTCCTCGTCCGGCCGCTGGCCGGCCTGCTGGAGGCGGAGATAGCCGTAGCGCTGCTCGGTCACCTTGCGCGCATCCTCGGCGGTGCGCAGGATGGTCGGGCGGATGAAGATCATCAGGTTGGTCTTGGTGCGCTGCTTGGCCTTGGAGCGGAACAACGCACCGACTCCGGGCAAGTCGCCGAGCAGCGGGACTTTCTCGATCGTCCGCCGCTCGTCGTCGCTCAGCAGGCCGCCGATCACCGCGATCTGGCCGTCATCGACGGTCAAAGTGGTCTCGACCTCACGCTTGTTGAGGATCAGGTCGCTATTGTCGCTCGACACCGGCCCGGCGATCGAGCTTACCTGCTGGTGCAGGAACAGCTTGATCGTGCCGCTTGAGTTGATCTGCGGCTTCACTTCGAGCTGGATGCCGACATTCTCGCGCTGGGTGGTGCGAAAGGCATTGTCGAAATTGCTGCTGAGCGCCTGGCCGGTAGTGACCGGCACTTCCTGACCGACGAGAATCCGCGCCGCCTGGTTGTCCAGGGTGGTCAGTGAGGGCGCCTGGAGCAGGTTCGAGGTGGTGTCGGACTTCACCGCGTTGATGATCGTCCCGAAGATCGCATCCTTGCCGATATTGAACGCCCCGCCGCCAAAGCCGCCCGAGGCGCCGAGGATCGAGCTGATCGCCGACTGCGCAAGCGTATCGCTGACTGTGTTGTTCGTGGTAGTGACGGTAGTGGTGCCGTTCACGGTGGTGGTCGTCGTGGCGAGCTTCCGGGCGCCGATTGCGCCTGCGATCGTCAGCAGATTGGGCGCCGAGTTGCTGTAGCTCGTCGCGAAAGTCGGCACGCCGCTGCCGGGCAAGCCCGCAAGCAGGAACTGGACGCCGAGCTTGCTCGCGGTCGCGTCCGAGACCTCAGCCACGATCGCCTCGACCAGCACCTGTTCGCGCCGCGTGTCGAGCTGGCGCACGACCTCAGCAAGCTGGCGCTGGACCTCGGCGGGCGCTGCGATGACGATCGCGTTGGCGCCGGCAAAACGGGTAACGACGGATGCGGTGCGGCCACCCTCGGCGGTGACCGCCGGTTGGCCGGTCGTGGCGCTGGATGACGATGTCGCCACCGGCTGGGGTGCGGCCTGGGCCATGGTGTTCGACTGGGTATCGTTGCCAGTGCCGCCGAAATTGGACTTCGAGAGCGCCTGCGTCGGCGCGGGCTGAGTCGGTTGCTGGCCGACAAGCTGCTGGAGGACTGGCAGGAGTTGCTCGGCATCGGCATTTTCGAGGAAGATCACCTTGATCTCGGTGCCGTTCTTCGCCCGGCGATCAAGGTCTTCAGCGACCGCAGCTAGGCGTGCGACAGAAGAAGGGTCGCCGCGGAGCGCCACCGAGTTCGAGCTGGTGATCGCCACAACGCTGACCCCCTGGCTGCTGGCGGCCGCCCCCTGCCCGGCTCCTGTGCCGCCCTGCCCGGCCAGCGCCTGCAGCGCTGTCGCGATCTCGCGGGCGCCGGCATTCTTGAGCGCGATCACGCGAGTCGAGGCATTGTCGGTGTCGATCTGGCGCAGCACTTCGCGCACGCGGCGGATATTGTCGGCAAAATCGACGATCACGATGGAGTTGCCGCCACGATTGGCGGTGACTGATCCTTGTGCGCTGACCAGCGGCCGCACCGTATCGAGCGCCGAGGCTGCGTCGATCGAGCGCAGGCGGACGATCTCAGTGACGAAGCTGTTGCGCGCGGCGCCGCGCGAGCCGATCCGCCCCGGCTGCGAGGCTGCATTGTCGGTCGGCTGGATGCGGAAGGCACCGTTCGCAGTCGGCACCGCAACCAGCCCGTTGGCGCGCAGGGTCGAGAGGAACACCTCAAAATATTCGGATCGCGAGAGCGGGCGGTCAGTGACGACGGTCACCTTGCCCTGGACGCGGGCGTCGATGATGAAGGTGCGCCCCGTCACCTTCGCGGCATCGGCGATGAAGGCGCGGATATCGGCGTCGCGGACATTCATGGTGGTCTGCGCCGCGAGCGGGCCGGCAAGCGCCAGGGCGAGTGCCGAGGCGAGGATCAGTTTCTTCATTGGCCCGCAATCGTGATCGTGAGGGATAGGGTCTGGTTGCCGCGTTCGACGGTGACGGGCACGCTGCCACCCTTGCCGACCGAGCCTGCGAGTTGCTCGAAATCATTCTGGCCAGTGACGGCGCGCCCGCCAATCGCCGTTATGACATCGCCTTCGCGCAAGCCAGCCTGACGGAACATGGCGCCCGAGCCAAGGGGGCGGACAGTGAGGCCGCTGATCCGGCCGCCATCGACCCGCGGGATGAAACCAATATCCGTGCGGAGCTGCGCCGGGGCAATGCCCTTGCCGGCCGAAGGCGGCGGCGGATTGGAGAACAAGGACGGCCCGGTCGCGGGCGGCGGCGAGACCGGCACGACTGCACCGCTCTGGTCGATAAACAGATTTTCCTCAGCGCCGCCGCGATCGATGATGACATGATCGAACGCCACCGCTTTGAGCTTTATGCCGGGGCTGATCTCGTCGCCGACGGCATAGCTCGTTTGCACGCCGTCAGGACCAGCGATGATCGCCGATCCGGCGCCGGTCGCCTCATTGGTGCGCGTGCCGAACAGGGTAAGCTGGAGCGAGGTGACGACCGTCGTCTTGCCATCGCCGCCGCTCAGCCGGAAAAAGGGATCGAAGCCCTGCAGCATGGCCGTGGGCGACCCGTTGAAGCCGGGCTGGACCGGCTGCCAGGCGCCGAGCGGCCCGACCGGCGTTGCCAGCACCCAGAACAGCCGCGCGCATTGCACCGCAAGCCCAGCCAGCAACAGCAGCTCGAGCGCCGAATAGACGTTGGTGCGAGGCAGCCGCCGCAACAGCGCTCGTGCCCGCGCATCCAATACCAAACGCATTCGCAAAAAATCCCCGATCGCCGCGGTGCTAGGGATCGATAGTTACAGTCGTACGTCGAAGCTGTGAAGCTTGCGAGACGTTTCGCGCGACGCCGCCCGGAGCGCCGGCCAACGGGCTGGCCAATCGTCCCGGGCTTTGGCAGAAACCGCGCCGATGACCGACACCGCCGACTCCGCCACCCTCCGCCCGAATTTCGGCTCCGGCCAGCCCTCCCATGACGTGGTCGCGCGTCTCGCGGCGACCCCGGGCATCCAGCGGGTGCCGAGCCCCAAGCTCACCCTGTTCCTCCGCCGCAGCTTCCTCACCGCCGAGACCTGCCAGGCGGTGCGGGACCGGATCGATGCGATCCGACGGCCCTCGACCCTGTCCGACCATAATGGCGACCCGACCTATCGCACCAGCGAGACCTGCGATCTCGACAGCAATGATCCGGTCGTCGCGGCGGTCGAGAACGCGATCCTCGACCTGACCGGGCTGGACGGCATTTATGGCGAGCCGATGCAGGGCCAGCGCTATGCGGTCGGGCAGGAGTTCAAACAGCATACCGATTATTTCGAGCCGGCCGGCGTCGATTATGAGCGCTATTGCGGGGTGGCGGGGAACCGCACCTGGACGGTGATGATCTATCTCAACGAGCCTGATGCGGGCGGCGCGACCCGCTTCAAGGCGATCGACAAGATCGTCCAGCCCGAAACCGGCAAGCTGCTGGCATGGGACAATCGCCGGCCTGACGGATCGCTCAATGCCGCGACTCTCCATCACGGCATGAAAGTGCGCAGCGGCACGAAATACGTCATCACGAAATGGTTTCGCGAACGCCCCTGGGGCTGGTGACCTGACGGCACGTTCGACAACAGATTTCGGCATTGGGGCTAGCGCATGAGCATTTTTCCGGCGGACATCTACACTGAGCCGAGCGATGTCGATCCCGACACGCTTGCCAATCTCGGACCGTTGCGGCGACTGGCGGGCATTTGGGAAGGCAAGGAAGGTGTCGATCTCAACCCGAAGGCCGATGGCCCGGAGCGCCGCGCCTTTCGCGAGCGAATCACCTTCGAGCCGATCGATCCGCAGGCCAATGGCCCGCAGCTTTTCTACGGCCTGCGCTACCATATCCATATCAACACGCCCGAGGAGGATATCACCTTCCACGATCAGGTCGGCTATTGGCTCTGGGAGCCGGCGACCGGGCTGGTGCTCCAGACGATCGCCATCCCTCGTGGGCAGGTCGCGATCGCTTCGGGGCAGGCATCTTCCGACGATATGAAGCTTGTGCTGACCGCCACGCGCGGCCAGACCGAATATGGCATCTGTTCGACTGCGTTCCTCGAACATGCCTTTCGTACTGATGCCTATCGGATCGAGATCGACTTCAACGCTGACGGTTCCTGGAGCTACGCGATCGATACCACGCTGACGGTGCGCGGCCGGGAAGAGCCGTTCAACCACCGCGATGTGAATACCTTGTTCAAGGTGGCGGAGCCTGAACCGAACCCACTGGCGCGGATTTTGGCCGCCGGGAAAGCGGTTTAGGTCGGGCTTCTTCAGCCCCTCTCCTTCAGGGGAGGGGTTAGGGGTGGGGCAGCGCCGATCGGGGCTCGATG
>NZ_JBFUHA010000023.1:0-7218 GCF_056402635.1 Sphingomonas sp. P3_C5
CATCGCCGGATGATATCCCGGGCGCCCCGTAGACGCATCGCCGGATGATATCACGGGCGCCCCGTAGACGCTGCATCCTCGAAGCCGAGCCCCGCCAAATCCAGTTCGTCGATGAAGACATCGACCACGCGTACCGTGTTCTCCTCGGACACGTAATCATCAACGCAATCTGGCAAAAGCAGCTTCTGCCGACGGTCACAGCCCTCAATGAAACGTCCCATTCCGGCGCCTCCTGCAACGCCAGAATCATAGCACATCAGGGCGTTTTCACACAGCCTCCACCACTTTCAGCTGATCCCAACCAGACCGAATAGCGATGAGTGACCTAAACGAGAAAATTACAGCGGCATGGCTCGAAGCTTCGAAAGACCTCGGCATTGCCGTGGTCGCACCATATCGCGTGGAAACGACTGGACCGACCCCAATTTGGTGTGAGGCATTCATTCCCGACTTCGGCTCGCCGACGGGCGCGGTCGTGCTCAGCTCCAAGTCGAGGCGGATGGTCCGCCCGGCTTTACGCGAAGCAAAGCTTTGGCACTCGGAATTGGGCGACGGCTATCGCAAATATAGCCGCCGGCACTTTGTTGAAACACTGAACGACTGGGGCTGGTTCGGGCAAGAGCATCCTAAGCCTGATTGGTACACTGGCGAGCCCTCGAGTTAGCGTCCGCTCTCCACCAATGTCGGCCGTTCGGGCCATCGTGCCGAAGCGGTCGTTTATGAGTGCACGACGTAGTACCGATCAGCCGGTCACCTCAGTGATTGGCCCACCGCTGCCGCCATGCGGTTATATGGGGTTGGGATGCCGTGGCGTTCGCCGAGCCTTACGATCACGCCGTTGCGGGCGTCGATCTCCATTGGCCGGCCGGCAAGGCGATCGGCGTGGATCGAGTTGATCGAGTCCGGGGCTGCGGCGCGATAGCCGGCGACGACCGTGTCGGGCAGCGAGTCGGGCATGTCGGCGCCCTCGGCGCGGCCGACCGCGACGCATTCGGCGACCAGCCCGCGCATGACGTCCGCGATCGCGGGATCGTTCGCCACTTCGGCCGGCCGCAATGTCAGCGCGTTGACGATTCCGGCGCAATTGACGGCGAGCTTACGCCAGGCAGCGGTCACAAAATCGGGCGTGGTGGCAACCGCGATCGGCGTTCCGGTGAACAGAGCGGCGAAAGCGCTGCCGGCGGCACCCTCGGGGACAAGAATCGAGCCGGTGCGGCGTTGGCGGATCCGCCCGGGCGCGCTGCGCTCAGCGGGTATGTCGACGATCGCTGGAAGGATTTGGTCAGCGGGCGCGAAATCGCGGAAGCGCTCGCGATGTTCGACCCCGTTCTGGAGCACGGCGATGAACGTGTCGGGCCGTGCCAGCCGGGGGAACCAGGTTGCGGCGGCAGCGCTGTCATAGGCCTTGGTTGCCGCGAGGATCCAGTCAACTGGCTCGGCGACGTCCGGGTCGCATATGACGCGCGGGCTAGCGCGGATCAGGCCATCGGGCGTTTCGATTTCGAGATCGGTGAGCGGCGTCCGCACGCACAGCGTTACGGCGTGGCCGGGAGACTGGGCCAGCCACGCAGCGATCGTGCCCCCGATCGCGCCGGCGCCGATGATCGCGATGCTGGTCACGTCTCGCCTATTGCAGATTCACATAGGCGCCGCCGTCGACGAGCAGAGCCGCCCCGGTGACGTAATTTGCAAGATCGGAGGCGAGGAAGATGATCGGCCCCGCGAGATCGTCGGGCTGCCCCAATCGCCCAAGTGGCACACGGGTCTCCATGTACGCGCGCTTGGCCGGATCGGCGAGATCCTCCTTGTTGATGTCGGTCAGGATCGTGCCCGGCAGCACTGAGTTGCAGCGAATGCCGTGCTTGCCGAGCGCGATCGCGGCCGACTGCATCAGCGAATGCACCCCCGCCTTGGTCGGCGTGTAATGCGTCTGATATTCGCCGCCGACCAAAGCCGAGATCGACGAGACCGCGATAATCGCGCCGCCATGGCCTTGCGCCACCATCTGGTTCGCCGCCGCCTGGACCATGTAATAGGCACCGTGAAGATTGACCTGCATCGTCCGCTCGAACGTCTCGGCCGGCATGTCGAGAAAGGCGTGGAACGGGCAGATGCCGGCATTGTTGACGAACACATCGACCTTGCCGAAGGCGTCGACCGCTGCCGCGACAAACGCTCTGGCGGTTTCGGGATCGGCGACATCGCCGTGCACCGCGATCGCGCGGCGGCCGAGCGCCTCGATCTCCGCAACGCAGGAGGCCGCGCCCGCATCATCGTGCAGATAGTTGATCGCGACATCGGCACCGTGGCGCGCCGCGCCGATTGCGGCCGCGCGACCGATTCCTGCTGAAGCACCAGTGACCAGAACGGTCTTTCCTTCGAGCAATCCCACCTGCGTTCCTTATCTGCGAGACTTTGATACGGGTTTGCGCGCGACGCCTTCCGACCAGCCGAGATCCCGGCTGATTGCCATCGCGGTGCCGCGCACATCGTCAGACAATGCCTGCATCCGCTCGTCGGCCATATATTGCGCGGCGCTCGACACGCTGAGCGCAGCGACGATCCGGCCGCTCACATCGCGGATCGGCGCGGAGACGCAGCGGATCAGATCCTCATTCTCTTCGAGATCGAAGGCACGGCCGACCTGGACATAATTGCGCATCCGCTCTTCCCAGACCGCGTAATCGGCCTGCGGTGCGCCGGCAGCGCGGTCCTCGTCGAACAATTTGCGCCAATGGCCTGCATCGTCGTCGAGCAGCAGCGCCTTGCCCAGGCCAGTCGACGTAAGCGGCTGGCGATCGCCGACCCGGCTGCTGATCTCGACTCGCCGGCGGCCCGGGATCTTGTCGAGATAAAGCGCCCGCTCATTGTCGAGTACGCCGAGATGGACCGTATCCTCCGTGGCGGCGGCGAGCTGTTCGAGATGCGGGCGGGCGACCTGGACGACATCGGTCTGCTGCTGGGCGAGGAAGCCGAGCTCGAGCAGCTTTGGCCCGAAATGATAGCCGAGCCGTGGCACGAAGGTCAGATAGCGCCGGTCGATCAGCGCGGTGGCGAGCCGGTGCGTGGTCGAGCGCGTCAGGCCGAGCCTGGCCGCCAGATCCGCCAGCATGATCGGCCCGTCGACGACCGCGTCGATCACGTCCAGTCCGCGCAGCAATGTCTGGCTGCCGGGCTGCGATTTGGCATCGCTGGCGAAATCAGCATTTGACGTAGCGTTTCTCATCTAATAATATTCTTTCCCATTATATGGAATTTTGCAAGTGGTAATATCGTGAGAGGGGTAGGGCGCAGTGCAATCTGATCCGCTGACGGCAGTGCGACGCCGTACCAAATACTGGTACGCGGTGCCTATAGCCTTGCATGGCCACGCCTCTTCGCCTGTCGTGGAGCCGGCATGACATTTCCCCGCATCAAACATGTCCGCGCCTTTGTCGTTCGCGGCGGCGGCGCGGATTATCACGATCAGGGCGACGGCCATTGGATCGACGATCATATCGCGACCCCGATGAGCCGCTATCCGGAATATCGCCAGTCGCGGCGCAGCTTCGGCATCAACGTGCTCGGCACTTTGGTGGTGGAGATCGAGGCCGATGACGGCACGATCGGTTTCGCGGTGACGACCGGGGGCGAGCCTGCGGCCTATATCGTCGAAAAGCATCTCGCCCGCTTCCTCGAAGGGCGCGATCCGGCCGAGTATGAGAAGATCTGGGACCAGATGTATTTCTCGACTCAATATTATGGCCGCAAGGGACTGGTGGTGAATGCCATCTCGGGGGTCGATCTGGCGCTCTGGGATCTGCTCGGGCGGCTCAGGCAGGAACCGGTCTATCACATGCTCGGCGGCGCGGTGCGCGACGAGCTGCAATTCTACGCGACCGGCGCCCGGCCCGATCTGGGAAAGCAGATGGGGTTCATCGGCGGCAAGCTGCCGCTCCATCATGGTCCTGCCGAGGGCGAGGAGGGGCTCGACAAGAACATCGCCGCACTCGCCGATATGCGTGCAAAATGCGGTGATGATTTCTGGCTGATGCTCGATTGCTGGATGGCACTCGATGTGAATTACGCGACGCGGCTCGCGACGCGCGCGCACGAGTGCGGCCTCAAATGGATCGAGGAAGCGATCAGCCCCGACGATTATTGGGGCTATGCCGAACTCAAGCGCAACGTGCCCAAAGGCATGCTCGTCACCACTGGTGAGCATGAGGCGACCCGCTGGGGCTTTCGCATGCTGCTCGAAATGGACTGCTGCGACATCATCCAGCCCGATGTCGGCTGGTGCGGCGGCGTGACCGAGTTGCTCAAGATCTCGGCGCTGGCCGATGCGCACGGCAAGCTCGTCGTGCCGCATGGCTCATCGGTCTATTCCTACCATTTCGTGATCACGCGCCATAACAGCCCGTTCGCTGAGTTCCTGATGATGGCGCCCAAGGCCGACAAGGTCGTGCCGATGTTCCATCCGCAACTGCTCGGCGAGCCGATCCCGGAAAATGGCCGTATCCGCGCCTCGGCGCTCGATAAACCTGGATTCGGTGTTGAGCTCAACCGCGATATCGCGCTCCACCGACCTTATACCCGTTGAGGATTCACATCTGATGAAATTGCTGCGTTACGGCCCGGTGGGCCAGGAAAAGCCCGGCCTGCTCGATGCCGAAGGGCGTGTTCGCGATCTTTCCGGCCATGTCGCCGATCTCGGCGCGGCTGAGATCTCGCCCGCAGGCCTTGCAAAGCTCGCGGCGCTCGATCCAGCCTCGCTGCCGCTGGTCGAGGGATCGCCCCGCCTTGGCGTCCCGGTGGCGGGTACGCGCAAATTCCTCGCGATCGGCCTGAACTATGCCGATCACGCCGCTGAATCGAACATGCCGATTCCGCCCGAGCCGATCTTCTTCACCAAGGCGGTCTCCTGCCTGCAGGGGCCGAACGACACGGTGATGATCCCGCGCGGATCGGTGAAGACCGATTGGGAGGTCGAGCTCGGTGTAATCATCGGCAGCCGCGCCTCCTATGTCACCGAGGCCGAAGCGCTCGACCATGTCGCCGGTTACTGCACCATCCATGATCTCTCGGAGCGCGATTTCCAGCTCAACCGCGGCGGCACCTGGGACAAGGGCAAGGGCTGCGACACCTTCGGACCCGTCGGCCCCTGGCTGGTCACCGCTGATGAGGTCGGTGACCCCGAGAATCTCGGCATGTGGCTCGAGGTCAACGGCAAGCGCGTCCAGGACGGCAGCAGCAAGACGATGATCTTCGGCATCGCCAAGCTCGTCTCCTATCTCAGCGAGTTCCTGACGCTCGAACCCGGCGACATCATCTCCACCGGCACTCCGCCCGGCGTCGGCATGGGGCAGAAGCCCGAGCCATGGTTCCTGAAAGCGGGCGATGTCGTCACCCTCGGCATCGAGAAGCTTGGCGATCAGCGCCAGGATGTCGTCGCCTGGCATCGCCAAGGGGCATCCGCCTCGTGACACTCTATGCGGGCCGATTCGACGGGCGGACAGCAATCGTCACCGGCGGTGCATCGGGGCTTGGCCGTGAGGTCGCCCGCCGCATCGTCGCCGAGGGTGGACGTGTCATCCTCTGGGATCTCCACGCCGAGTGGGTGAGTGAAGCGAAGGTGGCTGTCGGCGCGGTCGCCGCCATCCCCTTAAGCGTCGCCGACAACGCCGCCGTGGAGCGCGCAGCGGCGGAAAGCCTCCGCCTGCTCGGGCGGATCGACATCCTCGTCAACTCCGCCGGCATCACCGGCGCGACCGCCCCGGTCGATGCCTATCCGATCGACAGCTGGCTGAGCGTGATCGACGTCAACCTCAACGGCCTGTTCTATTGCTGCCGCGCGGTCGTGCCGCACATGGTGGCGAACGGTTATGGCCGGATCGTCAATGTCTCCTCAGTCGCTGGCAAGGAGGGCAATCCCAACGCCTCGGCTTATTCCGCATCCAAGGCGGGGGTGATCGGCTTCACCAAATCGCTCGGCAAGGAACTGGCGACGCGCGGTGTGATCGCCAACGCAGTGACGCCGGCGACTTTCGACAGCCCGATCCTCGATCAGCTGCCACCGAGCCAGGTCGAATATATGCTCGCCAAGATCCCGATGGGCCGGCTCGGCGATGTCCGAGAGACCGCGGCCATGGTCTGTTTCATGGCATCCGAGGAATGCAGCTTCACCACCGCGTCCACCTTCGACACGTCCGGAGGACGGACGACCTTCTGATCACCGACGATATCGTGAATCGTGACCGGCAAACCCCGGCACGAAGGGGAGGACGAGAATGCACGCGCTGCCGTTCATCGATGCCCATGTCCATCTCTGGGATCTCGCCCGGGATCGTTATGCATGGCTCTCGCCGCCCTTCCGTGACGCGGGCCCGAACGGCAACACCGAATCGATCGCCCGCAACCAGCTGCTCGACGACTATCTCACCGAGGCGGCGAACTGGAATGTGGTTGGCTTCGTCCACCTCGATGCCGGCGCCGAGAATCCGCTCGCCGAAACCGACTGGCTGCAGGGCATGGCCGACGCGCACGGCATGCCCAATGGCATCATCGCCAACGCGGCACTCGACGATCCGCACGTCGAGGCGCTGCTCTCCGAACACGCCCAGCGACCCAACGTGCGCGGCATTCGCCATATCATCAGCTGGCACCAGGACCCGAACCGCACCTATATCCCGCGCGACATCACGCTCGATCCCGCCTGGGAGCGCGGTTTCGCGTTGCTGTCGAAATATGGCCTGTCGTTCGATCTCCAGGCCTATCCCACCCAGTTTGCCGAGCTCGCCCGGCTCATCGAGCGGCACCCCGAAACGGCGGTGATCATCGATCATGCCGGCCTCGGTGTCGACGGTGACGAAAGCTGGCGCATGGCGATGAAGACGATGGCCGCGCTGCCCAATGTCTCGATCAAGATCTCCGGTCTCGGCTTTGTCTATCGCCCGTTCGACACGGCGGCGGTCCGGGACCGTGTGCGCGAGACGATCGACATCTTCGGCACCGGCCGCGCGATGATGGCGAGCAATTTCCCGACCGACCGGCTGTTCGCCGATTTCGACACGACCCTTGGCGCGCTGGCCGATGCGGTCGCCGATTTCAGCGAAGATGACCGACGCGCCCTGTTCGCCCGMAACGCCAACCGCATCTACCGGCTCGGGTTGGATGTTTAGCGCGCCGCGTGAGGCCCCATCAGCCCCTCCCCTTCAGGGGAGGGGTAGGGGGTGGGGG
>NZ_JBFUHA010000024.1:0-5599 GCF_056402635.1 Sphingomonas sp. P3_C5
CCGCTCCGCTTCGATCTTGGCGACGAGTCTTCTTGAGCGCGCAGACGCGCGCCCCCACCCCTAACCCCTCCCCTGAAGGGGAGGGGCTGAAGTCTGCTTTGCCTCCGAGTATCGCTCTCAGGAGAACATCATGAACCCCAACCCGCTGCTCGGCGTCCTCTTCCACTGGCTCGGCGGGCTTTCCTCGGCCAGCTTCTACGTCCCCTATCGCGCGGTGAAGCGCTGGTCGTGGGAGATTTACTGGCTCACCGGCGGCATCTTCTCCTGGCTGCTCGCGCCCTGGTTCTTCGCCTCGATCCAGACACACGACCTGCTCGGCGTGCTCAGCGCGGCGCCAACGCACGTGATCGTCTGGCCGATCGTCTTCGGCATCCTCTGGGGTTTCGGCGGGCTGACCTACGGCCTCACCATGCGCTATCTCGGCCTGTCGCTCGGCATGGCGGTGGTGCTCGGGCTGTGCACCGTGTTCGGCACCCTGATCCCGCCGATCTTCCAGGGCGATTTCGCTGCGAAGCTGCTCGATACGCCGAGCGGCAACATCATCCTGCTCGGGCTTGCGATCACCATGGCGGGCATTATCGTCGTGGCCATTGCCGGCGCGCGCAAGGACGCAGCGCTCAGCGCCGAGCAGAAGGCGGAGACCGTCGCCGAGTTCGCGTTCCGCAAAGGCATCGCGGTCGCAATCTTTTCGGGGATCATGTCATCCTGCTTCGCCTTCGGGCTCGCCGCGGGCGAACCGATCAAGAAGCTGTCGGAGGCGGCTGGGACCGGCCGCCTCTGGGCCGGCCTGCCGGTCCTGTGCCTGGTGATGTTCGGTGGCCTCCTCACCAACGCGGCGTGGTGCGCATGGCTGATCGTGAAGAACCGCAGCGCGAACCAATGGACCGGTGGCGGCGATGCGGTCGGCGCGCCCCTGCTCGCCAATTTCCTGCTCTGCGCCGTGGCGGGCACCGCCTGGTATTTCCAGTTCTTCTTCTACACCATGGGCGAAAGCCAGATGGGACGCTTCGGCTTCTCGTCCTGGACGCTGCACATGGCTTCGATCATCATCTTCGGCACGCTCTGGGGCTTCGCGTTCCGCGAGTGGAGGGATGCAGCCCCAGGGCTGCGCCTGATGGTCTGGAGCGGCGTCGGCCTGCTGGTGCTGGCCACGATTGTCATCGGTTACGGCAACAGCCTGGCGGCTTGAGACGCGGCCTGGTCTGTCAGCGAATCTGTACCAATCATTGTACAGCCGGAAATGTCAGCGGTCGCATGACATTTCCTGGAGCGAGGACTGCGCAATACTCGAAAAGGCGCGAAGCTCAGGCCACGTTGTTCCGCCCCCAGAGCGCCTCATAGCGCCAGCCGGAGAGATCCTCGACGATCTCCCGCGCTTCGGGTGACGTGGGCGCCGCGTCCGGGCTCCTGCGAAAATGCTCAATCTCGGCCATCAGCACGGCATGGGTGCGTGGATCGAGCCGGAAGCGCATCGAGACAAAGACGCCGAACAGCAGCATCGCCACCGTGCCCAGCCCCAGCACCGAGACGATCGCGGTAATCGCCACCGGGCTCTGGACGCTCGCCTTGGAGACGAAGCCCGAGGCCTGCATGACCTGCCCGACCAGGATCACCGCCAGCGCCTGCGACATCTTGCGCACAAAGGTCATCACCCCCGCAAAGGCGCCTTCGCGCCGCTTGCCGGTGACGATCTCGTCGACATCGGCCATGTAATTATAGGTCGCCCAGGGGATGTAGTTGAGCGCCCCGCGGCCAAGCCCGGCAAACACCACCGGCACCCAGAAGATCGCGCTCGTCGCGGTATAGCCCGCCGCATACATGGCGATGAACAGGATGACGCCGCTGCCGAAGCTCAGCGCCGCCAGCCGATAGGCGATGCCGGGGGACAGTCGCAGCGCGAAATTGATCGCCAGCGCGACCGCGATCAGCTGGACGGCATAGGTCACCCCAACCAGATTGGCGACGATCGCGGTCGACCCGGCGAGCGCGAAGATCACGAAATAGGTGAAGGCGGCATTGTAGATATCCTGGCTGATATAGCCGCCGAGATACATGCCGAGGTGCAGCCGAAAGGCACGGATGCGCAGCGTCGAGAACAGGTTGCGGTAAAGGTCCTTGAACGCGTCGCCGACGCTCTTGCGCTCCACCACCGCCTCTTCGAGCCCGGCGGGGCGGGCGCGCTCCCAGCTGAAGGTGTAGAGCAGCCCCGCCGCGAGCATGAACAGCCCGGCAAAGATGATCCCCATATAGAGATAGGTGTCGGGCGAATCCGGGCCGAGCCGCGCGATCAGCCAGCCGGGCAGGAAAGCCGCGCCGATCGCCGAGATCTGGCCGCACAGGATCCGCGATCCGGCGAGCTTGGCCTTGGTGCGATAGTCGGTCGCCATTTCGGCGGCGAGCGTTTCATAGGGGATGATCTCCATCGCATAGACCATCTCGAACAGCACATAGGTGACGAGGTAATAAGCGAAGCTCTGTCCGCCCACCCACATCAGCGCAAAGCTCGGCAGGAGCGGGATCGCGGCGAGGATGAAGAAGCGCCGCCGCCCGAATTTGCGGCCCAGCCAGCTGCGGCCGAGATTGTCCGAGGTATAGCCGATCAGCGGACTGGTGATCGCATCGAGCACGCGCGCGACGCCGAAGATGATCGTCGCCTGTGCCGCCGACAGGCCGCAGAAACTCGTGTAGAAGATCAGCACCCAGGTGCTGATCACCGCCATCGAGCCGGCGCCGAGCACGTCGTTCGAGCCGTACGCCAGATAGTTGAACCATCGGACCTGGCGCGCCGGGGGCTGGCTGGATGCGACGGTGGCCATCGGCTTCCTCTCGATTGCCCCGCACTTGCGGCGCGGGATCATGGGGTCAGATATAGGTTCGCAGAAACTCGGCCAGCGCGCAGATCGCCAGGCTCTGGCCATAAGGCATCGAGGTCAGCGGGATGTCCTTGTAGAATTGCATCGTGTCGCCCATCGCAGTGCCGAAGCTCACCTGTTTGAGCTCGCCGGCCTCATCGATATTGGCCAGGACGGCCCGGATCGCGCGGATGCCGACCGCTTCATATTCGGCCGGCAGATAGCGCTTCCGCACCGCCTTCAGGATGCCATAGGCGAAGCCCGCGGTGGCCGAGGCTTCGAGATAGCTGCTCGGATCGACGATCAGCGTGTGCCACAATCCGCTCGCATCCTGGTGCTTCGCGAGCGCCTTCACCTGCGCCTCGAGCGTGTCGATCAGGAAAGTGCGGAGCGCGTCGCCGGGTTCGAGATCGAGCATCTCGATGATTTCGGGGATCGCGATCGTCACCCAGCAATTGCCCCGTGCCCATAAGGCGCCCGCGAAATTGTGCCGGCCGTCAAAGGTCCAGCCATGATACCAGAGGCCGGTCTCTCGATCGGTCAGATATTTGATGTGGACGAGGAACTGGCGCTTGGCCTCCTCGACATAATGCGGCCGATCGAGCAGCAGTCCGATCCGCGCGAGCGGCAGCACCGACATCATCAGCGTGTCGTCCCACAGTTCCTGCGGGTTCTCGTCGTTGAAGACGATATGCTGGAAGCCGCCTTCTTCGGTCTTGGGCAGGCCGGCCGGGTCCATCAGCCATTCGGCCCAGCTGTCGAGATAGGGCAGATAGCTCTGGTCGCCGGTCTCCTCGTAGAGATTGGCGAGCGTCAGGAAGGGCGACATGGTGTTGATGTTCTTGGTCGGCGTGCCCGCCGCGAAACGGTCAGCGAACCATTGCAGCATGATCTCCAGCGCCCGCGCGTCATTGGTCTGTTCGTAATAGCGGTACATGCCGAACAGGCCGATGCCGTGAGTCCACTCCCAGTCGTTCCAGCCCTTGGTGTCGATCACCCGTCCGTCGGCGAGGCGCAGCAGGAATTCGCCGCTCTCGTCCTTGAGGTTGACGAGATTGTCGATCAGCTTGCCGATCGCCTGCAGCACCGCGTCGCGCGGAACGTCGTGCGTCAGTGCGGCCATCCCCCAAATCCTCCGTCTGTTCTATAATATGAAACTGATGTTCAATATATGGCGGATTAGCCTGAGGCGCCGGCCGGGTCAAACGCTAGAGTCGAGTTCGATTAGGTTAAACCAACCGTCACCCCGGACTTGTTCCGGGGTCCACGGTTCCGCGTACGCAACGGTTGAAGCTCCTGCGGAAACATGGATGCCGGAACAAGATCCCATGGGGAGTGGATAGCGACCGCCGCTCTGCCAGAGTGAGGTTGCAGACCAATCTCTGGAGGCGATCATGCAGCGAGCAGAATGCCGGGCCGAGCCGGCGACCACTATCCGTTATGATCTTGGCGCAATTTTCGTGTCGTTGGAACTGTCGCGCTCGAAATGGCTGGTGACGAGCCTGTCGCCGGGTGGCGGGGAGAAGATGTCGAAGCACGTCGTTGCGGCGGACGATCCGAGGGGATCGAGAGCCATATCGTCGATCCGGCCTCGATCGCGGTGTCGCGCCATCGCCGGCGCGCCAAGACCGACCGGATCGACGGAGAGGCGCTGTTGCGCACGCTGCTGGCCTGGAAGCGGGGCGAGCCGCGGGTTTGCTCGATGGTGCGGGCGCCCAGCCCCGAGCAGGAGGACGAGCGCCGGCTGAGCCGGGAGCGCAAGACGCTGGTCGCCGAGCGGCTGACGCACGTCAATCGCATCAAGGGACTGCTCTACTCGCAAGGGATCAGCGGCTATGAGCCGCTGCGCCGCAACCGGCGTGCGCGGTTGGAGGTGCTGGAGACCGGCGACGGCCGGCCGCTGGGGGTGCACATCAAGGCGCAGATCGCCCGCGAGCTCGACCGGATCGAGTTGCTGATCGCGCAGATCGCGGCGGTCGAGGCGGAGCGCGATGCCCTGCTCGCTCGACTGGGTGATGCCGCACGGCCGGGAGGTGCCGCATCAGCCCCGACCGCGATGCTACTCGACCTGGCCGGGATCGGCGCCGAGTTTACGACCGTGCTGTGGCATGAGGCGCTGTTCCGCCAGTTCGACAACCGAAGGCAGCTGGCCGCCTATGCCGGGCTGGCGCCGCCCCCCTGGCAAAGCGGCACGGTCGACCGCGAGCAGGGCGTGTCCAGGGCCGGCAATCCCAGGCTCAGAACGACCATGATCCAGCTCGCCTGGCTCTGGTTGCGCCATCAGCCCGACTCCGCGCTCAGCCAGTGGTTCAACGCGCGTGTCAGCCACAATGGCGGCCGCTACAAGAAGACCACGATCGTGGCGCTCGCGCGAAAGCTCCTCGTCGCGCTGTGGAAATACGTCACCGCGGGCGTTGTCATCGAAGGCGCCATCACCAGGACTAGCTGATCGACCGATCCATGAGGACCTGATCACGTCCTCGCGGATGCAGGTGGACGGACCGCATGCTGGACTGGCTCCTTAAAGAGCCGAAAACAAGAATGGTCCCGTCGCCTGAGCCTCGCCCGTCGCAAGCGGGATCATGGTGCAGCCGTCCTGCGCGGCGACCGTATGTGAGTTGGACCAGGTCGGGCAATCCGGCCGCGTCATGCCAAACGGCTCAGACCTGACATCCGCAAATAGCCAAGGAGAACCAACATGCCATAGGCAAACCTCTTGACCACAAACTCCTCATGTGAGTCCGGCA
>NZ_JBFUHA010000025.1:0-1760 GCF_056402635.1 Sphingomonas sp. P3_C5
GTTCACCGACGCCGGTTCACCGACGCCGAGCTCGGCCGCCACCTCCTTGCTTTGCAGGCCATCGGCGCAACGCAAGACGATACGGCAGCGCTCCGACAGTGAGCGCGCTACCCGATGGCGCCGAACCTGCCGCTCCAAATAGCTACGCTCATCTGCCGTCAAAATCAGTGGTTCAACAGCCCGACCACGCGCCATCCCGTTCGCTCCCGTCGTTCAGACAGGATCAGTCTACAATGTAACTTACTTCAGTTCCAGGTGACTAGGCCGCAGACCCATAAAAAGCGGCCTGCCGGCTTTCGCCCAATTGCCGACATCCGTTCCCCATGCGAAGATTGTGCATGAGACGCGACGATAAGATTTCCCTACATACCAAATTGGCGAACCGTGAATTGGCCCGAACCTGGGGTGGTGGCCAACTCAAAGTGACCCGGTATTGGGACGAGCCAGAAGATAATTGGGTCGGCATTGCCACACGTGCAGACTGCCCGTGGGATGGTGTGACCGCTGTCGGGACGTTAGGCCTTTCCGAGCACAGCCTCGGATTCGCCAACGATCTACGAGTTGAACTTGTGGGCGCGTGCACAACAACGACGGACCTATCAGGTGTTCTCTCGACCTGCGCGTTCAACGTTATTAAAGACGCATGGCCGATGGGGCCCGGAGCGATTCACAACGACGTGCTCCAAATGTATGGCCTTTCAAAAACTCTGGCGCACATAATGTTCGTCTCACCTTTTCTTTGGAATGACGGACCTGAAACTCTTCAGCTAGAAGGCCGCACAATTACATGGCTGATGGCGATCCCCATCTCGGCATCGGAAATGATTTTTGCCGACCGCAGCGGACCCGAAGCACTAAGTACGATCTTTGAAGAGCGGCAGATCGACATTTTCGACATCAACCGTCTCCCGGTGGTCTAACGAATTCGACGAGAATCCGAATGGCGGCTTCCCACCAGATCAAGCCATTCGCGGTCCGCCGATCAGGGCGGGTGGCCTGAAAAGCCGACCGGCAGTTATTCGGGAGAAGCAGCCAGGCGGCAACCGCCGCAGTTGTGGTCATTATAAAAAGGGTGGGAGGTTAGCCCCGATGCACCAGCCAAGGGCCTCCTTATGGATGACCAATTGACGTTCTATTGGTTTTTTTATCCGGCGATTGGTCGCTACGAACCCGGTTGCGACGGCGGCGACCGTCCGCTGGCACACTTACTAGGTGATGATGGAGGTTTGGACCTCAAGTGCGCTATCGACGATGCGCGTCAAGGCATGTCCACGCTTGAGGCGGTGATAGCCGGTGAATCTTCATCTGGAGCATGGGACCGGTATCATTTTTCTGCCGATTTCAACGCTGCGACGACCCGAATTTATTGGGCGTTTAGCGACGATAAATGGTCAGAGACTATAGATACAGAGCTTTTTAGATCCTGCCTTCATTCATGGATAGAATTCATAGAACGAGGGCGTTTGATAGGTGGCGTATCAGTAATCGGTGTCGAATAGCTTCCTATCGACCTAACGGCAGCTTTCCACCGAGGCTGTGTGAAAACGCCATTTTGAGCAGCGGCGCATTGAGCTGCGGCACGAGCATTCTTACCGCTGCATCTCGGCGATCAGACCGGTTGCTCCCATCAGGGCGATTGCGCGTTTGATGTTATAGGCGAGGACGTGGAGGCTCATCTCGGTAGGGACGTTTCGCAGCGTGCGCGTCTTGAAGTGACTTCGGCCCATCCAGTCCTTGATGGTCCCGAAGACGTGCTCCAC
>NZ_JBFUHA010000026.1:0-1561 GCF_056402635.1 Sphingomonas sp. P3_C5
TGGTGGAGGCTGTGTGAAAACGCCCTGATGTGCTATGATTCTGGCGTTGCAGGAGGCGCCGGAATGGGACGTTTCATTGAGGGCTGTGACCGTCGGCAGAAGCTGCTTTTGCCAGATTGCGTTGATGATTACGTGTCCGAGGAGAACACGGTACGCGTGGTCGATGTCTTCATCGACGAACTGGATTTGGCGGGGCTCGGCTTCGAGGATGCAGCGTCTACGGGGCGCCCGGGATATCATCCGGCGATGCTGCTCAAGCTATATCTCTACGGGTATCTCAACCAGGTGCAGTCGAGCCGGCGGCTTGAACGCGAGGCAGGTCGCAATGTCGAGCTGATGTGGCTGACGGCCAAGTTGGCGCCAGACTTCAAGACGATTGCTGATTTCCGGCGCGACAACGGCGAGGCGATTCAAGCGACGTGTCGGCAGTTCGTGACATTGTGCCGTGACGTTGGCCTCATCGCTGGCGGAACGGTGGCGGTGGACGGCAGCCGGTTCAGAGCGGTCAACACGCGCGACAAGAACTTCACGCCGGGTGCGATCCGCCGTCGGATGGAGCAGGTGGATGCGAGCATCGAGCGATATCTGGCCATGCTCGACACCGCCGACCGGCAGGAGAACGAGGTGGCCGAGGTTCGCACGACCCGACTTACCGAGCGGCTTGAGGCGCTTCGCCGACAGATGCGTGACCTCAAGGCGATGGAGCAGGCGGTCGAGGCTGCGCCCGATCGGCAGATCTCACTGACCGACCCGGATGCGCGCGCCATGGCGAGCGCCGGCAAGGGGACGGGACAGGTCGGTTACAACCTTCAGGCAGCGGTCGACGCCAATCACCATATTATCGTGGCGCATGAGGTAACAAACGTCGGTCACGACCGAAGTTCGCTTGCTGACATGGGCAAGCTGGCGCGAGAAGCGACCGGCGTAGAGGATCTGACGATACTGGCCGACCGGGGTTACTTCTCAGGCGAGGAGGTCCTTGCGTGCGAGGCGACTGGCGTGATCCCGATCTGCCCCAAACCTCTGACCTCAAGCGGCGTGAAGCGCGGCTACTTTGCCAAGCAGGACTTCCGGTTCGATGCGGAGCGTAACCTGTATGTCTGTCCGGCAAAGCATGAACTGACGCCGGGCCAGACCTACGCGAACCGGGAAGGCGACATCTTCTTCTACCGTCACCTGACGGCCTGCCAGACTTGCGAGTTCAAGCCGCGCTGCACGCCCGAACCGCACCGACGGATCCGGCGCTGGAAGCACGAGCATGTACTCGATGCGATGCAGGCCAGGCTCGATCATATGCCCGATGCCATGCGCATCCGACGACAAACCGTGGAGCACGTCTTCGGGACCATCAAGGACTGGATGGGCCGAAGTCACTTCAAGACGCGCACGCTGCGAAACGTCCCTACCGAGATGAGCCTCCACGTCCTCGCCTATAACATCAAACGCGCAATCGCCCTGATGGGAGCAACCGGTCTGATCGCCGAGATGCAGCGGTAAGAATGCTCGTGCCGCAGCTCAATGCGCCGCTGCTCAAAATGGCGTTTTCACACAGCCTCGGTGG
>NZ_JBFUHA010000027.1:0-1180 GCF_056402635.1 Sphingomonas sp. P3_C5
CTAGTCACCTGGAACTGAAGTAAGTTACATTGTAGACTGATCCTGTCTGAACGACGGGAGCGAACGGGATGGCGCGTGGTCGGGCTGTTGAACCACTGATTTTGACGGCAGATGAGCGTAGCTATTTGGAGCGGCAGGTTCGGCGCCATCGGGTAGCGCGCTCACTGTCGGAGCGCTGCCGTATCGTCTTGCGTTGCGCCGATGGCCTGCAAAGCAAGGAGGTGGCGGCCGAGCTCGGCGTCGGTGAACATATGGTCGGCAAGTGGCGTCGGCGGTTTCTGCACGGTCGCATCGACGGTCTGCTAGACGAGCCGCGATCCGGCCGCCCGCGTTCGATCGACGACGATGCAGTGGCGGCCGTGATCGAACGAACGCTGCAAACGCTACCTGCTGATGCGACCCACTGGTCGATCCGTTCGATGGCGGCGTCTGCCGGCCATTCGCATACGACGATCCGGCGTATGTGGAACGCGTTCGGCCTGCAGCCGCACCGGACGGAGACCTTCAAGCTGTCGAGCGATCCGCTGTTCGTCGACAAGGTCAGGGATATTGTCGGCCTTTATCTTTCGCCGCCGACCCATGCCCTGGTCCTGTGTGTGGACGAGAAGTCACAGATCCAGGCGCTCGACCGCGAGCAGCCCGTGCTGCCGATGATGCCCGGCATGCCCGAGCGACGCACCAACACCTATGTCCGGCACGGTACGACGTCGTTGTTTGCCGCCCTCGACGTCGCCACCGGAGCCGTGATCGGCAAATGCTACAAGCGGCACCGCGCAACCGAGTTTCTCGATTTTCTCAAACAGATCGACGGCAATATCCCAGGCGGCCTCGACGTCCATATCGTCATGGACAACTATGCCACGCACAAGACGCCGATGATCAAGGCCTGGTTAGCGCGCAGGCCGCACTATCACGTCCATTTCACACCGACATCGGCGTCGTGGATCAATCAGGTCGAGCGTTGGTTCGCCGAACTCACCCGCAAGCAAATCCAGCGCGGTGTCCACACTTCCACAGCCCAACTCGAAGCCGATATCCGAAGCTTCATCGATCGGCACAACGCCAATCCAAAGCCTTTCCGATGGACCAAATCCGCCGACGATATCCTCGCCGCCGTCAAACGCTTCTGTCAAAAGACCGAGCAAACATTATGCACCGAACTTTAGATTCAGGTGACTAG
>NZ_JBFUHA010000028.1:0-852 GCF_056402635.1 Sphingomonas sp. P3_C5
ACTAGGGTCCGGACTCATTAGAGCCACCATATGACGGTAGCGGCGATGGCGATGGTTGCCATGAAGGTTTTGATATTGCGGTCAAAGCGCATGGCGACGCGTCGCCAGTCCTTGAGGCGACAGAACATGCGCTCGATGATGTTGCGCTGTTTGTAGATTGCCCGATCGTGGGGGACCTGTACCTTGCGATTGCGTTTTGAAGGGATGACGGCCTGGGTGCCGCGCTCAGCGAGCCAGGCGCGCAGTTCATTGCTGCAATAGCCTTTGTCCCCAACCAGTTCGGCAGAGGGCGGGACTGCGGCGATGCAATCCTTGGCGACGCGCATATCATGCACGTTGCCCGGGGTTATCATCAGCACATGCGGGCGGCCTTTGGTGTCGCACAGAGCGTGGACCTTGGAGTTTCGACCGCCCCGTGTCTGGCCGATACCATTGGCCAAGGCCCCCCTTTTGCGCCGCCGGCGGTACGGTGGGCCTTGATGCAGGTGCTGTCGATGAACAGCCGATCCGGCACCCCTTCAGCACCGGCAAGCGCGTTGAAGATGCCCTCCCACACACCGCGCTCGGCCCAGCGCACGAAGCGGTTGTAGAGGGTCTTCTTCGGACCATAGACATGCTCGGGGCAGTCGCCCCAGCGCCCACCACTTTGCAGCGCATGAACGATGCCAGAAAGCACCCGGCGGTCATCTACCCGCGGCATCCCGCGCGTGCCGGTTGGCAACAAGGGCGCAATCCGCGCCCACTGCGCATCCGAAAACCAGAAGAAATCCGCCATCGCCAACGCCTCCTCACAGAACGCATTGAATCACAATCACACCCAATCGGGAATCCCATTAATGGGTCCGGACCCTA